>NZ_JBVIEB010000005.1:419049-542987 GCF_055572075.1 Streptomyces sp. NPDC030820
GACGAAGACGGTGGCTCTGCCGAGGACCGGGCGGGCTCCAAGGACGATGAAGACAGCGACTCTGCCGACGACCGGGCCGACTCCAAGGGGGACGAAGACAGCGACTCTGCCGACGACCGGGCGGGCTTCAAGGACGATGAAGACAGCGACGCTGTCCACGACTGGGACTTCTTCGACGACGGCTGGCGGATTACCGTCATCGTCAACAACAACAATAACAACAACAATGGCGCCAACGCCAACAACAACAATAATAACAACAATAACGTTGGTCGCAAAAACACCAACACCAACAACAACTGATTTCACGGTCTGGGTGGATGGGAAAGCCATCCACCCAGACCTGCGACTGTTTCGCGACGGTCGCACCCACCCCGCCCTCGGCTCGACCACGTGAGCCGGGGCTCGACCCGTTCCATCAGGCGACAGGCCGTCGGACCCGCCCGTGCAGCGTCAACCAGAACCTCTGCAACGAGTCCTCCGGTCCGCCCGTCTCGAAACGGTTGAGAACCTTGCCGAGCGGATTCCAGACCCGCCCATCCGGCATGCGCACACCGACCGACTGGCCGAAGTACGCTCGCTGGTCGACGTCGAAGTCCACCCAGACCGCCCCCGCCCGGCGCACGAGTACCTCGCCGACGTACGCCCCGAGCCCGAAGAGCGCGTCCCGCGACCGCGCCCGGTCGGCCCCACCCTTCCGTAACCCGTCGACGAGGAAGTCGACGACCCGGAGACTCCGTTCGGAGTAGTCCAGCGGCAGCCGGTTGCGGGCGGTGACACGCGCGACGAAAGCCCCCGCACAGGCCCGCATATCCCCTGCGCCCGGCACGCACTTGTCCGCCTCGCTCACGAGACTTCTCCCCCTTCGCCCGGCTTCGGGGGAACAGCCGTACGGTTTCCCCGGTTGACCAAGCGGATGCCGTCTCAGGGACATCACAGGTTATGAGCGTGTCGTTCTTCACACCGAAAGCCGGCTCGTCATGCGGGTCATCAACGATGTCGTCCGCTCACTTTGAGCGGGTGGCCGACCTGGTCTCAGCGAGCCCGCACACCGTCACCGTCGTCATCAGAAATGCCGCCGTCGCCGACAACAGCGTCACCTCGTAGTAGGACGGGGGGATCGACCAGGCAGCCAGGCAGGCGGCGCTCGTTCCCGCCAGAACGGCGCATCCCAGTCTCCGTACCAGCAGAAGTACGAGCGGTCGTCGCCCCTGAGGACGACAGCCCGACCGGTCCACCGTGTTCTGCGCCTCGCCCAGGGCGTCGCGTGCGGCCAGCGCGCAAGCGGTCGCCGCCGTCACCAGGCCCGCGCCCGCCGCCAACGGCGGCGTCCCGAACATCACGCCGTACCGTACGGCCAACGCCGGTACGAAGAACAGGGCCATCCAATAGCGCAGAGCGTGCTTCAGGAAAGCGAGTGTCAGTCCGGGGCGGAGGTGCTCTCCCGGCGCCCGCCACGCCGCCCGGCGCAGTACCAGCAGCGCGCTGGTGGCCGCCAGCGCGAGCGGCAGGCGCTCGGCCGATCGGCCCAGGTTGTAGAGCAGGGCGGTGTCGTACACCACCAGCACGAGCGCACCCAGCGCACCCAGCGAACCGATGAACACCAACAGTCCCGCCATGGAGGCGGGAGTCCTGGCCACCCACGTGTCACGGCTCGCCAGGCGAGCGATGAACAGCGGGGTGAGCACGGCGGAGACGGCCCGGACGACGAGGTCGTCGACGGTGTACGGGGTGCGCAGGTCCCATTCGACCAGGCAGAACACGGCCGTGTACGACACGGAGGCCAGCGGCAGCAGCGCGGAGCGGGCGATCCGCCGGTACAGGTCGGCATCGAGCCAGCGAACCACGGTCGCGAACGCCAGCAGAACAAAGGGAAGCTCGAGGAAAGCCTGCACGCGCAGCACGGACGGGGCGAGGAGGGACGGGGCGGGGAAGCTCTCCGCCAGTCGTCGTACCACCGGATTTCCCGAGGCCAGGTCGAACCATCCCGTCGGCAGGTACCGCGCGATGAACGACGGATCCCCGTGGTGCACGCGCAGCACGTACACCGTGAACAGCACCTGATTCACGTAGATCAGTCCCGTCACCAGCGCCAGCGCAACCAGCGGAGGAAGCGAGCGACCGGTTGCCCCAACAGGCCGGGAACGGCCGGCCACGACACGCGGGGTCAGCGCGAGGGCCAGTACGGCCGACACGAGCACCACGGTGTCCACGCACACTTGGACCGCCCTCATCGACGAGGTCAGTACGTGCGGTAGTAAGGCGGGCTAACGGATCCCGCGATCCCGAAAGGCGTGAAATCGACATCCGCCACAACCCGGTAGACGAATTCCGAGGCGGTCATGTCGAATCGCTGAAACGGTTCCAGCGGATCAACACGAGCCACGATCGGCCAGGTCGATGGATCCGCCGCGATATCGGCCAGCCAGTAGTACTCCTCCTCGACGAGGGAATAGCCCCACTGAACCAACCCCTTGCTTTCCACCTCGCCCGCCCCGAGTGGTCCGTACGGCTCGAACATCCGCCGACTGTCCCGGTTTCCCCGGACAGCTTTCAGCAAGGACTCGTGGTTGGCGGGGACAGATTCCGACCGTTCCTTGAAGTCGGCCGGCAGAGGGGCACCCAGCACCTGTTCGGCTTCCGACCAGTCGGGCTCGCCCGGCTCGGCGCCCCAGCCGGTCTCCGCCACCAGACGATCGACCCATTCCATGTGCACCCCTCCGTCAGGGCGCCGGACATTACCGGGGAATCGGCCCCCCCGGTCGCGGCGCCGGAATCTTCCTCCACCTCGACGTCGATCGTGGTGCTGGGCGACGCCCGAGCAAGCAGGCCCCCGACGCGCCGAAGGGCGGACCCGCGAACAGGACCCGCCCTTCGGATGCCCGGTCAGCGGACGAAGGAGATCTCCGGGTAGCTCCTGTTGGGCCCGTCGAGCAGGGTGCTGTGCTTGTGACGCAGCTCCTGGTCGAAGAAGGCCGCGAGATAGTCGCACTGGACCTTTACCGCCCGGTCCGGGTCGATCGTGCCGAACATCTGCTGGAGCTGAGCCTGGGAGAGCCCGAGCAGGCCCGCCTCCTGCGGCACCATCCACTCGTTGTCGCTGAACGACAGGTGCGCCGCGCCATGGAGCTGGATGTCGACCCGGTATCCCTTGAGATGCGACCACAGCGTGCGCCAGGACCCGTCGTTGTTGCGGTTGTGGGTTCCGGAGCTGAAGAGCATGAAGGGGCGGTCCAGGTCCTTGCTCGGCGCCGTACCGAAGAACTGGCCGTCCAGGTCGGCACCGGCCTTGATACGAGAGTCGAGCTGCATGGAGGTGTCGACCGCCCCGCCGCCCAGCGACCAGCCGAACATGCCGATGCGGGACATGTCCACGGACTGCGCCAGCCCGGTGGGGAGCGTGGGGTGGCCGGGGTCCGGGTTGCCGCCCTTGCTGATCGTGTTGAGCTGGTTGATGACGAAGCGGATGTCGGCCGCGCGCACCTTGAGCGTGTCGGAGGAGTGGGCGCCCGCCGGCATCGTGTTGACCTCCAGCCGGTTGCCGGGGAACTGCACCTCGTTGGCGTCGTGGGTGTGGTCGACCATGACGACGAGGTAGCCGCGGCTGGCGAGATCCTGGGCGTGGGCGGTGCCCATCGCGCGGTCCGAGTGCAGCCCGGTCGAGTACAGCAGCACGGGCAGCTTGCCGAGCTTGGTGTTCACCGGGGCGAGGACATGGCCCGCGGTCCTCGGCAGGGTCACCTGCTGCGGCGACAGCCCGCGCGAGGCGAGGAAGTGGCCGCCGGATATCGACGGCATCCACGGTGCCTGGTAGTGCCCGGACGTGGCGGTGGCCGGATAGAAGAGCGACACCATCACTTCGCGGGAAGTGCTGCCGAACACGTACGGATCCGTACGGGACTTGTCGACGAGGTGCAGGCCGACCATGCCCACGCTGTGCGGCCCGGTCGGCGCGGGCATGTTGAGCTGGAGACCGGACGCATCCGTGCGGCCGCTCGCGAGGGCCTCAGGGTGTACGGGCTTGTGGTGCAAGGGCGCCTCGTCGTTCTCGGGCGCCCAGGGCGTCTTCGGGTCGGGCTGGTCGGGCGAGAACCCGGTGGCCGCAGGCTTGTCGGACGTCTTCCCGGCGGCCATCGCCGGCGTCATCCCCGCACCCAGGGCGACGGCCAGCGCACCCGCCGTACCGACGGCTCTGGCGATCACTCTTCGACGGTGGCGCGGGCGGCGGTGTTTCATGGGACCCCCTTGTTGGTCAGCGATCGCGGAACAGGCGATCGAATGCCGCACACCGTACCGCTGGGGCGGCCGATGGACTGCGCGGAGATCCAAGCCGCCGGCAGCGCCTCCCAGCCGTTTTGCGAACGCGACTTCACAAGCGCCCCGCGAACAGTGGTGCACTGACACATACGCATCCCGCCGAGCCTCTGCTCAGCGAGGAGCAGTTGCTCTCCCAGTGCGACAGGGCGGACTGCTGCAGATCCGCCACGAAGTCGTTCGACGGGATCGGCATGAACCACTTCGGTTTCCACATCGAGGACGCGGCGGCCACCTCTGAGGCGCTGGTGGCCGTCGGCGCTGCGACAGGAGCGCGCACCACAAGCAGGAGTCGACCGTCAGCAAGCCTGTGCACGGGCCGCCCCGCGCGGCTGATCGACGAGGTGACCGGCCAGCTGGTCGAGGAGTATCCGCTGTCACCCCACCGACCGGTGGACCGATGTAACGCGGTTGCTGCGTCTCATGACGCACGATTGCCCGGCCGTCCTCTTCGCGACCCCACCGCTGGGCGCCGCGGATCTCTGTGCGATGATCCCCGCCTTGTTGATCCGAGCAGAATCGGGCTTCCATGCCTTCGCACAGATGCCGCTTCCTTGTTGCTCCGGCAGCCATCACAGCTCTCACGGCTCTCGCCCTCGCCCAGGCGGTCACCCCGGTCACCGCGGCCACCGCGGCTGCGACCGACGTCTCCACCACGCTGGCCGCGCGCACGACTTCCGTGCCCGCCGCGGACGAGATATCGGGTTCCGGTCACGTGGTCGTCTGGCGTCAGAAGACCTCAGCCGACACCCTGGCGCACGGCTGGCTCGCCGTCTCGGGAGGCACACCCCAGGACCTTGGCCGGCTTGCCGACACCGGCGAAACGGTGAACGTCGACGCGGTGTCCGTGCAGGACGGAGTGGTGGCCGTTGCCAGCTCAGCCAATCCGAACGGCGATCTCGCCGATCACGTCACCTTGCGCCACCTCGACTCCGGTGAACAGGACACTCTTCCTGTCGCATACGACAGTTCGGGAGCCGCGGGGGACGAGCGCTACCGTGCGCAGGCCGGCAACGGCATCCTCGTCCAGCAGAGCTACTACGACGACACCTCCGCGTACCGAGTGCGCCTGCTGCTCCGCACACCCGGCAACGAGGACCGGACGCTGTTGTCCGATGACGAGCAGTACGAAGTCCTCGCCTCGGACGTCCACGGCGCCCTGGTGCTCCGGCGGACCGCGCCCGGCTGGGGCCACAAGATCGTGTACCTCGACTTCGCCACCGGCGCTTCGGTCACTGTGGCGGAGCCCGCGACCGACGAGTTGCCTCAGGGCCTGGAGTTCACCCCCAGCCATGTCGGGGTCATCGACGGTGCAACCCTGACCGAGTGGCAGCGGTCGGCGCCCGGGGACGGCTCGTCGACCGTCACCCTGCCCGTCAGCGGGGCGCACTGGATCAGCGACGACACGCTCGCCTGGTACCAGTACAGCGTGGCGGACGGGGCATCCGAGCTGTTCGCGATGGCCAGGGACGGATCCACGGCGGCGAAAGACCTCGGCGGGACCTTCACCGACCTCGCGGTCGGCGACGACGGCAAGATGCGCGTGACGCTCTACCGGCCCGATGTGGACGCCGCGATCCAGACCCTCACCGACGGCCGGGTGTCCACCGCCGCCGGCGACGCCACCACGATTCCCGCCGGCCCCGCCAGGCTGGACGCCCTGGCGCTGTCCGACGGCGCGCTCTACACGGCCGACGACTCCGCCCGCCGACAAGGCGTACTGCTCCGCTCGGACCTCTCGGCCGGCCCGGCCGGGGCTTCGGCGAGCACGCCGTCCCGGGTACTGGACTACACCGGCGGCCTGGTGCACCAGACTCTGGCCGCCGCCGGGGGCCGGGTCCTGGTCGAGCAGGGCAGCGCCTACGAGCCGGGGCACTTCCAGGTGTACGAGAACGGCAAGCTGGTCGGCACACCGCTGAACTACTACGACGTCTCGACGGTGCACGTCGTGGACTTCGACGGTGAGCACGCCCTGGTGTCGGACAAGACGACCGCGACCGACGGCACGCTTCTCCTCTACACCTTCGCGAGCGGCCACATGGAGAGGGTGCCTTCCGGCTCCGCTCTGGACGGCGGCGCCGTGTACTCCTCGGTACGGAACGGTACGACGTCCAGCTGGTGGATCCGACGGACCGACCTGACCACCGGCACCGTCACCACCGTCGCCACCGTGAGCTGCTTGCCCGGCGACCTCCAAGTGCGAGGCTCCCGGATCCTGTTGACCACCTGCGGGGCCGCGTCCGCCACCGGCCTGCTGCTCAAGGCGGGGAGTTCGACCGGCACCACCGTGGACGCCTCCGTACACACGCCGATCCTCGGCACGGACGTGCTCTACACCTTCACCAAGACCTCGGGGCCCTCGGGCGGGAGCACCGTCACGCTGAACGCCCAGACGCTGGGCGGCACGGCAACCGCGGCACAGCCTCTGTTCGCCCTTCCCGAGAAGGCCGACTCCGCCGCCGCCGAGAGGTGGGCGGTCGACCGCGACGCGCCCTGGGCGGCCTGGATGGACGACGTCGGCGTCACCCACGTGACCTGGGCAGGTGTCCCCACCGCTGGCTCGGCCGCCGCCCCGACCGGCTTCAGCCCCAACGGCGACGGCTCGGCCGACACCTGGACCCCCACCTGGACCTACAACCGGCCGCTGAGCTGGACGCTCACCATCAAGTCCGGTACCACACAGGTCCGTTGCTTCTCCGGTACGGACTCCGACGGCACTGTCGAACCGGTGTGGAACGGAACCACGCAAGCGGGCACCGCGGCCGCTGACGGCGCGTACACCTGGACCCTGACCTTGCGCGACACGGTGACCGGCCGGGCGGCGGCCGACGTCACCGGCAAGGTGACCCTGCGCCGGCCGGTCCCCGCCGCCTCCGTCACCGCGCCGACCGTCGCGAGCAGCGCGGCGACGAGCGCCGCGGTGCCGGTCGCCTGGTCGGCCAGGACCGCGGGTGTGAAGTCGTACGACGTCGGCTGGCGGGTCGCCACCCGTGACAGTGCGGGCGTCTGGAAGCTGGGGCCGCTGCAGACCTGGCGCACCGGCACCACGGCCACCTCCGCGGTCTTCGGCAAGGCGGGCAGCCCCGTGCAGCCGGTTCCCGGACTCACCTACCGCTTCTACGTCCGCGCCCACGACGACGCCGGCCAGACCGGCCCCTGGAGCAAGGCAGCCACCACCGGCATCCCGCTCGACGACCGCGCGACGGCACTGCACTACACCGGCACCTGGAAGTCGGTAGCGGCATCCTCCGCCTGGTCCGGCACCGAGCGCACCTCCGCCACCAAGGGCGCGTACGTGTCCTTCTCGGCGGATGGCACCCAACTGCGCATAGTCGCAACCCGGAAGTCCTCGGGCGGGCGCTTCGCGGTCCTGGTGGACGGAAAAACGGTCGGTACGGTGAACACCTACGCCGCGACGACGGCCTACCGGCAAGTGGTGTTCACCTACACGCTCGGCACCACCATCACGACCCACAAGGTGCAGTTGCGGGTCCTCTCCGGCAGCACACCCGGACGATCCACCGTCATCCTCGACGCCATCATGGTCACCCGCTGAGCCGTCCTGCCCGGCCGGGAGGCTGCCACGAAAACGGCAGCCTCCCGGCCGATGCGGTCGTTCCTGGGCGTATGTGTTCTGGTGTGACGTTCGAGAGGGCGGGATCGCACCGCTGTCGACCGTGGTTGTCCGCCCCTTTGGGCATCCCGGTCTGGACCCCCCATCCGGCGGGCGTCTAATGATCTGCGTGCTGCCCGTGCGAGGTCTCGGGCTGCCGTATCCACGCGGCCAGTAGCCGAAGCGCCTCTTCGGAGCTGGAGCCTTCCTCGGCGGTGTAGACACTCAGCCGCTGGTCCGGGTCGGCGGGCAGGGTGAGGGACTCGTAATTGAGGGTGAGCGGGCCGACGATCGGGTGGTGGAAGTGTTTGCTGCCATGCGTGTGCCGAAACACGTTCTGGTCGGCCCACCAGCGGCGGAAGTCCTCATCCGCGATCGAGAGTTCGCCGACGAGCTCGGCCAGCAGCGGATCGTGGGGATGGCGTCCGGCGTCGCGCCGGAGCGAGGCGACGATGTCCTGGGCGTGGGTGTCCCAGTGGGTGTACAGCGAGCGGGCGGTCTCGTCGCAGAACATGAACCGCACCAGGTTCCGCTCGCGGTGCGGCAGCGCGTCGAAGTCGGTCAGCAGCGCACGTGCCATCTGGTTGGACGCGAGTATGTCCAGTCGCCGCCCCAGCACCAGGGCGGGGGTGTGCTCGAGGATCCGGAGCAGGTCGCGCAGCCCCGGGCGGACCGGCTGCGGACGCGTCGCCGTGCGGCGGGGCCTGACTGCGGCGGGCTTGGCGAGCTGGAACAGATGGCTGCGCTCGACGGGATCGAGGCGTAACGCGCGGGAGATGGCGTCCAGCACGGTCTCGGAGACGTTCAGCCGGCGTCCGCGTTCCAGGCGTACGTAGTAGTCGACGCTCACGCCCGCCAGTTGCGCGACCTCTTCGCGGCGCAGTCCTGGCACTCGCCGAGAGCCGCCGTCGTCGGACAGGCCCGCCTGGCGCGGGGTGATCCGTGCCCGCCGAGAGCGGAGGAACTCACCGAGAGCTGTGTTGCGGTCCATGCCGTTCACGATAGGGCCCAAGAGCGCCCCGACGGCCCGCGAAAGGGGGACTGGCAGTCCCCCGGTCCGGCTGTCCCCGGGGCGAAGCGGACCCCCCGGAAGCCGATCAGCAGCCGATTCCGGTGCTGAAGTGGAACGTGTCGGGACCGACCGGGGCCGCACCGCCCCGGTCGGCCTCTGTTCGCATCGCACGAAGGGAACTCCTGTGTCGGACACCAAGACATTCCTGATCACCGGCGTCAGCACCGGCCTGGGCCGCGCACTCGCGCGCGCGGCGTTGGCCGCGGGCCACCGGGTGGTGGGCACGGTGCGCACGCCCGCCGACGCACGGGCCTTTGAGGCGCTCGCCGGCGACGCGCACGCCCGCATCCTGGACGTGACCGACCATGACGCGGTGGACACGGTCGTGGACGAGACCGAGCGCGACCTGGGCCCGGTCGACGTACTCGTCGCCAACGCCGGGTACGGCCATGACGGCCTCTTCGAGGAGTCGTCGATGGACGACCTTCGCCGTCAGTTCGAGGTGAACGTCTTCGGGACCGTGGCAGTGATCAAGGCCGTGCTGCCGCACATGCGGGAGCGGCGCTGCGGCCACATCATCGCCGTCACCTCGATGGGCGGGCTGATCACCATGCCGGGCCTCAGCTTCTACCACGGCAGCAAGTTCGCGGTGGAGGGCATCCTCGAAACGCTCGGCAAGGAGGTCGCCGATTTCGGCATCCATGTCACCGCCGTCGAGCCGGGCAGTTTCCGGACCGACTGGGCCGGCCGCTCGATGATCCGCGCACCCCGTGTGATCGCCGACTACGACGAGCTGTTCGAGCCGCTGCGCGCCCGGCGCATCCACGGCAGCGGGCACCAGCCGGGCGACCCGGACAAGGCCGCGGCCGCGGTGCTGCGAATCGTGGCGGCCGACCAGCCGCCGACGCGCCTGCTGCTCGGCACCGACGCGCTTCGGCTCGTCCAGGCCGGACGCGACGCCTTCGAGCGCGAGATGCTGGCATGGGCCGAGCTGTCGGCCTCCACCGACTTCGACGACGTCAGCCGGTCCGCCTGACGTCACTCGCTGTCGGACCCCCAGCGCGGGGCCTCGACGGCGGCCGTCATCACCAAGCCGGCCCGCTCTTGGTCCACCACAGCCGGACCCGCTGACAAACCCCAGGCGACCGACCCGGGGTTTCATCCTGACCCCGACCAGACGTTCATCAGCCGGCCCGGACGGTCCCGGGACGGGGGCAGCACCCACGCGAACAGCTCCCGGAACCGCCCGGACCAGATCAGTCGGCCAGCCGGTTGACGGCACCGGCGGTGATGCCCTCCATGTAGCCGGGGTCGTCGCTGGGCTGACCGGTGAGTTCGACGATGCCGAACCTGTGGCCGCTGCGGATCACCGCGACGCCGCCGGCAACCTTGCCGTCGCCGCTGAAGGCCGGGTACCAACTTCCCTCGCCGGCCTTGACGGTGATCGTGTGCCCCTTGCCGTAGTACCA
The DNA here is from genome assembly GCF_055572075.1 of Streptomyces sp. NPDC030820. Lineage (NCBI taxonomy): Bacteria > Bacillati > Actinomycetota > Actinomycetes > Kitasatosporales > Streptomycetaceae > Streptomyces > Streptomyces sp. NPDC030820. The sequence continues at coordinate 429,458 of NZ_JBVIEB010000005.1, forward strand.
GTGACCACGCGGCTCGTCCTGGCAGCCGCGCACCAGCTTGTCGAGCTGCTTCTCGTACGAGGCCGCCGATGTGTCGGTGGTACCGTCCGCGACGGATTCGGTCAGCGAGGTGCCTTTGGTGTCGAAGCTCCAGGTCACGTCGGCATAGGCGGCGGCCTTCCCCTTGGTCAGCTCTCGCATCGTCTCCTCGCCGGAGCATGCCGAGAGAGCTTGCTTCCCGGTCAGGTCCACCGTCGCGCGGACCGGGGCCAGGCCCTGCTGGAAGAAGTCGTCACTCTGCATCAGGGCGGCGGAGCCGAGGCCGGGTTCGGCAGCAGCGGCGGCAAGGGCGGTCGCCGACCGGCTCGCAGAGCTCGTGTCCGCGCCGGCGGCGGGAAGCGCGCCGATGCCGACCGCTATCAGGGCGGCACCGACGGAGGCGGCCATTCCTGCGGTACGACCGCGACGCGCAAACTTCCTGCGGGCTGCCTGGTTGTCGAACATCTCATCTCCTGTCTGGTCGCGACGCGGTTGGCGTCGTCGTACATCTGGGAGATGCCGGAGGTACGGGAGATGTTGGATAGCGATCTCCCGCGATCGATGTGACCCGTGTCACGTCCACTGGTTGGGGGCGGGGGTGGTCTCAGAGTCGTGTCACGGCCGCACGGACGATCCGCGTCATCGCAGCCGTGTCCAGGCAGGCATCGATCTCCAGGACCCCGTAGTGCGAGCCGTTGCGGAGTACGGCGACGCCTCCACACGGCTCCTTGCCTCGTGGCGCGGTCCCTGTGGTGTTCAGGTCACCGCCGTACACACCCATCCAACTCGCGGTGATGTCCGCAGCGACGTCGATCGTGTGCGTCGGCCCGTAGACCCAGTGGGTGGCGGGCTCGCTCTGGCACGGCACTTCCTCCAGCAGCAGGCGTTCCGCGTAGTTCTGAGCCAGTGCGCGGCTGCCGGCGTCGTCGGCTACCTCGCGTGCGACCTGATCGTCGATGTTCGCCGCCTCGGTAGGGTCGCCGGGGCCTGTGTCCTTGGTCGTCACCAAGCCGCGGAAGTGCGCGTCGTACGCTCCCAGCGTCTCACCGAGGGTCTTCTCGCCGGTGCAGGCCGCGTTGGCGTAGTTGCCGTCTCCGACGCGATCCCGCACGTAGATGCGCTTGGAGAGACCCACCTTCCGGAACTCGGCCGCTGTCAGCAAGTGCCGGTTCGTCATGGGCCCGCTCGCGGGCCTCGGCGCTGGAGAGCCGTTGCCCGGCGAGGACGCCGCAGCGCCTGGCGTCACCCTCGGGGTGGCCGGAGCAGAGGGCGCGGGCAGGACGAACCGGCCGGTCAACAGGCCGAGTCCGATGGCTACCGCCAGGATGACGACGATCGTCCGAGGACGCACGGCAGCACCTCCCGGCCCGCGGTCGAGCTGATGCCAGGTGGGGGCGGGAAGCCGGGGCGTCTCAGAGGCCACCGCCGAGACGGTCCCGCATGAAGCGACGGGCCTGATGGATGCGGTCCTTGACCGTGCCCAAAGGAGCGTCGGTGATCTCGGCGACCTGAAGATAGGTCAGGTCGCCGAGATCGCGGAGCACGAAGGACTCCACCAGGGCCGGGTGCCGCTCCTCCAGTGCGGCCAGCGCCTCCATCAGGTCCAGGCGAGTCCCCGCGATGACGCTCGTCGTCCGTGGGTCGACACCGTCGGGAACGACGGCATGACTGTCCTCCGCGCGTCGGCGCATCGAGCGATACGTGGACCTGGCGGCGTTCGAGGCGATCACTGTCACCCAGCCGAGGAACGAGCCTCGCCCGGTGTACTCGTGCAGATGTGTACTGATGGACAACAGGGCGTCCTGCGCGGCCTCTTCGGCGTCGGCGTGGTGCGGAAGAAACCGGGAGCAGCGGCGCATCACGGTGGGCCGAAGCCTGACGAGGAGGCGGTCCAGGGACGCCCGGTCACCTGCCTGGGCAGACGCCACGAGGTGCGTCAGCTCATCCTCCTCGAGCACCCTGCTGTCCCCCCGCTATCGTCCGACCTGGACCCCACTGGGTCGCACGGAAGTTCCCGACTACCGTCGGCCACATCCGCCACATCGCCCCGGGAAAAATGTTGCCACATGCAGAAGCTAGGTCGTTATCTCCTCGAGGACAGGCTGGGAGCCGGTTCGTTCGCCACCGTCTGGAAGGCATACGACCCCGAGCTCGACACCGATGTCGCGGTCAAGGTGCTGGCCGACAACTGGGCGTCGAACGCCGATGTACGACAGCGCTTCCTGGCGGAGGCGAGGCTGCTCCGCAAGATCTCCAGCCCACGTGTCGTGCGCGTTCACGACGTCGGCGTCCAGGACGACCGGCCGTACTTCGTCATGGACTACGTCCGAGGCGGCACGCTGGCCGAGAAGACAGGGCACTGCCGGCCCGCGGAGGCACTCCGGCTCGCGGCCGAGGCCGGGTACGCAGTTCAGGTACTCCATGACGCGGGCGTCATCCACCGCGACATCAAGCCGTCGAACCTCCTGCTCGACGCCGGCCGCACGCCTGCCGCCGTACTTGTCGCGGACCTCGGCAGCGCGAAGCAACTGGCCGACGCGTCGGGGCTGACAGTCACCACCGGCACTCCCGCGTACATGGCGCCCGAACAGGCCCTCCAGACGGGCGGGTTCGACGGGCGAGCCGATGTGTACGCCCTCGGTGTCGTCGCGTTCGAGTTGTTGACCGGACGCAAGCCGTTCGGGTCGGGCGGTCGCACAGTCCTTGTGACGCAGCAGGCGTCGACGACGTCGTTGCCGTCCCTTCCCAGGGAGCTGGGGGTTCCGGACGGTATCGAAACACTGCTTCGCGCTGCGCTGTCCGTTGAACCTGACGAACGACCGCAGACCGCACAGGCGTTCGCGGATGCGCTGCTGTCACGGGAGGGAGAGGAGTGGGCGTCGGTCAGGTCTTCGGGGCCTACGCGCCTGACGGTCTGGCTTGCGGCGGTCGTCGTGTTCCTGATGACAGCGGTGCTGACCTGGTTGTTCCGCTGAACTTGCGGGTACCGCGTCCCATACAGAAGGTGCCGCCTGTTCGCGAGCGCCGCAGCAGGCTCCGGCACGACGCTCGCCGTAGCTCGTGGTTCGCCTCGGTGCCTTCGGCCTGCTGGGGAGACATTGCTGTCCGCGGTGCACTGCTGGGCGAGCGGGCGCACTGCACCGGCCGCGCCCGCAGCGCGACGTACCGGTGACGAGTCCGCCCGCTTGCGGATCTCCTTGAAGCCGCAGTCGAGGATGTTCGCCCTGTGGCCGGAGCTGTTCATCCAGCCGTCCATGACGCTCTCAGGAGAGTCGTACCCGTAGGCGACGTTCTCGCCCGCCGACCTGTACTCGTACCCGACACGGGAGAGCCGGCCGCTCATGGTCGAGCCGTCGGAGCCGGGCGCTTCTGGCCGTACGGCGTGAAACATGAACTCGAACGCGGCGGCCGACCGCCACGTCCAGATCGTCGCCGCGATGGTGCGTGATGGCCTGTAACTCCGCCGACGGGCCGGAAGCCGGGGCGAAGGGAGCCCCGGCTCACTGGGGCAGGACCCCGGCGGGGCGGCGCGACTCGGCCCGCCGAGGGGACAACAAAACCCCAGGCCGCTGACCTGGGGTTTTCTCTGGAGCGGGTGACGAGAATCGAACTCGCGCTCTCAGCTTGGGAAGCTGATGTTCTACCATTAAACTACACCCGCGTAAGTACGGACATGATCCTCGCGGAGTCGGTGTCCGGACCTTGCTCACTGTACATCATCGCAGACCCCTGGTGCTCAGGCCCGGGGGTCTGGGTGTGTTTCAGAGGTCGGATCCGGCTGCGGGCGCGGGGAGTTGGGGCGTACCGTGGGGGTCTGGCGGAGGGGCCGGGAGAGGCCGGAGTGCCGCCTGGAGAGTCGCGTCTTTGATCCCGTAATGTGGCTTTTGTCGTCAGGGCGTTACGCCCGACGAGGCTCTTGGGGAAGGGACTTAAGGGACTTGATGGAACGCACCGTCGTCCGCTGCGCGGACGGGCACGTCTTCAGCACCGCTTCGTTCCCGATGCAGCAGGCCGAGCGGCTCGGCCCCGGCCGGCTCATCAGGTGTCCCGGGTGCGCGCGGCTCCGCAGTGTGGTGCCGGTCGCCCTGGAGAAGCGCTAGCGGGAAGAGGCGCCGGTCAGCAGACAAGCGCGCTAACGCGGTAACACAGACCGCAGCCGTAACACAGGCGCGCGGAGTCGTCACGATTGTCGCGGCTCCGCGCGCCTTGCGTATCCTCGCTACGTGCTTCTCTCAGACAAGGACATCCGGGCCGAGATCGACGCCGGGCGGGTACGGATCGATCCCTACGACGAATCCATGGTGCAGCCGTCGAGCGTCGATGTTCGGCTGGACCGCTACTTCCGGGTGTTCGAGAACCACCGGTACCCGCACATCGACCCCTCGGTCGAGCAGCCCGATCTGACCCGGCTGGTCGAGCCGGAGGGCGACGAGCCGTTCATCCTGCACCCCGGGGAGTTCGTGCTCGCCTCCACGTACGAGGTCATCTCGCTGCCTGACGATCTCGCCTCTCGGCTCGAGGGCAAGTCCTCGCTCGGGCGGCTCGGGCTCGTCACGCACTCCACCGCCGGGTTCATCGACCCCGGGTTCAGCGGGCACGTCACCCTTGAGCTGTCCAATCTCGCCACCCTGCCGATCAAGCTCTGGCCGGGGATGAAGATCGGCCAGCTGTGCATGTTCCGGCTGAGCTCGCCCGCCGAGTTCCCGTACGGCAGCGAGCGCTACGGCTCCCGGTACCAGGGGCAGCGCGGGCCGACCGCCTCGCGGTCCTATGTCAATTTCCATCGGACCCAGGTGTGAGGGCCACAGCAGCATGAGTGCAGTGCGGGAGAATCTGACCTACGAGGCGTTCGGCGGCGCCATCCGTGAGCTCGCCCAGACCATCGCCGACGACGGGTACGAGCCCGACATCGTGCTCAGCATCGCCCGGGGTGGCGTGTTCGTCGCCGGTGGGCTCGCCTATGCCCTCGACTGCAAGAACATCCACCTCGTGAACGTGGAGTTCTACACCGGGGTGGGGACCACCCTGGAGATGCCGGTCATGCTCGCGCCCGTCCCGAACGTCATCGACTTCTCCGACAAGAAGGTGCTGATCACCGACGACGTCGCCGACACCGGCAAGACGCTGAAGCTCGTGCGCGACTTCTGCCTCGACACCGTTGCCGAGGTGCGCTCCGCGGTGATCTATGAGAAGTCCCACTCACTGGTGAAGTGCGAGTACGTCTGGAAGCGGACCGACGACTGGATCAACTTCCCCTGGTCTGTGTTGCCTCCATGCCGGAAGTCTGGCACGCCGATCACGCCGTCGAAAGAGGCTCTCTGAGGCTCGTGGGGCTTGAACCGAATTGTGGGTGCCGGGTGCGCCGCTGCCTGCGCGGCGGAGGCCCCCACAGATCCGGAAGCCTCACCGGCTGGCTGGCTGACTGGCTGACTGGAAGGACGGAAGGTGCGGACATTGGGGCGTTGATCTCCGGCTCGACGAGAAACTGATCTTCGTTCTGGAGGTGTAACCGGGACAGGGCCCACCCACGGTCTGGTCACACCTGGCTCCTGCGACAAGCAGCCTGAGGACTTCGTCCGGCGTGTGACTGGTTGGTCATATGTGGGCGGGGGCTGATGGATCGCGTACTGAGCGCGGCCCAGCCCCTTGCGTGCTGCATGAGTCCTCGATGGCGAGGATCATTGCCCATCACCAGCCGTCGGATAGGCGGATTCAAGCTAGGCAGTTATTGATAACGCAATGACTGGGGTCGACCGGCATAATTGCCCGTTCAACGGACTGGCTCCCCGATGCTGGAGTTCGTCGAGAATGTAGCGGATTTCGTTCAGGTGTCTCTGTTTTGCCTGCTTTCCGTAAATGTACAGAAATGGCCATTGTGGACCGCTGAACTCTGAGGGCGCATAGCCGAGCTGACGCACCAGTCCTTTCCCAAGTGTGTAGACCGAGGCGGTCACGGCCAGTAGAACTCCAACCTCTGGTTTGACGCTCAGCTGGCCTTCAAAGAAATTAGGGTCCGCGACCCCGATTATTGTGCTGGCTATACCTGCCGCCCCAAATACAACCTCATCCTTGCGATGAGACATCTGTTCCAGTGTGCCAGGAAATTCGTAACCTCCCATTTGTATCCTTAGCTGCTCTATCAGCTCGCCATTCAACTCTTCCGGCTTGTGCCCCCTAAGCGCCCTGCACATTCCTTTCATCCAGACCATCAGATCTGCTCTTCCCCGTCCATGGATGAATTTATCGAGGCTTTTTGGATTGCCAAGTTGTCGTGAATGGATGTTGAATTCTGTCAGGACTTCCAGGAGCTGGACTGCTAGTTCGCCAAGCCCCACATCCCGGCCTTGATCAGTCTCACGTGTCTGGGTATCGAACGACTGCATAATTTCTTCGGATGGTGGCTCTTTGGCTAGGATGCGCAAGAAATCACGATGCATGCGTCGCACTAGGAAGGGGGCGTCCACCTGGGCATACGCAATTGCCTGGCCGTGGTTGTAGGCGTCACGAAGGATTCTCTGCGCAGCTTTGTCGGGCTGATCGATGTCCCGAAGCGCCGCCTCTCGTGTGCCACCGGGGATCTTCATCCTCCGGTTCTTGTCTCGTAGCACATTGTTCCAGCGTGATACTTCATCCGGGTGCTCGACAAGATACCGCTCCGCCCATTCGTACCCACGCTCGGGAGGAACGACTGCGACCCTCTGTTGGCCCTTCGGCTTGCTTGAATCTTCTTCGCATATTTCCCGTATTCGTCCATCAATTTCATTGTCCCAAGCCGTACCGGGCCAACGTTGACTATTGCGCCAATTTGGCTCACAAAGCCACTCGTAACGTCCGAATATGCGGACCTCTCCTTCCTCTACGTATTTCAGGAATGCTTTGGGGGGCAGCTCTGGGGAATTAGATTTGAGAATTACGCTAGATGGCGCCCATAGGCAGGGTTGGCTCATCGCGATCATTCTTGGGAGTTCTCGATAGCCGGCATCTCCGTACTGGCTAATGTGGCAGAATGTCGAGAAGGTGGAAATACTCATACGCCATCCCTGATTTCTTTTAATTCTCTATCCTGGGATGGATGCCCTCATTGGTGCTACTAAGGGGCAGTTGATCCGTGCCTCGGCCGTCATTGGCGAGCTGTTGCTTTATGGAAACGGTTATGAGGCCAGGATAACGCCAGGCTCGTAATCCTTCCATGCGGGCACGTGAAAGGATCACCAGCATGGCTCGGACGGAATGGGTCAGCCCAACCGAAGCGGGAACCGATTCACGTGAAGCAGCCTCAGAACGGAAGTTCGGGGCTGGCTGCGCCTCGCTTGATGGTCGTGATCCGTTCATGGAAATCGCGTGTAGCGGTTTCGCGCGGGTACCTAGCGCGTAGTTCCTTGTCCAACTCGTCAGCGACTAAAAGTAGGGACGGCAAGGACTTGCGATCCGCTTCGAGGGCCTTGGCCCACATGCCGATGGCTTCCTCGATCTCACCCGTGCGGGCAGCAGCGACTCCGAGGGTGAGGCGGGCTTCTGCGGCGCGCATGGGTGAGATCTCGGTGCCGTCCGGGCCGGTGCTCATGCGGATCACTGAGCGGGCGTGGGCTGCGGCGCGCTCGTCGTCTCCGAGGAGACGGTAGGCGTCCATCTCGTAGAAGTCCCACTTGTCGGGGTCGATGATGAAGTGGTGTTCGGGGTGGTCCGGCTTGGCTCGGCCGGCATCGAGGGAGTCTCGAACGAGGCGGGCGTCACCCATGCGGGCGGCGGCGCGTGCCTTGTGCGCGTAGAGCTGTACGCCGACCGAGTGACTCTGGTCCGCTATGTGCCCGGCCTCGACGGCGTTGAGCATGTCTTGGCATCGGCTCTGGGTTAGGGCGAACCATGCCTCGATCTCCCATGCCCATGCCTTGATCTCGCCGTGGCCGGCTTCTTCGCCGATGCGGAGTGCGGCGGCCTTGCTGAGGTTGGCGGCTTCGCGCTGGCCTCGGTCGTATGGACGCAGGCGTTGAGCAGGAACAGCCATCCGGTGTCGACCAGTAGCTCTCGGTGCTGGCGCAGGGGTATGCGGCCTTCGGCTGCTTGGTGACGTACTGGAGGCCGTTGCGGGTGCGCTCGTGGAGGTAGTCGGCGTCAGCGTAGGGGTACGCGCGGGCCAGTTGATCAATGCCCTCTTCAACCAGGGCGGCGCTGTTGATGCTGGACATCTCCGTGCGGCGTAGCATCTCAGCGATGTCCCAGCTCCCATGGGCGTGGGGTGAGTCCTGCGAGATGGCCTGGGATGCGTAGGCCGTCGACCACTTCGAGGATCTTGTGGAACTGCGCGCAGGACCACATGACAGAGGCCCCGGTAGGTTCCGGGGCCTCTGTGCGTACTGCGGTTCGGCGTCATTCACGCCAGACAGGCTCGATCAGATCAGGGTCGAAGATCCGCTTTCCCCTCCCGGCTGGGTGGATGATCACCGCCGACAGGCTGTGAAGGATGATCTCCTGTTGGCGCTCAATGGGGAGATCGAAGAACTCTTCTTCCGTCAGGTCCTCGGTGCGGCCCTTCGCCTCCCTCTGCTTCTGCTCCTTGTAGAACCGGGACCGTTCCAACTTCAGTTCGTCTCGGAGCCTCTCCTTGGCAGGCAGCAACTGCAGGAGAGTGGAAACGCTGATCTGCTTCGACTTCTCCGCCTCAACCAGTTGCCGGATATCGGCGTGCACGTCCTCCAACTCCTGCTCGCGCGGCCACCGTCGATCTTCGGGCGCATCGGAACCGGTGGCCTTCTCGCGCTTCTCCTCAAGTACCAACCGCACGATCAGCTTGTCCACGGGTTCGCCAACCCGCCCCACCTTGCCGCACCCGCCGTTGACCACTGAGCACTGGTAGCTGTACTTCGACGCCTTGGAGTCGGGCTGCCACTTGCGGTTGAGCTGTCCCCGGATCTTGGTCTTGCACAGTCCGCACCGCGCGATGCCGGAGAGCAAGTACTTGCGGGCGAGCGACTGACCGGGCCGCTGCTGCTTGCGCTCGGCGATCGCCGCGCACACCGCCTCCCACTCCTCGACGGTGTTGATCGGATCCCAGTCCCCCATGACGGGCTGTCCGTCGTCGCCGTACAGGACCTCGCCGTGGTACGTCCGGTAGCCGACCAACCGGGGGTTGGTGAGGATGTGCTCGACGTGGTGGTGGGCCATGCGCTTGGTGCCTTCGCGCGGGTTCCCGAGTCCCTGTTCCTGCCACCGCGTGCGAATCGTGCCGATGCGGACTCCGGCAAGGATCTCGCGCTGTGCGGCTCGGATGGCCTTCGCGGCCTCGGGGTCGACCTTGGTCCGGTCGTCCTTGCGCCACCCGTACGGCGCTGGGCCGCCGCTGTCCTTCCCCTGCTGGGCCAACTCCAGGTGCTTGCGCCTGATCCGGCGCGATGCGTCGTGGGACGACTTGTTGGCGAACGCCACCATGATCCGGGCCATGGTCCGGCCGTCCGGCGTCCCCAGGTTCACGTCATTGGTGACCGTCGCGAACTCCAGTCGCGGCCGCTCGTCGAAGATCTCGATGAGCCGCTCAAGGTCGCGCGGCTGGCGGGCGAGACGGTCAAGGTCGTACGCCACGATCCCGTCAATGAGCCCGGCTCGGAGATCCTTCAACATCAGCTCGAACTCGTCGCGCACCACGTTCCGCTTGAACGCGGACACATCGTTGTCCTCGTAGACCTTCACGGCCTGCCAGAACCGGAGATCGGCGAGACGCTCGCAGTCCGCTTGCTGCCGGGCTACGCCTAACGCGTCGCCCTCGTCGTCCCGCGAGATACGGGTGTAGATCCCCACCTTGCGCGCCACTGTCGGGCCCTCCCCTGATTGCGCCATGCTGCGACGATGCCGGAAGAGCCTACTACCCTCATTCAATTCACTCAGCCTGAAGCGTCGAGCCGCCCGTCGTGCAGCGGGCCGGGCAGGTTCTCGACGCCTGAGGCGCGATCAACCCGTGTCGGTCGGGTGGATGTCGCTCAGGCTGTCGACGATCGTCACGGGCGGCGGAGGCGAGGGCGTGGGCACCTGGATGAGGATCGGGACATAGACCACGTCGCCGTGCCGGTACTCGGCCTTCCATGAATACCGGTAGCACACGGTCACGTTGGGGTTGCGCTGTGTCGCATAACACCGGAGTTCCGACCTCGTCGGTGTGGACTGTGAATTCTGTGGCAGGGCGTCGGCTTCGGCCGTTGCCGCGCCCCATGCGCCGAGTGCCGTACAGCAGGAGGCGGCCGCGGCCACAAGGCCGACGCTGCGCAAGGCTGCTTTCTGCATTCTCATCACCCGCGCTCGGAGTGGTGGAGTTTGCGGGCCGCTTCCTGCCGGGTGTGGACGCCGAGTTTGCTCAGTACCGCGCCCACGTGATGCCCGGCGGTCTTGGGGGTGATGTAGAGGCGAGCGGCGATCTCGGCATCCGACAGGCCCTCGTGCAGCAGCTTGAGGACGTCCATTTCCCGGATGGTCAGCCCGTACGGATTGGCCCGGGTGGCCGCCCGCGGGCCACGCCGGATCGGGCGGACACCGAGGGTACGCATCACCGCGCGGGTGCGCGCCACGGCCGACCGGGCGCCCAGGGCCTCGAAGGCGGTCAAAGCCTGGTGCAGCGCGGGCGCGTCACCGGACAGGCGGACCAGCGCGGCGTGGTACGGGCAGCCGAGCCTGTCCCACTCGGCGGCGGCGCCGGCCCAGTCGCCGGCCAGCTCCAGCGCGGGGGGACCGGCCGCGGCCACCTCCGGGGGTGTCCCTCCGACGCGGCGGATCCAGCAGGCCAGAGGCCCGGACAGCCAGGGATGGGTCCGGTCCGCCAACGCGTCCAGACCGCGTTGTGCCTCCGTCCGCACCAGCTCGTGATCACCGGCCAGCCAGGCCGCCTCGACCCGGGCCTCCCACCCCAGGCCCGTGTCCAGCAGGCAGTTCGAGTCGACCAGGCTCGCCGCCTGCTCCAGCAGCGGCCACACCGGGGCCTTGCCCTGGTGGGCCCGCACCAGGCCCAGGACGGTCAGGGCGAGGGCCCGGACGACCGGTGGTGAGCCGGGATGGGACAGGACGTTCTGTGCGGTATCGGCGGCCTGGGGCCACAGGCCCCGGTTCAGCAGCCCCCAGCTGCCCCAGGCCCTCGTGCACAGCAGGTACGACAACAGGTCGCGATCGAGGCAATAGGCTTCCGCCCGTTTCACGGCCGCGGTGGTCTGGGCGGCGTCATGCTGCAGCGCGGTGAACCAGCACATGACGAACGCCAGGAAACCCGCGTCCTCCGGCAGTTCCTGCGCCATTGCGCTGGACACCGCCTGTTCGCAGTCGTCCCAGCCGGACCCTTCGCTCAGCATGCGTGCCGCCGCGGCATGGAAGCGGGCTTGGACGACCACCCCGGGATCGCCGAAGCGCTCACCCAGAGCGATCGCCTTGTCGGCGTAGGCGGTGGCCACCGCCACCCCCTCGTGCTCGTAGCAGGCCAGCTGGCAGAGGTTCAGATAGGCCCGGCCCAACTCCTGGCTCGGCGCCAGTCCTTCGAGCACCCGCACCGCGTCCAGGCCGGTCCGTCTGGCCTCGACGGTCCGCCCGGCCGGCCACAGCCAGCACGACAGCCAGCGCAGATCCTCGCCCTCGCGCAGCCGGTCGCCCAGGGCACGGCGCAGCTTCACCGCCCTACGGCGAGAAGCGACTCCCTCGTCCAGCCGGCTGGACAGGAGACAGGCCTGCGAATGGCCCTCCAGCAGAAGGGTGCGCTGGTCGGGCGGCAGGCGGTCGGCGTACCGCAGGGCGCGGGCGTACTGGGCGGCCGCCTCCCGGTGCGCGCCCAGCGCGGCGGCATGGGCGGCCGCGGCGGGCGCGTACTCCAGTACGGCGGTCGTATCCCCGGCACCCTCGGCGTGATCGGCCAGCAGGGCCAGATCGTCCGCGGCGACCGGGCGGGACCGCATCGCCGTCAGCACCTGCCGGTGCACCCGGAGACGGTAGGGGGCGGGGACGGACTCCAGCACCGCCAGCCGGGTCAGCTCCTGGCGGAACTCGGTCATCTGCCCGTCGGTCCGCACGATTCCACAGGCCACGACCTCGGCGAGCGCCTCCTCCGGGGCCGACAGCATGCCGGCCAGCAGCGGCAGCGATACCCGGCGCCCCAGGACGGCCAGCACGTCGACGACCCCGCGCGCCGCGGCCGACAGGCCGGCCAGGCGGCCGGCGACGGCCTCGCGCACCGTGGCCGGGATGGGCTCGGCCGGGGCGGCCAGGATCTCGGTGACGATGAAGGGGTTGCCGGCGGAGAGGTGATACAGCTGCTCGGCGTCGACGGCGTGGCCAGCGGCCAGCCGGGCCACGGCCCGACGGCTCAACGGGGCCAGGTCATGGCGGTGCACCCAGGGATAGCCGGCGAGGGTGCCGAGGAGAGCGGTCACGTCGTGGGTGCGGCCGATCTCGTCGTCGCGGTAGGTGACCACCACCAGCGCCGGAACGCTCGGCAGCCGCCGGGCCAGGTAACGCAGCAGGTCCATCGTGGCCTCATCGGCCCAGTGGACGTCCTCCACGACCAGCAGACTGGGGTAGGAGCTCAGGTCGGCGAGGAGGCAGTCGAAGACCTTGTCGGAACGGCAGGTGCCGGCCAGCGCCCCGGTCAGGGCGGCGCGCGTCGCCGGGCCCAAGTACGGGGCCAGGTCCATCAGCGGGCCCAGGGGGCGGGGGGTGGCCAGCGGGTCACAGGCGCCGGCCAGGACCCGGATATGGGGATCGGCCAGCTGGGCAAGACGGTTGACGACGCTGGTCTTGCCGATGCCGGCCTCGCCGCGCACAAGGGCCATACGCCCAGGGCCGCACACGGCATCCTGCAGGTGACCGGTGAGGTCCTGGAGCACGGCCTCTCGCTCTAGCAGGTCCATCACCAGCCAGTTTCCCTCTGCGGCCGGGGCCGCGCAAAAGATCCAGACCGATCAAGACAGGTCCGCAGATGGGGCGTTGTCCCGGGCTTCTGGGGTGGGACGTGGGGTGTGCCGGGGTGGAACTTGGGGTGTCCACCCGATGTGCCCCCGGCTGCGGCAGAGCATGCTGACGAAAGAGGCAGTGTCTGTCAAGTCCCGAGATTTCGGGGAATGACGTGGGCGGAGTGCCGGGGCGTAATTGAGTCATCAGGTCGAACGGATGGCTCACTCGGAGAAAATCCTCCGCAATTGAATTGGGCTCCGTATCGGCACCCAATCCAGATTCATCGAAAAGGGATCACCATGCTGAAGAAGATCGCAAAGCGTACTGCAGTGCTGACCGCGTCGGCCGCGCTGGCCGCGGGAGGCGCCCTGGTGCCCACCGCCGCCTTCGCCGCCCCGGCGCCCACGGCCGCTCACGCGATGGCGCCGAGTGACAACGGCGGAAACAACAACAACAATAACAACAATAATAACGGCGGAGGCGGCAACAACAATAATAACAACAATAACAACAACGGGAACGGCAAGAAGAAGGGCCACCACCACAACAACAACAATAACAACAACAACAACAACGGCGGTGGCGCGAACAACAACAACAATAACAACAACAACGGCGGCGGGGCGAACAACAACAACAATAACAACAACAACAACGGCGGTGGCGCGAACAACAACAACAATAACAACAACAACGGCGGCGGGGCGAACAACAACAACAATAACAACAACAACGGCGGCGGGGCGAACAACAACAACAATAACAACAACAACGGCGGTGGCGCGAACAACAACAACAATAACAACAACAACGGCGGTGGCGCGAACAACAACAACAATAACAACAACAACGGCGGTGGCGGGAACAACAACAACAATAACAACAACAACGGCTGAACTTCGTAGTCCGGAGGCCGGTGATGTAAATTCACCGGCCTCCGGGCTGTTTTGGGCGCCGTCGGCGCTGAAGAGAATTGCCGCCCTTGTCGATCACAGGGGCTGGGACGGGGAACTAGAACGTGCCCAGCTTCACGATCGACAGCAGCGCGATCAGCTGGATCGCCGACGCCCCCAGCGCCTTCGGCCAGGGCAGGTCGTGGGAGCGGGAGACCATCAGGGTCAGCAGGGCGCCCGCGCCGATCCAGGTGGCCCAGCCGAGCAGCTGGACGAAGGTCGCGTCGCCGCCGACGAACATGGCGACCAGCAGCCGCGGCGCGTCCGTGAGGGCCGTGATGAGCATGGAGAGGCCGACCGTCGGCTGCCAGGCGCCGTCGCCGCCGAGCTGACGGGCCAGGGTGTGGGTGACCACGCCCAGGACGAACAGGCCGAGCACCATCACGACCGCAGTGATCAGCACGATCGGCACCGCGTTGGAGAGCGTGGCGCCGATCGCGTCCTTACGGGCGCCGTCGAAGCCGAAGACGGCGAGCAGGCCGTAGAGGAATGTGGTGATGAGCGCCGGGGCCCACATCGTGTAGTCCCGCATGCGCAGGAAGGTCTGGTCGGGGGAGAGGATGATCCCCTTCAGCAGCTCCTTCCAGTGCAGCGGCGGGCCCAGCGGGGCGGCGGGCGCCGCCGAGCCGGCGTGGTAGGTCGCGCCCTGCGTGTAACCGGCGGCCTCGTCGACCGAGAACGCCTGGGTGTGGCCCGGGTTGTTGGCCGCGTACGGGTCCTGACCGGGAGCGCCACCGCCCGGGTAGCCGCCGTCGTCCCCGAAGTACTCCGGCCCGTCGTCGGTCGGCCCCGGGTATCCGTACGACTGCCCCTGCCGACCGTACGGCTGCTGCCCCTGTTGCGGGTACGGCCGCTGTCCCTGCTGCGGGTACGGCCGCTGCGGCGCCTGCGGGTAGCCGTACGCCGGCCCCGCGGGCTGCCCGTACGACGGCCCCCGCTGACCGTGCTGCGGTCCGGGCCGGCCGTACGACGGTCCCTGCGGCGCCTGCTGTGCTTGGGGGGTGCGATTGTCCCGGCCCCCGCGTCCGATCCTGAATCCAGCCACGTCATCGAACGTACCCGGTTCCGGAGAGTGACGTGCCGGGCCCGGGCGTCCGGGCCCGGCTTTGCGGCCGACCTGTGACATCCCCTAAGGGACCGTCAGGGGACGGTCCCGGGGATTTCCAGGGTTTCTGGGGGAGGTCAGTCCAGGAAGTGGCCGCCCCCGGTCGTCAGGTGAAGGGGGTGAACGGTGGCCCCGGCGTCGTCGGGACGGTGGAGGTACCGCGGAAGACGTGGCCGCCGCCCTGTTCCTGCTTGCCGCCGACGTCGCCGTTGGTGTCGGCGGCCGAGAGGTCGGAGCCGAAGTCGTCGTCGGCCTCGGGAGTGCCGGAGACGCCCGCGGTGGCCTGGATGAACGTCGTGGAGCCGCTGGGGCCCGAGGTCCCGCCGCGCCAGACGGTCGCCGCGCCCTTGCCGTGGTCCTGGTCGGGCAGGCCGATGGCGATGTCTCCGTAGCCGTCCTCGTCGAAGTCGCCGAGGGGCCGCGTCGGCGGCACCCGGGCCCCGGGCCTTGGCGGCACCCGGGACCAGGCCGGAGGCGGAGCCCTTCAGGAGGTCGGTCTTGCCGTCGCCGCCTGCGAAGGGGTCGCCGGACTCGGTGTGTCGGGTCGACGTGTCACGGTGCCAGGAACTGCGAGGTCGAGAAGAGGGTCGTCGGCCTGGCCGGGAGCAGGCCCTTCGCCGTACCCCGGTAGAGGGCGACCGTGTCCTTCGTCTCGCCGCGGTACGTCCGCACCACCAGATCCGCCCGCCCGTCCCCGTCGAAGTCACCGACCGCGAGCACCCGGTTCGTGCCGGGCGCGGGCGGTACGACGGTGACCGCCCCCGCCGTCGACAGGCCCTCGGCACCCGCCCGGAGCACGTGCGGCCGGGAGCCGCCGACGACAAGCTCGTCGCGCCCGTCCCCGTCGAAGTCGCCGGTGTCCAGCGTCGGGCCGGGGAAGCGGAGGGTGCCGCGGGCGGACGGGACCGGGAGGTCGTAGCGCAGGAACGTCTCCGCGGTGCCGCCGATCGCCGCGTCGAGGGCGCTGCCGCCGCCGAAACGGCCGAGGGCCACATCGCTGCCGACGGGCAGGACCGTGCCGGTGCGGTCCGGGCCGGCCGGTCCGCCGAGGACCACGGCGGCCTTGCCGGGGCCGTCGGCGGCACGGACGACCAGGTCGTCGTACCCGTCCCGGTTCACATCGGCCGCGGGGCCGGTCGGCACCTCTCCGGGGGCGGGCAGCGGGGCGCCGGCCGCGTGCGGTGCGCCCTGACGGCTGAAGGGTCCGCGCAGATACGTCAGTCTGCCGTCGGACGCGTGCAGCACCAGGTCCTTGCTGCCGTCGCCGTCGAAGTCGCCGCACACCGGCTGGTCGGGCCAGTCGTTGCCGAAGCGGGCACGGGCCGGGACGGCGAGCCGGACGGCCCGTCCGGTCAGCCCGGCCGGCGAGCCGAAGAGGATCTGCAGCGGCACCGGGGGCCGGCCCCGTCCGTCGTACGGCGGGTCGGTCGACACGATCAGGTCGGTGAACCCATCGCCGTTCAGGTCGCAGCTCTCCTCCGCGTCGAAGACGGCCGGGAGCCGGCCCTGGGAGGCGGCGGCCTGCTTCTTCGCGGTGAGCAACTGCCGTGTGCCGGGGGCGAGTCCGTGCGCGCTGCCGTACACGATCCCGATCCCGGCGTCGTCGGCGTGGCGCTGCGCCTTGACGAGGTCGTCGAGGACCAGGTCGCGGTGGCCGTCGCCGTTGAAGTCGTCCGGGACCTTGCTGCCCTTGCCCCTGGGGACGGGGAGTCGGGCGGGGGCGTGCGGGGGCTTTGTGGTCCCGGCGGATTCGGTGCCGTCGGAGGGGCCGCAGGAGGCGAGGAGGAGAGTGCAGGCGAGGGCGCAGCCGAGGGCGACCGCCGTACGCGTCCTCGCCCTCTCCGCCCCACCGACGACCTCGGCTCCTGCCGCTCTCCGCGTTCTGTGCACCGTCACCGTCCCCTCACCGGCCCCGCCCGCAACACCCCGCAATCATGCACGTGTTCGACTGGCGGCGACACCCCGGGTCGGCGGCGGAGCGCGCGGGCGGTGGGCCAGGATGGGGGCATGAGCGTAGTGAAGATCAACGTGCTGACCGTGCCCGCCGAGCAGCGGGAGGTGCTGGAGAAGCGGTTCGCCTCCCGGGCCCACGCGGTGGAGAGCTCCGACGGCTTCGAGTGGTTCGAGCTGCTGCGTCCCGTCGAGGGCACCGACACCTACCTCGTCTACACGCGCTGGCGTGACGAGGAGTCCTTCCAGGCGTGGCTGGAGGGACCGATGAAGGCCGCGCACCAGGGCGGAGAGGGCGCCGAGCGCCCGAAGCCCGCGGCTTCCGGCTCCACCCTGTGGTCCTTCGAGGTGGTGCAGCAGGCGGGCCCCAAGGAGGCGTAGACGATCGGCGGATTCGTTCCACGTGGAGTCGACCCCCGGCTCCCTGACCTGCGCGTTCTCGTCAGGCTGGTGGAACGGATCTGCCCATCTCGGCTTCAGTTCCGCTTGAGCCAGCCAGGGTCAGTTCGCCGAGCCGGTCGAGCCGGTGCACCTCGGGATCCGCGATGTTCCGGATGCCGTACGACGGTTCGCGCTGCGCCGCGTCGGCGACGGCGGCGGCGACGTCGGCGGAGGCCATCGGGCGCAGCCGGTTGGACGGCAGGTGGACCTGCGTGCCCTCCGTGCACATGTCCATCACGGGGGCGATGAACTCGAGAACTGGGTGGCGCGCACGAGGCTGTAGGGCACTCCGCTGTCGCGTACGGCCTGCTCCTGGGCGGCCTTGGCCCGGTTAGTAGCCGTAGTCGGGTAGCTGGTCGACGCCCACGATGGAGAGCGTGACGTGGTGGCGGACCCCCGCCGCCTTCTCGGCCGCGAACAGGTGCTGCGCCGAGCGGGTGAAGAAGTCCAGGGCCGGCTCGGTGTCGAAGGAGGGGGAGTTCGACAGGTCCACGACCACGTCGGCGCCCTTGGGCGCATCCGCCAGGCCCTCGCCGGTGTAGGCGTTGACGCCGGTGGAGGGAGTGGCCGGCACGGCCTCGTGACCGCCCTTGCGCAGCAGCGCGACCATCTGTGTGGCCGGGTTTGTGACAGCCGGGCTCAGCCGCCGGGGTGGAATGACGGCGCCCCCTGCCTGTGCGGGGCAGGGGGCGCCGTACGACCGGGACGGCCGGTGTCACTTCACCGGCTCGGGCTCCGGCTCGGTCTCGCTCTCCGTCTCGCCGGCCGGGTCGACCGGGGTCTTCACCGAGTCGAGGAGCAGCTGGGCCACGTCCACGACCTGGATGGACTCCTTGGCCTTGCCCTCGTTCTTCTTGCCGTTCACCGAGTCCGTGAGCATGACCAGGCAGAACGGGCAGGCGGTGGAGACGATGTCCGGGTTCAGGGAGAGGGCCTCGTCGACGCGCTCGTTGTTGATGCGCTTGCCGATCCGCTCCTCCATCCACATCCGGGCGCCGCCGGCGCCGCAGCAGAAGCCGCGCTCCTTGTGGCGGTGCATCTCCTCGTTGCGCAGGCCCGGGACCTTGCCGATGATCTCGCGCGGGGGCGTGTAGATCTTGTTGTGGCGGCCCAGGTAGCACGGGTCGTGGTAGGTGATGATGCCCTCGACCGGGGTGACGGGGACGAGCTTGCCCTCGTCCACCAGGTGCTGGAGCAGCTGGGTGTGGTGGATGACCTCGTAGTCGCCGCCGAGCTGCGGGTACTCGTTGCCGATCGTGTTGAGGCAGTGCGGGCAGGTGGCGACGATCTTCTTGGCGGACTTCGGCTTCTTGGTCGACTCGTCCTCGTCGTCCTCGCCGAAGGCCATGTTCAGCGCGGCCACGTTCTCCATGCCGAGCTCCTGGAACAGGGGCTCGTTGCCGAGGCGGCGGGCGGAGTCACCGGTGCACTTCTCGTCGCCGCCCATGATCGCGAACTTGACGCCCGCGATGTGCAGCAGCTCGGCGAAGGCCTTGGTGGTCTTCTTGGCGCGGTCCTCCAGGGCGCCCGCGCAGCCGACCCAGTACAGGTACTCGACCTCGGAGAGGTCCTCGATGTCCTTGCCGACGACCGGGACCTCGAAGTCGACCTCCTTGGTCCACTCCAGGCGCTGCTTCTTGGCCAGGCCCCAGGGGTTGCCCTTCTTCTCCAGGTTCTTGAGCATCGTGCCCGCCTCGGACGGGAACGCGGACTCGATCATGACCTGGTAGCGGCGCATGTCGACGATGTGGTCGACGTGCTCGATGTCCACGGGGCACTGCTCGACGCAGGCGCCGCAGGTGGTGCAGGACCACAGCACGTCCGGGTCGATGACGCCGTTCTCCTCGGCGGTGCCGATCAGCGGCCGCTCGGCCTCCGCGAGAGCGGCGGCGGGGACGTCCTTCAGCTGCTCCTCGGAGGCCTTCTCCTCGCCCTCCATCGTCTTGCCGCCGCCGGCCAGCAGGTAGGGCGCCTTGGCGTGCGCGTGGTCCCGCAGAGACATGATCAGCAGCTTCGGGGAGAGCGGCTTGCCGGTGTTCCAGGCGGGGCACTGCGACTGGCAGCGGCCGCACTCGGTGCAGGTGGAGAAGTCCAGCAGGCCCTTCCAGGAGAACTGCTCGACCTGGGAGACACCGAAGACGTCGTCCTCGCCGGGGTCGGTGAAGTCGATCGGCTTGCCGCCGGAGGTCATCGGCAGCAGGGCGCCGAGGGAGGTCTCACCGGTGGCGTTGCGCTTGAAGAAGATGTTCGGGAACGCCAGGAAGCGGTGCCAGGCCACACCCATGTCGGTCTTCAGGGCGACCACGATCATCCAGATGAAGGAGGTCGCGATCTTCAGGCCGGCGAAGAAGTAGGTGAGGTTCTGGAGGGTGGAGACGTCCATGCCCTTCAGCCACGACACCACCGGGTACGAGATGAAGAACGAGGCCTCGTAGCCGTCGACGTGGTGCTGGGCGCCTTCGAGGGCGTGCAGCATGAAGATGCAGACGCCGACGATCAGGATGACGGCCTCGACGAAGTACGCCTGGCCGAAGTTGGAGCCCGCGAAGCGGGACTTGCGCCCCGGGGTGCGCGGGTGGCTCAGCTGGCGGATCGCGATCAGCACGAGTATGCCGACGACCGTCATGGTGCCGATGAACTCGACATAGACGTTGTACGGCGCCCACTCGCCGATGACCGGCAGGATCCAGTCCGCCTTGAAGAGCTGCCCGATCGCGTTGACGATCGTCAGCAGCAGGGTGAAGAAGCCCACCGCCACGAACCAGTGCGCCACCCCGACGACGCCCCAGCGGTTCATCCGGGTGTGGCCGAGGAACTCCCTGACCACGGTCATGGTGCGCTGTGCGGGGTCGTTGGTCCGCGTTCCGGCCGGTACCGACTGGCCCAGCCGCATGAAGTTGTAGATCTGCAGGAGGGCGCGGCCGAACAGTGCCACGCCGACCACGATCAGGACCAGCGACACGATGATCGCGGCGAGTTGCATTGGGGCTCCTGAGGCGGCCTCGAATTAACCGAGCGACATTACTAAGCGGTAACTTATGCAGTTCGTCTGAGACTACCCCCATCTTCCTTCGGGATGCAGCCGCGTGCGGGGTGACGAGCGTCATCCCAGGGTCATCAGATCGTGTTATTCATACCGATTTGCTACATTCGCCCCTACCTTAGAGCCGTGCTCTACGGGATCGCCGCCGCAACCGCCGCCCTGCTCCTCGCCGCCGTGCTCTCGGCGCTGCTCAGGGTGCCCGCGCTGCGGGCCGGCATCCTCGACCGGCGCCGGCAGCGGCGGCTGCCGCTGCTCGGCGGGCTCGCCGTGGTGGCCGTCACCTGTCTCGTCGCCTGGGTGGGGCAGCGGACCGCGATCGCGCCGCTCGGGGACGGGGTGGACCGGCTGCTGATCGCGGCCGCCGCGGTCGCCGCGCTGGGTCTGGTCGGCGACGTGTGGCGGATCCGCGCGCGCGTGCTCGTCGCGGGTACGGCCGTGGCGGCGGCCTCCGTGGTGCCGTACGAGGAGACGGGGGTGCCGGGCGGGCTTCTCGCCGTGGGCTGGATCGTCCTCGCCTCCTTCGCCTTCAAGGGGCTCGATCACGCGGACGGTCTCGCGGGGACCGTCGGGGTCGTCACCGCGTTCGGGGCGGGGGCCTGCGCGGCCGCCGAGCTGATGGACGGGCTCGCCGTCCTGCTGAGCGTCCTCGCCGCCGCCCTCACCGGCTTCCTGATGCACAACTGGCATCCCGCGCGGATCGGGCTGGGCGCCTGCGGTTCGCTGTTCACCGGGTTCCTGCTGTCGTCGTCCCTCGTCTTCACGCGCGCGGGGTACGGGTTCGAGCCGAGTGTGGCGGTGATGTTCTCCCTCGGCGCGCCCGCCCTCGCCGACGCCCTCCTCGTGGTCCTCTCCCGGCGACTGGCCGGGCGTCCGCTGGTCAGGCGGGGCCCCGACCATCTCGTACACCGGCTGCGGCCGCTCGGGCTCACCCCGCAGGGCTCGGTCGTTCTGCTGGGGGCGGGCTCCTTCTCCTCGGTGCTCGTGGGGGTGCTCGTGCACACCGGGTGGACGGGGGACGGGGCCGTGGCGTGGGTGGCCGCAGGGGTGGTGCTGGTCGTCGGCGTCCTCCTTCGTATCCCTGTCCAGCAGCCCCGACGGATGCCATCGACGCAGGTCAGCACCCAGTTGCGTGTAAGGAACGGATAAGACTTGAGCCCTGTCGACTCAGGTCTGTTGACCGGGCGGGGGTCGTCGTGCACACTTGAGTCCGTTCCACTCAAGTCAGCTGGAGGAATCAACCATGGCACGTGCGGTCGGCATCGACCTGGGCACGACTAACTCCGTCGTCAGCGTTCTGGAGGGCGGCGAGCCCACCGTCATCACCAACGCCGAGGGTGCCAGGACCACGCCGTCCGTCGTCGCCTTCGCCAAGAACGGCGAGGTGCTCGTCGGCGAGGTCGCCAAGCGCCAGGCGGTCACGAACGTGGACCGGACCATCCGCTCGGTGAAGCGCCACATGGGCACCGACTGGAAGATCCAGCTCGACGGCAAGGACTTCAACCCGCAGCAGATCTCCGCCTTCATCCTGCAGAAGCTGAAGCGGGACGCCGAGGCCTACCTGGGCGAGAAGGTGACCGACGCGGTCATCACCGTCCCCGCCTACTTCAACGACTCCGAGCGTCAGGCGACCAAGGAGGCCGGTGAGATCGCCGGTCTGAACGTCCTGCGCATCGTCAACGAGCCGACCGCCGCCGCGCTGGCCTACGGCCTCGACAAGGACGACCAGACGATCCTCGTCTTCGACCTCGGTGGCGGCACCTTCGACGTGTCCCTGCTGGAGATCGGCGACGGCGTCGTCGAGGTGAAGGCCACCAACGGTGACAACCACCTCGGTGGTGACGACTGGGACCAGCGCGTCGTCGACTACCTGGTCAAGCAGTTCCAGTCCGGCCACGGCGTGGACCTGTCCAAGGACAAGATGGCCCTGCAGCGTCTGCGCGAGGCCGCCGAGAAGGCCAAGATCGAGCTGTCCTCCTCCACCGAGACCTCGATCAACCTGCCGTACATCACCGCGTCCGCCGAGGGCCCGCTGCACCTGGACGAGAAGCTCACCCGGGCTCAGTTCCAGCAGCTGACGGCCGACCTGCTGGAGCGCTGCAAGACGCCGTTCCACAACGTCATCAAGGACGCCGGCATCTCCATCAACGAGATCGACCACGTCGTGCTCGTCGGTGGCTCCACCCGCATGCCCGCCGTCGCCGAGCTCGTCAAGGAGCTGACCGGCGGCAAGGAGGCCAACAAGGGTGTGAACCCGGACGAGGTCGTCGCCATCGGCGCCTCGCTCCAGGCCGGTGTCCTCAAGGGCGAGGTCAAGGACGTCCTGCTGCTCGACGTCACCCCGCTGTCCCTCGGCATCGAGACCAAGGGCGGCATCATGACCAAGCTGATCGAGCGCAACACCACGATCCCGACCAAGCGCTCCGAGATCTTCACCACGGCCGAGGACAACCAGCCGTCCGTGCAGATCCAGGTCTACCAGGGCGAGCGCGAGATCGCGGCGTACAACAAGAAGCTCGGCATGTTCGAGCTGACCGGTCTGCCGCCGGCGCCGCGTGGCGTCCCGCAGATCGAGGTCTCCTTCGACATCGACGCCAACGGCATCATGCACGTCACGGCGAAGGACCTCGGCACCGGCAAGGAGCAGAAGATGACCGTCACCGGCGGCTCCTCGCTGCCGAAGGACGAGGTCGACCGGATGCGCCAGGAGGCCGAGCAGTACGCGGAGGAGGACCACCGCCGCCGCGAGGCCGCCGAGGCCCGCAACCAGGGCGAGCAGCTGGTCTACCAGACCGAGAAGTTCCTCAAGGACAACGAGGACAAGGTCCCGGGCGAGATCAAGACCGAGGTCGAGGCCTCCGTCGAGGAGCTGAAGGCCGCGCTCAAGGGCGAGGACACCGCCGAGATCCGCACCGCCACCGAGAAGGTCGCCGCCGTCTCGCAGAAGCTGGGCCAGGCCATGTACGCCGACGCCCAGGCCGCGCAGGCCACGGGCGGCCCCGAGGGCGCCGCGCAGGGCGGCAAGGCCGCTGACGACGACGTCGTGGACGCCGAGATCGTGGACGACGAGCGCAAGGACGGTGCCGCGTGACGGAGGAGACCCCGGGCTTCGAAGAGAAGCCCGACGTCCCCTCCGGCGCCACCTCCGACGACGCCGAGCCGAAGGCCGCCTCCGAGGAGGGGGCGGCCCCGGCCGGGGACGGAAACGAAACTGCGGGTCTGGTGGCCCAGCTGGACCAGGTGCGCACGGCGCTGAACGAGCGCACGGTGGACCTCCAGCGCCTCCAGGCCGAGTACCAGAACTACCGCCGCCGGGTCGAGCGGGACCGGATCACGGTCAAGGAGATCGCCGTCGCGAACCTCCTGACCGAGCTCCTGCCCGTGCTCGACGACATCGGCCGCGCGCGGGAACACGGCGAACTGGTCGGCGGCTTCAAGTCGGTGGCCGAGTCGCTGGAGACCGTCGCGGCCAAGATGGGCCTGCAGCAGTTCGGCAAGGAGGGCGAGCCCTTCGACCCGACCATCCACGAGGCCCTGATGCACAGTTACGCGCCGGACGTCACCGAGACGACCTGCGTGGCGATCCTGCAGCCCGGGTATCGCATCGGCGAGCGCACCATCCGCCCCGCGCGGGTGGCCGTCGCCGAGCCGCAGCCCGGCGCGCAGACCGTCAAGACCGAGGGCGCCGAAGACAAGGCGTCCGAGGCGAAGCAGGCCGGCGCCGCTGATGGCAAGGAGAACGGTGGCCCGGACGAGGGCTGACGTGAGGACACTCAAGGGGAAGGAGGGGCGTCGGGGATGAGCACCAAGGACTTCATCGAGAAGGACTACTACAAGGTCCTCGGCGTCCCCAAGGACGCCACCGAGGCCGAGATCAAGAAGGCGTACCGGAAGCTCGCCCGCGAGTTCCACCCGGACGCCAACAAGGGCAACGCCAAGGCCGAGGAGCGCTTCAAGGAGATCTCCGAGGCGAACGACGTCCTCGGCGACCCCAAGAAGCGCAAGGAGTACGACGAGGCTCGCGCCCTGTTCGGCAACGGCGGCTTCCGCCCCGGGCCGGGCGCCGGCGGCTCCTTCAACTTCGACCTGGGGGACCTCTTCGGAGGCGGCGGGACCGCCCAGGGCGGAGGCTTCGGCGGCGGACTCGGTGACGTCTTCGGGGGACTGTTCAACCGCGGCGGCGCGGGCACGACCCGTACCCAGCCGCGGCGCGGCCAGGACATCGACACCGAGGTCACGCTGAGCTTCACGGAGGCCATCGAGGGCGCCACGGTGCCCCTGCGCATGTCCTCCCAGGCACCCTGCAAGGCCTGCTCGGGCACCGGCGACAAGAACGGCACACCGCGCGTGTGCCCGACCTGTGTCGGCACCGGGCAGGTCGCCCGGGGCTCCGGCGGCGGCTTCTCGCTCACCGACCCCTGCCCCGACTGCAAGGGCCGCGGCCTGATCGCCGAGCACCCCTGCATGGAGTGCAAGGGCAGCGGCCGCGCCAAGTCCTCGCGCACGATGCAGGTCCGCATCCCGGCCGGCGTCACCGACGGCCAGCGCATCCGGCTGCGCGGCAAGGGCGCGCCCGGCGAGCGGGGCGGACCGGCGGGCGACCTGTACGTGGTCGTGCACGTCGGCGCGCACCCGGTGTTCGGGCGCAAGGGCGACAACCTCACCGTCACCGTGCCGGTGACGTTCGCCGAGGCGGCCCTCGGCGGCGAGGTCCGGGTACCGACCCTCGGCGGCCCCGCCGTCACCCTCAAACTGCCGCCCGGCACGCCCAACGGCCGCACCATGCGCGCCCGGGGCAAGGGCGCGGTCCGCAAGGACGGCACCCGCGGCGATCTGTTGGTCACCGTCGAGGTGCGTGTTCCCAAGGACCTGTCGGGGAAGGCTCGTGACGCACTGGAGGCGTATCGCGAGGCGACCGCAGGCGAGGACCCGCGGGCGGAGCTGTTCGAGGCCGCGAAGGGAGACTGAGAGTGATGGACGGCCGTCGACGTAACCCGTATGAACTGACCGAGGAGACCCCGGTCTACGTCATCTCGGTGGCGGCCCAGCTCTCCGGACTCCACCCGCAGACGCTGCGCCAGTACGACCGCCTGGGCCTGGTCTCCCCGGACCGCACTGCCGGGCGGGGCCGCCGCTACTCGGCCCGCGACATCGAACTGCTCCGCCAGGTACAGCAGTTGTCGCAGGACGAGGGCATCAACCTGGCCGGTATCAAGCGCATCATCGAACTGGAGAACCAGGTCGCCGCCCTGCAGTCCCGCGTCGCGGAGCTGGAGGCGGCCCTGGACGGCGCGGCGGCCGCGATGCAGCAGCGCGAGGCCGCCGTCCACGCCTCCTACCGCCGCGACCTGGTCCCGTACCAGGAGGTCCAGCAGACCAGCGCGCTGGTCGTGTGGCGGCCGAAGGGGCGGCAACAGGACTGAGTGGAACACGGTGAAGGGGCCCGCGGTCTTTCCGCGGGCCCCTTCGGCGTGTCAGGAACCGCTCGGCGGGGTGATGGCGTAGTCGGTCTCGGCGAAGGCCTCGGTGCCGTCCGCCCGGACGAGGGAGATCATGTAGTAGACCGTCGTGCCGGCCGGGGCGTTCGTGTCGGTCCAGAACCAGCCGTCCCGGCTCTTGGCCACCGGGGTCTCGGTCAGCCGGACGAACCGGGCTTCGGCGCGGTCCCAGCGGTAGACGTGGAAGCCGGTCACCGAGGAGGTGTCCTCGTACGGACACCACGGCTCCACCCTGATCCCGCTCGCGGTCCTCCAGGTCGTCGTCTGGCAGCCCGCCGTGGCGTCCGGGACCGAGGTGGGCCGCAGGTCGAGCGCGGTCACCGGGACCGAGGCGACGGGCACGCTCCAGTCCTTGACGTCCGGATCGTCCTGGTAGGTCAGGGAGTTGCCGTAGACGTCCACGGCCACGACGAACAGGCGGTACGACTTGCCGTCGGCCGGCCAGGACAGCAGGGTCTGCGTCGTCGACGCGTTCACCTCCCCGAGGTACTCGGGGTCGTAGGACTCGTCCTGTTGCTGGTAGAGGCGATAGGACGCCAGGTCCGGCGCCGTGCTGGGCTGCCAGGACAGGCGGATGCCGTACTCCAGCGGCTCGGCGGCGACGCCGGTGACGACCGGCGGTGGCGTCTCGTCGCCGGGCCGGGTCGCGGTGACCTCGGCGGAGGGCACGGACCACCGGCCGGAGGAGTCCTTGCGCAGCACCGTGTAGTGGTACGTGTTGCCGCGGCGGCCGGAGTAGTCCGTGCAGCCGCGCACGGTGTTGCCGTCGGCGTCCGTGCCGCTCGTGGGCGAACCACAGGTGATGGTCTGCCAGGTGCGGGAGCCGTCGGCCGAGGCCTCCGCGCGGCGGACTGTGTAGCCGGTGGTGTCCGCGGGCTCGGTCCAGCCGAGCACCACCTCGCCGCTGCCGGTGCTCGCCGTGACGGCCTGCGGCGGCGTGATGGTCCGGGTGGCGCTCACGACGGCGGACTCGGCGGCGTTGCCGTGCGCGTCGATCGCGCTGACCTTGTAGTCGTAGGCGGTGCGGTACGCCGCCTTGGTGTCCGTGTAGCCGGTGTCCGTGGTGTCGGTGAGCACGGTGAAGGAGGTGTCGCCGGCGGCCTTGCGGTACACCCGGTAGGTGACGGCGTCCTTGACGGCCGTCCAGGACAACCGGTTGGCGTCCTCGGAGCCGGTCGCGGTGAGCTTCGGGGCGGCGGGCGGTGTCAGGTCCCGTGACGGGACCGGGCCCTGGTCGGCGCTTCCGGCGGACTCGTTGCCGGCCCTGTCGTAGGCGCGGACCTCGTAGTAGTACGACTGCCCGGTCTGCGGCGGCCGTTCGCTGAGGCGGGGCACCGTCGTCGTGCCGACCCGCGTGTAGGTGCTCGTGCCCGCCACCCGCCGGTACACGCGGTACCCGGCGAGGTCCATCTCCTTGTTCGCCGTCCAGCTGAGCACGGCGTGGATGCCGTCCGGGTCACCGGTGTAGTAGTCCCAGGACAGCCCGGTCGGGGCGAGCGGCCTGACCTTGTCGATGTCCGGCGAAGTCCGCGGTGTGTAGCCGAACTTGACGCTCGAGGTGCCAGTCCAGTTGACGTGGTCGACGCGCAGGGTGTGCTTGCCGGACGGGACGGTGACGTTGACGGTCTTCGCGCGTGTGCCGGAGGTGTTGGACCACAGGTCCACCTTGCGGACGCCGTCCAGGTAGACCCGGATGCCGTCGGTTCCGGACACGGCGAACGTGAAGGGTCCGCCGGAGCCGAAGTCGCGCGTGACGGTCCAGCGGACGCCGAAGTTGTCCTTCGGCAGCCCGGTGACGGGCGCGCCGGTCCAGTTCTGGTCGACGACGGTGTCGCAGTCCGACTTCTTCGGAGTGCCGGAGAACGTGGTGTTCGCGTAGAACGTCCGCTTGTAGACCGGCGATGCGCACGTCGTGGCGGCGGAGGCGGGCAGGGTGACCGCGTTGAGCAACGTACCGGCGGTGGCGAGTGCGACGGCCGTGGCGGCCCCGCGTCTGGCTGGGTTCATTCGGTCCTCTGGTCGAGTCGGGAAAGCGGCGCACGGCCGCCGGTGATCACGACTCGTGGAGGGCCCGGTTGGTTGTGGCGATCTTTACCGGCTCATGAACTCCGTTTGAATGGAGGGTCCGTAAAGAGCATTTGGAGGTGATTCCGCTCCTCCTTCACGGGGTCAGCCGAGCGTGGCGTTGCGGACTCGTTAAGTGGTTCCGCTTGACGCCGGGTGTGACCTCCGCGTTGTCTTTTCAGACACCTGGGTCGTATAGCAGCCCTACGTCCGGATCGCACATGAAGTGAGCCCTCGAATGCGTCGTATCGCCATATCCGTGGCCGCATCCACGATGACCCTCTCGCTCGCCGGATGCGGCGTGCTGGGAGCGACGGGGGACGGCGCGAGCGCGAGCCCGAGCAAGGGCAACGACATCACCGTGGGCCTGCTGCTGCCGGAGAAGGCGAACACCCGTTACGACAAGTTCGACTACCCCATCATCAAGGACAAGGTCGCCGAACTCACCCGCAAGCAGGGCAGGATCGAGTACCTCAACGCCGACGCGAACGCCTCCCAGCAGACCTCGCAGATGCAGAAGATGATCGACGAGAAGGTCGACATCATCATGCTCGACGCCGTCGACTCGCACGCGATCGCACCCGAGGTGAAGAAGGCCAAGGATGCGGGCATTCCGGTCATCGCCTACGACCGGCTCGCCGAGGGCCCGATCGACGCCTATGTCTCCTTCGACAACGAGCTCGTCGGCGAGGTGCAGGGCCGGACCCTGCTGGAGGGCCTCGGGTCGAGCGCCGACACCTCCACCAAGATCGTCATGGTGAACGGCTCGCCCACCGACCCCAACGCCAAGCAGTTCAAGCAGGGCGCGCTCTCCGAGCTGAACGGCAAGGTGACGATAGCGGCGTCGTACGACACCACGGACTGGAAGCCGGAGCTCGCCGAGGTCGAGATGGCCAGGGCGATCGCCGCGATCGGCAAGAACAACATCGCCGGCGTCTACGCCGCCAACGACGGCATGGCCGGCGGCGTCATCAAGGCCCTGAAGGCGGCCGGCGTCACGAACATGCCCCCGATCACGGGCCAGGACGCCGAACTCGACGCGGTCCAGCGGATCGTGGCCGGCGAGCAGTTCATGAGCGTCTACAAGCCCTACCCGGACGAGGCCGAGGCCGCCGCGCAGATGGCCGTCGCCAAGGTCCAGGGCAAGGACATCCAGTTCGACGCGCTCACCCAGGACAAGGTCGACAGCCCCACCGACAAGAACATCCCCTCGAAGCTGATCCAGCCGACCGCCCTGACCAAGACCAACATCAAGTCCACGGTCGTCGCGGACGGCATCTACACGGTGGGCGACATCTGCACGGCCAAGTACAAGGCGGCCTGCGCGACGCTCGGTCTGAAGTAGGGGGAGTTCCTCCGCGCCCCTGAGGGCAGCACCCCAGGGGCGCGGAGCGCCTCGCGCCACCCCCGTGGGCGCGGGGCGCGGCCCCGGCGGGGCGGGGGGTGCCGGGCCAGGGCCGCTCCGGGTGTCAGGTGTTCCGGTGACACCCGGGGGAAGCGGGACCAACGATGCCGTGACGCAGTCCGCCCCACCACCATCAGCTTGTTGCAATGCGAGGGGCGGAGCCTGCCACATACCCGGACATAACCGTGTTTTACCGCAGCCGTGTCGGGGAGAGCCGTGTTGCGGACCCGGTCGGCGCCCGCGCATAGTTGCGCTGCGGAAGTGACAGCACACCGGGGGTGAAATGGGCCATGGCCGGGCGCGGGGCGGAGCAGCATCCACACGGCGCCGACCGACTGTGCGCGGCCGGCGACCGGGTCTATTCCCGGGCCGTACGCCGGGGGCGCGTGCCGCGCACTGACGCCGAGGCGGTCCCCTGTCTGCTGGAGCTGGCCCTGCTGCACCCGGACCCCGACGACATGGACTGGCTGGTGCCGACCTCCCCGCAGGAGGTCATGACCAGGCTGCTGCGCGGGGTCTACGACGAGGTCAGCGCGAGCCAGCGCCGGGTGGGCTCGGCGGTGGCCGCCTTCGAGTGGTACGCCGGGCTGGGCCGTCAGCTGGGCGCGCTGGCCGCACCGGCCGAGGGCAGCGCGATCCGGGTGCTGGACGGGCTCTCCCGGATCCAGGCCGCGATGGACGAGGCGACCGAGGCGTGCACGACCGAGGTGCTCACCGTGCAGCCGGGCGGCATCCGCCGGGAGGCGGAACTGACGGAGGGCCTGCACCGGGCGCTGGCCCTGCGCGGCCGGGGCGTGCGCATGCGCGACCTCTACACCCATGTGGCCCGCCACGGCCAGGGCCTGCTGAACTACCTGGAGCTGATGGGTGACACGGTGGAGGCCCGGACGCTGGACGAGGTCATCGACCGCCTGATCCTCTTCGACCGCACGGTGGCCTTCATCCCGGCGAACGCCGACCGCACGATGGCCCTGGAGCTGCGCCACCCGGCCCTGGTGGAGTACCTGGTGACGGTCTTCGAACGCCTCTGGCGCCTGGCCATCCCGCTCACCGCCCCCCTGCCCGACACCGGCATCGAGGGCATCTCGCACCGCGAGCAGTCCATCGCCGCGCTGCTCGCCGAGGGCCACCAGGACGCGGTGATCGCCGAGCGGCTCGGCATCAGCGTGCGCACCTGCCGCGCCCATATCGCCCGGCTCTCGGAGACCCTGGGCGCGGCCAGCCGTACCCAGCTGGGCGTCCGGATCGCCCAGGTCGGCCTGGACGGTCACCGGGGAGCCGGGCCACCGGCCGGCGCGCTCACGGCTCCTGATCAAGAATCCCCGAGCGTGCGATGAGATAGCCCAGCTGGGCCCGGCTGTCGCTGCCGAGGGTGGCGGCGAGCTTGGCGATGTGCAGCCGGGCGGTGCGGATGTTCATGCCCAGGCGGTCGGCGATGACGGCGTCGGTGTGGCCCTCGACGAGGAGGGCGGCGATGGCCCGCTGGCGGGGTGTCACGCCGTTCACCGACGGGGGCTGCACCGCCTTCGGGAACATCGGCGTGGCGAGCCGCCAGAGCCGGTGGAAGGTCGTCACGAAGTACTTGATCAGCGCCGGGTGGCGGACCTCCAGGGCGAGGGTGCCGTCGTCGTCGGCGGGGAGGAAGGCGACCTTGCGGTCGATGACGATGAGCCGGTCCGGCACCTCGTCGAGGCTGCGCGCCTCGGTGTCGCCGCGCCGGAAGTGCTCCAACGGCCCGTACACCTCCGGCACATGGCGCAGGGTGTGCTGGTAGAGGGTGCGGATCCGGCCGCCGCGGTCCAGCAACGCCTGATCGCGCCAGAAGGCGGTGTCACGGGCCGCCTCGCCGCGCGGGCCGGTGAGGCCGGCATGCGGCTGGATGGTCAGGGACTCCTCGGTGGCGTCCACCATCGCGTCGGAGATCGCCCGGTTGATCTGCTCGGTGCCGCTGAGCAGCCGTAGCATCGCCGGCTCGGTGCCGGTGCCGGGCGTCCTGCGCACCTCGACGCGCAGCAGCGACTCGAACCGCTCCACCAGCCGGTCCTCGCGCCGCCGTTCCTCGGCGACCCGTGCCGCGGAGGCCCGCAGCAGCCGGTGCAGGGCGGCGGCGGGCGCCACCGGTTCGAGCTGTCCGACGTCGTCCAGGACGGGGTGCAGCAGCCCGAAATCGGTCAGACAGGGCACGTCGGCGGCATCGCCGGCCGGTATCCGCCCCTCGCGCAGGGCCCGCTCGTACACCTCCTCCCCGGCGGCACACAACTCCTCGACCCCGTGCTCCCGATGCGTCACCGGTCCACCTCTCCCTGCCGGTCGAGAATCCCGGACTGCCCGATGAGATAGCCGAGTTGAGCCCTGTTCTCGCTGCCGAGGGTCGCGGCGAGCTTGGCGATGTGCAGTCGGGCGGTGCGCACGTTCATGCCGAGCCGCGCGGCTATCGCGGCGTCGGTGTGCCCCTCGATCAGAAGGGCGGCGATGGCGCGCTGGCGGGGGGTGATGCCGTTCAGGGTGGGCGGCTGGGCGGCTTCGGGGTACATCGGGGTGGCCAGGCGCCAGAGGCGGTCGAAGGTCGTGACGAAGAAGGAGACCAGAGCCGGGTGGCGGACCTCCAGGGCGAGCGACTGGTCCGCGCTCGCGGGTACGAAGGCCACCACCCGGTCGACGACGAGCAGCCGTTCCGTCACCTCGTCCAGGGTGCGCGCCTCGACATCGCCGTCCAGGGCCTCGTAGCGGGCGAGGACCGAGGGGGCGTGGCGCAGCGTGTGCTGGTAGAGGGTGCGGATCCGGCCCCCGCGGTCCAGCAGCGCCTGGTCGCGGGCCAGGGCCATCGCGCGGCGCTCGGGGGAGATGCGGAAGTGGCCGGTGTACGGCTGGATGGCGAGGAGCTCGCCGCAGGTGCCGGCCAGGGCCTGGTCCAGGGCGCCGTTGATGCGCTCCAGCCCGCTGAGGACCCGGAGCGTCGGGGTGTCCGTGGCCAGGCCCCCGGGGTCGTCGATCCGCAGCAGCGGCTCGAAGGACTCGGCCAGCCGCTCACCGCGCCGCCGTTCCTCCGCGATGCGGTCCTCGGACGCCCGCAGCAGCCGGTGCAGCGCGACGGCGGGCGCGACGGGTTCCAGCCAGGCGAGGTCGTCGACCATGGGATGCAGCAGCCCGAAATCCACCAGACAAGGAGCCGGTACGGCGTCCTCGGCGCGGATCCGGCCCTCCCGCACCGCCCGCTCGTACAGCGACGCCCCGGCCGCACACAGGTCCTCCACACCGTGCTCGGGGTGCGGCGATCCACTCACCGCGCCACCGCCCTGTCCCTGCGCCACGGTCAGCTCTCGCGGTCGAGGATGCCGGACTGGGCTATGAGGAAGCCCAGTTGGGCCCGGCTGCCGCTGCCCAGGGCGGCCGCCAGCTTGGCGATGTGGGCCCGGCAGGTGCGGACGTTCATGCCGAGCCGGCGGGCGATCGCCTCGTCGACATGGCCCTCGATGAGCAGCTTCGCTATGGACCGCTGGACACCCGTGATGCCCTCTGGGGTGGACTCGTAGGGCACCTCGTCCATCAGCGGGGTGGCCCGCTGCCAGAGCTGTTCGAAGACCCTGATGAGGTACTGCACAAGACCGGGGTGGCGCAGCTCCAGGGCGACCTGCCGGTCGTCCTGGGCGGGGATGAAGGCGACCGTCGTGTCACAGATGATCAGCCGCTCGATCAGCTCCTCCAGGGTGCGGATCTCGACCTTGGCGCCCGCCATCTGGTCCATGTACGCGTAGGTGCTCTGGCTGTGCCGCACGGTGTGCTGGTAGAGCGTGCGCATGGAGATGCCCCGCTCGATCAGGGGCTTGCTGCGTTTGAGCGCCTGGCTGAGGATGTGCTCCGGCCGACTGCCTCCGGGCTGCACGGTCAGGACCTCGGTGCGGGCCTCGGCGATCGCCACGTCGAGCGCCTGGTGGATGCGGTCGATGCCCTCCAGCACGGTGATCGCGTGCGTGGTCGCCGGTTTCTGGGCACTGATGTCCAGGAACGGCTGGAAGGTGTCCGCCAGTTCCAGGGTGGCCCGCCGCCGGTCCTGGATCTCGCGCTCCAGGGGCTGCAGTTGCTGAGCGAGTACGACGGACGGAGGAACCGGGCGCAGCCAGCCCGGGTCGTCCGGATCGGGGTGGAGCAGGGCGAACTCCAGCAGACAGGGCGCGTTCTCGGCCTCGTCCCGGGAGATACGTCCGGAACTGAGGGCACTGGCGTAGAGACGCGCACCGTCGGCACAGAGGTCTGTGATGCCGTGAGGATGTGTCGGTTTTGTGCGCTTAGTTGGCAAATCTCCACCCCCCAGGGTCCTGAACGTGCAGGAACATGATGCATCTCCTGTGTGGCATTGACGTGCCTGAATGAGCCATCGTCTTGTCACACGGGGGAGAGGAAGCCATCAAGTGAGGACGAAGCCGACCATGAAAAAGAGAATGCTTCGCTCGGTGCTTGCCACTGCCTTCGTAGTCGCGCTGGCCAGCGGTGCGGCTGGTCCTCTTGACGTCGGCTGGGGTAGCCCGACCAACACCGAACACACCACCGCCCAGGACGTCGGCTGGGGCGTCGTGGCCGGCGCCAGCCCCACGGACGTCGGCTGGGGCGTCGCGCCCGGCGGCAGCCCGACGGACGTCGGCTGGTCGACTCCGGCGGACGCAACGGCATG
This sequence comes from Streptomyces sp. NPDC030820, assembly GCF_055572075.1. Classification (NCBI taxonomy): domain Bacteria; kingdom Bacillati; phylum Actinomycetota; class Actinomycetes; order Kitasatosporales; family Streptomycetaceae; genus Streptomyces; species Streptomyces sp. NPDC030820. The sequence goes on from NZ_JBVIEB010000005.1 coordinate 463,513, forward strand.
ACCACTCCACCCGACGACCGGTCCTTCCGTCGCGAAATGGCCACCGCCTACCGCTCCGGCTGGCACTTCATCGACCTGGTCACCGCCATCCCCCACAGCGGTGACTCGCTGATGGTGACCGTGTTCGGTGAGCCGGTCGTCGTGACGCGGGACGAGGACGAGGACGTGCGGGCGTACCGGTGCCTGCGCAAGCCCCGTGGCGCGCCCCAGCCGGTCCGGTGTGCCGTCCGGTACGGAATGATCTTTGTGAATCTTGACCAGCGGGACCACCGGCTCGCGGAGCCGACGGACCGCGACCTGAGGACCATCTCAGCCACCCCCCGCAGTGCCTGACGCGATTCCCCCGTCGTAAAAGATCGCTCAGGTGCTTCCCCCCGCAGCGGCGTCACCGTGACCTGAACACGGTGACGCCGCTGCAGTTTTCTGGGGATATTCCGTGGAATTTCACGGTATGGGCGCGCTGCCAGGGTGGCTGAAAGTTTTCGGTCGCCTCAGCCGTTCCCGAGGGCCCGCTCCACCTCTATCTCGATCACCACGCGCGCCGGATTCGGCCTCGGCGTCCGCTCGTAGCGCTCGGCGTAGCGCCGTACCGCCTCCGCGACCCGTTCCGGCTCCGTGCGCACCCTCGCCCGCCCCTCCAGCGTGGCCCAGCGCCGGCCGTCCACCTGGCACACCGCGACCCGGGCGCCCTCGGCCCCGGCCGCGCGCACATGCCGCACCTTCGCGCTGGTCCCGTTGGTGATCACCCTGGCCAGCCCGGCCTCCGCGTCGAACGTCACCCCCACCGGCACCACGTGCGGACTGCCGTCGGGGCGGAGTGTCGTCAGGGTGCACAGATGACGTTCCCGCCAGAACTCCAGGTACTGCTCAGAGTGCTTCGCCATGCCCGCAACCTAGCCCGGGCAAGCCTTCCCTGCCCTACTTGAGCGGAATAGACTCAACTTTGTGTACGCTGGTTAAGTCAGCAGTGGAGAGTGTGGCCGAGGAGGAGAACGGACAACGTGGACGCCGAGCTGACCAACAGGAGCCGGGACGCGATCAACGCGGCCAGCAACCGGGCCGTGACCGAGGGGCACCCGGACCTCACGCCTGCCCACCTGCTGCTGGCGCTGCTCGCCGGGCAGGACAACGAGAACATCACCGACCTGCTCGCGGCCGTCGAGGCGGACCAGGCCGCCGTACGCGCCGGTGCGGAGAAGCTGCTGGCCGCACTGCCCAGCGTGACCGGGTCCACGGTCGCGCCCCCGCAGCCCAACCGCGAGCTGCTGGCCGTGCTCGCCGACGCCGACGAGCGCGCCAAGGAGCTCGGTGACGAGTACCTGTCGACCGAACATCTGCTGATCGGGATCGCCGCCAAGGGCGGCCGGGCCGGCGAACTCCTGCAGCAGCAGGGTGCCGAAGCCAAGAAGCTGCTGGAGGCCTTCAAGAAGGCCAGGGGAGGACGCCGCGTGACCACCGCCGACCCCGAGGGCCAGTACAAGGCCCTGGAGAAGTTCGGCACCGACTTCACCGCCGCGGCCCGCGAGGGCCGGCTCGACCCGGTCATCGGGCGGGACCCGGAGATCCGGCGGGTCGTGCAGGTGCTGTCCCGTCGTACGAAGAACAACCCGGTGCTCATCGGTGAGCCCGGCGTCGGCAAGACCGCCGTGGTCGAGGGGCTCGCCCAGCGGATCGTCAAGGGTGACGTGCCCTCGTCGCTGAAGGACAAGCGGCTGGTCGCGCTCGACCTCGGGGCGATGGTGGCCGGCGCCAAGTACCGCGGCGAGTTCGAGGAGCGGCTGAAGGCCGTCCTCGCCGAGATCAAGGACTCCGACGGGCAGATCATCACCTTCATCGACGAGCTGCACACCGTCGTGGGCGCCGGTGCCGGCGGCGACTCCGCCATGGACGCGGGCAACATGCTCAAGCCCATGCTGGCCCGCGGCGAGCTGCGCATGGTCGGCGCGACCACCCTGGACGAGTACCGGGAGCGGATCGAGAAGGACCCGGCGCTGGAGCGGCGCTTCCAGCAGGTGCTGGTCGCCGAGCCGACCGTCGAGGACACCATCGCGATCCTGCGCGGTCTGAAGGGCCGGTACGAGGCCCACCACAAGGTGCAGATCGCGGACTCGGCGCTGGTGGCCGCCGCCACCCTCTCCGACCGCTACATCACCTCCCGCTTCCTGCCCGACAAGGCCATCGACCTCGTCGACGAGGCCGCCTCGCGCCTGCGCATGGAGATCGACTCGTCCCCCGTCGAGATCGACGAACTCCAGCGCGCCGTGGACCGGCTGAAGATGGAGGAGCTGGCGATCGCCAAGGAGACCGACCCGGCCTCCCTCGCGCGCCTGGAGAAGCTGCGCCGCGACCTCGCCGACAAGGAGGAGGAGCTGCGGCACCTGACCGCCCGCTGGGAGAAGGAGAAGCAGTCCCTCAACCGGGTCGGTGAGCTCAAGGAGCGCCTGGACGACCTGCGCGGCCAGGCCGAACGCGCCCAGCGCGACGGTGACTTCGACACCGCGGCCAAACTGCTCTACGGCGAGATCCCGCAGCTGGAGAAGGAGCTGGAGGCCGCCTCCGAGGCCGAGGAGGAGGCCGCCAAGGACACGATGGTCAAGGAGGAGGTCGGCTCCGACGACATCGCCGACGTCGTCGCCGCCTGGACCGGTATCCCGGCCGGCCGCCTGCTGGAGGGCGAGACGCAGAAGCTGCTGCGCATGGAGGACGAGCTGGGCAAGCGCCTCATCGGTCAGACCGAGGCCGTACGCGCGGTCAGCGACGCCGTACGACGCTCCCGCGCGGGCATCGCCGACCCCGACCGCCCCACCGGCTCCTTCCTCTTCCTCGGCCCGACCGGCGTCGGCAAGACCGAACTCGCCAAGGCGCTCGCGGACTTCCTCTTCGACGACGAGCGGGCCATGGTCCGCATCGACATGTCGGAGTACGGCGAGAAGCACAGCGTGGCCCGCCTGGTCGGTGCGCCTCCCGGGTACGTCGGCTACGAGGAGGGCGGCCAGCTCACCGAGGCCGTCCGCCGCCGCCCGTACTCCGTCGTGCTCCTGGACGAGGTGGAGAAGGCCCACCCGGAGGTCTTCGACATCCTGCTCCAGGTCCTGGACGACGGCCGCCTGACGGACGGTCAGGGCCGTACGGTCGACTTCCGCAACACCATCCTGGTGCTCACCTCCAACCTGGGCAGCCAGTTCCTGGTCGACCCGCTGACGTCCGAGGCGGAGAAGAAGGAACAGGTCCTGGAGGTCGTCCGGTCCTCCTTCAAGCCGGAGTTCCTCAACCGGCTGGACGACCTGGTGGTCTTCTCGGCGCTGACCAAGCCCGAGCTGGAGCGGATCGCACGGCTCCAGATCGACCGCCTGGGCAGGCGGCTGGCCGAACGCCGGCTCACCCTGGAGGTCACCCCCGAGGCGCTGGGCTGGCTCGCGGAGGAGGGCCTGGACCCGGCCTACGGCGCCCGCCCGCTGCGCCGCCTCGTCCAGACCGCCATCGGCGACCGCCTCGCCAAGGAGATCCTCTCCGGCGAGATCAAGGACGGCGACACGGTCCGCGTCGACCGCTTCGGCGAGGGCCTGCTGGTGGGGCCGGCGACCGGGAAGACGCTGTGACGCTCACACGGTGAACGCGGTGAACCGTACGAGGGCCTGCTCCGGGCCCTCGTACGTCACGTCGATCTCCACCGCGTTCGCGTCGATGCCGGGCGGCACGCTGCTCGCGCTGTCCATGTTCACGCAGAAGTCCGCGCCGCCGGAACAGAGGTCGGTGTCCGGCTCGGGAGCCCCCGGGTAGGTGTGCCTCAACCACGCCCACAGCTGTGTCCGGGGCAGGCGGAACTCGGCTCTGTAGTCGGTGTCCAGCCAGGTCTGCACCGTGCACCTGTCCTCGAACGCCCGGTCCGGGAGCTTCGCCCCGCCGAAGTCCAGTGCCTCCGCGCACGGCACCTTCTCCGGGGCCCCGCCCAGCGGGTAGTCCGAGGGCGTGTACCCCACCATCAGCACGGCCAGCCCGGCCATGATCAATGCGGGCAGCACCAGGATCGCCGCGACGGTCCCCCATCTGGTCCGTCCCCGTTCCGCCACCTCGGCCCCGTCCCTCACGGCCCGCAGGCCCAGCAGCCGAAATCATGTCAGCCAAAGGCGGACAGGCGGGCGGCGGGGCTTGCCTCCCCCCTCCCCGCATGGGGGAGGATGGCGGAATCCGCACGAAGGGAAATACACGGTGAGCATCGACCCGTCCTCGATTCCGAACTTCGGGGGCCAGCCCGAACCGCAGCCCCAAGGACCGGCGGGCCCCGTCGTCCCGGATCAGGATCTTGTGAAGCAGCTCCTCGACCAGATGGAGCTGAAGTACGTCGTCGACGAGGAGGGTGACCTCGCGGCGCCGTGGGAGCAGTTCCGCACCTACTTCATGTTCCGCGGGGAGGCCGAGCAGGCCGTCTTCTCGGTACGGACGTTCTACGACCGCCCCCACAAGATCGACGAGAAGCCGCAGCTGCTGGAGTCCGTCGACGACTGGAACCGCCGCACGCTGTGGCCCAAGGTGTACACCCACACCCACGACGACGGCACCGTCCGGCTGATCGGCGAGGCCCAGATGCTGATCGGCACGGGCGTCGACATCAACCACTTCGTCTCCTCGACCGTCAGCTGGGTGCGGGCGGCGATCGAGTTCGACCGGTGGCTCGTCGAGCAGCTCGGTCTGGAGCAGGAGGTCAACGAGGCGGACGAGCCCGAGAACCCCGAGGACGAGGGCGAGTAGGCCCCGTCCCGCCGCCTACAGCGGCGCCTGCGCGTACACCACGAGGTACGCGCCGTAGCCATAGCTGAGCCCGGCCAGGGCCGCGACCAGCACGGTCGCGTGCCAGGGCCGGGCTTTCGCCGTGCGTACCAGCGTCCGGGCCGGCGGCAGCAGCAGCGGAAACGCCGGCAGCAGGAACCGCGGCTTGGACTCGAAGAAGCCCGACCCGCCGAGCGCGATCAGCAGCAGCATCCCGCTGAACACCAGCAGCGGCAGCGGGGCGCGGTCGAGGAGCAGCAGGGCGTACAGCACCGTCGCCGCCGCGACCAGGACCAGGGCGATCGGGAACACGAACTGGCTGCCGTGCAGCAGCATCGCGCGCACGAACCGCAGCGCGCCGTACCCGAAGTCGAACGTCGACCCCCACCGCTGCTGCACCTCGAAGTAGCCGCCGAGCAGATCACCCTTGCGCCACCCGACCCACAGCACATACGCGGTCCAGCCCAGCGGGGCGAGCGCCGCGCCCGTCCACAGCCTGTGGGAAACCTTTCCGCGGCGCCGCCACACCTCGGCTCCGGCCGTGGCCAGCACCGCGGCGGCCACCGTGAACCCGTTGGGCCGGGCCAGCCCCGCGCCCGCGGCCAGCGCGCCCGCCCACAGCCAGTTCCCGGCCAGCAGGGCGTACAGCGACCAGGCCGCGAACGCGGTCAGCACCGGCTCGGTGTACGCCATCGACAGCACCACCGCGTGCGGCAGCAGCCCCCACAGCAGTACCAGTGCGACACCGGTGGCCGGCCCGTGCAGCCGGGAGCCGACCGCGTGGATCCCGGCGGCGGCAGCGGCGGCCGCGGTCCACGAGATCAGCAGCCCGGCGGTGCCGCCGCCGACCGGTGCCAGCGCGGTCGCCGCCCGCAGCAGCGCCGGGTACAGCGGGAAGAACGCGAGGTCGCTGTGCGGGCCCGGGTCGTGGGAGGGCAGGTCGTGACCGTAGCCGTGGGCGGCGATGCCCAGGTACCAGACGGAGTCCCAGGACCGGGCGAGCAGGGCCAGGGGATGCCGCCCGGCGACCTGCGCGACGAGGGCGAGCACGGCCGCCCCGATGAGCCGGACGCCGATGAAGAGCCCTACGGCGACTCCGCTCGCTCGCACGAGGGACGGCCGGGTGCGGTCGCGCTGCGCCGGCTCAGGCGTGGCTGCGGGCGGGCCGAGGGTGGTGCTGGCGTGAGTCACACCTGAGCACCCTGCAAGGGCTCGGCCGCCGAAGCGAGCAGGCGGCCGCCGAGTGCGGGGCGGGTTCACCTGTGTCGAGTACGTCAACACACGACGGGCCGCATCCGCCGCCGAACAGCCGACCAGCCGGAGATGCCCCCAGCACCACGCGGACGCGCCCGGCGCCGCGTGGCCGCGACCGGCCACGACCCATCCGCGGCCGGGAAGGTCGTCGCGGTGGTCATGACACGTCTCAGGCCCGCCCCATCGTGATCAGCCGCTGCGCCGCCTCCCGCAACACCTCCTCCCGCTTGCAGAACGCGAACCGCACGAACGGCGCCCCCGCCTCCCGGTCGTCGTAGAAGACGGCGTTGGGGATGGCCACGACGCCGGCCCGCTCCGGCAGGGCGCGGCAGAAGGCGAAGCCGTCCTTCTCGCCGAGGGGGCGGATGTCGGTGGTGATGAAGTACGTGCCGGCCGGGACGAAGACCTCGAAGCCCGCCTCCGTCAGGCCCTGCGCGAGGATGTCGCGGCGGGCCAGCATGGACCGGCGGAACTCCGCGAAGTAGGAGTCGGGCAGGGCGAGCGCCTCCGCGACCGCGTACTGGAAGGGGCCCGAGGAGACGTACGTCAGGAACTGCTTCACCGAGCGGACCGCGGCCACCAGCTCCGGCGCGGCCGTCACCCAGCCGACCTTCCAGCCGGTGAAGGAGAACGTCTTGCCGGCCGAGCCGATCGTCACCGTGCGCTCGCGCATCCCGGGGAAGGACGCGAGCGGCAGATGCCCGGTGTCGTCGAAGACCAGGTGCTCGTACACCTCGTCCGTGACCACCAGCAGGTCCCGCTCGACCGCCAGCTCGGCGATCGCGGCCAGCTCCGCGCGCGTGAGGACCGTACCGGTCGGATTGTGCGGGGTGTTGATCAGCAGCAGCCGGGTGCGGTCGGTGACGGCGGCGCGCAGCTCGTCCAGGTCGAGGCGGAAGCTGCCGTCGTGCGGGCGCAGGGTCACCGGTACGCGCGTGCCGCCCGCCATGGCGATGCTCGCCGCGTAGGAGTCGTAGTACGGCTCCAGGGCCACGACCTCGTCACCCGGCTCCACCAGCGCCAGCAGCGCGGCCGCGATCGCCTCCGTCGCGCCCGCCGTGACCAGCACCTCGGTGTCCGGGTCGTACGACAGCCCGTAGCGGCGCAGCTGGTGCGCGGCGATCGCGGTGCGCAGCTCCGGGATGCCCGGCCCCGGCGGGTACTGGTTGCCGCGGCCGTCGCGCAGGGCCCGTAGGGCCGCCTCCCTGACCTCCTCCGGGCCGTCGGTGTCGGGGAAGCCCTGGCCCAGGTTGATCGACCCGGTCGCCACGGCGAGCGCGGACATCTCGGCGAAGATCGTCGTCCCGAACTCGGCGAGCCGGCGATTGAGGTGGGGGCGTGCGCTGGAGGTCATGGCGGCCATCCTGCGCCCAAGCTCTGGAGTTCCTCAACTCTGCTTTGCGCCCCGGGACGGCCGGGCATCTGCCGGACACCGCGGTCCACGGGGGACCGCTTCGGGGGAATGGAAGGAGGGTGACGCCATGGTCGTCGGCATCATCTTCATCCTGGTCGTGGCCGCGTTCGTGACCGTCACGGCGCTGGCGGGCGCGCGGACCGGGAACCGGCAGCGCAAGGTGTCTCTCGGCAAGAGCGGCCGCGGCCGGTCCCGGTCGTACCGCTCATCGTCTTCTTCCTCGTCCTCGGCATACGACGACAGCCGTAGCTGGTGGGCGGGCGGCGCCGACTCCGGCTCGTCGGGCGGGCACCACGGGGGCCACCACGGCGGTCACTCCTGCGGTGGCGGCCATTCCTGCGGGGGCCACTCCTCCTGCGGCGGCTCGTCCTGCGGCGGGGGGTCGTCGTGCGGCGGCGGATGCGGGGGAGGCAGCTGACACGGGGCAGCCGAGCTCCCGGGGGAACCGTATCCGGACCGCACGCGAGCGCCCGCCGGACGAAACAGCCGGCGGGCGCTCGCCGTTCACGTGCCCCACACCAGGCGCCCCACCGAGCAAAACCAGCCGCCACCCGCCCACCACTTACGTCCCCACGCCGGGCGCCCGCGGTTCACGTCCCCGCACCGGGAGCCCGCCGTTTACGTCTCCGCGCTCGGCGCTCGGCAATCGGCGCCCGCTGTTCACGTCCCTGCGCCCCGCGCTCGGCGTCCGCCGTGCCCGCGTCCGCGCCAGCCGTCACCGGCTCGGCGCCTGCCGTGCCCGCATCCCGCGCCCGTCGTCCCCGCGCTCGGCGCCCGGCGCCCGCCGTCCCTGCGCCCCGGGCGTGTCCGCCGTGCCCGCGTCCCGCGCTCGTCGTCCCCGAGCCCGGCGCCCGGCGCCCGCCGTCCCTGCGCCCCCGGCGTGTCCGCCGTGCCCGCGTCCCGCGCTCGTCGTCCCTGCGTCCCGCGCTCGGCGCGCGTCGTCCCCGCGCTCGGCGCCCGGCGCCCCCGGCGTGTCCGCCGTGCCCGCGCCCCGCGCTCGTCGTCCCCGCGCCCCGTTCCCGCCGTCCCCGCGCCCGCGTTCGTCGTGCACGGCTTCCTGGCCGGCGCTCGCCGTTCGTTTTCTGCGCCAGGCGCACGCCATGGTTGAACAGTTGAGCAAAGGAGCCCTCTGAGGGATGGAAACCTGACGAAGTTGGGTAAAAACGCTGTGGGGGCGCCTCTTTTCATGATTCCCTCTAAATCGCCAACGCAGCCCCTCGGACGTCCCTGAGACTCCCGCCCCGGCCGAGCCGGCTGGGCTGAAATGGCCGATCTCCCCCTCATCGCGTGTTAGCGGAGCCGATCCATGCTCACGACCCTGAACACCTCCTACACCGATACGCGCGCTGCCGACCTGGCCTGGGCTCTGGGACGCGAGCCGCTGCCTGCCCTGGCCACCCTCGACCTCGAACTCGCCGGAGCAAAACTCCAGTTGAGACTGCTCGGCGCGTCCCACCAGGTGCTGCTGGACGAGGAGCGCGGCCGCTGTTCGGAGACTGTCGCCTGCATCCCGGGCTCCAGCACCCCGCTGCCGCTCGGCGTCGCCAAGCGCGTCGGCGACTGGGAGTACGAGTTCGCCGCGCGCGTAGAGGTGCTCACCCCCGGCACATTCGCGGGCCGCGCCCAGGAGTTGCTGGCCCTCGTCTCCGACCATCCGCACGGCCTCGCCGGCGTCTTCCCGGGCAGCCCGCACGCCTTCACCGCGATGCTGGCCCAGCGCCACGAGGGCCAGGTGCACTGGCGCACCTGGCACGCCTACCCGCAGGACGGGCAGTTGGTGGCCACCCGGACCCGGGTCGGGGTGCGGGTGCCGACCGCACAACTGAGCTGAACACGCCCGCACGGAGATAAACCCGCCAGACGTCAACTGCCCCCAGATCCACACGTGTGGGTGACGAAGCGTACCGCGCGTGTGACGTAACGTCGCAGAGTGATCGAACCGCACGCCCCCGCACCCCCGGGCTGCCCGCCGCCCTGGACAGCCCCCGCCCGGCTGCCCGTCCGGCCCGGCACCGGGCGGTTCCTGGTCCTCGTGTGCGTATTCGTCTGCGCGGCCTGCGGACTCGTGTACGAGCTAGAACTCGTTGCTTTCGCCTCGTACTTGATGGGCGACTCGGTCACCCAGGCCTCCGTCGTGTTGTCCGTGATGGTGTTCGCGATGGGCATCGGCTCCCTCGGCGCCAAGCGGCTGCGCTGGCACGCGGCAGCCGGGTTCGGCGCGATCGAGACCGTCCTCGCGCTGGTCGGCGGGTGCAGCGCGATGACGCTGTACGCCGTCTTCGCCTGGACCGGCGGCTGGGGCGGGATGTGGGCCGAGGGCCCGCGCTGCCTGCTGGTCGCCTTCTCCCTCGCCATCGGCCTCCTCATCGGCGCCGAGGTCCCGCTGCTGATGGAGCTGATCCAGCGCATCCGCCACCAGGACGCGGGCGGCGCGGTGGCCGACCTGTTCGCGGCGGACTACGTCGGTGCGCTGGTCGGCGGCCTCGCCTTCCCCTTCCTTCTCCTGCCCCTCCTGGGTCAGTTGACGGGTGCGCTGCTCACCGGCACGGTCAACGTCGTGGCCGGCGGCGCCCTGGTCCTCGGCCTCTTCCGCCGCGACCTCACCCGCCGGGCCCGCTGGACCCTGCTCCTCGTCGGCCTCATCGTCCTCGGTGTCCTCGCCTCCGCCGCGGCCCTCGCCGACGAGTTCGAACGCGCCGCCCGGCACGCCGTCTACGGCACGGATGTCCGGGTCGCCGAACAGACCGACGTCCAGGAGGTCGTCCTCGCCGGCGGCACCGACGGCAAGCCCCTCGACCTCTTCCTGGACGGCCGGCTCCGCGTCGGCGGCCGCGACGAACGCCGCTACCACGAGGCCCTTGTCCAGCCGGCCCTGTCCGGCGGCCCGCACGCGCGCGTGCTGATCCTCGGCGGCGGCGACGGCCTGGCCGCCCGCGAGGTGCTGCGCCACGGCGGAGTGCGCCGCGTCGATGTCGTCGAACTCGACGCAGGCCTGCTCCGCCTGGCCCGCCACGACCCCGGCCTCGCCGCCGTCAACCACCACGCCTACGCCGATCCACGCGTCCACACCGCCACCGCCGACGCCCTCGGCTGGCTGCGCGGCGCGCCCCCCGCCCGGTACGACGTGGTGATCGCCGACCTCCCCGACCCCTGCATCACCGCCAGCACCAAGCTGTACTCCCAGGAGTTCTACGGTCTGGCCCGCCGCGTCCTCGCCCCGCGCGGCCGGCTCGTCGTCCACGCCGGGTCCGTCACCACCCGTCCCCGCGTCTTCTGGACGGTCGCCGCGACCCTGCGCGCCGCCGGCTTCGCCGTCACCTCATACCGCGTCCTCGGCCACGACTCCGGCTTCCCGGCCGGCCCCGACCGCTCGGCAGGCGCGTCCCCGGCCCCGCACGACTGGGCGTTCCTGCTCGCGAGTCCGGCGGCCACTCCACCACCGCTGCGACTGACCACCGAGCCGCCGCGCACCCTGACGCAGGCGGACCTGACGGCGGACGCGCGGGCGGCGGAACGGACCCGGATCGGGGGACTGCCCGCGTCGACGCTGGTGCATCCGCGGTACTGACGAGCCGGTCAGGTGAGGGTGAATTCCGGTCACAGCTGGGTAGGCTCACCGGACATGGAGCACCAGGTCTTCGTCCCGGTCGCGCTCGAACCCCTCAGAGCCGCCCTCGCCGACCCCGCGCGCATCGCCCGCGCGGTCCCCGGCCTGCAACAGGACGCCGGTGCCGAACCCGTCACCGGACGCCTGAAGCTCCGCGTCCAGGGACACTCCGTCACCTACCGGGGTACGGCACGGGTGGTCGCCCACGACGACGGCACGTACGCCGTCGAGGCCGACGCCGTCGAGGCCCGCGGCACCGGCGCCGTGAAACTCGCCCTCACCCTGCGCCTCGCGGAGGCCGAGGGCGGTACGACGGTCATGGTCGAGGGCACGGCGGACGCGGACGGCCGTATCGCGGAGCTGCCACCGGACGCGGTGCACGCGGCGGCGACCCGCCTGCTGAGCCGTTTCGTGGAGAACCTGGCGACGGTGGAGCCCGCGGCGGCTTCGGAGGAGGGGGAAGAGCAGGCGCCGGAACCCGAGGCCGAACACACCTCGGTCTTCGACACCGAGGTCCCGCCACCGTCCCTGGACCCGGCGGCCGACCGCCTCGCCGACGACTTCGCCGACACCGGCGAGCCCCCCGCGGAGGCCGCCCACGCCCGCCGCACGATGATCGGCCGCAGCGCGGAGGAGGTCGACCACGCGCCACCCCGGGGCCGTTATGCACCCGTACCGGCACCCCAGACGGTCACAGCGACATCGGCACTGCGCTGGGCGGCCCCGGCGGCGGCACTGGTGGTGGCGTCGGCGATCGTCGTGAGCAGGGCACTGCGCAAACGCCGCTGAGCGCAATGACCCCCGATCTTCGCCAAGTACTGTCGTCCCGTGAGTAACGAAGACATCACGCTGACCGCAGGCAACGCGGAAGTACGCCTCAGCCCCACCGACGGCGGCCGTATCAGCAGCCTCAAGGTCAACGCCCTGGAACTGCTGAGGCAGGGGCCCCGCTACGGCTGCTTCCCCATGGTGCCCTGGTGCGGCCGTATCCGCGACGGCCGCTTCCTGGACGGCGGCACCGTCCGCCAGATGCCGCTCAACTCCCCGCCCCACGCCATCCACGGCACCACCCGCGACGGCGCCTGGCGCACCGCGCGCGTCGCGGAGAACGAGGCGGTGATCACGTACGACCTGGTCGATCCCTGGCCGCACCCCGGCCGCGTCACCCACGTCGTCGCGCTCGCCGAGGACGGCCTGACGCTGACGATGTCGGTGGAGGCGCGGGACGACTCCTTCCCGGCGCAGATCGGCTGGCACCCCTGGTTCAACCGCAACCTGGGCGGCGAGGACGTCACGGTCGACTTCAAGCCCGCCTGGCAGGAGGAGCGCGGGGACGACCATCTGCCCACCGGCGACCGGATCGACCCCAGGCCCGGCCCCTGGGACGACTGCTTCGGCATGCCCGGCGGCGTCGACGTCACCCTCACCTGGCCGGGGCAGCTGGAGCTGAAGGTGACCAGCCGTGAGGAGTGGGTGGTCGTCTACGACGAGCAGGCCGAGGCCGTGTGCGTGGAGCCGCAGACCGGCCCGCCCAACGGCCTGAACGCCCTCCCGCGCCTGGTCACCCCGCTGGAGCCGCTGGAGGCGACGACGACCTGGACCTGGCGGCGCCTTTAAGCTGGTCGGCATGACGGACGTACGTGGCGCGCTGCTGCAGCAGATCAAGGACAAGGCCGTGGTGCACGGCAAGGTGACCCTCTCCTCGGGTCTGGAGGCCGACTACTACGTCGACCTGCGCCGCATCACCCTCGACGGCGAGGCCGCCCCGCTGGTCGGCCAGGTACTCCTGGACCTGACGGCCGACCTGGAGTTCGACGCGGTCGGCGGCCTGACCATGGGCGCCGACCCGGTCGCGGCCGCCATGCTGCACGCCGCCGCCGCGCGCGGCAAGAAGCTGGACGCGTTCGTCGTACGGAAGGCGGCGAAGGCGCACGGGCTGCAGCGGCGGGTCGAGGGCCCGGAGATCAAGGGCCGCCGGGTGCTGGTCGTCGAGGACACCTCCACCACCGGCGGCTCGCCGCTCACCGCCGTCGAGGCCGTGCGCGAGGCCGGTGCCGAGGTCGTCGCCGTCGCGACCATCGTGGACCGCGCGACCGGTGCCGCCGAGAAGATCGAGGCCGGCGCGGGCGTTCCGTACCGGTTCGCCTTCTCGAAGGATGAACTGGGTCTGGACTGACGACGCGGATTGACCTGGACTTGAGCGGCGCATGGACCATCGGTCCATGTCTGGAAAGATGGGGACGACGACGGCGTCGAAACCCTCAGGTCTAGGTCAGGGCCGTAACGCACAACCCCAACCCGCAACACAAGGAGCGGACAGATGCCCATCGCAACCCCCGAGGTCTACAACGAGATGCTCGACCGGGCGAAGGCAGGCAAGTTCGCCTACCCGGCCATCAACGTCACCTCGAGCCAGACCCTGAACGCGGCGCTGCGCGGCTTCGCGGAGGCGGAGAGCGACGGCATCGTCCAGATCTCGACCGGTGGTGCCGAGTTCCTCGGCGGCCAGTACAGCAAGGACATGGTCACCGGCGCGGTCGCCCTCGCCGAGTACGCGCACATCCTCGCCGAGAAGTACCCGGTCAACATCGCGCTGCACACCGACCACTGCCCGAAGGACAAGCTCGACGGGTACGTACGTCCGCTGATCGCGATCTCCGAGGAGCGCGTGAAGGCCGGCCGGAACCCGCTGTTCCAGTCCCACATGTGGGACGGCTCCGCCGAGACCCTCGCCGACAACCTGGAGATCGCCCAGGAGCTGCTGGAGCGCACCCGCGCCGCCAACATCATCCTGGAGGTCGAGATCACCCCGACCGGCGGCGAGGAGGACGGCGTCTCCCACGAGATCAACGACTCCCTGTACACCACGGTCGAGGACGCGATCCGCACCGCCGAGGCCCTCGGCCTGGGCGAGAAGGGCCGCTACCTGCTGGCCGCCTCCTTCGGCAACGTCCACGGCGTGTACAAGCCGGGCAACGTCGTGCTCCGCCCCGAGCTGCTGAAGGAGCTGAACGAGGGCGTGGCGGCAAGGTTCGGCAAGGCCTCCCCCTTCGACTTCGTCTTCCACGGCGGCTCCGGCTCCTCCGAGCAGGAGATCCTGACCGCGCTGGAGAACGGCGTCGTGAAGATGAACATCGACACGGACACCCAGTACGCCTTCACCCGGCCGGTCGCCGCCCACATGTTCCAGAACTACGACGGCGTCCTGAAGGTCGACGGCGAGGTCGGCAACAAGAAGGCCTACGACCCGCGCACCTGGGGCAAGCTGGCCGAGGCGAGCATGGCCGCGCGTGTCGTCGAGGCCACGCAGAACCTGCGCTCGGCGGGCAACAAGATCAAGTAAGCGGTACGTCCGTTCTCTCGCGGCGCGCCCGGCGGCCTGTCTTCGGTCGCCGGGCCGCTGTATACCTGGGGGCATGCCCGACGTCCGGCTGGCCTCGCCCCGGGGCAAGTGGATCCTGCTCACCACGGTCCTCGGGTCCAGCATGGCGCTGCTGGACTCGACCGTCGTCAACGTGGCGCTCCCGCGCATCGGCGACGACCTGGGCGCCAGCCTGGCCGCCCTGCAATGGACGGTCAACGCGTACATGGTCACGCTGGCCGGGCTGATCCTGCTGGGCGGCTCGCTGGGCGACCACTACGGCCGGCGGAAGATCTTCGTGCTGGGCGTGGTGTGGTTCGCGGCGGCGTCGCTGCTGTGCGGCCTGGCGCCGAACCCGGTCATGCTGATCGCCGCGCGGGCCCTGCAGGGCATCGGCGGCGCGCTCCTGACCCCCGGCTCCCTGGCGATCATCCAGTCGTCCTTCCACCGCGACGACCGCAGCCGGGCCGTCGGCCTCTGGTCCGGCTTCGGCGGGATCGGGGCGGCGGTCGGCCCGTTCCTCGGCGGCTGGCTGGTGGCCGGCCCCGGCTGGCGCTGGGTGTTCCTGCTGAACGTCCCGCTGGCCCTGCTGTGCGTACCGGTGGCCCTGCGGCACGTCCCCGAGTCGAGGGACGGCGGGAAGCACGCCCGCTTCGACGTCCTCGGCGCGGCACTGGGCGCCCTGGCCCTGGCCCTGCTGACGTACGCGCTGATCGAGGCGAGGGCGGGCTCCCTGGTGGTGACGCTGACCGGGGTGGCCGGTGTGGTCGCGGCGGTTGCCTTCGTGCACGTGGAGCGGCACCGCCCGGACCCGATGCTCCCGCCGGACATCTTCTCCTCGCGCCAGTTCACGGCGGTCAATCTGGTCACCCTGTGCGTGTACGCGGCGTTCAGCGGCTTCTTCTTCCTCACCGCGCTCCAACTGCAGGTGGTCGCGGGCTACTCACCCCTGCAAGCCGGTACCGCCCTCCTGCCGACCACGGCCCTGATGCTCCTCTTCTCCGCCCACTCGGGCGCCCTGGCGGACCGCACGGGCCCGCGCCTGCCGCTGACGGTCGGCCCGCTGCTGTGCGCGGCGGCGATGCTGCTGATGCTGCGGGTGGGGAGAGGCGCCGACTATCTGACGGACGTGCTGCCCGCGTTGCTGGTGATGGGGGCGGGGATGGTCACCCTGGTGGCCCCGCTGACGGCCACGGTCCTCGCCTCTGTCGACGCCACCCGGGCCGGCCTGGCCAGCGGCATCAACAACGCGGCGGCCCGGGCGGCGGGCCTGATCGCGGTCGCGGCGCTGCCGCTGCTCGCCGGGATGGGCCCGGACGCGTACCGGTCGCCCACGGCGTTCGACGCGGCGTTCGATCGCGCGATGCCGATCTGCGCGGGGGTGCTGGTGGCCGGCTCGCTGCTGGCCTTCGCCCTGGTCCGCCGCCCGCCTCCGGAGTGCCGACACCCCGAGTGCCACGTACACGGCTGCGTGACGGCTCCGCCGTTGGAGGGGGAGCGGCGTACCTAGACAGTG
Source organism: Streptomyces sp. NPDC030820 (assembly GCF_055572075.1). Lineage (NCBI taxonomy): Bacteria > Bacillati > Actinomycetota > Actinomycetes > Kitasatosporales > Streptomycetaceae > Streptomyces > Streptomyces sp. NPDC030820. The sequence goes on from NZ_JBVIEB010000005.1 coordinate 479,432, forward strand.
GGCCGGCAGCGCGGGGCACATGCCATCAGCACAGGAATCCGTGAGGTGAGCCAGACTGGACCCCATGACGATTCACGAAAACCTTCTCGGCGGTCCGCCCCCCACCCACCTCCCCGACGACCCCGAGCCCCGCGAACAGCTCGCGGCCGGCACCGCCCCCGCGGACGTCGCCGCCAAGTACCCCACCTCCTCCCTCGCCTGGGCCCAGCTGGCCGACGAGGCGTTCGAGCGCGGCGCGGTCGTGGAGTCGTACGCCTATGCCCGTACCGGCTACCACCGCGGCCTGGACGCCCTGCGCCGCAACGGCTGGAAGGGCCACGGCCCGGTGCCTTGGGAGCACGAGCCGAACCGCGGCTTCCTGCGCGCCCTGCACGCCCTCTCCCGCGCCGCCCAGGCGATCGGCGAGCAGGAGGAGTACGAGCGCTGCTCGCAGTTCCTGAAGGACTCCTCCCCGACGGCGGCCCAGACCCTCGGCTAGCCGACGTACGTCACCGGTGTGGCCCGTCTGGCAACGGACGGGCCTTGCCGTATCGGGGCCCCATTGCGGAGGATGCCGGGTGGGGACCGGGGCCCCCGTGCCGGCATCGGCAGGGGCGGACCGCTACCCGGAGCTATAACAGGAGACAGCGATGTCCCAACCGGCTCAGCAGTCCTTGGAGACTCAGGAGCCCGAGACTCCGCATCTCGATTTCGCGGGCACGACGCCGTACGAGGACTACGTCAGGGCGGACGTGCTCACCCACCTCCAGCACACCCTCTCCGACGATCCCGGAGAGATGGTCTTCCTGGTCACGACCCAGGTCATGGAGCTGTGGTTCACCGTCATCGTCCATGAGTGGGAGACCGCGGCGGCCGCCCTGCGCGGCGACGACATACCGACCGCGATCGCCGCGCTGAAGCGTTCCGTACGGGAACTGGAGGCCCTCAACGCCTCCTGGAAGCCCCTCGGCCAGCTCACCCCGGCGCAGTTCAACTCGTACCGCTCCGCCCTCGGCGAGGGCTCCGGCTTCCAGTCGGCGATGTACCGACGCCTGGAGTTCCTGCTCGGCGAGAAGTCCGCGTCCATGCTCGTACCGCACCGCGGCGCCCCGCGCGCGCACGCGGAGCTGGAGAAGGCGCTGCACGAGCCCAGCCTGTACGACGAGGTGCTGCGGCTGCTGGCGCGGCGCGGGTATCCGATCCCCGGGTCCGTCCTGCACCGGGACGTCTCGCAGCGCTACGAGCCCTCGGACGCGGTCGAGCGGGCCTGGACGGCGATCTACTCCGGCGAGCAGGACGCCGAACTCGCCCGGCTGGGCGAGGCGTTGACCGACGTGGCCGAACTGGTCTGGCGCTGGCGCAACGACCACCTGGTGGCGACCCGTCGTGCGATGGGCGCCAAGCCCGGCACGGGCGGCTCGGCCGGCGTGGCCTGGCTGGAGAAGCGCGCCCGCAAGAACGTGTTCCCGGAGCTGTGGACGGCGAGGTCCCATGTCTGAGTTGGCCCGGGAAGCAGAGAAGCTGGACGCGGCCGACGAGCTCGCCCCGCTGCGTTCCCGTTTCGTCCTCGACGATGTGGTGTACCTGGACGGCAACTCGCTCGGCGCGCTCCCCGCGAACGTCCCGGACCGGGTGGCCGACGTGGTCCGCCGCCAGTGGGGCGAACTGCGCATCCGCTCCTGGGAGGAGAGCGGCTGGTGGACCGCGCCGGAGCGGATCGGTGACCGGATCGCCCCGCTGGTCGGCGCGGCGGCCGGGCAGATCGTCGTGGGCGACTCCACAAGCGTCAACGTGTTCAAGGCACTTGTGGCCGCGGTACGGATGGCGGGCGAGGACCGCACCGAGATCCTGGTCGACGCCACCACCTTCCCCACGGACGGCTACATCGCCGAGTCGGCGGCCCGTCTGACCGGCCGCACCCTGCGCGCGGTGACGCCGGCCGAGGTGCCGGCGGAGCTGGGCGACCGTACGGCGGCGGTGCTGCTGAACCACGTCGACTACCGCACGGGCCGCCTGCACGACCTGCCGTCCCTGACGTCGGCGATCCACGCCGCCGGCGCCCTCGCGGTGTGGGACCTGTGCCACAGCGCGGGTGCGCTGGAGGTGGGCCTGGACGAGCACGGGGTCGACCTGGCGGTCGGCTGCACCTACAAGTACCTGAACGGCGGTCCGGGTTCCCCGGCGTACCTGTACGTCCGTCGCGATCTCCAGCCCCGCTTCGACTCCCCGCTGCCCGGCTGGAACTCGCACACCGACCCGTTCGGCATGAGCCCGTCGTACACCCCGGCACCGGGCGCCCTGCGCGGCCGCGTGGGCACCCCGGACATCCTGTCCATGCTGGCCCTGGAGGCGGCCCTGGACGTCTGGGACGACGTGTCCGTCTCCGCCGTCCGCGCCAAGTCCCTCGCGCTGACGGACTTCTTCCTGCGGTGCGTGCGGGCGTACACCGAGCCGGGGCGCGTGGAGTCCGTGACTCCGGAGCGGCACGAGGAACGCGGCAGCCAGGTCGCCCTGCGCTGTGACGACGCCGGCGAGGTGATGAAACGCCTGATCGCCCGGGGTGTCGTGGGCGACTTCCGCCACCCCGACGTCCTCCGCTTCGGCTTCACCCCGCTGTACGTCAGCTTCGGCGAGACGGAGCGGGCGGCCCGGATCCTGGCCGAGGAACTGGCGTAGGGGGAGGGGCAAGGGCCTGAGGCCGGGCCTGGGAGACGGGTCCCCCTGTCTCCCAGGCCCAGGCCTTTCCCTACAGAACCGTTTATTCCTCACCCTGCGTGACATCCCCATGTCCCCGCATGTCACCGGCCTGATACGGTCCCGCCAACGGCGAACGAAAATTCCCCACCTGGTCCACCAGGCGCCAAACAGGTTCCATCGCTGAGAGGTTGGAGCATGCCGGACGACGCCGCAGCAGCCCGCGCCGCCGCCGAAGAGGAGTCGGCCTTCTCGCACCCGCCGGTCGACCCCGACGTCACCTCCGCGTACGGCAGCCACCCCGACCAGCTGATCGACTTCTACGCCCCCCGGACCGCCCCGGACTCCCCGGCTCCGCTGGTCGTGGTCCTGCACGGTGGCGCCTGGCGCGCCCGCTACGACCGCCGCCACATCACTCCCTTCGCGGACTATCTGGCCCGCCGGGGTTTCGCCGTGGCCAACGTCGAGTACCGGCGCGGCGGTGACCCCCTGATCCCCGGGCAGAACAAGGGTGACGGCGGCGACGCCACTCCTTCGGCCGGCCGCTGGCCCGACACCTTCGACGACATCGCGGCCGCCCTGGACGCGCTGCCCGCCCTGGTCCGGGAGGCGCTCCCGCAGGCCGACCTCGGCCGCACGGTGGTGACGGGCCACTCCGCCGGCGGCCACCTCGCCCTGTGGGCGGCGGCCCGCCACGTCCTGCCCCCGGACAGCGGTTGGCGCACCGACAGTCCGGCCCCCCTGCGGGGTGTCGTGGCTCTCGCCCCGATCGCGGACTTCGAGATGGCGGAGAAGCTGGACGTGTGCGGCAACGCGAGCCTGCAACTCCTCGGCGGCCACGACACCTTCGCCGAGCGCCGCCCCTACGCCGACCCCGCCCTGCTCCTGCCGACGGGCATCGCGACGACGCTCGTCCAGGGCCGTACGGACCTGGTGGTGCCGCAGGCCGTGGCCGAGTCGTACGCGGACGCGGCGGCGAAGGCCGGCGAGGTGGTGGGCCTGACCCTGCTGGAGGACGTCGGCCACTTCCCCCTCATCGACCCGGCGGCGGACGCGTGCGCGGTGGTGGCGGAGGAGATCGCGCAACTGGCCTGGTAGCAGGGGCAGTACGCCGCCTGCGAACGGCTGGGGCGGGGCCAACCCCTGCGGGTCGGCCCCGGTCATACCCGTAGTACCTGAGAGCTACCCCGCAGAACAGCTCCCTGGCGGGACGCCGACGACTCCCCCCGATCCATAACTTCCTTGTCAGACAAGCCCGATGGCCGGGCAATCTGAAGGGAAGCCCGCCCATGGGGTACACCCACGAGACCGCACACCCGCAGCCGCCGACGGCGCTTCCGCCCCGCGAGAGCCGCCCGCACCTGGCGACGAAACCGTCACGGGTGGTGCAGGTGGGAACCCGAATCCCGCCGAAGGCGCCCCGCACCCGCACCCGAAAATGGCGCCGTACCCTCCTCGCCACCCTCCTCACCGCAGCCGTAGCCGCCCCCCTCGCCGGCGCCGCCCGCCCACAGATCCCCGCCCCGGCCCCCGCCACCCTCCCCCCGCTCACGGCGACGACCCTCCAGACGACCTACGCCGCCAACCGAGCCGATGCCACCCGTGCCGCCGACATGGCCGCCGCGCACGGCGACCCCCACCGCGCCGCTGCCGACCGCACCCTGGCGGCCCCGTCCCGCCACCTCCTCACCTTCGACGGCCGAGGCGCCGGCCAAGCCACGGAGGTGCTCGGCGACCTGGCCCACGCCGACGACATCGCCGTTCTGGTGCCCGGCTCGGACACCTCCCTGGACACCTACGCCCGCTTCCACAAGGCGGCCGCGGCCCTCTACACGGACCTCACCCACCGCGCGCCCCGAGGCACCCGCACCGCGGTCGTCGCCTGGCTCGGCTACGAGACACCGGCCACCGTCAGCACCACGGTGACCACGACGACCCGCGCCAAGGAAGCCGCCCCCCGCCTGCGTGCCTTCGTACGCCACCTGCGCGCCGCGATGAACCCGCAGGCGCACCTGTCCCTGCTCTGCCACTCCTACGGCACGGTCGTCTGCGGCCGTGCCGCCCGAGGCCTGGACGCCGACGACATCGCTCTGGTCGGCAGCCCCGGCACCGGTGCGGACTCCGTCACGGCCCTGCACACCCACGCAAGGGTCTGGGCGGCCCGCGGCAGCGAGGACTGGATCGCGCTTGTGCCGCATGGCAGCGCCACCCTCTTCGGCACCACGGTCGGCCTCGGCGCCGACCCGGTCTCCCACGCCTTCGGCGCCCGGGTCTTCGATGCGGGCGACGCCGGCCACAGCGGCTACTTCACCCCGGGCTCGGCCTCCCTCGCCAACCTGGCCCGGATCACCCTCGGCGACCCCCCGGAGGCGCCCCATGCCTGACGCAAACACATCCCGCATCCCACACCCCACGACGGCCTCCGGCATGGTTTCCCCCACCTCGCCACCCACGACGGCCTCCGGCATGGTTTCCCCCACCTCGCCACCCACGGCGCCGCCCCGCACGTGTTCCCCCATCCCGCCACCCACCACGACTCCCCGCACGTCTTCACCCACCCCGCCACCCACCACGACTCCCCGCACCGCTTCCCACGAATCGCCCCTCACCACGGCCCCGCAGCCGCCGACGGCGCTTCCGCCCCACGAGGGCCACCCGCACCCGACGACGAAACTGTCATGGGTGGTGCGGGTGGGAATCCATATCCCGCCGAAGGCGACCCGCACCCTCCACCGATCCGCCCTCCACCGATCCGCCCACCACCTGGACACCGTCACCCCCGCCTCCCGCGACCGAGCCGTAGACGCCCTGCGAGCCATCGCGATCCTCGGCGTCGTCCTCGGCCACTGGCTGGTGACCGCACTCGTGGCCGGCGACGGCGGCCTGCACACCACGAGCCCGCTGCAGCACATGCCCTGGCTGGCCCCGATCTCCTGGCTGTTCCAGACCCTCGCCGTGTTCTTCCTGGTCGGCGGCCATGTGGCGACCCGAAGCCTCGCCACCGCCCGGGACCGAGGCGAGACCTACGGCTCCTGGCTGCGCGCCCGCCTGACCCGCCTCCTCCGCCCGGTGGCCGCACTCCTGTGCCTGTGGGCGGTGGCCGCCACGGCCCTCCTCCTCACCGGCACCCCTCTCGCCACGATCGAGGCCCTGCTCAAGCTCGCCCTGTCACCGCTGTGGTTCCTGCTGGTCTTCGCCGGTCTGACGGCCGCCACCCCGCTCCTCACCCGCCTCCACCCGCTCTGGCCCCTCGCCGTCGTCCTGCATGTGGACCTGCTCCGCTTCGGCCTGCACACCGGCCCGTCCTGGCTCGCCTGGCTGAACCTCCCGGCGGGCTGGCTGGTCCCCTACACCCTGGGCGCGGCCTGGACCCGGGGCGAGCTGGACAGCCGCCGCGCGGCCCGGATCCTGTTCCTCGGCGGTACGGCGGCCACCGCCGTCCTCGTCGGCTGCGCCGGCTACCCGGCGTCCATGGTCGGCGTCCCCGGCGCGAGGATCTCCAACCTCGACCCCCCGACCCTGGCGGCCGTCACCTTCGGTCTGGCCCAGTGCGGTCTCGCTCTCCTCCTCCGCGACCGGCTGCGCCGCGCGATGACCCGCCCACTGCTCTGGGCGGCGGTGGCTCTGGTCAACCTCTCCGCGATGACGATCTACCTGTGGCACCAGACGGCCATGATGGCCACGACGGCCACGGGCCTCCTGGCCGGCCGACTGCCCGGCCTGCACACCTCACCCGACTCCCTGGGCTGGGTGCCGTACCGCCTTGCCTGGCTTCCGGTCTTCGCCCTGACCCTCGCCGTGTGCTGGACGGCCTTCCGCCACCACGAACAGGGCCCCCGCCGCCCCCGAAACCGCAGGTCCCATGTGGTCCGCCGCCATCTGCCCCCAGCAAAGAACCCACGCAATGCCTAGTGTTGAGCTCGTGAAGTCCGCGGCCGCCGACGGTGAGAACCCCCAGGGGACACCCGCACCCGAGAACGCACCCGCCACCGACCGTCCATCGACACCCAGGACCACCACCCTGCGCCGCCTGCGGACCTGGCTCGGCGAGAACCCCTCGCCGAACTCACCCCCCTTCTCCCGGCACCGCTGGGTCCGCCACCTCACCTACCTGCTCGTCGGCTATCTCGCCCTGGGCATCGCCCTCGGCGGCGGCGAGGCGCTGGCCAACAGCTACGGCTTCACACCGGCCGTGGCGTTCTTCTGCACGTTCCTCCAGGCCGCCGCCGTCGTCCTGGCCCTCTGGCGCCCGGTACCCGCCTGGGCCCTGTCCCTTGCCGCCGCCCTCACCACCGCGCTGCTCGCCCGCCAGCAGCTGGCGACACCGGGGCTCCGGCTGCCCGGCCCCAACTGGCCCTGGACCACACCCGTCCTGCTGGCCCACATGGCCGTACTGCTGCTCCTGGCCCTGCGCGTCCGGTTCCGGGGGACGGTCGCCGCGCTCGTGACGACCGCCCTGGTGACCGCCGTCGTGGAGGGCGGCATGGGAGCCATGCGCTACTCCCCGACAGGCACCGTCGCCGTCGGCCTGTTCGCGATCGCCACCGCCATCGGCGGCGCCCTGCGCAGCCGCAGCGAGGCCCGCACCGAACTGGTCCAGCAGACGACGATCACCGCCGAGGAACGGGCCCGGCGCACGCTGCTGGAGGAGCGCAGCCGTATAGCCCGCGAGCTGCACGACGTGGTCGCGCACCACATGTCGGTGATCTCGATCCAGGCCCAGGTGGCCCCGCACCTGGTGGAGAACCCCTCCGAGGAGCTGAAGGAGAACCTCGCCGGCATCCGCAACAACGCCCTGGAGGCCCTGACCGAGCTGCGCCGGGTCCTCGGGGTGCTGCGGTCGGAGGGCCCGGACGACCCCGAGACCGTCGAGGAGACCCACCGGCTGTCCGCCCCCGGCACCGGCCCGGCCCCCGACGCCCCGCAGCCGAACCTCGCCCGCCTGGACGCCCTGATGGAGAACACCAGGGCGGCAGGCCTGGACGTGGTCAAGACGGTGGAGGGCGAGCCCCGCGGCTATCCGCCGGGTGTGGAGCTGTCGGCGTACCGGATCGTCCAGGAGGCCCTGAGCAACGTCCTGCGGCACGCCCCGGGCGCGAGCGTGAGCGTGGGGGTCCTCCACCACCCCCACGGGATCTGCCTGGACATCACCAACTCCCGGCCCAGCCGTCCGGCCCCGCCGTCCCCGGGCAGCGGGCACGGTCTGCTCGGCATGCGGGAGCGGGCGGCGATGCTGGGCGGGCACGTGGTCGCGGCGGGGGAGCAGGACGGCGGCTTCCGGGTGACCGCGTTCCTGCCGCGCGACGGCACCCCGGTGCCGGCCGGCCTCGGCCTGCCCGCCGTGTTCCGGCGGCAGCTGCCACCCGGCTCCAGCCCTGACCCGTATCCGCACGAGCCCCCGACAGGAGAACAGCACCCATGACGAGCGGCGCCGGTCCCATCCGCGTACTCATCGCCGACGACCAGGAGATGGTCCGGCAGGGTTTCAGCGTGCTGCTCAGCGCCCAGCCCGGCATCGAGGTGGTCGGGCAGGCGGTGGACGGTCTGGACGCGATCGTGCAGACCGCCGAACTGGCCCCGGACGTGGTGCTGATGGACATCCGGATGCCCGAACTCGGCGGCATCGAGGCGACCAGCCGGATCACCGCCCAGCATCCCGCCATCAAGGTGCTGGTGCTGACCACGTTCGACCTGGACGAGTACGTGTACGAGGCGCTGCGGGCCGGGGCCTCCGGCTTTCTGCTCAAGGACGCCTCCGCGGACAAGCTGGCCGAGGCGGTCCGGGTGGTGGCCGCGGGCGACGCCCTCCTCGCGCCCGGCATCACCCGCCGTCTCATCGCCGAGTTCTCCCGTCTGGACGGCAGCCCCCGGGCCCCGCTCAAGCAGCGCGTCGGCGATCTCACCGAGCGGGAGACGGAGGTGCTGGCGCTGATCGCGCAGGGCCTGTCGAACGCGGAGATCGCCGAGCGGCTGGTCGTGGCCGAGCAGACCGTGAAGACGCACGTGGGCCGGATCCTGGTGAAGCTGGGCCTGCGCGACCGCACCCAGGCGGCGGTCTTCGCCTACGAGTCCGGCGTGGTCCGCCCCGGCGGCCGGTGACACCCTCAAGGGGCGACCCGTAGTACCTGAGAGGGACACCCGAGAACCAGTCTCCAAGGTGACGACCGCGCCCCGCCGCCCGCCTACCGTTTCGTACGTGACCCAGACGACGCACACGCAGACGACACCGCCGGGGCCGGCCGGCCGGCCGCGCAGCCCGGAGTTCCGGCTGGCCGCGGACGCCCTGAGCGGGCTGCGGCAAGACCTGTTCCACGAGGCCTTCGCCTACCGGCCGCTGCCCCGCCTGGGCGCCGACAGCGCCCTGGTGCGCCGCCGGTCCGGCCGCATGAAGGAGTACGCGGCCTGGGCGCCGCACGCGGTCGTCGTCGTCCTCGGCCTGGTGGCGATGCTCCTCGGCCTGTCGAGCACGGGCGACTCCGGGGTGCCGTCCCTGCTGTGCGGACTGCTGGCCCTGGCGCCGGTCCTGCTGACCCTGGCGCGTCCGGCCGGGGCGTTCTGGCTGTCCCTCGCCGCGACCACGGCCACCGCGGTCATCGGTGGGGCAGAGTGGAGCAGCTGGCCGTGGCTGCCGGGCAGCTTCTTCTCCCATCTGGTGGTGCTCACGGTCGTCGCGCTGCGCACCCGCCCCCGCACTGCGGCCTGGATGTGGGTGCTGACCGGTTTCTACGGCTCCTTCGCCGCGAGCGTTCTCGGCCCGCAGCACTACGACACCGACGTGGCCCAGATGCTGGTCCTGTCCGCGCTGCTCCTGCTGGTGGTCACCGTCCGGCACATACGCCGGCAGGCCGCGCAGGAGGTGACCGCCCAGCAGACGGTGACCGAGCACGAGCGCTCCCGTCGCACCCTGCTGGAGGAGCGCACGACGATCGCCCGTGAGCTGCACGACGTGGTCGCCCACCACATGTCGGTGGTCGCCATCCAGGCGGAGGCCGCGCCCTACCGGGTGGAGAACCCGCCGGAGGAGCTGGAGAAGGCGTTCGCCACCATCCGGGAGAACGCGGTGGCGGCCCTGACCGAGCTGCGCCGGGTCCTCGGGGTCGTACGCGCGGAGGACTACGAGGCGCCGGACGCCCCCCAGCCCACCCTGGCCGACCTCGACGGGCTGCTCGCCAATGTGCGGGAGGCCGGCCTGACGGTGGAGAAGGCGGTGACCGGAGCGGTGCGTGAGCTGCCGCAGGGCGTGGAGCTGTCGGCGTACCGAATAGTGCAGGAGGCCCTCAGCAACACCCTGCGGCACGCGCCGGGAGCGAGCGCCCGCGTGGAGATCGGCTATGTCCTCGGCGGTCTGGGCCTGCGCGTGGTCAACACCCCGCCGCCCGCGCCGCACCTCGTCAAACCGTCACCGGGCGCGGGGCACGGCATCACGGGCATGCGGGAGCGGGTGTCCATGCTGAACGGCGAGATGACGACGGGCCCGTCGCCGGACGGGGGCTATGAGGTGACGGTGTTCCTGCCGGTGCCCGCGGTTGTCGTGAGCGAAGGGGACGCATGACCATCCGCGTACTGATCGCGGACGACCAGATGATGGTCCGCGAGGGCTTCTCCGTCCTGCTGAACGCGATGCCGGACATCGAGGTCGTCGGCGAGGCAGTCAACGGAAGGGAGGCAGTGGACCGGGTCCGCGAACTCGCCCCGGACGTCGTCCTGATGGACATCCGCATGCCGGAGCTGAACGGCATCGAGGCCACCCGGGAGATCGTGGCGGCGGACGCGGCGGCGAAGGTGCTGGTCCTGACGACCTTCGACCTGGACGAGTATGTGTACCAGGCGCTGCGCGCGGGAGCCTCCGGCTTCCTCCTGAAGGACGCCTCCGCCCGCCAACTGGCCGACGGCGTACGGGTGGTGGCCGCGGGCGAGGCCCTCCTGGCTCCCTCGATCACCAAACGCCTGCTCACGGAGTTCTCCCGCCTCTCGGACCCCCAGCGCCTGGCCTCGTCGGCCCAGGCGGCCTACGGCGACCTCACCGAACGCGAGACAGAGGTCCTGATCCTGATCGCCCAGGGCCTGTCCAACGCGGAGATCGCCGAACGCCTGGTGGTGGCGGAGTCGACGATCAAGACCCATGTGAGCCGCATCCTGGTCAAACTGGGCCTCAGAGACCGCACCCAGGCAGCGGTGTTCGCCTACGAGGCGCGACTGGTGACACCGGGCTGACGGGAGGCGGGGCGGACGCCCCTGGTCAGATCTCGGCCCGGCGCGTTAGCGTCCCCGCATGGCAGGCCCCACCGACCTCGGTTTCGATCCCTGGGACCCGGCGTTTCTCGCCGACCCGTACCCGGCCTACGCCGAGCTGCGCGCACGCGGCCGGGTGATCCGGTACGAGCCGACCGACCAGTGGCTGGTCCCGCACCACGCGGATGTCTCGGCGCTGCTCCGGGACCGCCGGCTGGGGCGGACGTATCAGCACCGGTTCTCGCACGAGGAGTTCGGGCGGACCCCGCCCGCGCCGGAGCACGAGCCGTTCCACACCCTCAACGACCACGGCATGCTCGACCTGGAGCCGCCGGACCACACCCGGATCCGGCGCCTGGTGTCGAAGGCGTTCACACCGCGCACCGTCGAGCGCCTGAAGCCGTATGTGCACGGCCTGGCGAACGACCTGGTGGCGGCGCTCGTCCACAACGGCGGCGGTGATCTGCTGACCGACGTCGCGGAGCCGCTGCCGGTGGCCGTGATCGCCGAGATGCTGGGCATCCCCGAGGCGGACCGCGCCCAGCTCCGCCCCTGGTCGGCGGCGATCTGCGGGATGTACGAGCTGAACCCGTCGGAAGACACCGCGGCTAAGGCGGTCCGTGCCTCGGTGGAGTTCTCGGAGTACCTGCGGATGCTGATCGCGGCCCGCCGCAAGGAGCCGGGCGAGGACCTCGTCTCCGGTCTGATCGCGGCCCATGACGAGGACGACGACCGGCTGACCGAGCAGGAGATGATCTCCACGGCGGTCCTGCTGCTCAACGCCGGCCACGAGGCCACGGTCAACGCCACGGTGAACGGCTGGTGGGCGCTGTTCCGCAACCCCGGCCAGCTGGCCGCCCTGCGCGCCGACCACTCCCTGGTCCCGTCCGCGATCGAGGAGCTGATGCGCTACGACACCCCGCTGCAGCTCTTCGAACGCTGGGTGCTGGACGACATCGAGATCGACGGCACGGTGATCCCGAGGGGCTCGGAGGTCGCCATGCTCTTCGGTTCCGCCAACCACGACCCGGCCGTCTTCACCGACCCCGACCACCTGGACCTGACCCGCACCGACAACCCGCACATCTCCTTCAGCGCCGGCATCCACTACTGCATCGGCGCCCCACTGGCCCGCATCGAGCTGGCCGCCTCGATGACGGCCCTCCTCCGGCAGGCCCCCACGCTGACCCTGGCGGCGGAGCCGCGGCGCAAGCCGAACTTCGTGATCCGGGGGCTGGAGGGGCTCGGCGTCGAGGTCGGTTGATCACCCGTTCGGATGATCGCCGAGCGATCCCGATCGAAGGCCGCCGGTGGCTTGTCACGCTGGTGCCTGCCTGCGAAGGAGGGCGCCATGGCGGTTATGGCAGAGCGCACCTCGTCTCAGATGTCGGTGGACGTGTTCGAGCGGATCGCGGAATTCGCCGAACGCGAGGACGAGACCGTCAGGTTCGAGTTCATCGACGGACGGATCGGGGTCAAGAAGGTGACGAACGGCAGCCACGGTGAGATCGCCATGTGGTTGGCTTTCCGGTGCAAGGAAGCACGGCCCGACCTCACCCTCAACACGACAGGCCAGGGGCTGAAGGGCGAGGCGTACCGGAAGGGCCGCGCCCGGCCTGACGGCATCCTTGCACCTGCGGGTTACTTCAACGGGCAAGGTGAGTGGGCCGACCCTGACGGTGTGCTGATGGCGGTCGAGATCACGTCGTACGACTCGGACACCCACCACCGGGATCGGGTGGACACACCCCGGGCGTACGGTGAGGCGGGCATCCCGGTGTACTTGCTGATCGACCGTGACAACCACTCGATCCTTGTGCACACTGTCCCGGACCCGGAGGTCGGATACCGGGACATCCATTTGGTCGCGTTCGGCGGCAAGGTCACCCTCCCCGACCCCGTCGGCATCGAACTCGACACCGACGAGCTGAAGCAGTACGTCGACTGAGCCTCAGCCCGCCAGATCACGGCGCCGCACGCCCGCCAGCCCGCCGGCCACCAGCACCGCAGCCAGCCCCAGCAGCACCCCCACCGGCCCCCACTCCATCCCCCCGCCCGGCAACTTCGGCAGATGCCCGAACGGGGACAGGTCCAGCACCGCCCGCGGTGCGTTCAGCGCGGGGCCGATCCAGCCGATCAGCAACACCGCACCGGCCACGCCCCACGCCGCGACCGCGCCCTGCGGCAGGACGCCGAACAGCAGGACCGCGACCCCGCCGATCACCCAGACCGCGGCCACCTGGAGCAGGCACGCCCCCAGCACCGGTCCGATCTGCCGGCCGTAGCCGACCGCGAAGCCCAGGCCGGCCAGGAGCATCAGCAGGGCCGATCCGCCGAAGGCGATGATCAGGTGGCCGGCCGCCCAGCGCAGCCGACCCACGGCCGCGGCCAGCACCGGTTCGGCCCGGCCGGAGGTCTCCTCGCCGCTCAGCCGCAGCACGGAGGAGACGACGTAGAGCGCGGCGACCAGACCGAGCATGCCGACCATCGCGGCGAGGAACGCGTCCGTCAGCCCCGACTGGCCGCCCATCCGCTGGAAGATCTCCCGCGCCTTGGCGTTGTCGCCGACCAGCTTGGCCGCGCCGTCCGTCATCCCGCCGTAGACGACTCCGGCGAGGAAGAAGCCGATCGACCAGCCGAGCACGCTGCCGCGCTGCAGGCGCCAGGCCAGCGCGCCCGCCGTGCCGAGACGGCCGGCCGCCGGTCCCGGCCGGGTCGGCAGGAAGCTCATGCCGATGTCCCGGCGTCCGGCCAACTCGTAGGCGACCAAGGCCTGAAGGGCGATGGCCAACGCGAAAAGCAGCAGCACCCACCAGCGTTCGGCCGCGAAGGCGCGCAGGTTCTCCAGCCAGCCCAGCGGGGACAGCCAGGTCAGCACCGACGATCCTCCCCCAGTGCCGAAAGCCTGGGAGGTGCCCCCATCCGACGTTGAGTCGCCCGCCGCACGCAGCACGAACGCCCCGCCCAGCACGGCCGCCGTCAGCCCCCGGGCCAGCCGGGCGCTCTCCGTCAGCTGGGCGACGATCGCCGCCATCGTGGCGAAGACCATGCCGACGCCCGCCACCCCGAGCCCGAAGGCCAGCGCACCCGAGGCGCCCTGCCCGGCCAGCCCCGCCACGACCAGGACGCACAGGGCCGCGTTCGCGACGGCCGCCGTCAGCAGGGCGGCCGTGAGCGGGGCCCGGCGCCCCACCATCCCGGAGGACACCAGCTCCTGCCGCCCGCTCTCCTCCTCGTCCCGGGTGTGCCGTACGACGACGAGCAGGCTCGTCACGGCGGCGAGGGCGCCCGCGTACACCCCGACCCGCCAGGCCGTCAGCGCACCGAGCGAGTCGTCGAAGACCGGGCCGACCATGGCCCGCAGAGAGGTGTTGGTCGCCATCTGATGCATCAGGTCGGCGCGGGCGGCCGGGGTGCCGTACAGGGTCTTCAGGGTGTTCGGCATGGAGAGGACCATCAGCGCGTTCACCGCGACCCAGACCGGGATCAGCACGCGGTCGCGGCGCAGGGCGAACCTCAGCAGGGTTCCGGTGCCGGTCAGTTGGCGCGTCATACCGCCACCCCGCCCGGCCCGTCCTGGTAGTGCCGCCGGAACAGCTCTTCCAGGGTCGGCGGTGTCGAGGTCAGCGAGCGCACGCCGGAGGCGGTCAACGAGCGCAGTACGGCGTCCAGTCGGTCGGTGTCGACCTGGAGCCGGACCCGGTGGCCCTGGACGTCGAGGTCGTGCACGCCCGGCAGGTGGGCCAGCCCGTTGGGCGGCCCGGCGAGTTCGGCGCTCACACTCGTCCGGGTCAGATGCCGCAGGTCCGCCAGCGACCCGCTCTCCACCGTCCGCCCCTTGCGGATGATGCTGACCCGGTCGCAGAGTTCCTCGACCTCGCTCAGGATGTGTGAGGACAGCAGGACCGTACGGCCGCGCTCCCGCTCCTCCTCCACACAGCGCTGGAAGACCTCCTCCATCAGCGGGTCCAGGCCCGAGGTCGGCTCGTCCAGGATCAGCAGGTCCACGTCCGAGGCGAAGGCGGCGACCAGGGCGACCTTCTGCCGGTTGCCCTTGGAGTAGGTACGGCCCTTCTTGGTCGGGTCCAGCTCGAAGCGTTCGATCAGCTCGGCGCGCCGCCGGGTGTCGAGTCCTCCGCGCAGCCGGCCGTAGAGGTCGATGACCTCGCCGCCGGAGAGGTTGCGCCACAGCGTCACATCACCGGGCACGTAGGCGATCCGGCGGTGCACCTCCACCGCGTCCCGCCACGGGTCGCGGCCCAGCACCTGCGCGGCGCCCGCGTCGGCGCGCAGCAGCCCGAGCAGCACCCGGATCGTGGTCGACTTGCCGGAGCCGTTGGGGCCGAGGAAGCCGTGCACCTCACCGGCCTCGACGTCCAGGTCGAGGCCGTCCAGCGCGTGCGTACGGCCGAAGGACTTGTGGAGCCCGGAGACCGTGATTGCCTTCGTCATGGTTCCCGAACGTACGCTTCTTTCAGAAATTTGTGAAGTTAAGGAAGTGCATGAACGTCGGATAGGGTGAAGCACATGACGGAGTCGAGGACAGACCGGGACCCGGAGTCGGTCTCGCGGTTCGTGGAGCACTTCGCGGCACAGCTGGTCGAGGCGGGCATGCCGCGTATGCCGTCGCGGGTGTTCGGTGCGCTGCTCGCCTCCGACGACGGCACCCTGACCTCCGCCGAGCTGGGCGAACAGCTCCGGATCAGCCCGGCGGCCGTCTCCGGCGCGGTCCGCTATCTCGCCCAGGTCCACCTGGTCTCCCGCGAACGCGAGCCGGGCTCGCGCCGGGAGCGGTACCGGGTGCACAGCGACCAGTGGTACGAGGCGCTCACCAACCGCGAGGCGATCATCAAGCGCTGGGAGGAGGCTCTGCGGGAAGGGGTGTCGAGCCTCGGGGCCGACACCCCCGCGGGACGCCGGCTGGCCGAGACGCTGGACTTCTTCGAGTTCGTGGAGAGGGACGTGGCGGAGATGATGGAACGCTGGCGGGTGTACCGGGAGCGGAAGTACGGTCGCTGAGCCCTTCGGCCGTCTGCCGAGCCCCTCAGCGTTCCTTGGTCTCCTCCAGCACCGTCCGCCCCAGCAGCGCATACCGCTCGGGCGCCCGCCGCTTCAGGTACTGGGCGTAGCCCACGCCCGTCGCCGCGACCAGCGCCACCAGCCACGGGGTCGCCTTCAGCAGCAGGGAGCCGGACTCGGCGCCCGCCGCGACCCCCATGTTGGACACCAGCAGGACGACCACGCCGAGCATCGCGATGCCGCCGATGAGCGGGGCGGTGAAGGTCCGGAACCAGTGGCGGCTCTCGGGGTGGTGCTTGCGGAAGTAGACGAGCACCGCGAAGGAGCACACGGCCTGCACGATGAGGATCGCCATCGTGCCGAGGATGGCCAGCAGGACGTAGAGCGCGTTGTACGGATCCTTGCCGGCGATCCAGAACGCGGCGATCAGTACGGCGCTCACCACCGTCTGCACCAGGCCCGCGATGTGCGGAGAGCCGTGCCGGCCGTGGGTACGGCCGATGGTGTGCTTCAGCGACGGCAGGACACCCTCCCGCCCGAGGGCGTACAGATAGCGCGCGGCGCAGTTGTGGAAGGCCATGCCGCAGGCCAGTGAGCCGGTGATCATCAGCCACTGCATGACGTCGACGGCCCAGTGGCCGACGTACCGCTCGGTGGGGTCGAAGAACAGGGCGAGCGGGTTGGCGGAGGAGGCGGCCCGCACGGCCTCGGCCTCACCGTTGCCCGTGATGGCCATCCAGGAGACGAAGACGTAGAAGACGCCGACGCCCAGGACGCTGATCATCGTGGCCTTCGGGATGATCTTCTTGGGGTCGCGGGACTCCTCGCCGTACATCGCGGTCGACTCGAAGCCGACCCAGGACCAGAAGGCGAAGAAGAGCCCGAGCCCGGCGGACGTGCCCTTGAAGGCGTTGACCGGGTCGACCGGCGCGAGGCTGAACCCGTGCGGTCCACCGCCGTGGAAGGCCACGGACACCGCCATCGCCGCCAGCACGGTCACCTCGGTCGCCAGCAGCGCCACCAGCAGCTTCTCGGCGACGCTGATCCCGAACCAGGTGCCGGTCGCGTTGATCGCGAGCATCAGGATCGCGAAGGCCCACCAGGGTATGTGCAGGCCCGTCTGGTCCCTCAGCGTGGTTGTGGCGAAGGTGGAGAAGATGCCGATCAGCGCCGGTTCGAACACGACGTAGGCGAAGGTCGCGAGCAGTCCGGAGGCGAGGCCGGCGGTCCGTCCGAGGCCGTAGGAGATGAAGCCGTAGAAGGCCCCGGTCGATGTGATGTGCTTGGCCATCGACGTGAAACCCACGGAAAAGATTGCCAGGACGACCATTGCCACGAGATAGCTCGCGGGCGCCCCGATGCCGTTGCCGGACGACACCATGAAGGGCACGTTGCCGGTCATCGCGGTGATCGGCGCGGCGGTGGCGACGGCCATGAAGACCACGCCGAGCAGCCCCACGGCGTTGGGTTTCAGCCGATGAACCGTCTCCTCGTCCGCCACGCCCGCCGCCGGGGCAACGCCCTCGTCCACTGCCATCGGGTGGCCCCTTCCATGTCGGGTGACTGGGTCCTGGTGGGTCCTGATGGAGCAGGATGGTGCACGCAGGAGGGGCGCGGGAAGGGGTCGGCGCGGTTAAATATTTGTCACCAGACCATTGGGACCGCATGTTTGCCTGGATTCCGGAGGCGTAGCATCTGCTGGACGACCTGGACCGGCTGATCGTGCCGCCCGGCTACAAGCCTGAGATCAATCAGGGGGAACATCGTGGCTTGGACGGCTCGGCCCTTTCCCTTGCCGGTGAACTGACCTCCCCCTCTACGCGGGACGACGACTACCAGGACAAGTCCCTCATCTGTGGACGCGCCGGGGTCTCGGTCCATCTGCTCCTCGACATGCAGGAAG
Organism: Streptomyces sp. NPDC030820; assembly: GCF_055572075.1. Lineage (NCBI taxonomy): Bacteria > Bacillati > Actinomycetota > Actinomycetes > Kitasatosporales > Streptomycetaceae > Streptomyces > Streptomyces sp. NPDC030820. The sequence continues at coordinate 497,259 of NZ_JBVIEB010000005.1, forward strand.
AGCAGGCCACCGTCTGCTGGTCGCCCTCGCCCCTGGGGTACGAGGCCCGCCTCAGCAAGCCGTTCGGCGGGCAGCTCCACATCCCGGCACCCTGCGACTGCCCCCTCGACACCACCGGCTTCCAGGCCCCCACCTCACGCTGAAGGCAACACCAACCCCCAAGCCCCCTCCACCACCCGCCAGGTCCGCCTTCGTACCGGCCCCGACACCCCCGAGTCCGCCCGGTACCGGAAATCCGCGCCGACGACCGTCACGGTCCGCCCGGAAGTCCGCAAAGGTGTCGCCTCCGCGCCCACCGACAGCGGGCGTACCTCCACCTCCGCGAGTCCGCCCGTGCCCGGTGTCACCGACACGGCCTCCACGGGCTGGCCCAGGTCGACCACCGTCTGCCCGTCGACCTCGACCCGGAGCCGGGAGGGGCCGGGGGAGGGTACGGCGGGGAGCCGGGGCGGGCGGGGGGCGAGGGTGCGGACCAGGGAGCGGTACCAGGGGCGGCCGGAGCCGACCGGTACCGGCTCGGCGGCAGCCGGCCGCACCGGCTCCGGCGGAATGCCCAGCCCGCTCAGCACGACCCCGTCGCTCTCGTCGACCAGCAGATCCAGCCGCCGCACGGCCCCGTCCAGCACCGCCCGCGCCGCCGCCACCGCCCCGCCCGGCACCCCGAGCGCCTCGGCGAGCCCGCTGTCACCGACCGGGACCACCGACAGCGCACATCCGGCCAGCTCCCGCGCCCGGTGCAGCAGGGTCACGGCCCGCACCAGAGCGTGGCCGTCACCCACCACGACCGGCCGCCTCGAACCCCGCCGACCCAGCGCCCGGGCGAATTCCTCCGGCCCGTCCGGCAGACACACCTTGGCCGCCGCACCCGCGCTGAGCACGTCTTTCGCGATCCGTACGGACTCCCCGTCCGTCTGCCGTGCCGCCGGATCGATGATCACCAGCAGCTGTTCGGACGTCGCGAAAGTCGCCACCTCGGTCCTGCCTCGCTTCCTCGGGTAGCATCTTTGTGCAAGAGCCCCTTGCGCTATTGCGCCAGGGGCTTCGTCTATTCCGGGGCATCCGGTCCGACGGTTGGCGACCAACGGCGGTCGCTGTGGTACGCGGCGGTGAACCTTACGCCCAAGCCCCCGACCTTGGACATGCCCCACCCGGAAGGGGTGTACGCGCGTGCCCGCACTTGTGCTGCTCGGTGCTCAGTGGGGTGACGAAGGCAAGGGAAAGGCGACCGACCTGCTCGGTGGCTCGGTGGACTATGTAGTGCGGTACCAGGGCGGCAACAACGCCGGCCACACGGTCGTCGTCGGCGACCAGAAGTACGCCCTCCACCTCCTCCCTTCCGGAATCCTGTCTCCCGGTTGTACGCCGGTCATCGGCAACGGCGTCGTCGTAGACCCGTCGGTCCTGCTCTCCGAGCTGAGCGGTCTGAACGAGCGTGGCGTCGACACGTCCAAGCTCCTGCTCAGCGGTAACGCGCACATCATCACGCCGTACAACGTGACCGTCGACAAGGTCACGGAGCGCTTCCTCGGAAAGCGCAAGATCGGGACCACCGGTCGCGGCATCGGGCCCACCTACGCGGACAAGATCAACCGCGTGGGCATCCGGGTCCAGGACCTGTACGACGAGTCGATCCTGCAGCAGAAGGTCGAGGCGGCCCTCGACGTCAAGAACCAGATCCTCACCAAGCTGTACAACCGGCGGGCCATCGCCGTCGACCAGGTGGTCGAGGAGCTGCTGGGCTACGCCGAGCAGATCAAGCCGTACGTCGCCGACACGGTGCTGATCCTGAACCAGGCCCTGGAGGACGACAAGGTCGTCCTGTTCGAGGGCGGCCAGGGCACGCTGCTCGACATCGACCACGGCACGTACCCCTTCGTGACGTCCAGCAACCCGACCGCCGGCGGTGCCTGCACCGGCGCCGGTGTGGGCCCGACGAAGATCAGCCGGGTCATCGGCATCCTCAAGGCGTACACGACCCGCGTCGGCGCCGGTCCCTTCCCGACCGAGCTGTTCGACGAGGACGGCGAGGCGCTGCGCCGCATCGGCGGCGAGCGGGGCGTCACCACCGGCCGGGACCGCCGCTGCGGCTGGTTCGACGCCGTCATCGCCCGGTACGCCACCCGCGTCAACGGCCTGACCGACTTCTTCCTCACCAAGCTGGACGTGCTCACCGGCTGGGAGCAGATCCCGGTCTGCGTGGCGTACGAGATCGACGGCAAGCGGGTCGAGGAACTGCCGTACTCCCAGAGCGACTTCCACCACGCGAAGCCGATCTACGAGACCCTGCCCGGCTGGTCCGAGGACATCACCAAGGCGAAGTCCTTCTCCGACCTGCCGAAGAACGCCCAGAACTACGTCAAGGCGCTGGAGGAGATGTCCGGCGCCCCGATCTCCGCGATCGGCGTGGGCCCGGGCCGGGACGAGACGATCGAGATCAACTCGTTCCTGTAGAGGATCCATGGCCGCGGGTTCCGGTGGACAATCGAGGTATGAGCGTCCACCGGGACCTGCGGTGCCGGGGGCCCTACGGCGGCGAAGGCGCCGACGCCGAGGGCACGGACTGCCTGGACCCCGCGATCTTCGAGGTCACCCGGTACCAGCTGCCCCCGCTGCACGTGTGCCCGGTGCATCTCGGCCCGTCCCTGCTGATGGCGAGCGGGGTGCTGTGGCCGCCGGAGATCAGGCTCATCGGCCGTATCTGAACATCAGGTTCCTCGGCCGTATCCGACACCGGCTGTTTCCCCGGGGTTCGCACAGGGCGTGCACTGACCCATCCTTGACCTGGACATGACCTTCTCCTGGTTTTCCGGCAATCGCGGGCGCGAGCAGCATCTACGCGGGTAGCCTCCGCACTGCACCGCCACTGCTCGTCGCCAACTCCAGCCAAACCAGGAGCCCTGAATGCCCCTCAGTCCCATGAACCGCCGGGAGTTCGTGAAGAAGTCGGCCGTCACCGGGGCGGCCGTCGCCGCTGCCGGTGCCGTCGCGGCGGCCCCCGCGCAGGCGGCCGAGCAGCAGCCCGAACACAAGCCGCGGACCTGGTCGTTCTCCATCCTGGGCACGACCGACCTGCACAGCCACGTCTTCGACTGGGACTACTACAAGGACGCCGCCTACACCGACAAGGCGGGCAACTCCGTGGGTGTGGCGCGCGTGGCCACCCTCATCAAGCAGCAGCGCGAGGCCAAGGGCGAGGACCGTGTCCTCCTCGTCGACGCCGGCGACATCATCCAGGGCACCTCCCTGGCCTACTACTTCGCGCGCGTCGACCCGATCACGGGCACCGACGGCAACAAGGGCCCCAGGCACCCGATGGCCGTGGCCATGAACCACATGCGCTACGACGCCGCCGCCCTCGGCAACCACGAGTTCAACTACGGCATCGAGGTGCTGCGCAAGTTCGAGAGCCAGTGCCACTTCCCGCTGCTCGGGGCGAACGCGCTCGACGCGAAGACCCTGCGCCCGGCCTTCCAGCCGTACACCGTGAAGCGCATCTGCGTTCCGGGCGCCCCGGACATCAAGGTCGGCATCCTCGGCCTCACCAACCCCGGTATCGCGCTGTGGGACAAGGACAACGTCAGCGGGAAGATGGTGTTCCCGGGTCTGGTGGAGCAGGCGAAGAAGTACGTGCCGAGGCTGCGCGCGCTGGGCTGCGACGTCGTCTTCCTGACGGACCACTCCGGCCTGGACGGCTCCTCCTCCTACGGCGACTCGCTCCCGTACGTGGAGAACGCGTCGAACCTCGTGGCCGAGCAGGTGCCGGGCATCGACGCGATCCTGGTGGGCCACACGCACGTCGAGGTCCCGTCCTACACGGTCAAGAACGCGGAGACCGGCGAGGAGGTGCTCCTCTCGGAGCCGTACTGCTGGGGCTACCGCCTGAGCGTCTTCGACTTCGAGCTCGAACTCCACTGCGGGCAGTGGAAGGTGACGAGCAAGCAGGCGCAGACCCTCAACCCCAACACGGTGGACGAGGACCCGGAGATCAAGAAGCTCCTGGAGGCCGACCACGAACTCGTGGTCAAGTACGTCAACACGGCGGTCGGCACCTGCACGCAGGACCTCTCGGCGGCGGAGTCCTGCTGGAAGGACGTGCCGATCATGGACTTCATCCACAAGGTGCAGATGGAGAGCGTGAAGGCGGGCCTGTCGGCGTCGGACGCCGCCCTCCCGCTGATCTCGGTCGCGGCCCCCTTCTCCCGCACGGCCGACATCCCCCAGGGCAGCGTCACCATCAAGGACATCGCCGGCCTCTACATCTACGACAACACCCTGTACGGCAAGAAGCTGACCGGCGCCCAGCTCAAGGCGTACCTGGAGTACGCGGCGAAGTACTACCACCAGGTCCCGGCCGGCACGAAGGTCGACACCGCGACCCTCACCAACGCCAACAAGTTCTGGGACTACATGTACGACACGGCGGCGGGCGTCGACTACGAGATCGACATCGCCCAGCCGGAGGGGTCGAGGATCAAGAACCTCACCTACAACGGTGCGGCGATCGCCGACGACCAGGTGTTCGTCGTGGCGGTGAACAACTACCGCGCGAACGGCGGCTCGGGCTACCCGCACATCGCCTCGGCGCCCATCGCCTACAGCTCGACCAACGAGATCCGCCAGCTGATGATCGACTACGTGACCGCGAAGAAGACCCTCGACCCGGCCGACTTCGCCGTCACCAACTGGAAGCTGACGCAGGCGGGGACGCCGGTCTTCTGACCGTCAGGGCGCGGAGCGGGTGGCGCCGAAGTACGTCTCGTGCGACCAGATGTGGTGGCACGACGGACACTGCAGGTGCAGCAGGCTGCCGGTGTTGGACAGCAGGTAGCGCCACCCGCCCCGATCGTCGCAGTTCGGGCAGTCCACTCCCCAGGCGCGCCGTCCCCGGTCGGCCTGCGGATCAAGCGGCAGCATCACTGGGCCCCGCCGGGAGCACACCGGCCGCCACCAGCTCGTCGTAGATGCGCTGCTGCTCGGCGTCCAGCCCGGAGTACAGCAGCGCACGCGCCTCCTCCTCGCCGCGGAGCGCCACCGCGGGGTCCCAGCCGGGGCCGAGGGCGGCCATGACGTGGGTACGCCGGAGCATCTCGTGCGCGCTCAGGTCGACGCTGAAGTCGAAGGTGGGGCCGTGGGGGGACATGCCACCGAACGTAGGCAGGCATTTCCCCCACGGCAAGAAGAGGTGGGTGAAATCACACCAGCTCGTCCCGGCGGACCCCTCAGCTGAAGACGATCATCGAGCCCTGTGCCAGCGAGCGCGTCGCCGCCGCGTGCAGGCCCAGCCACACATGCCGTTCGCGGGCGAAGGGGCTCGGGTCGTACGGCGCGGGGACGGCCGGTTCCTCCAGTTCGGTGGGGGCCGTGGGCGGGGCCGGGGCGGCCGGAGGGTTGGCCGGGTCGATGCCGATGGACCCGGCGACGTACTCCAGCTCGCGCAGCAAGGTCTGCGAAGAGCCCAACGGGCCGCCGCCCGCCAGGAGTTCCTCGTTCGACAGCGGGTGCGGGAAGTCGACCGGGACGTACGCGCCCGCGTGGTCGTAGTGCCAGACCAGATGGGACTGCTGGGCCGTGGACTCGAACATCTCCAGCAACTGCTCGTAGTCGCCGCCGAGTTCGTCGACCGGAGTCACCGGCAGGCCGCAGACCTGCAACAGGTACGCCCGGCGCAGGAAGTGAAGGGCGTCGTAGTCGAAGCCGGCCACGGGTGCGACCTCGCCGGACAGGCCCGGCATGTACTGGTACACCGGCACCGGCGGGAGGCCGGCCGCCGCCAGGGCGTTGTTGTACTGCGCGAGTTCCTCGGCGAACGGGTTGTCGGGCGTGTGGCACAACACGTCCACGAGCGGTACCAGCCACAGGTCACAGGCCAAAGAGGGCTCCTCGCACACAGAAGGGGCCACCAAGGAGGTGGTTCGGGAAGGGTACTGGTCATTTACCCGTTGGTCAGGTGTTCCAGCAGCGCCAGTGAGTGGGCGTTGGACTCGGCGATGATCGAGCGGGCGGTGTCGGCCTCGCGCCGGGCCAGCGCGTCGACCAGGTCCGTGTGCCCGGCCCACAGGCGGCCGCGCAGGTCGGGGAGGCGGAGCAGGTGCTGCACCGCGCAGACCCAGGACTGCACGCGCAGGCGGTGCAGGAAGTCGCCGAGGTAGGGGTTGCCGAACAGGGCGCTGAGCTCACGCCAGAAGCGGAGGTCGTAGCCGATGAGAATCGTCAGGTCGCCGGCCGCGGCGGCCCGCGCGGCCTCCTCGCCGCGGCGGCGCACCGTGGTCAGCGCGGCCGTCGTACGGGGGTCCTCGGGCGGGGTGCGGAAGGCGGGGTGGCCGGTGGTGAGGGCCTGGAACATGCCGTCGGTGACCAGACTGCGGGCCTCGATCATGTTCCGGTAGTCGGTGACGGAGTACTCCGGCACCCGGAAGCCGCGGTGCTGGTCGGCCTCCAGGATGCCCTGCGCGGACAGGTCGACCAGCGCCTCGCGGACGGGGGTGGCGGAGACGCCGTACTGATCGGCGATCTCCTTGACCGTGAACGCCCGGCCCGGTCGCAGCCGCCCCGCCAGCACCTCGTCACGGAGCGCGTCCGCGATCTGCTGGCGCAGGGTGCTGCGTGTCACGGCGCCGTTGCCGGGCATGGTCGGGGTCACTCCTCACGCGTAGACGACGTGCTCGCGCATCTCTCACGAGATTTCTTACGAGCACGTCACCTTACGCGTTCGGGCCTCCCCGGCGGCAGGCGTGGTTCGGTTACGCCGTGTACTCGTCCGCCACGCTCAGCGCGGCGTCCAGCGCGGCGAGGCCCTCCTTCAGCTCGGCCTCCGTGACATTGCACGGCGGAACCACATGGGTGCGGTTCATGTTCACGAAGGGCCACACGCCGTGCTGCTTGGCGGCGGCCGTGAACGCGGCCATCGGGGCGTTCGCCTCGCCGGCGGCGTTGTACGGCACCAGCGGCTCACGGGTCTCGCGGTTCTTCACGAGGTCCAGCGCCCAGAACATGCCGACGCCGCGCACCTCGCCGACGCTCGGGTGGCGCTCGGCCAGCTCGGCGAGGGCCGGGGCGAGGACGGTCTCGCCGAGACGCTTGGCGTTCTCGACGACGCCCTCCTGCGCCATCACGTTGATCGTGGCGACCGCTGCGGCGCAGGCCAGCGGGTGCCCGGAGTAGGTCAGACCGCCGGGGTACGGCCGCTTGCCGAAGGTCTCGGCGATCGCGCCCGAGATGGCGACACCGCCCAGCGGGACATAACCGGAGTTCACACCCTTGGCGAAGGTCATCAGGTCGGGTACGACACCGAAGAGATCGGCGGCGAACCACTCGCCCGTCCGCCCGAACCCGGCCATGACCTCGTCCAGGATGAAGACGATGCCGTGGCGGTCGCAGATCTCGCGGACCCCGGCCAGATAGCCGGGCGGCGGGACCATGATTCCGGCCGTGCCGGGGATGGTCTCCAGGATGATCGCCGCGACCGTGCCCGGCCCCTCGAAGGCGATCGTGGTCTCCAGGTGCTCCAGGGCGCGCGCGGTCTCCTGCTCCTCGTTCTCGGCGTAGAAGCGGGAGCGGTAGAGGAACGGGGCCCAGAAGTGGACGACGCCGTTGGTGCCGCTGTCGCTCGCCCAGCGGCGCGGGTCGCCGGTGAGGTTGACGGCCTGCTGGGTGCCGCCGTGGTACGAGCGGTACGCCGAGAGCACCTTGGGGCGGCCCGTGTGCAGCCGGGCCATGCGCACCGCGTGCTCGACGGCGTCGGCGCCGCCGTTGGTGAAGAAGATCTTGTCCAGGTCGCCGGGGGTCCGCTCGGCGATCAGCCGGGCCGCCTCCGAGCGCGCCTCGATCGCGAAGGCGGGCGCGAAGGTCGTCAGCTTCGCCGCCTGCTCCTGGATGGCCGCGACGACCTTCGGGTGCTGGTAGCCGATGTTCGTGTAGACGAGCCCGCTGGTGAGGTCCAGGTACCGCTTGCCGTCGTAGTCCCAGAAGTACGACCCCTCGGCGCCGGCGACGGCGAGCGGGTCGATGAGGTCCTGGGCTGACCAGGAGTGGAAGACGTGCGCGCGGTCCGCGGCCTTCACTGCGGCGCCGGCATCGGGGTTGGGCTGAGGGGTCATGCCCGCGAGCGTAAATGTCCGCGATGCGGAAGGCCTATCGGCGTCTTGTTCTGTGGACGGGCGCTTTCCGCGACAGATTGTCAAAGGGATGGGCGTCCGGGGTGCCGAGCCCGTTACGGAACCGTAGACAGCGGGCCGCGCGACTCACCGGTGGGGCCGCACTATTCTCGGTCCGTCGCACGCGTATGCGTCGTAGTCGTATGCGTTGCGTGTATGGGGCGTACGGGGTGGATCGGGGGAAGGCGGGCGGCCATGGAGAAGCTGGGGGCGGGGGATCCGCAGCACATCGGGAGCTATCGGCTGCTGGCGCGGCTGGGTGCGGGCGGCATGGGGCATGTGTATCTGGCCCGGTCGGACCGGGGCCGTACCGTCGCGGTGAAACTGGTCCGGGAGGAGCTTGCCGCGCAGGAGGAGTTCCGGGCGCGGTTCCGGCAGGAGGTGCAGGCCGCGCGGCGGGTCGGCGGGTACTGGACCGCGCCCGTGCTGGACGCGGACACCGAGGCGGCCGTGCCGTGGGTGGCCACCGGGTATGTGGCCGGGCCGAGCCTGCAACAGGTGGTCGGGCACGATCACGGGGCACTGCCCGAGCGGTCGGTACGGATCCTCGCGGCAGGGCTCGCGCACGCGCTGAAGGACATCCATGCGGCCGGGATCGTGCACCGGGACCTGAAGCCGTCGAACGTGCTCGTCACCATCGACGGTCCGCGTGTCATCGACTTCGGGATCGCGCGGGCGCTGGAGACGACCTCGGTGGGCGGGGAGGGGCTGACCCGGACCGGGTCGCTGGTCGGGTCGCCGGGGTTCATGGCGCCCGAACAGGTGCGGGGGGATCGGATCACGCCGGCCTGCGACGTGTTCTGCCTGGGGTCGGTGCTGGCGTACGCGGCGACCGGGTCGCTGCCGTTCGGGACCGCCAACAGCGGGGTGCACGCGCTGATGTTCCGGATCGCTCAGGAGGAGCCGGATCTGGCGGGGGTGCCGGAGGGGATCGCGGACCTGGTGCGGGACTGCTTGCGCAAGGATCCGGGGGCTCGGCCTTCGCTCGATGCGGTACTGGAGCGGACGGGGGCGGAGGACACCGTGACCGGGGGGCGGTCTCGGGATCCCTGGCTGCCGGGGGCGCTGGTGGCTCAACTCGGCCGACATGCTGTGCAGTTGCTGGAGGTTGAGGATCCGGAGGGGGACGGGGCGGGTTCGGTAGCGGGGTCCGGGCCGGGTGTGGGTGGCCCTGGTGGGGCGGACTCGCCGTCGGCGGGTGCGGGTGCGGGTGGTGCCGGTGGCGGTGGTTCGCCTGAGCATGCTGCCGCTGACGACGGCAGCGGGGCGGGGGCGGTCGGGGAGCCTGGGGGTGGTGTGAGTCATCTGCCCACCGTTGTGGTGGGGCAGACTCCGCCGCCGGGGTTCGGGGCCGCACCGGGGGCGTACGGGTACGCGCAGCAGCATCCGCAGCCTCAGCCGCAGCTGTATGCCCCGTGGGGCGGGACGCCGCCGTACGGGCCGCCGCCCGTCGCCGGGGTGCCGGAGCGGGAGCGGCGCGGTGGGCGGTCGACCGTGCTGCTCGTCGTGGTCGCGCTGGTGGTGGCGCTGGGCGCGGGTGGCTCGGTGTACGCGTTGATGAGGAAGGGCGGTGGGGACGACAAGGGGGGAGGGGCCGTCGGTCCGACGCCCACGGTGAGCAGCTCCGCCACCTCGGGGGCGCCCAGCACGGCCGGGCCCACGCCGTCCGTCTCCGTCTCCGCGTCCGCCTCCTCGGACGGGGCGGTTCCGGCGGGCTATCTGGGCACCTGGGAGACGACCATCGACAACGCCAACGGGACCAACACCCGCCAGCTGACCATCCGCCAGGGCGCGGTGGGCGACAGCGTGCTGACGCTGGTCGCGGACGGGCCGACGGACGGCGGTGGCACCTACCACTGTGTCTTCGACGCCAAGCTCGCCGAACAGCCCGGTGCGGACGGGCCGTTGGAGATCGGGCCGTCCACCGTCGCCAGTGGCGAGCCCGCCTCCTCCTGCACTCCGGGCGATGCCACCGAGGTCACCCTGCTCCCGGACGGCAGGCTGAAGCGGGCCAAGGTGGGCGGCGGGGAGAGCCTGACGTACACCAAGCAGTGAGGCTCGCTCCGCCGGGCTCGGCTGCTGAGCAGGCCGGGTGAAGTCCACTGCGGTCCAGCGGAGCCCTCAGCGCGGCTCCGGTGGGCGCTGTCGTGGCATGTTCGGGCGGGTCCCGTTCGCGGGCGGCATCGGGAAGCGGCCCAGCGGGCCGCCGGCCTCCTGCCGTGGCACATACGCGACCGCCGCCTGCATGCCCAGCGGTGCGGAACCGGTGCGGAACTCGACCATCCAGTCGGTCGTCTCCATGCGGACCAGCTCCGTGACGTCCTCCGCGAAGCGCCGCAGGACCCCCAGGCAGCGCTCGGCCGCCTCGCTCGCCGTACCCTCCGCCGGGCCCAGCACCTCCCGGATGCTCTCCGAGGCCCAGTCGAACTGCAACGCCTGCAGCCGCCGCTGTACCGCCTGTGCGGTGGCCACGTCCCTTATCCAGCCGGACGTCACACCGAAGAACCGGTCGATGCCGACGCAGGCGACCCCGAGCAGGAGCGCCAGGCAGCCCCAGGGCGCGACCCCGTGGACCGTCCCGGTGAGGTCGAGCAGCGGGAGTGCCGCCCCGGCCACCGCGCCCGCCGCCGCTCCCGAGCGCAGGATCCGGGCGCCGCGCCGCTTCCAGACCCGGTCCCGCAGATACCAGGACGCCGTCTGCAGCGCCCCGCGCTCCACCCATCGGTACAGCTCGTCGAGCCGCTCGGCGGGCTCGCCCCAGTCCCCGAGCGGGAAGGCCCGCCCGGTCAGATCGCCCGGCCGCAGCCCGGCCGCACCCTCGCCCCGCCCGTCCTGAGGCGGTCCCTCGGGCTGCATCTCCGGCTGACCCACCCGGCACTCCCTACTGATCCTCGATCACCTGTCGCGACCTCGTCACATTGCGTGACATCCCATGCCGCATTCCATGCCGACGCGCGGCACCCTTCCTACCGCCCAATGGGTGGCGAAGAAGGAGCTTTCCCAGCTTTTCCGCCCGGAAGAGGGTCTTGATCAGGTATAGGACTGCCGCGCTTCTCACTCGAAAGAGTGGCGGGGCGACGCGCGCGTGGACCACGTAGGCTCATGCTCAAGGAGAAGAACGCAGAGGAGCTGATCGTGATTCCCGGTGGTGGCCAGCCCAACATGCAGCAGTTGCTCCAGCAGGCCCAGAAGATGCAGCAGGATCTCCAGCGGGCGCAGGAGGAACTGGCGAACACGGAGGTCGACGGGCAGGCGGGCGGCGGTCTGGTGAAGGCCACGGTGACCGGCGCCGGAGAGCTGCGCGCGCTGAAGATCGACCCGAAGGCGGTCGACCCGGAGGACACCGAGACCCTCGCCGATCTGATCGTGGCGGCCGTACAGGCGGCCAACGAGAACGCGCAGACGCTGCAGCAGCAGAAGCTCGGCCCGCTGGCCCAGGGCCTCGGCGGCGGCACGGGCATCCCCGGTCTGCCTTTCTGAGGCCGGGCCAACTACGGTACGTACCGATAGGTCTTAAGGAAGGGCAGTCCGGTGTACGAAGGCGTGGTCCAGGACCTCATCGACGAGCTGGGGCGGCTGCCCGGCGTCGGTCCCAAGAGCGCGCAGCGGATCGCCTTCCACATCCTGCAGGCCGAGCCGGCGGACGTGAAGCGGCTCGCGCAGGCGCTCCTGGAGGTCAAGGCGAAGGTCCGCTTCTGCGCGACCTGCGGCAATGTGGCACAGGAGGAGCTGTGCAACATCTGCCGTGACCCGCGTCGGGATCCCTCCGTCATCTGTGTGGTGGAGGAGCCCAAGGACGTCGTCGCCATCGAGCGCACCCGTGAGTTCCGCGGCCGCTACCACGTGCTCGGCGGCGCCATCAGCCCGATCGAGGGCGTGGGCCCCGACGACCTGCGTATACGAGAACTTCTCGCGCGGTTGGCCGACGGGACGGTCACGGAGCTGATCCTTGCGACGGACCCCAATCTGGAGGGCGAGGCCACGGCCACCTACCTCGCCCGCATGATCAAACCCATGGGCCTGAAGGTCACCCGCCTGGCCAGCGGCCTCCCGGTGGGTGGCGACCTGGAATACGCGGACGAGGTCACCCTCGGCCGCGCCTTCGAGGGGAGACGACTCCTAGATGTCTGACGCCACACTGCACGCGACCGGTCGGAACCCGGACGACTTCGCGGTCCAGATCGCGGACCAGATCGAGAGCTTCCTGGTGGCCGTCACGGAGGTGGCGAGGGGCGACGAGCCCGGCTCGACCGTGCCCTTCCTCCTCCTGGAGGTCTCCCAGCTGCTGCTGGCCGGCGGCCGTCTGGGTGCCCACGAGGACATCGTCCCCGACGAGCGCTACGAGCCCGACCTGGGGCCGGAGCCGGACGTGGACGAACTCCGCGAGAACCTGGCCCGCCTCCTGGAGCCGGTCGACGTGTACTCCGAGGTCTTCGACCCGTACGAGCCCCGCAAGGCCCCGGTGCCGGCCCGGATCTCCGACGACCTCGCCGACGTCATCACCGACCTCCGCCACGGCATGGCCCACTACCGCGCGGGCCGCACCACGGAGGCCCTGTGGTGGTGGCAGTTCTCCTACTTCTCCAACTGGGGCCCCACGTCCTCCGCCGTCCTGCGCGCCCTGCAGTCGGTCCTCATCCACGTCCGCCTCAACCAGCCCCTGGAGGAACTGGACGGCCTCGACACCGACCAGGCCACGATGGGCGACGAGACCCTGGAGTTCGAGGCGGGCCGGGTCATGGCCGAGGAGATCGGCGGACAACTGGGGATGCGGTCGGCGAAGTGACCGCGAGCAGCGCCGCCGCGTCGACGTACGGCGCGGTCGGCGTCGGCTCGCTGTACCAGCGCGGCGGCCAGGTGTCGCCGCCCAGCGCCGGAACGCCGACGTACGTGACGGCCCGCTCGGCGCGCCGCCCGAAGTACTGCACGCCGAGCGGCCAGTCGTAGCGGTGTACGACGCCGGGCGCCAGCAGGAAGTACACCCACCGCGTCCCGCTGCCGCCCGCGCACACGATGGGCCCCGCGTCGCCGTCCCCGCGCTCGATCAGCCAGTCGGCGACGGCCTCGCCCCATCTCCCCTCGATCCGCACGGCGTCGAAGTGCACGCCGGCCCCGCGCAGCCGGTGCCCACGGAGGGGGACCCAGGCGGGCCGGTGAATTCCGTTCGTCATGGTCACGGCCAACGTCAGCCGCGAGCAACTGGCCGCCGCGTCCAACTACTCCCCGGACACCATCTTGGGCTCCTAAGGTTTCATTACGCACCGCTTAAGGCGCGGATAACCGGCGAATGAGATGACGTATCAGAGCCTCTTGGCCGCCCGCAGTCCCTTCGCGTAGAGGCCGTTGCCGTCCAGGCGGGCCGAGCCGCCGTGGTCGCCGAAGGTGGGGCCGCCTGCCGATGCGCGGCTGGAGACGAAGCGAGGGTGGCCGTCGTCGTCCAGGCCGAGATAGATGCCGACCTGGTCAAGGCGGTGGTCCTGACGGTCGGCGGTGGCGAAGAAGACGAGGTCGCCCGGCTGGAGCCTGCTCAGCGCCGCGGGGGTGCTCGTGCCTCGGAGCACCGGGACGCCGGGGCCCTGCGTGGCCATCGCGTCGGCGGTGCGGGGAAGGCCCGGGCCCTTGGCGTCCCGGCCGAGCAGCGGGTAGCCCTCTCGGTAGCCGTAGACGAGCCGTACATAGCCCGACGGGCCCACGGTGCCGTAGCGCGCCTTGTCGGGGTGCACCGTGTGACCGTCGGGGAAGGTCCAGGGGATGCCCAGATACTCGTAGAAGTCGGAGCTGGGACGGGTGGTCCCCGCGTTGTCGTCACCGGCTGTGCCGTACGTCGCCGCTCCCGCGTACCGGACGCCCTTCGCGTCCTTGAGGGGCTTCTCTCCCGCCCGGTACTGCAGGGCCGCGGCGAGGACGTCCGGCTTCGTGCTGCCGCGGTTGGCGCGCAGCCAGTCGGCGAACCACTTCGACCGTTCCTGGCCGGCCGCCCACGTGCGCGGCATCAGGCGTACCCAACTGTCCGTGATCACATGTGACGTGGTGGTCCGCGGCTCGGTGAAGGTGCGGCCGGGCCCGGTGAGGACGGCGGTGCGGGCCCCGTCCGTGAGGGTGGCGACCACGGCGCCGGAGCCGTCCCGGACGACGGTGCGGGCGGGGTCGGCGAGGCGGTCGTAATGGAGGCCCCGGGCACTGGCGGGGGGCAGTCGGTCCTGGCCGGAATCGACCGTGCGGGCGGCGGCCGGGCCGCCGGCGGTGCGCAGCTGGTGGGTGACCACGCCGGCAGCGAGGGCCACGGCTGCGAGAAGGGCGAGGGAGAGCCGTTGGTTCCGCTTGCGTCGGGCGGTGGGAGCGGCGGGGGCGGCGGCCATGGCAGGTGGGGATTCCCTTTCGTCTGGGGACAGCAGGCGCTTCGAACACCGAATCGAACGCCGGATCGGATACCGGGCCACGTGCCGGTGACGTGGCGGGCGGCATACCGGCTTACAGGCCGGGCAGTGCGCCCAGCAGGACGCCCGTGGCGAGGACGACGTACGCGCCGAGGGTGACCGTGGACGTGGCCACGAGGGTGGCGCGGGGCGGCTGGCGGACCAGCTGGTAGGCGACGAGGCCCGGCACGATGTAGCCGAGGGTCTGGTGACCGAAGAGGTACGGGAACTTGTGCTGGAGGAGCAGGAAACACGTCGCCTGGATCAGCACCCCGCACAGCACCACCGCCGCGAACAGCCGCTTGCCGTAGAGGATCACGACGCTCTGCATCAGACGCGTGCAGCCGTACGTCAGGACGGTCACCCCGATCACCATGAGGAACAGCTGCCAGTTCCCGACGAGGATCAGCGCGAGCCAGCCGGGGGTGATCATGCCCCCGGGGGAGAGGTTGGTGGTGAGGTAGCAGATCAGGGAGAAGAGGAGCCCGAGCGTGATACCGATCGCGGCCATGTCCGGGGTGAGGTGGACGGGGGTCACTGGTCGTTGTCTCCGGTCTGAGCGGGAAAGCGGGACGTCCCGGGGGCGGCCGACTCGGTGTCGGCGGAGGGGAGTTGGGCGAAACGTTCCAGCAGTAGCTCGCCCTGGCCGTGGATGTTGCCGATGGCGACGAGGGACGCGTCGCCGTCCAGGGCGGCGAGCAGGTCGGCGGTGAGGCTGTCGGGGTCGCGGTCGTCGCCGCCGAGGTCGACGATCCGTCCGCCCCAGCCGCCGGGGATGCCCTCTCGGGCGCTCTTGGTGGGATGGCCGATCAGGAAGACCGTGTCGGGGGCCAGCTCGGGGATGATCTGGCCCATCTGGCCGTTGCGTTCGACGCGGTCGGGACGGCAGTTGATGACCACGTGCAGGGGGCGGTGGATCGCCCCGAGGTCGAGGAGCTGGTTGACGTTCATCAGCGTCGACTCGGGGTCGTTGGCCGCGAACACGTTGGCGAAGGCGAGCGTGCTGCCCTGGGGCGTGCGGTACTTCTCGACGGAGAGGACACCGGGGTCCGGCGGGGCGTCGTACATGCCCTTCAGGGCCGTCTCGCGGTCCACGCCGAGGAGTTCGGCGACGGCGAGGGCGATGGCCACGTTCTCCTTGAACGTGAACCAGCTGAAGCCGCGCAGCTCCTCGTCGGTGACCGTCTCCGGGTCGGCGTAGATCAGCTTGCAGTTACGGGCGTCCGCCTCCTCCTGGAGGATGGGGAAGCGGTCCTTCTCGGCGGTGACGCAGATGCCGTCCTCGGGCATCGAGCGGCACAGCGAGCGGGCCACGTCGTCCAGGGTGGGGCCCATCTCGGCGAGGTGGTCCTCGCGCACGTTGCACAGCACGCCGATGGTGGAGCGGATCAGCTTGGACTGATTGACCTCCTGCAGGGCCGGCATGACGGCCATGCACTCGATGACCAGCGCGTCCGGCTTGTACGCGGCGGCGCGCCGCACGATGCCGATCTGCTCGACCACGTTGGCGATGCCGAACTTGCGGTAGACCGGTTCCTCGGTGGCGTCAGGGTGGATGAACCGGGCCGCGGTGCCGGTGGTCTTGGCGACGGTGGTGAGGCCGCCGCCGCGCAGGGCGCCCGCGCACAGCCGGGTGATGGAGGACTTGCCGCGGATGCCGTTGACCAGCACCCGCTGGGGTATCGCGGAGAGGTTGTCGTAGTGCCTGCGCTGTTCGACCATGCCGGCGATCAGGAGGCCCAGGGAGCTGATGAGAAGGACGCTGTAGAGGAAGAGCATGACCTTGCTTCTCGGGGCGGGCTCTTGAGGGGAGCGGCGGCTCAGGTGCTCTGGGGCTGGGGCTGGGGCCGCCGCTCGGTGGCGGGGGCGTGGTCGCGCCGCCGGCGTCCCGCCGCGACCAGCTGCTGCCGGACGAGTTCGAGGCTGCGGGCCACGGAGCCCACCTCGTCGTGGTGGACGGGGTAGATCACCCTGGTCCGGTCGCCCGAGGCGAGTGCCGCCGCCGAGCGGTCGAGGGCGCGCAGCGGACGCAGGACGGCCAGTTCCAGCCAGCCCAGACAGAGCAGCATCGCCGTGAAGGCGAGCAGCCCGGCCAGCCCGGCGTGCCGCTCCGTCTCGTACGCGGCGAGGCGCGTCCAGGACAGCGGCTTGTGGGTGACGACCCGCCAGTGCAGGCGCGCGACGGCCGGTGTCCCGCTCACGTCGGCGTCGGCGGCGAGGGTGGTGCGGCCATGGCCCGGCGGTGTGCTGAAGGCGATGAAGCCCCCGTTGGCAGCGATGATCCTGCCCCGCGCGTCGACCAGCCACGACCGGCCGAGGCCGGGGCGGTTCAGGACGCCGTTGAAGGCGTCCGGCCGCAGTTCGGCGAAGAGCTTGCGCCTGCCGTCGCCCACGGGCACCACGGCCGCCGAGACCGGCGTCGTGCCGGAGGTGTTGAGCTGGAGCACGGCGGGTGCACCCGGCTTCACGGACCTGGCGGCGGCGGCCCGGTCGATGCCGTACGGGGCCTCGCCGGAACGTGCGACGACGTGGCCGCCCGCATCCACGAGGTAGAGGGAGCGCCAGGCTCCGTGTCGGAGCAGCTGCTCGTGGAGTACGGCGGAGATGCCGCCGCCGCTGTCGTCGGCGAGCTGGGCGATCGCGGAGAGGTCGGCGACGTTCTCGTCGAGGGTGCGCCGGACGCGGTCGGCGGCGGCCTGGGCGCGGTGCCGCTGGTCCTGCGCGGCCTGCGCCGGCGCCTGCGGCCCGTCGGCGAGGCTGAGCAGGGGCAGCGCCACGGCCCAGGCCGTGACGAGGGCGGCGCAGCACAGGACGACGATGCGCAGACCGGCGCGGCGGGACGGCGCGGGGGCCGGGCCGGAGGCATCGCTCTCCCCGGAGAGCTGGCGGCGTAGCGACTCCAGCGACCGTCCGATCCGTGCGGCTTCCCCCCACCCGCGCACCGACACCGGACGCTTGACGTCCCCGCCTGCGAGGCGGCGTGCTTCCTGGTGCAGCCGGAGCAGCGGGCGCTGCACATGACGGACCAGCAGCCAGGTGACGAGGAGGCCTGTCGCGAGCAGCACGCCCGCTGCCACGGGGCCGATGAGGCTGTTGCCGTGCGCAGCGGTCCCGGCCGGTACCGGAACCGCCGTGGCCACGGAGAGCCCGAGCCCGCGGACGCGGTCGCCGTCGGGCACGGCCGCGCGTCCGATGACGAGATAGCCCCGGCCCGCGCGGCGCAGGTCGACCTTTCCGTCCTCGACTGCCGTACGCAGGGCGGTGTTGGTGACGTTCTTGCCGGCGGCGGCGATGATGTGGCCGCTGCTGTCGGTGACGAAGGTGGAGCGGGTGTCCTGCTCGCTCGGCAGGCGCAGTGTCGCGGACGAGACGACCAGCCGGCTTTTGCCCGCGGCCTCGTCGAGAGAGGCGAAGGACAGCAACCGGGGAGCGCCGGAACGCCCGGCGACGAGCCGGGGCCGCAGTCCACCGCTGTCACGGTCGGCCGCGGTGAGTCCGTCGAGCGGCACGGCCTCTCCGCGCGCGGCGAGCAGCCGGCCCGAGCCGGTGTCCACGACGGCGAGCCCCCGCCACTTGGAGTAGACGTTCGTAAGGGACGTCAGGATCGCGTCAGGGCTTTTCCGGCTGCCACCGCCGAGCAGCCCGACGGCATCGTGCAGATCCTGTGCGCTCTGTTCCAGAGACGCTCCCAGAGAAAGCGCGGAATCGGTCGCGATATCCCTCTGGGACTCGGAGACGGCGCGGGACACGTCATGGTCTTGAGAATTCCCGACAGTAAATATGGTCAGGGCGCAAACGGCCGCCAAGAGGCTCGGTAACAGGGCTATGGGTGGGCGGACACCACCGAGCAGCGGCATGTCCGCGCGCCGGCGTCGCACCTTGCAGGGGTGAGGGGCATGCTTCTCTGCCTGCATGAGAACACTCCTGAACAGTCAGAACGCAGCTTGCATGGAGATGCCGGCGGTGTCCGCGACCGCCCCGGGGGCGACGTTCGCAACCACAGCTGCAGGCGACCTCCAAGACGGGGGAAGTCACGGACGGGTTCATCGACAACCGCAAATTTCCCGTCAGTTGAGCCTGTGATGGGTGCCACATGATGTGACCGCAACCCGTGTCGGCGCCGCTCTCTCATACAGAGGTGAACCGCGAATTCACGAACGAGCCCCCAGCCCGATTCCCGACGCGGCGAAAGGCCGTCAGCAGGCGGAGTTGGCCGTGTGAACGGTCAGCCGAGCACGGACCGGCACACCCCCCACAGCCCCTTCGTCATCGCCGTCGCGCCCCCCGCCAGGGCCAGCAGCAGGACCAGGTGCCGGGCCCGGTGCTCGGGGATGCGGCCGGCGATGGCGCAGCCGACCAGCGCGCCGGTCGTCATCGCGGCGCAGACGGCCGCCCACTGCACGCCGGTCAGGCGAGGGGTGCCGTTCGCGGCGATGGAGAAGGCGTTGACGGCTACGCCGTAGAACTGGGCGTTGGGGAGGAACTCCCGTACCGTCCAGCCCGCGTTGAGGGCGTACAGGGACACCGGTGGGCCGCCCACGCCCGCCGCCGCGTTCATGAAGCCGCCCAGCGCGCCGGCAGTCACCGCTCCCTTGCCGCCGCGCAGGGCCGGGACCCGGGCGCCGCGCATCACCAGCAGGACGGCCGCCGTCACCAGCGCGCCCATCACCAACAGCAGGACGGGGCATGGGAGTCGGCGGGTCAGCCAGGCGCCCGCCGGGACCGTGCAGGCGGCCGCCAGGCAGAGGGGGACCATCGCCGCCGGGCGTACCCGGCGCCAGCCGCCCGCCAGGCCCACGACGCTGATGGCTCCGGCGGCGCAGTTGGCCAGCACCACCCCGTCGGCGGGGCCGAGCAGCAGTACCAGGGCGGGTACGGCGACCAGGGCGAAGCCCATCCCGGTCAGCCACTGCACGCACCCGCCGAGCAGGACGGTCGCCGCGAGCAGGATCTCCGTCATGCCGCACCCCCGTAGTGGTTGAAACTTAACAGTCCTCCTCTGTGACCCGGGGCACTTTTCGCGTGCGACGCCGAACGCTGGGCAGGTTCCGGAACCGAGCAGCCGATGTCTCACCATGCGGGAGCACGGTGGTGGAATTCGGGCGCTCGTTAGACTGAGCCGACACAAACGAACCGAGCGAGGAGCGCACGTGGGCCTTGTCGTGCAGAAGTACGGAGGCTCCTCCGTAGCCGATGCCGAGGGCATCAAGCGCGTCGCCAAGCGGATCGTGGAAGCGAAGAAGAACGGCAACCAGGTTGTCGTCGTCGTTTCCGCGATGGGCGACACGACGGACGAGCTGATCGATCTCGCCGAGCAGGTTTCTCCGATGCCTGCCGGGCGTGAATTCGACATGCTGCTGACCGCCGGAGAGCGGATCTCCATGGCCCTGCTGGCGATGGCGATCAAAAACCTGGGTCACGAGGCCCAGTCCTTCACCGGCAGCCAGGCAGGCGTCATCACCGACTCGGTCCACAACAAAGCCCGGATCATCGACGTCACCCCGGGCCGGATCCGGGAGTCGCTCGACAAGGGCAACATCGCCATCGTCGCCGGTTTCCAGGGCGTCAGCGCCGACAAGAAGGACATCACCACGCTGGGTCGCGGTGGGTCCGACACCACGGCCGTGGCGCTCGCCGCCGCGCTCGACGCCGAGGTCTGCGAGATCTACACCGACGTCGACGGCGTGTTCACCGCCGACCCGCGCGTGGTGAAGAAGGCGAAGAAGATCGACTGGATCTCCTTCGAGGACATGCTGGAGCTCGCGGCCTCCGGCTCCAAGGTGCTGCTCCACCGCTGTGTGGAGTACGCCCGCCGCTACAACATCCCGATCCATGTCCGGTCCAGCTTCAGCGGGCTGCAGGGCACCTGGGTCAGCAGTGAGCCGATTGGGGACAAGAAGGTGGAGCAGGCCATCATCTCCGGTGTCGCGCACGACACCTCCGAGGCCAAGATCACGGTCGTCGGCGTGCCGGACAAGCCGGGTGAGGCGGCCGCGATCTTCCGGGCCATCGCCGATGCCGAGATCAACATCGACATGGTCGTGCAGAACGTGTCCGCCGCCGCCACGGGCCTGACCGACATCTCCTTCACGCTGCCGAAGACCGAGGGCCGCAAGGCCATCGACGCGCTGGAGAAGAGCCGCTCCGGCATCGGCTTCGACTCGCTGCGCTACGACGACCAGATCGGGAAGATCTCGCTGGTCGGCGCGGGTATGAAGACCAACCCGGGCGTCACCGCCTCCTTCTTCGAGGCGCTGAGCGACGCGGGTGTGAACATCGAGCTGATCTCGACCTCCGAGATCCGCATCTCGGTCGTCACCCGCCAGGACGACGTGCCGGAGGCCGTGCGCGCCGTGCACACCGCCTTCGGGCTCGACTCCGACACCGACGAGGCCGTCGTCTACGGCGGCACCGGCCGATGACCGTCTCCACGACGTACGGAGGCGTACGACGATGACCGGCAAGCCGACGCTCGCGGTCGTGGGAGCGACCGGGGCCGTCGGCGCGGTCATGCTCCAGATCCTGTCCCAGCGCGCGGACGTCTGGGGCGAGATCCGTCTGATCGCCTCCCCGCGCTCGGCCGGCCGCAAGCTGGCCGTGCGCGGGGAGGAGGTCGAGGTGGTGGCCCTGAGCGAGGAGGCCTTCGACGGGGTCGACATCGCCATGTTCGACGTCCCGGACGAGGTCGCCGCGCACTGGGCGCCGATCGCCGCCGCGCGCGGTGCGGTGGTCGTCGACAACTCCGCCGCCTTCCGGCTGGACCCCGACGTGCCGCTGGTGGTGCCCGAGGTCAACCCGCACGCCGTACGCACCCGGCCGCGCGGGATCGTCGCCAACCCCAACTGCACGACCCTGACGATGATCGTCGCCCTGGGCGCGCTGCACGCCGAGTTCGGGCTGCGCGAGCTGGTGGTGTCGTCGTACCAGGCGGTGAGCGGGGCCGGGCGGGCCGGGGTGGAGACGCTGCGGGCCCAGCTGTCCCTGGTGGCCGGCACCGAGCTGGGCACCAAGCCGGGTGACGTGCGGCGGGCCGTCGGGGAGGACACCGGGCCGTTCCCGGAGCCGGTCGCGCTGAACGTCGTGCCGTGGGCCGGGTCGCTGCGGGAGGACGGCTGGTCCTCGGAGGAGATGAAGGTCCGCGACGAGTCCCGCAAGATCCTCGGGCTGCCGCGGCTGCCGGTCGCCGTGACCTGCGTCCGCGTCCCGGTGATCACCACCCACTCCCTGACCGTGCACGCCCGCTTCCAGGGCGAGGTCACGGTCGACCGCGCCCGGGAGATCCTGGCGACCGCGCCCGGCGTGGTGCTGTGCGACGATCCGGCCGCCGGCGAGTACCCCACCCCCGCGGACGTCGTGGGCACCGACCCGACCTGGGTGGGCCGGCTGCGGCGGGCCCTGGACGACCCGACCGCGCTCGAACTCTTCGTCTGCGGTGACAACCTCCGCAAGGGTGCCGCGCTGAACACCGCGCAGATCGCGGAGCTGGTCGCGGCGGAGTGGGCCGACCGGTGACCCGGTCCGACGAGAGGTTTGTAGGATCTGGGTAAGAGATGTGGCCGGGAGCATGGTCCAAACCACTTGAACCATTGCTCAAGGCAACAGAGGATTTCTCTCCCCGTCCCCGCAACCGTGCGGAGGGCGGGGAGCGTCTTTGCGGTCACTCTTCGGGTGTGGGGACGCCGTGATCGGGCCGGGTGTGGGGATACCCGCCCATATCGAACATAGGGGAAGAGCGGGGCACATGACGGCACTTGAGGCATGGCCGGTTGTCGCACATGTGACGCCCGGCACGTACAACCCTGACGGGGTCGGACGTGTCCAACTGGCGTGGCAGAGGTACTCGAACTCAGCGCGGCCCGCGGCTCGGCGGCCCTCCGGCCGCCCCGTGCGGCGCTCCGGCCCCGCACGCCCGGCGGCATGCCGGTGATCGCGCCCATGCCCGCAGCGCGGCCCGCCCGCATACCCAGTCAGCGTGACGGCTCCGACGAGACCGCGGCGACCACGGCGACCGCGGCCGCCGGTACGACCGTCGACCACCTCACCGAGACCTACCGGGCGCACTACCGCTCGCTGCTCGGCCTCGCCGCGCTGCTCCTGGACGACACCGCCTCCTGCGAGGACGTGGTCCAGGAGGCCTTCATCCGCGTGCACTCGGCCCGAAAACGGGTCCGCGACCCCGAGAAGACCCTCGCCTACCTCAGGCAGACGGTCGTCAACCTCTCCCGCTCGGCCCTGCGCCGCCGCATCCTCGGCCTGAAGCTGCTCTCCAAGCCGATGCCGGACATGGCGAGTGCGGAGGAGGGCGCCTACGACCAGCTGGAGCGCCGCGACCTCATCAAGGCGATGAAGGGCCTGCAGCGCCGCCAGCGCGAGGTGCTGGTCCTGCGCTACTTCGCGGACATGACCGAGGTCCAGGTCGCCGAGACCCTCGGGATCTCCCTGGGCTCGGTGAAGGCGTACGGCTCGCGGGGCATGGCCGCGCTGCGGGTGGCCATGGGGGCATCGGCATGAGTGAGCGCGCCCAAGGGGGCGATTCCGATGAACGCCTTTCCCACGAACGTCACGAGCCCTTCGCCTGGCACGAGCCGACGGGGCGGGACGAGCAAGAGCACACGCAATCGCACGCTGGGAACGAAACTGTGAACCACGGCCCCGACGAGAAGGGCCCCGAGGGCCTCGACCAGGGTCCCGAGGGCCTCAAGCAGGGTTCCCGCACCGATGCGGGCGGCCTCGACCTCGACGGCCTCGGCACGGACCTCGACGGCCTCGGTGCCGACGAGCTGGCCCTGCGCCGCATGCTGCACTCCGCCGTCGACGGCATCGAGCCGCGCACCGGCACGCTGGAGCATCTGCGCCGGGCCGTGCCCGCGCGGCGGGCCCGCAAGCGGCAGGCCGTCGTCGGCATGGCCGCCGCGGCCCTGTTCATCGGCACCGCGATCCCCGCCCTCGTCCACGTCTCCGAGTCCGGCGGCACCGACCCCAACACCGCCATGGCCGGCCAGTCCTCCCAGGCCCAGGGCGGCACCGGGCAGGGCAAGGACAAGGGCGGCGACAAGGGCGGCAGCAAGGACACCGGCAGTACGAGCGTCAAGCCCGGCAAGGAGCCGGACAGGCCCGGGGAGAAGGGCAGGGGCGGCGGCAGCGGCGGCGGCTCCACCGGGGGCGCCAACCCGTCCTCCACCGTCTCCGCCGGCGGCGTCCCGCTGTGTACGACGGCCCAGCTGGGCTCGGCCACCGGCACCGCCGGCGCCCCCGACTCCGCGGGCGTGGTCTACGGCACCTTCCGCGTCGTCAACGTCTCCTCCACCGCCTGCACCGTCGCCGGCGCGGGCACCATCACCCCGACCGCGGTGGGCGCGGCCGACCCGACCAAGATCGGCACCGCGCGGCATGTGGCCGGGGACGCGGCGACCGATCTGCCCGACCCCTCGCTGGAGGTCTCCGGGCTGGTCCTGCAGCCGGGCGGGGCCTACGAGGAGAAGTTCGCCTTCGTACCCTCCGAGACCTGCCCCACCACCGGCGGCGGCACCAGCACCACCGGCGGCTCGAACACCGGTGGCGCCACAACGGGCCCGACGCCGTCCCAGGACGCGAGTGCCACCGGCGGTTCGGCCGACAGCGGGGGCTCGGCGGGCACGACGACCCAGCTGATGACCGAGGACGGCACGGCCGACGGCAGCGTGCAGATCACCCACACGGCACAGGGGGGCTCCCCTGCGGCCACGGCGACGGTGACGGGGGAGTGCGCGGGGACGGTCATTTACACCGGGGTGCTGGCGGGGGCCTAGCAGCCGGGGTGCCGGTGGTCAGCCACTGGTCACCGGCTCCGGTGTCTCCTCCGGCACCAGGCCCAGCGCAGCGTCCCGCACGGCCTCGGCCTCTCGGCGTACCAGCCGGAACCACATGAACACCACAAAACCGGCGAAGACGAACCACTCCCCGGTGTAGCCGAGGTTCTGGAACGCCTTCAGGTCCAGCCCGGTGCCGTCCGGTGCCGTCGCGGGCACGGCCCTCATCCCGGCGTCGGCCTTGTCGAGGGTCACCCAGGCGTCGTACAGCTTGTACGGCACCAGGTTCACCAGTGATGCCGAGCTGATCGCCGCCGTCTGCCCGGTCGGCAGTCCGCCGGTCGCGCTGACCCCGTTGTCCCCGGGCGTCTCGGACGCCTGGAGCGCGCCGGTGACGGTGATCTCACCGCTCGGCGGCGCGGGCGCCTTCGCCGGGTCCGCTTTGCCCGGCAGCCAGCCTCGTACGACCGGCAGTGCCTTGCCGGAGTCGGTGCGCAGCAGGGTGAGGACGTAGAAGCCGTTCCTGCCGTCCAACTGGCGGCCGGGCACCAGCAGCTGGGTGCCGTAGTGCCCGCTCGCGGTGACCCGGCGGCCGGAGGTGGCCTTGTCGACGGGCAGCATCGACTCCAGCGGGCGCGCGGTCTCCTGCTTGTCCGACGCGGCCTGCTCGGTGGCGCTGCGATGCTCCTGCACCCGCCCCTCGAACCGGCTCAGCTGCCAGGACCCCATGAAGATGCAGAACGGGATGGCGAGCAGCACGAAGACGTTGATGCCCCACCAGCGGGGAGTCAGCAGAAACCGGTACACGCCTTCCACGGTACGGCGCCGCCGCCGGGCGCCGGCCCGCGGGTCAGCTCTTGCTCGCCTTGAGGGAGGAGATCGGGAAGAGCGAGACGTGGTGCTCGGAGTGATGGTCGATCTGGGTGCTCATGATCGGGAAGTTATCCACAGGCTGCGCACACCCGTCACCCAATTGTCGGCGCGGCCAGGCAGTATGGGCGCATGACTGGGGCGATGAGTGAGAGCAACGGGCCGGGCGCGGACGCGGCCGGCATGCCGGACTGGGAGAAGCGCTTCCGGGCGCCGCGGGTGTCCCTGCCCGACTGGGCGGAGGACGCGCCGGACCGCTCCCTGTTCGTGTCGAACGCGACGGGCACGTACGAGCTGTACGCGTGGGACCGCGCGACGGGCGGGCAGCGGCAGGCGACGCACCGGCCGAACGGCACGACGGACGGCGCGCTCTCCCCGGACGGCGCCTGGATCTGGTGGTTCGACGACAAGGACGGCGACGAGTTCGGCATCTGGCGCCGCCAGCCCTTCGGGGGAGGCGAGGACGAGCCGGCCGTCCCGGGCCTCGATCCGTCCTATCCGGCCGGGCTCGCCCTGTCCCGGGACGGGCGTACGGCGGTCGTCGGCCGCTCCACGGACGACGAGGGCACGACGATCCACCTCGCGCGCGAGGGCGAGGACCCGGTCGAGATCTACCGGCACCGCGAGTCGGCGGGCGTCGGCGACCTCTCGCACGACGGCTCCCTGATCGCCGTCGAGCACACCGAGCACGGCGACGCCATGCACGCCGCGCTGCGCGTGCTCCGCCCGGACGGCACGCCGGTCGCCGAGCTGGACGACACCAAGGGCGGCACCGAGGAGCTGGGCCTGGAGGTGCTGGGCTTCGCGCCGGTCGACGGCGACACCCGGCTGCTCATCGGCCATCAGCGGCGGGGCCGCTGGGAGCCGCTGGTGTGGGACGTGGCGACGGGCGAGGAGACCGACCTCGCCCTGGACCTGCCGGGCGACGTGAGCGCGGAGTGGTACCCGGACGGCTCGGCCCTGCTCATCGCCCACGGCTTCGAGGCCCGCAGCGAGCTGTTCCGGTACGACCTGGCGAGCCGCGAGCTGACCCGCATCCCCACCCCGCCCGGCACGGTCTCCGGCGCCACCGCCCGCCCGGACGGGAATGTCGAGTACCTGTGGTCGTCGGCCGCCGAGCCGCCCGCGGTGCGGTCCACCTCCGGCGGCGTGGTCCTGGACCCGCCCGGCATGGCCTGCCCGCCGTCGGTGCCTGTGGAGGACGTGTGGGTGGAGGGCCCCGGCGGCCGTATCCACGCCCTGATCCAGAAGCCGGCGGGCGCCACCGGCCCGCTCCCCACGGTCTTCGACCTGCACGGCGGCCCGACCTGGCACGACAGCGACTCCTTCGCCGCGGGCCCGGCCGCCTGGGTCGACCAGGGCTATGCGGTGATCCGCATCAACTACCGCGGCTCCACCGGCTACGGCCGCGCCTGGACCGACGCCCTGAAGCACCGGGTCGGTCTGATCGAGCTGGAGGACGTGGCCGCGGTCCGCGACTGGGCGGTGTCCTCGGGCCTCGCCGACCCCGCCCGGCTGATCCTCACCGGTGCCTCCTGGGGCGGCTATCTCACCCTGCTCGGCCTCGGCACCCAACCCGAGGCATGGACGGTGGGCATCGCGGTCGTGCCCGTCGCGGACTACGTCACCGCGTACCACGACGAGATGGAGGCCCTGAAGGCCATGGACCGCACCCTGTTGGGCGGCACCCCCGAGGAGGTCCCCGAGCGCTTCGAGGCCTCGTCCCCGCTCACGTACGTCGACGCGGTCAAGGCCCCGGTCTACATCTCGGCGGGCGTCAACGACCCCCGCTGCCCGATCCGTCAGATCGACAACTACGTCAAGCGCCTGGAGGCGAGAGGCGCGACCCACGAGGTGTACCGCTACGACGCCGGTCACGGCTCCCTGGTGGTGGACGAGCGGATCAAGCAGGTGAGACTGGAGATGGACTTCGCGGCCCGGCACCTGGGCGCTTGCTGAGCGAGGTCAGCGCAGTTCCGCGAGGCCCCGGCGGGTGGCGGCGACCACGACCCGGTCCCCCTTGACCAGCACATGGTCCGGTGCCGTGTCCGCCCGCCCCTCCAGTGCCAGCACCCTCCAGGACCCGGCCCGGAAAGCGTCCCGTACGGTCCGCCCCTCCAGCTGGGGATGCCCGGCGACGTCCACCGCGGCGAACAGCAGTACCCGCCGCTCCACCGCGATGGCGCCCAGCACCTGCCGCCCCAGCATCGCCCCGGCGAACGCGGGCGCGGCCAGATGCGTGACGCTTCGGCTCCGGGTGAGGGCGTGCGGGTAGGCGGCCCGCAGGGTGCGGTACACCGCGGTGGCGAAGTCGTCGTCGTACAGCCGCAGCACCACCCGCAGATCGGGCCGTACGCTCCGCGCGTACAGCACGGCCTCCAGGTTCGTGGTGTCCGCGCTGGTCACCGCGAGCAGCGCGTACGCCCGGTGGATCTTCGCGGACTCCAGCACCCCTTCCTGGGTGACGTCCCCGAGCACCACGGGCACCCGCAGCCGCCGGGCAGTCGCCAGGCCCCGCGCCTCCGGGTCGGACTCGACGCACACCACGGGGATGTTCAGCTCGCGCAGCCGGGTCAGCACCCGGGTGCCGATCTTCCCGAGCCCGAGCAGCACCACATGCCCGCCGAGCCCGCGTGGCGGTTTGCGCAGGGCGGAGGCGGTGCGGAAGGTGCCCAGCGCCTCCAGCACGGCCGCCAGCAGCACCGGAAGCAGCAGCAGACCGACCAGTCCGGAGAGCAGTTGGAGGATCTGCCGGCCCATGGGCGCGCCGATGGCCGGGTTGTCGATCGCGAAGAGGTCCAGCAGGGTCAGATAGAAGGCGCTGAGGGGATGCATCCCGGTGACCACCCACAGCGCGACGGCGAGCGCGACCACGCAGGCCACCATGCCCGCCAGCGACCAGCGCAGCCGCCGGGAGAACAGCGAGGCGAGCGGCGGCACCCCGCCGCGGCCGGGCGCGGTCGGCTCCCCGCCGCCCGCCGAGGACACCTGCTCCAGCACCACGGCCGCCCGCCCCGCGGCCTGCCGTACCTCGTCGTCGTCCGGCAGCAGCCGGGGCTCTTGGTCCCCGCCGGCCTCGGGATCCGCGCCCGGCGGGGAGAGCAGGGCGAGCGTGCACAGCCCGGTGCCGGCCGACGGCCGTTCGACGGCCCGCAGCAGCAGCCCCTCGGTCTGCACGACCTTGCTGGTGCCGGCGACGGCGGTGGCGGCCAGTGCGGGCGCGGCGGTGTCGGCGTCGGACAGCACGGTGGTGGACGCGTCCGAGCCGCCCTCACCGTCGCCGGCGGCCAACGCGGCGGCTTGGTCGAGGAGTTCCTCGATGTGCTGGCCCAACCGCCGGTTGTAGAGGCGGAGGACGAGCCGCAGTCGGGGGTTGAGCCGGCGGGCGGTCAGCGCGGCCCGGATGTTGGTCTCGTCGTCGTCGAAGACGAGGGCGAGCGCGGCGGCCCGTTCCACTCCGGCCTGGGCGAGCACGGACTCGGTGATCTCGGCGGCCTCCAGCACCCGTGCGGTCTCACCGGCGTTGCCGCCACCTGTGGTTCCGCTCGTGCTGCCGCCCGTGCTGCCGGTGCTGGTGGCTGCCGCGGTCGATCCGGATCCGGAGCCGGATCCCGAGCCGGGTCCGTTGCCGCCGCGGCCGACCGCGGCGTTCACCATGCGGTCGAACAGCGTGGCCGAAGCGGACCGGGCCCGTCCGACCACCGGGGGCCTGGCGGTGCGCTCGTTCGGCGGTACCACGAGGGTGACCTGCTCGCCGTAGACTCCGCGCAGCTCGGCGGCCAGCCGGTGCGCGAGCCCGTCGTCACCGCACACCACCATGTGCGGGGCCCTCGGCCCACCTTGATACGGAACGCTCCCCACGAGGGAAAAGACTGTCCCAAGGAGAGGAGTGGTTCCAGCAACGGTGTGAACACCCGGGGGAGGACTCACGTACCGAAGGGGAGGGAGCGAACCAGGACAGCCAGCCGGAGGTAACCGCACGTGGCCATCACGGAAGACGCCCCGCCCGGCGCTGAGGCCGGCCCCGGCGACGCGCCGGGCGGCCAGGAGAGCCGCCGGCTCAGCTCCTCCCTCGTACTGACGCTGACTCTGCTCCTCGCGGTGCTCGCCCAGTCCCCGATCCGCGGGCTGCTCGGCACCCCGCTGATGCAGAGCTGGATGACGGTGTTCGTCGCGGTGACGGTCCAGGCGCTGCCCTTCCTCGTCCTCGGCGTGCTGCTGTCGGCGGCGATCGCGGTGTTCGTGCCGCCGTCCTTCTTCGCGCGCGCCCTCCCGCGCCGCCCCGCTCTGGCCGTCCCGGTCGCAGGGATCGCCGGCGCGGTGCTGCCGGGCTGCGAGTGTGCCTCGGTGCCGGTGGCGGGCGCCCTCGTCCGCAGGGGAGTCACCCCGGCCGCCGCGCTCGCCTTCCTCCTCTCCGCCCCCGCGATCAACCCGATCGTGCTCACCGCCACCGCCGTCGCCTTCCCGCGCGACCCGGAGATGGTGCTGGCCCGGTTCCTGGCGAGCCTGCTGGTGGCGTGCGCGATGGGCTGGCTGTGGCAGCGGCTGGGCCGCACCGACTGGCTGCGCCCGCCGGCCCACGGGGCGCACGAGGGCGCGACCAAGGGGGAGGCGTTCTGGAACTCCGTACGGCACGACACCACGCACGCGGGCGGCTTCCTGGTGCTCGGGGCGATGGCCGCGGCCACGCTGAAGGCGGCGACCCCGGCGGACTGGCTGCGCACGGCGGCCGGAAACCCGGTCTTCTCCGTGCTCGCCCTGGCCGTCCTGGCCGTACTCCTCTCCATCTGCTCGGAGGCGGACGCGTTCGTCGCGGCCTCCCTCACCCAGTTCTCGCTGACGGCCAAGCTGGTGTTCCTGGTGGTGGGCCCGATGATCGACCTCAAGCTGTTCGCGATGCAGGCCGGCACCTTCGGCCGTACCTTCGCCCTCCGCTTCGCGCCCGCCACCTTCGCGCTGGCGATCGCGGGCGCGCTCGTGACCGGGACGGTGCTGCTGTGAACCGCCAGTCCCAGGCCGCCGTCATGTTCCTGCTCGGCGCCGCCCTCCTCCACGCGGGCAGCACCGACCTCTACCTCCGGTACGTCAAGGGGGGCCTGCGCCCGCTGCTGCTGGCCTCGGGCGCGGTACTGATCGCGGCGGCGCTGGCGACGGTCTGGTACGAACGCCGGCGTGCCAGGGCCGCCGCCACCGAAACACACGACCACCACCACCCCGAACCCCGCATCTCCTGGCTCCTGTTGCTCCCCCTCCTCGCCCTCATCCTCATCGCCCCGCCCGCCCTCGGCTCCTACAGCGCCCTGCGCTCCGGTACGGCCCTGCAGAAGCCGTTCACCTACGACAGGCTGCCCGCCGCCGACCCGGCCCCGCTGTCCGTGATCGACTACGCCTCCCGTGCGGCCTACGGCCACGGCCGTTCCCTGCACGGCCGTACGGTCCGCGTCACCGGGTTCCTCGCCCTGGACCACTCGGGCGCGCCGTACCTGGTCCGCATGGCCCTCAACTGCTGCGCCGCGGACGCCCAGCCGATCAAGATCGCCCTCACCGGCAACCTGCCCCCGGTCCTGCGCCCGGACGCCTGGCTGGAGGTGACCGGCACGTACACGCCCACGCTCACGCGGGACCCCGTCAACAACGGCCCCATCCCCTATCTGAAGGTCACCTCGGCGAAGCCGGTCCCGGTGCCGCACGATCCGTACGACGAGACCTGGAACAAGTGACGTCGTGGTCCGGGCAGTCCCGGGCCGTTCTTCGTTGCCGGAACCGGCACAAGAACAGCGGGCTGACCGGCGGCACAATCGCGGGCGTGAACAGCTCTGACATCGTCTGCCGGTCCCCCTGGGAGCACAGCGCGCGGTGGCTCGTTCCCCTGGGGGCGGGCGGGGGACTGCTGGCCGCAGTGGGGCTGGCGTGCGCGGACGGGATTTCGGACAAGCTGCCGGTCGTGCTGGCGACCCTCGGGCTGACGCTAGTGGCGGCCGTCGTGTGGTCGCTGTACGTGGCGACGGGGTGGGCGCGCGCGGACGCGTACGGGCTGCACTCCTGGACGCTGCTGCGCCGCCGCAGCGTGCCGTGGCGGGAGATCGCCGATCTGCGGGTCCGGGTGCAGACCCTGCCCCGGGGCGGGGAGAACGAGCGGGTCATGGTGGTGCTGCGCGACGGGCGCAGGATGCTGCTGCCCCAGCCGTCCGGCGCCGCGTACGGCAAGCCGGAGTTCACCGAACGACTGACCGCGCTGCGGCGGCTGCACGGTCTGTACGGCACTCCCGAGTCGAGCAGGATCCGCTATGTCCGGAGCAACAGCGTGGGCAGCGGCTGGGCGGGCCGTCTGTGTGCCTGTCTGCTGCTGCTCATGGCGGCGGGCACGGCCGGATGGTTCGTGCCGGCCGCCACGGCGTACCAGCGGGGCTGGGAGAAGGCCGTCCCCTGCCCCGCCGGGGCGTCCGCCGCCCAGTCGTACGACTGCCTGTCGACCCTTCCGGCGACGATCTCCCGGACCGAGGCGCGCGGGCCGAAGCAGACCAACCGGCTGTACTTCTCGGGCGGCAGGCCGACCGAACGGCTGGAGGTCTCTTTCGAGGCCGCCGGGGCGTTCCAGGCCGGCGACCGGGTCGAACTGACCGTCTGGCACGGCCAGGTGATGAAGGTCGCCGGGAAGCGGTACGTCTGGCACGACCACGTGATCACCGGCGGCAGCGTGGCCGTCACGACGGCCGTGCTCGGCCTCGCCGCGGGGTATCCGGCGGCGCAGGTACTGCTGCGGTTGCGCGGGCGCCGACGGCCCGACGACGAGGTGCTGCCGTCGGCCCTGCCGTTCGCGGGCGCGCTCGCCGGTACGGCCGCCTGGCTGCTGCCGCTGTGCTACCTCCACCCCACGAGCGTGGCCGGCTCTCCGGGGCAGATCACCTGGCTGGCCCTGGGTTCACTGGCCTCGGCCGCCCTGTTCGTCCTTGCCTGGCGGGCCACCCGTTTCCCGACGCCGCAAGACCCGGGAGCGCCGGGAGCGCCGGGACCCGCCTAGGACCGCGGGGCCGGGGGACGCTTACCGTCCGGCGTCCTCCCCGAGGAGGCCGAAGCGCTCCAGGTCCCGCAGCCAGGCCTGGGCGTTGCCGTCGGAGGGGGCCCGCCAGTCGCCGCGCGGGGAGAGGGAGCCGCCCGCCGAGACCTTCGGGCCGTTCGGCATGGCTGAGCGTTTGAACTGGGAGAAGGCGAAGAAGCGGCGGATGAAGACCTCCAGCCAGTGGCGGATGGCGGCGAGGTCGTATGTGCCGCGCTCGTCCTCCGGGAAGCCGGGCGGCCAGGCGCCGTTCTCGCGGTCGTGCCAGGCGTGCCAGGCGAGGAAGGCGATCTTGGAGGGGCGGAAGCCGTAGCGCAGCACGTGGAAGAGGGTGAAGTCGTGCAGCGCGTACGGGCCGATCTTGGACTCGGTGGACTGCATCTCCTCGCCGGGGACGAGTTCGGGGCTGATCTCCGTGTCGAGGATCGCGGTGAGGATCTTGCCGGTCTCCTCGTCGAACTGCTCGCTGCTGACGACCCAGCGGATGAGGTGCTGGATCAGCGTCTTCGGGACGCCGGAGTTGACGTTGTAGTGGCTCATCTGGTCGCCGACGCCGTACGTCGACCAGCCGAGCGCCAGTTCGGAGAGGTCGCCGGTGCCGAGCACGATGCCGCCGCGCTGGTTGGCGAGGCGGAACAGGTAGTCGGTGCGCAAGCCCGCCTGGACGTTCTCGAAGGTGACGTCGTACACCGGCTCGCCGGCGGCGAAGGGGTGGCCGATCTCCTTCAGCATCAGCCGTGCGGTCGGCGTGATGTCCAGCTCGGCCGCGGTGACGCCGAGGGCGCGCATCAGCCGGTGGGCGTTGTCCTTGGTGTGGTCGCTGGTGGCGAAGCCGGGCAGGGTGAAGGCCAGGATGTCGCTGCGCGGGCGGCCGGCGCGGTCCATCGCCCGGGCGGCGACGATCAGCGCGTGCGTGGAGTCCAGGCCGCCGGAGACGCCGATGACGACCTTGGGGCCGCCGATCGACGCGAGGCGCTGCTGCAACCCCGCGACCTGGATGTTGTAGGCCTCGTAGCAGTCCAGGGCGAGGCGCTCGGCGTCGGCGGGGACGAAGGGGAAGCGTTCCACGCGGCGGCGCAGGCCGAGGTCGGTGGTGGCCGGCGGGGCGAGCTCGAAGGAGACGGTTCTGAAGTCGGCGGTGCGCGCGGCGTGGGTGCGGCGGTTGTCGCCGAAGGTGCCCATCCGCTGCCGTTCCTGCCGCAGCAGGTCGAGGTCGACGTCGGCCACCGCGTACTGCTCGCCCAGCGGGAAGCGCTCGGTCTCGGCCAGCAGTTCCCCGTTCTCGTAGATCAGGGTCTGGCCGTCCCAGGACAGGTCGGTGGTCGACTCGCCGAGGCCGGCCGCCGCGTAGACGTACGCGGCGAGGCAGCGCGAGGACGCGGAGCGGCACAGCAGCTTGCGGTCCTCGGCCCGGCCGACCGTGATCGGGCTGCCCGAGAGGTTGAGCAGGACGGTCGCCCCGGCGAGCGCCGCCTCCGCGCTCGGCGGCACCGGCACCCACATGTCCTCGCAGACCTCGGCGTGCAGCACGAGACCGGGCACGTCCGCCGCCGCGAAGAGCAGGTCCACGCCGAACGGCACGTCCGCGCCGCCGAGCCGGATCGTGCCGCCGCGCTCGTCGTCGCCGCCCGCGATCTGCCGGCGCTCGTAGAACTCGCGGTAGTTCGGCGGGTACGACTTCGGTACGACGCCCAGGATCCGGCCGCGGTGCACGAGCACCGCGCAGTTGAAGATCCTGTCGCGGTGGCGCAGCGGGGCGCCGACGACGAGCACCGGCAGCAGGTCCGCCGACTCGGCGACGATCGTGGCGAGGGCCGTCTCGACGTCGTCGAGCAGCGCGTCCTGCAGCAGCAGATCGTCGATCGCGTACCCGGACAGGCACAGCTCCGGGAACACCGAGACGGCGACACCCTCCTCGGCGCACCGACGCGCATGACGCAGGACCGCCTCGGCGTTGGCGGGCGGGTCGGCGATGACGGTGTGGCCCGTGCACGCGGCGACGCGCGCGAAGCCGTGCTGGTAGATCGACCAGAAGCTCAACGGGACCTCTTTCCGAAGCGACTTTCCCACAAGAGGAAGCCTAAAGGGCGGGCCGCTGCCCACCGCTCACCTGCGGGTTTCAGCGTTCCGCAGCCCTTCCCGCCCGGCTGAAACCCCGTTGAAGCCGCTCTGAACCGCGTCGGCCGCACGCTCTGGGGCATGACGACGACCGGACAAGAACTCGCGATCGCGGCCACCGGGCTGCGCAAGGCCTACGGGGACAAGGCAGTCCTCGACGGCATCGACATCCAGGTGCCCGCCGGCACGATCTTCTCCCTGCTCGGGCCGAACGGCGCGGGCAAGACCACGGTGGTCAGCATCCTGTCCACGCTGATCTCCGCCGACGGCGGCCAGGCCCGGATCGCCGGGCACGACCTCACCGCCCAGGCCCAGGCGGTCCGGGCGGCCATCGGGGTCACCGGGCAGTTCTCCGCCGTGGACGGGCTGATCACCGGCGAGGAGAACATGCTGCTCATGGCCGACCTGCAGCACCTCTCCCGCCGGGAGGGACGGCAGGTCGTCACCGAGCTGCTGGAGCGCTTCGACCTGGTCGAGGCCGCGAAGAAGCCCGCCTCCACCTACTCCGGCGGCATGAAGCGCCGCCTCGACATCGCCATGACCCTGGTCGGCAACCCGCGGATCATCTTCCTCGACGAGCCGACCACCGGCCTCGACCCGCGCTCCCGCCACACCATGTGGCAGATCATCCGCGAGCTGGTCTCCGGCGGTACGACCGTCTTCCTCACCACCCAGTACCTGGACGAGGCCGACCAGCTCGCCGACCGCATCGCGGTGCTCAACGGCGGCCGGATCGTCGCCGAGGGCAGCGCCGCCGAGCTCAAGCGGCTCGTGCCCGGCGGCCATGTACGGCTGCGGTTCTCCGACCCGGTGACGTACGAGCGGGCGGCGACCGCACTGCGCGAGACCACCCGCGACGACGAGGCGCTCACCCTTCAGATCCCCAGCGACGGAAGCCAGCGCGAGCTGCGTGCCGTCCTCGACTGGCTGGACGCCGCTGGCATCGAGGCCGACGAGCTGTCCGTGCACACCCCGGACCTGGACGACGTGTTCTTCGCCCTGACCGGCAGTTCCGTACCTGCTCAGACCACCGACAAGGAGACCGTCCGATGAGCACCGCCGGCCACGCCTTCCGCGACAACATGACGATGCTGCGGCGCAACCTCCTGCACGCGCGCCGCTATCCGTCCCTCACCCTGAACCTCCTGCTCACCCCGGTCATCCTGCTGCTGCTCTTCGTCTACGTCTTCGGCGACGTGATGAGCGCCGGCATCAACGGCGGCCACGCCGACCGGGCCGACTACGTCGCCTACCTCGTCCCCGGCATCCTCTTCCTGACCGTGGCCATGACCTCGCTCGGCACCGCGGTGTCCGTGTGCACCGACATGACCGAGGGCATCATGGCCCGGTTCCGCACCATGGCGATCTCCCGGGCCTCCGTGCTGATCGGCCATGTGATCGGCAGCGTGATCAAGACGCTGATGGCTCTCGTGCTCGTCCTGGGCATCGGACTGGCCATCGGCTTCCGGCCGAACGCGACGCCGGTGGAGTGGCTCGCGGCGGCCGGACTGATGGCGCTGGTCAGCCTCGCGCTGACCTGGATCGCGGTCGGCATGGGCCTGGTGAGCCCCAACCCCGAGGGCGCCAGCAACATCGGGACCCCGCTGGTCATGCTGCCGTTCCTGTCCAGCGCGTTCGTACCCGTGGACGCCATGCCGGGCTGGTTCCGCTGGTTCGCCGAGTACCAGCCGTTCTCGCCCTTCATCGAGACGCTGCGGGGCTTGCTGCTGGGCAGCGGGATCGGCACGAAGAACGCTGCGCTGGCCCTGGCGTGGTGCGTGGCGCTGACGGTGCTGGGCTATCTGTGGTCCAAGGCGCAGTTCAATCGCGAGCCGAAGCGGTGACCTTGGTGGTTCGGCGGGTGCGGGTGAGCCCCCGTCAGTCCACCGTCAGCTCCCGCAGTGCCTCCGCCCGCAGTTCGTCCCGCCCCAGGGCGGCGTACCTCGACCTTGCGTCGGTGTACGCCGCCCTGTCGGCGTTCTCGGCCGCTTCCCGGGAGCGGGCCAGGGACAGGCTGGGGAACTCCCGTACCACCGGCATCCGTTCGGCCAGTGCCATCAGCCGTACGGCGGCCGGGTCGCCCTGGGCCAGCCGGGCGTGTCCGAGCGCCAGCAGCAGCGTGCCGTACACCGGCAGTTCCACCGGGGCCCCGTCGGCCGGCGAGCCGTCGGCCAGGGCACTGGACAGCAGCCCGAGCAGCCGTGCCCGCAACTCCTCGGTGAGTCCGGCGACCGGGTCCGGCCGGCCGAGCTGCGCGTGCGCGGCCACGGCGGCCGACTGCAGCTGCAGCGCCCACGGGTCCACGAAGGGATCGTCGGCGGCGTACAAGGCGCTGACCTGCCGCATCTGCTCCGCCGCCCGGCGCCACAGCCCGAGCCCGAGTTCGGTCAGTCCGCGGGCCAGCGCGATCTCCGCCCTGGCCGGCAGCTCGGGGCTGAACGTCCCGTCCGACTCCGGCGGCTGGTCCAGGGCGGCGCGG
This sequence comes from Streptomyces sp. NPDC030820, assembly GCF_055572075.1. NCBI lineage: Bacteria > Bacillati > Actinomycetota > Actinomycetes > Kitasatosporales > Streptomycetaceae > Streptomyces > Streptomyces sp. NPDC030820. Next base: position 534,140 of record NZ_JBVIEB010000005.1, read on the forward strand.
TCCAGCCAGTACTCGGCCTCCTCGACCTCGCCCTTGTGCAGACAGGCCAGCACCAGCCCCCAGCGGACGCCGAGCGAGTCCGACCAGTCGCCGAACGCGTCCAGCGCACTCAGTGCGGCGCGCAGATGGTCGTACGCCTCCGCGCCCCGCTCGGTCTGCAGGCACAGCTCGCTGACCCGGCCGTGGCTGAGCAGGTGCATGGCCGGGTTGTTCAGCGGGGCGAGCGCGTCGACCATCCGGCGGGCGCTCTCCAGCGCCCGCTCCGCGTCGTGGCCCGCCTCCCAGACGTAGCTGGCGACGCTCGCGGCGAGGCCCGCCAGCAGCGGCTCGTCGGCCTCGCACAGCTGCTGGAGCCGGGCGAACTCCGGCGGCCGCATCTCCGGTACGGCGCACAGCACGACGGACAGGGCCCGCAGCACGGTGTCCGGCGGGGCGGGCGGCAGCCGGCGCAGGGTCACCAACTGGCGTACGGCGTGCGGGCCGTGGCCCATGAAGAGGCTCGCCGCGCACACCGCCGCCGCGCTGCGGGCCGGTTCCACGTCCTCGGGGTTCTCGGGCCGGAAGTGGGACAGGGGGCCCGCGGTGTCGGCGGCCAGCGAGGCCAGCCGGGCATAGCTGGAGCCGGTGGACCACAGGGAGGACAGTACGGCGGTGACGGCCGCGGTGGTGGGTCCGTCGGCGCGGGCCAGCGCGTGCCGCAGGGCGAGGACGAGGTTGTCCTGCTCGGCGCGGATGCGGGACCAGGCGGGCGCCGGATCGTCGCTGAACAGCAGGTCGTGGTGGGCGCGGCCGAAGTCCCGCGCCCAGCAGAGGAACCGGCCGGTCACCGCCTCCTCCTCGCCGGCCTCGGCGAGCTTGGCGGAGCCGAACTCCCGCAGTGTCTCCAGCATGCGGAAGCGCACGCCGGAGGGGCTGTCGTCGACCTTGATCAGTGACTGGCCCGCCAGTTGCTCCAGCAGCTCCAGCGCGTCCCCGGTGTCCCCGAGGACGCACTCCGCCGCGTCCTCGGTGAAGCCACCGGGGAACACGGACAGCGCGCGCAGGGCCGCCTGGCCGTCGGGTTCCAGGAGGTTCCAGCTCCAGTCGACCACGGCCCGCAGGGTGCGATGCCGCTCGGGCGCGTCGCGGGCGCCGCCGCGCAGCAGTGCGAACCGGTCCCTGAGGCGGCTGGAGATGTCGGCCACGGAGAGCACCCGTACCCGGGCCGCGGCCAGCTCCACGGCGAGCGGCAGCCCGTCCAGGTGCCGGCAGATCTCGGCGACCGGGCCCGGGGGCAGTTCCACGCCGGGCCGGGCGGCGCGGGCCCGCTGGGTGAAGAGTTCCACCGAGGTCGCCTGGGACAGCTCCGGCAGGGCGTACACGGACTCCGAGCTGAGCCCCAGCGGGGCCCGGCTGGTGGCCAGGACCCGCAGCTTGCCCGTCCGCGACACCAGCGCCTGGACGAGGGCGGCCGCACCGGCGATGACCTGCTCGCAGTTGTCCAGCACCAGCAGCACCGGTCCGGCACCCAGCGCGGCGACGATGCCGCTCACCAGGTCCGTGCCGCCGGTGAACTGCCGGCCCTCCCCGGCGCCGACCGCCGAGGCCACCTCACCGGGCACGTCGTCGTCGGCGATGACACCGGCCAGCGGCACGAAGTGCACCACGGGCTGTTCGGCCGCCCGGCTCACCGCGTGGGAGAGCCGGGTCTTGCCCAGTCCGCCGGGGCCGACGACGGTGACCACCCGCGCCTCGCGCAGCAGCCCGGTCACGGCGGCGAGGTCGGCGTCCCGGCCCAGCAGCGGGTTGGGGTCGTGCGGAACGCCGTGGCGCACCGGAGCCGCGTCCGTGCGCAGCAGCTCCTGGTACACGCCCTTGAGGCCGGTGCCGGGATCGGTTCCCAGGTCGTCCCGCAGCCTGCGGCGATAGGCGTCGTAGCGGGTCAGCGCGGCGGCCCGGCCGGCGGTGGCGGCCTCGCAGCGCAGCAGTTCCGCCAGCACCTCCTCGTCCTGCGGCAACTCCTTCGCCAGCTCGGCCAGTTGGGCCGCGGCCTCCTCCCGCCGGCCCAGCCGGGCGAGCGCGAGCGCCCGGGAGCGGACCAGCGCGCGGTGCGTCCGGACCCGCCCGGCGCGCAATGCCACCACCGGGTCGTGCAGGTCCTCTCCGGCGCCGGCGCCCACGTTCCCGTCCCACAGGGCCAGCCCGGCCCCGGCCTCGGCCAGCGCGCCCTCCTGGTCCCCGGACCGGGCGCGCTCGGCGGCCGCCGACTCGTGCAGCAGCAGCGCGGAGCTGTCGACCTGCGTCTCGTCCAGCGCCAGCCGATAGCCCGTCGGCGTGCTCACGATCAGCTCGGCACCCAGCTGCGCCCGCAGCCGTGACACGAGGATCTGCACCGCCTTGCCGGGCCGCTCGGGCAGCTCCTCCTCCGCCCACAGCCCCTCCACGAGCCGGCCCGTGCTGCAGCCGGTGCGCAGATCCTCCGCGAGCAGGGCGAGCAGCCCGCGCAGCCGGGGTGCGGTGATCTCCCGTCCACGGCAGGCGACGCGGGACAGCAGTGTCAACTCGGTGGTCACCCGTGCAGGTTAGCCAGAGTCAGGAGAGCCCCGAAGCCCGGAGCACCGCCTGCACGGTCTCGTCGTCGATGAGGCGGCCCAGGCGGTGCAGGACGTCCGCACCCAGCAGCAGCGTGCCGCGTTCCAGGGAACGGCGGACGCCGGTGTCGAGTTCGTGCCAGAGCAGGGGGTTGGCGGCGAGGATGCGGGGATCGAGTTCCAGGCGGTGGCCGTGGATGTCCCGCAGGACCAGGTGGGAGGAGACGCCGTCGTACTGCCGTACGGAGGCCAGCGCGTCCGTGCGGACCAGGTGCCGGCGCCAGGGCGTGCGTACCGCGAGCCAGCCGGGGCCCGCGCTGACCCGCTGGGGGAGCAGGACGGTGCACACCGCGGCGGACAGCGCGACCCAGAGCAGGGCGCGTACGGGGGTCAGACTGCCGGCGTCCCAGTCGACGAGGAGGCTCAGGGCGCAGAACAGCAGGGCGCAGGTGAGCGCGAGCCGGGCGCTGCCACGCCAGTGGCGGTCGCCGGCCGAGCCTGGCGGTCCGCTCCGTCGCATGGCGCCGACGCTAGGCGGGCGCGCGGGGTCCGGCAGCCGCTGCTTACGAGGTCCTAGCGCCGTACGGGTGCATCTTGACGGAATCCTGACGCCGGTCGGCGCAGTCGGTCCTCACCGGTCCTCAGCCGGTGTGCACGCGGGGGCGCAGGGGCCGGTTCGGTTCCGCCTCGCGCAGGACCTCACGGGTGACCGGGGCGACCTCGCCCTGGCCGAAGAGGAAGAAGCGGAGGAAGTTGGCGAAGGGGTTGCCCTCGGTCCACTCGAAGTAGATGTGCGGGGTGCAGCCCGTCATGTCCCGGGCGTGCAGCAGGAGGGCCGCCAGGGCGTTGGAGATGGAGGCGGACTCCAGGGTCAGCACGCGGTAGCGGTCGTGCAGGACCTCGCCGCGCACGATCAGGCCCGACTCGAACTCGGAGGGGTCGGTGACCGTGACCTCGACGAAGACGAAGTCCTCCGAGGTCGGGATGTCGTTGTCGGCGCGGATCTGCTCGACCTTGTCGCGGTACTCGGCCTTGTCGCGGCGGCCGGGCTTGTTCGCGATGAAGCGGATGCGGCGGTGCGACATGTCCCGGATGAATCGTTCCGCCATGGCATCCAGCTCGACATGCGTGACGCGCAGCTCGAAGGCGCGGGCCAGCCGGGAGAGGAAGGAGACGAGCATGATGCCGACGATGAAGCAGGCACCGATCTTCACACCGTCCGGGCGCTCGATGACATTGGCGACGGTGACGTAGAGCAGGACGGCCGAGACGACCGCGAAGCCGATGGTCCAGCCGCGCTGGGCGGCCCTGCGGGCGGCGATGGTCACCGCGATCGCCGCGGAGGACATCAGGACCAGCACACCGGTGGCGTAGGCGCCGCCCTGCTTGTCGACGTTGGCGTCGAAGATCCAGGTGACCAGGAAGGCGACCAGGGTGAAGACGAGGACCATCGGGCGCACGGCGCGGGCCCAGTGCGGGGCCATGCCGTAGCGGGGCAGATAGCGCGGCATCAGGTTGAGCAGGCCGGCCATGGCCGAGGCGCCGGCGAACCACAGGATGGCGATGGTCGACAGGTCGTAGACCGTGCCGAAGGCGCCGCCGAGGTACTCGTGCGCCAGGTACGCCAGCGCGCGGCCGTTGGCCTTGCCGCCCGTCTTGAACTCGTTCGCCGGGATGAGCACCGTGGTGATGAAGCTGGTGGCGATCAGGAACACGCTCATGATGAGGGCGGCCGTGGTGAGCAGCTTCTTCGTGTCCCGGATCCGGCCGGTCGGCTTCTCCTCGGTGTCGTCCGGGTCGCCCTGGACGTGCGGCATGACGGCGACGCCGGTCTCGAAGCCGGACAGGCCGAGGGCGAGCTTGGGGAAGACCAGCAGGGACACGCCGATCATGGCGAAGACGTTGCCGTGCGCGGCGATCAGGGCGCTGGTCCAGTCGGTGACCACATGCCCGGCGGTGAGCACGTGCCACAGCCCCACCACCACGACCACGGCGTTCAGGGCGAGATAGACCACCACCAGGGCGAACGCGACACCGATCGCCTCCAGGAAGCCCTTGAGGAACACCGCACCCAGCAGAGCCACCAGCAGCAGCGTGATCAGCATCTGCCCGCCGTGCAGCGCGCTTGTCAGGTGCGGGTTCTCGATCAGGTGGGTGGAGGCGTCGGCGGCCGACAGGGTGATGGTGATCAGGAAGTCGGTGGCGGCGAAGCCCAGCAGCGTCAGGACGAACAGCTTGCCCTTCCAGAAGGACAGCAGCCGCTCCAGCATGGCGATGGAACCCTCGCCGTGCGGGCTCTCCTCGGCCACCCTGTGATAGACGGGCAGGGCGCCGGCGAGGGTGACGACCACGAGGACCAGGGTGGCGATCGGGGAGAGCAGACCGGCCGCCAGTGCCGCGATGCCCGGCTGGTAGCCGAGGGTGGAGAAGTAGTCGACACCGGTCAGGCACATCACCCGGTACCAGCGCTGACCCTGGTGCGGGGGTTCCGGCTCGGCGTGCGGGCCGGCGTGGCCACCGGCCTTGCCCATGTCGGACAGGCCCTGCAGCATCCAGGCGCGCAGTCGGCCGGTATGCGGAGGGTGTTCGGTCGTCGCCATCGGCGTGCTCCTGATGTGCGGCTCAGCGTGGGGTTCCGGCCATCACGCATACGGCCCCACCAGCGTAGGCAGACGGTGACGCACGGGCCCATGGCTCGTTCCGCCGGGGGCGTCAAGCTTGCGTCAAGACCGGCGCGGCGAGCGCTGGCCTACCCCGAGGTCCGAGGCTTTCCCTTGCGCGGGGAGCGATTACGCCGTACGGGGGCCAGGCGGCGCCCCGAGGGGCGGGTGTGTATCCGAAAACCGGCCGTCGAGCCCTCACGCGTCGGACAGCCGGGCCTCCTCGAGGTCCAAGGCCCGCTGCAACCGCCGCCGCGTCGTGTCACTGATCGCATGCGCGTCGTACAGCCGCTGAAGCTCACCGCTCTCTACGGCGATCAGATCACGCCGCATCTGGCGGTAGACCCGGTCCGCGGACTCGGTGGCGACGCCACCGTTGCTCTCGGCGAGGCGGTCGAGGGCGTCGTCGAGGCGGGCGGTCAGGCCCCGGCGGAGCCGGTCCAGGACGACCTCGGGCACGACCTCCAGCTCCGCGAGCTCCTCCAGGCGGGCGAGGCCGGCGTGGGCGAGGTGGGAGCGGGCCTCGGCCTCCTCGCGCGCGGTGTGGGCGGGCTCCAGGGCGATGCCCGAGGCGCGGACGACCGGGGCGAGGGTGAAACCCTGGACGACGAGGGTCACGACCACGACGGACGTGGTCAGGACCAGCACCAGGGGGCGGTCGGTGAGCGGGCTGCCGTTCCTGGCGACCTCGGGTATGGACAGCGCGGCGGCCAGCGGCATCACGCCGCGCGTGCCGGCCCAGGTCAGCACCATCGGGATCCGCCAGTTCAGCCGGCTGACCCCGCCCTCGCGCTGCACGACCGCCGACAGCGGCGCCAGCCACAGCAGCCGTACGGCGACGAGCGTGGCGGCGACGGCCAGGGCGTACAGCGGCCAGGCCTGGTCGCCGTCCGCCAGGGCCCGTACCTGGGAGGGCAGGGCCAGGCCTATCAGGCTGAAGACGACGCTCTCCAGGAGGAACACGACCGTGCCGTACACCGCGTGCAGCTGGAGCCGGATGCGGGCGTTGGTCAGGCGGTCGCCGCGGCCGCCCAGCACCACCCCGGCCACGACGCAGGACGTCACTCCGGAGGTGTGCGCGACCTCCGCCAGCAGGTAGGCGGCGTACGGGGTGACCAGGGCGATCACCGTCTCCAGCACCGGGTCCTCGGTGCGGCGCCGGATCAGGGTGATCACTCCGGCCACCGCCGTCCCGATCACCGTGCCGCCGCCCGCGAGCAGAAAGAACTGGCCGCTCGCGGCGCCCCAGCTCGCGGCGGCCGAGGCGATGGCGATGCCCGCCGCCACCCGGACCAGCACCAGGGAGGTCGCGTCGTTGAACAGGCTCTCCGCCTGGACCAGGACCTGCACCCTCGGGGGCAGGGCGAGCCGACGGCCGAGCGCGGTCACCGCCACCGGGTCGGTGCTGGCCAGCACCGCGCCCAGGACGAACGCCATCTCCCAGGACAGGGGGGTGACCAGGGCGGCCACGGCCGCGACGGCCGCCGCGGAGGCGAGCACCAGGCCGATGGCGAGGATCCCGACCGGCTTCCACACCGCCCGCAGCTCCCGCCAGGGCATGTCCTCGGCGCTCGCGTACAGCAGGGGCGGGAGGACGACGAGGCCGATGATCTGCGGGCTGATCTGGATCTGCGGGGTGCCCGGGAGCAGGGCCACCGCGAGACCGGCGACCACGAGCAGGGAGGGCGCGGGGATGCGCCAGCGGCGCGCGAAGGTGGCGACCACCGTGGCCAGGACCACGAGGGCGAGAACCGTGCCGACGCTGCGCATGCCGTCCCCCTGGGATTGCGGAAGCCACCCTGACTCCCGGCCGACCAGACTTCCCGGCACACCTGCCCTCACCCTAACGGGCCAGGTCACGTCAAGACAGTGTCAAGGTGCGTCCAGGCACGCACGGCGGGCTGCGCACCGGTACGGATCGGGGGCGTAAGAGCCCCGTCAAAGGCGTGAGTGCGGCCGTATGGGAGCCGTCAACGGGCGACCCGATCCGGTCGGACAGGCGGTTTCCTCGTACACGTCCGCTTCAACCGAGCCTCACTCCAGGAGTTCGCGATGGCCGATCCGGCCTTCGTCGTCACCGTGCTCGCGGGTTTCGCGCTGGTGGCCCTCGTCGCCAAGGGGGTGACGAAGCTGTGACCGCCGAGAACGTCGTCGGCCTGGTCGTGGCCGTCGCCCTGCTGGGCTATCTCGTCCTCGCCCTGATCTTCCCGGAGAGGTTCTGAGAGCAGACATGGGTCCCGTACTCGCGGGCGTGCTCCAGCTGCTCGCCCTGACAGGCGCGTTGGCGCTCGTCCACATCCCCGTCGGCACCTACATGGCCAAGGTCTACTCCTCGCGGGGGCACCTGCGTGTCGAGAAGTGGGTCTACAAGGCCATCGGTGCCGACCCTGACGTCGAGATGACCTGGCCCGCGTATCTGCGCGGTGTGCTGGCCTTCTCCGCCGTCAGCGTTCTCTTCCTGTACCTGCTCCAGCGGCTGCAGGGCATGCTGCCCGGCTCGATGGGCTTCTCCTCGGTCAACCCGGCGCAGTCGTTCAACACGGCCGTCTCCTTCGTGACCAACACCGACTGGCAGTCGTACTACGGCGAGCAGACGATGGGGCACGTCGTGCAGACCGCCGGGCTGGCCGTGCAGAACTTCGTCTCGGCGGCCGTCGGTATCGCTGTGGCGGTGGCCCTGGTGCGCGGGTTCGCGCGGTCGCGCACCGGTGAGCTGGGCAACTTCTGGGCCGACCTGGTGCGCGGCACGCTGCGCATCCTGGTGCCGTTCGCCGCCCTCGCCGCGGTGATCCTGGTCGCCTGCGGTGTGGTCCAGAACTTCTCCGGCATTCACGAGGTCGGTCAGTTCATGGGCGGCTCGCAGCAGTGGAACGGGGGCGCGGTCGCCTCGCAGGAGGCCATCAAGGAGCTGGGCACCAACGGCGGCGGCTACTTCAACGCCAACTCCGCCCACCCCTTCGAGAACCCGACCCCCTTCACGAACCTCTTCGAGATCTTCCTGATCCTGGTGATCCCGTTCGCGCTGCCCCGCACCTTCGGTGTGATGGTCGGCGGTGTGAAGCAGGGTTACGCGATCCTCGCCACGATGGTCACCATCTGGCTGGGCTTCGTCGCGCTGATGATGTGGACCGAGTTCGCCCACCACGGTGCGGCGCTGCAGGCCGCGGGCGGTGCGATGGAGGGCAAGGAGGTCCGCTTCGGCGTCGGCGGCTCCTCGATCTTCGCGGTGACGACCACGCTCACCTCGACCGGAGCGGTGGACTCCTTCCACTCCTCGTTCACCGGCCTCGGCGGCGGCATCACCATGCTGAGCATGATGCTGGGCGAGATCGCGCCCGGCGGTACCGGCTCCGGTCTGTACGGCATCCTGATCATGGCCGTGATCGCGGTGTTCATCGCCGGTCTGATGGTCGGCCGTACGCCGGAGTACCTGGGCAAGAAGATCGGCGCCCGGGAGATGAAGCTGGCCGCGGCATACATCCTGATCACCCCGGCGCTGGTGCTGGTGTTCACCGCCGTCTCGATGGCTCTGCCGACCCCGCCGCACTCGATGCTCAACTCCGGTGCGCACGGGTTCTCCGAGGTGCTGTACGCGTTCACGTCGGCCTCGAACAACAA
>NZ_JBVIEB010000006.1:0-231209 GCF_055572075.1 Streptomyces sp. NPDC030820
TTCGGCGGGTTCTCGGCGTAGGCGATCGTGCCGTCCGGCCGGTGATGGAACCACTCGGGGTGTTTCTGCACCCACGGATGGTCGGGCGAGCACTGCAACGCGAAGTCCAGCGCCACCTCCAGGCCCAGCTTCTCCGCCTCGCCGACGAAGAAGTCGAAGTCCTCGATGGTGCCGAGGCCCGGATGGACGGCGTCGTGCCCGCCCTCGGGGGACCCGATCGCCCAGGGCACGCCCACGTCCTCCGGACCGGCGGTGAGCGTGTTGTTGGGCCCCTTGCGGAAGGTCGTACCGATGGGATGAATGGGCGGCAGGTAAACGACGTCGAAGCCCATCTCCGCGATCGGCTCCAGCCGGCGTGCGGCCGTGCGGAAGGTGCCGTGCGGCTGCTCGGCCGTGCCCTCCGAGCGCGGGAAGAACTCGTACCAGGAGCCGTACAGGGCCCGTTCGCGCTCCACCAGCAGCGGCATGGGATCGGAGGCGGTGACCAGCTCCCGCAACGGATAGCGGGTCAGCAGCGCGTCCACCTCGGGCGACAGGGCGGACTTCAGGCGCTCGTGCACCGACAGCGAGTCGTCGCCGAGGGCTTGTGCGGCGGCGAGGAGAACGTTTCGCTCCGGCCCCTTCGGCGCTCCGGCGGCCGCACGCTCGTACAGCTCGGCGCCCTCCTCCAGCACCAGCCCGATGTCGATCCCGGCAGGCACCTTGACCGAGGCGGTGTGCCGCCAGGTCGCCAGCGGATGACTCCAGGCCTCCACCCGGAAGGTCCAGAGGCCCGTCGCGTTCGGGGTGACGTCCGCACCCCACAGGTCACTGCCGGGGGACAGCTCCCGCATCGGCGTCCACTCGCCACGGCGGCCCTTCGGATCGCGCAGAACCACATTGGCACCCACGGCATCGTGCCCTTCACGGAACACGGTGGCCGTGACCTGGAAGGTCTCCCCGGCCACCGCTTTCGCCGGGCGCCTGCCGCACTCCACGGCCGGCCGGACGTCACGTACCGGTACACGGCCGATGGTCGGGGTCCTGCGCATGTATCTCACCTCCGCCGTGCGCGAAGCCGGGCACCCGGCCCGGCTTCGCGATCCGAGAGGGGCCGACTCACGCCGGCCCCGGGGGGAACGCCTTGTACGGTGCCAGCTCAGGGGCTTGGCGCCGTGGAACGCCGCTCCGAAGGCGGCGCTCTTCTGGCCGATCGGCGCGGCCGCGGCCGTCCGTCCTGCTCGCGCAGGTAGGTGACCAGATTCGTGCGCAGATAGTGTTCGGCGGCGTCCGCGGCCTCGCGGGCGCAGCGTTTGCCCATCAGTACGCACAGCGTGTAGCCCGAGTCCTCGAAGGTGGCCCGGACCGTGCGGTCGTGGGGCGAGGCGAGCATGACGCGCTCCCACGCCCGGTAACGCCGCAACGCCCGGGCCACTTCGGCCTTGGCGGGTAGCAGCATTGCCCTCTTCACCTTCCACGCTCTCGACTGGGCGCGTTCCCGACGGTCGGGTGGTGTCCGCGCACGGAAGGGCACGGCACCGTTACGGCGATCGAGGCTTTCACTTATGGTGCACGGATGACGACGCAGCGTCTTGTTGGATCTTCAACGACGGATGTGTGTCGGGCCCTCGTGTTGCACGAATGGCGTAGCGCGGTCACCGTGGAGATGACTCTGAAGCGATCAGCGCTCACGCTATGTGTCCGGGATCCCTCCCGGACGGGCATCCGGGACCTCTCCCGGACGGGCGAGGGGAGCGAGAGCTTCGCCGGTGAGGAGCAAGCGACGATGAAGACCGCAGTGCCCTGCTACTACCACCTCGACGTGGAAGTCAGCCCGGAACGGGTGGGACAGGTCAGCCGCATCCTGGCCGCCCACCTCCGCTACTGGGACCTCGAGAACCTCGCGGTCCCCGTCTGCCGCGGCGCCGAACTGCTGCTGCGGGCGATCGACGAGCATGCGAAGGACAAGCACACGTCCATCGAGATGTGGTGGAACGGCCAGCACCTCATCACCGCCTTCGGCGACGACGACCCGGACCTGCGCCCCGACCTGGACCTGCGGTCCTGCCTGGCGGACATCGCCGCCATGAGCGACGGCTGGGGCTGCTGCGCCTCGGACACCGGCAGCAAGATCATCTGGTTCTCGCAGCGGGCCCGCGCCGGTCAGCGCGTCCCGCTGGTGCCGACCGCCCCCGCGCCGACGCTGCGGCAGGGGCTGCAGGTGCCGCGCGAGACGCCGGTGGCGGTGCTGGCCGCACCGGCCGGAGCCATGGACGACACGCTCGCGGCGCCGGCCGCCGTGGCGGCTGCTTCGGACGACGCCCTGGAGGGCAGCCGGTGACCGCCCGCAGAACCAGGAAAGGGCTGCCCGTGTGGAGCGGGCAGCCCTACCCGTTGGGTGCCGCGTTCGACGGGCAGGGCACCAACTTCGCGCTGTTCAGCGAGGTGGCCGAGCGGGTCGAGCTGATCCTCGTCGACGACGCCGGCAGGCAGACCCCAATCCCGCTGCACGAGGTCGACGGATTCGTCTGGCACGCCTATCTGCCCGGCATCGGTCCGGGCCAGCGCTACGGCTACCGGGTGCACGGCCCCTGGCAGCCCTCGCTCGGCCACCGGTGCAATCCGGCGAAGCTGCTGCTCGACCCGTACGCCCGCGCCGTGGACGGCCAGATCGACAACCACCCCTCGTTGTACGAGCGCGCCCCGGACGGTCCCGCACCGGCCGACAGCGCAGGGCACACCATGCTGGGCGTGGTCACCGACCCGTACTTCGACTGGGGCGACGACCGCCCGCCCCGCACGCCGTACTCGGACTCGGTGATCTACGAGGCCCATGTGCGCGGTATGACCCGCACCCACCCCGACGTCCCCGAGCGGCTGCGCGGCACCTACGCCGGCCTCGCCCACCCCGCTGTCATCGAGCACCTGACCTCGCTCGGCGTGACCGCGGTGGAACTGATGCCGGTGCACCAGTTCGTGCAGGACGGCGTGCTCCAGGACCGGGGTCTGTCCAACTACTGGGGCTACAACACCATCGGCTTCTTCGCCCCGCACAATGCCTACGCCGCCTTCGGCACCCTCGGCCAGCAGGTCAACGAGTTCAAGGCCATGGTGAAGGCCCTGCACGCGGCCGGCCTCGAAGTGATCCTCGACGTGGTCTACAACCACACCGCCGAGGGCAGCGAGATGGGCCCCACGCTGTCCTTCCGGGGCATCGACAACGCCTCCTACTACCGCCTGGTCGACGGCGACTGGGCGCACTACTACGACACCACCGGCACCGGCAACAGCCTGCTGATGCGGCACCCCTACGTGCTCCAGCTGATCATGGACTCGCTGCGGTACTGGGTCACCGAGATGCGGGTCGACGGCTTCCGCTTCGACCTGGCGGCCACGCTGGCCCGGCAGTTCCACGAGGTGGACCGGCTCTCGGCGTTCTTCGACCTGATCCAGCAGGACCCGGTGATCAGCCGCGTCAAGCTGATCGCCGAGCCCTGGGACGTGGGGGAGGGCGGCTACCAGGTGGGCAACTTCCCGCCGCTGTGGTCGGAGTGGAACGGCAAGTACCGCGACGCCGTACGGGACTTCTGGCGGGCCGAGCCGGGTTCCCTCGGCGAGTTCGCCTCCCGGCTGACCGGCTCCTCCGACCTGTACCAGCACAGCAGGCGCCGGCCGCGCGCGAGCGTCAACTTCGTCACCGCGCACGACGGTTTCACCCTGCGCGACCTGGTGTCGTACAACGACAAGCACAACGAGGCCAACGGCGAGGACAACCGGGACGGCGAGAGCCACAACCGGTCCTGGAACTGCGGCGTGGAGGGCGCCACCAAGGACCCGGCCGTCCTCGAACTGCGCGCCCGCCAGCAGCGCAATCTGCTGGCCACGCTGCTGCTCTCGCAGGGCATCCCGATGCTCTGCCACGGCGACGAGCTCGGCCGCACCCAGCAGGGCAACAACAACGCCTACTGCCAGGACAACGAAATCTCCTGGGTCGACTGGGAGCTGACGGACGAGCAGCGCGGCCTCACGGAGTTCACCCGGCATCTGATCGCCCTGCGCGCCGCGCATCCCGTGCTGCGGCGCCGCCGCTTCTTCCACGGCGAGACCGCGACCCATGCGCAGCAACCGCTGCCCGACCTGATGTGGCTCAGGCCCGACGCCCGTGAGATGACCGGCCGGGACTGGCAGCGTGGGGACGCGCACTCGGTGGGGGTGTTTCTCAACGGCGACGCCATCGCCGAACGCGACGCCTACGGTCGCCGGATGGTCGACGACTCCTTCCTGCTGCTCGTCAACGGCTACTGGGAACCGGTCGACTTCAGCCTGCCCGACGACACCTTCGGTGAGCGCTGGACGACCCTGGTCGACACCGCCGACCCGGACGGGATCCCCGACGAGCGCGAACGCAAGGCCGGCACGCGGCTTCGTGTGGAGGCCCGCAGTCTGATCCTGCTCACGCGTCCGTCACGGATCGCGAGCTGAGCGGCTGTCAGGCTCAGCGCACCCGTCGTGACGTCACCGTGAACTGGGCGCCGTCCGCGTCCCGCAGGATCGCCTCGTTCTCGTCCTCCCTGAGCACGCTGCCGCCGTGCTTCTCCGCCGCCCGGGCGCAGTCCGTGACGTCCGCGACGGCGAAGTGGATCTGCCAGTGCGGCCGGACGGAGGGATCCGGTGCCGACTCCACCGCGCCCGAGTCGATGCGCGCCACGATGTCGCCCTGGCTGCGCAGCACCACCTCGCCGCCCTCGTACTCCACCTCGCAGCAGCCCGGCAGCCCGGACGCCCAGTCGAGGATCTCGCCGTAGAACATCGCGGCGTCGAAGGCGTCGCGGGTGTGCAGCCGGATGAACGTCGGTGCCGCCCGCCGCCAGGCCTCCCAGTTGGCGACCAGTTCCCCCTGCCAGATGCCGAAAGTGGCCCCGTCCCGGTCGGCGAGCAGTGCGGCACGGCCCGGCGGGAAGGACAGCGGCCCTACGGCCGCGGTACCGCCGCGCTCGCGGACCCGGGACACCGCCACGTCGGCGTCCGGCACGGCGAAGTACGGCGTCCAGGCCACAGCCATCTGCCACATGGCGGCGACGGCGGCGATCCCGGCCACCGGCACCCCGTCCGCCAGTGCGATCCGGAAGTGCTCGCCGAGTTTCGCGCCGCGCCAGCGCCAGCCGAGGACGGCCGCGTAGAAGTCCTGGGTGGCCTCCAGATCACGGCTGGTCAGGCTCACCCAGCACGGGGCGCCGAAGACGGAGTGGGTGGAGACGACGTCTCGCCTGCGCGGTCCACCACTGGCGGGGGTGTTGTGGTTCATGTCCGTCGCGTCCTGCTCTCGGGGCCGGGCGGCCACCGCTCTGGCACCAGTGTCCAACCGGAAGGGGGTCGGGTGCCTGTCGAGTACCCCCGGTGGCAGCGGTGCAGCCCGGCGAGCACGATGGGGGCATGGGAGCGAACGAGCCCGACAGGATCTCCGCGCTGCAGGCCGAGGTCGACCAGATGAAGGAGGCCGTGGTCTCCCACGCGGTCGTCGACCAGGCGATCGGGATGGTGGTGGCCCTGGGCAGGGTGACCCCGGACGAGGGCTGGGAGGTGCTGCGGGATGTCTCCCAGCACACCAACATCAAACTGCGCAACATCGCGGAGCTGATCCTCATCTGGGGCCGCCGGGGCGACATCCCGCCCGATGTCCGCGCCGAGCTGGAGGACGCCCTGGACCGGTACGGCCCGACCCAGGTGCCCGGGTCCGCGGAGGAGTGAACCCCCGGCGGGGGCTCGGCCGGCCGTGCTGTGGGACCGGCGGATCAGCGGGCCTCGGCGAGCAGTTCCTCGCGCAGCCGCTCGAAGCAGCTGCTGAGCAGCCTGGAGACGTGCATCTGCGAGATGCCCAGCTGCTGGGCGATCCGGCTCTGCGTCATCCCGCAGAAGAACCGCAGGTAGAGGATGACGCGCTCGCGTTCCGGCAGTGCCGCGAGACAGGGCTTGACGGCGGCCCGGTCGACCACGAGGTCGAATCCGGGGTCGGGGCCGCCGAGGGAGTCCCCGAGGGCGTAGCCGTCGGTGCCGGCCACCTCGGCGTCCAGGGACAGCGCGGAGAAGCACTCCAGCGCCTCCATGCCGGTGCGCACCTCGTCCTCGCTGAGCCGCGTGTAGGCGGCGATCTCCGTCACGGTGGGCGGGCGTCCCGAGGTGCTCTGGGCCAGTTCCTTCGCGGCGGAGCGGACCCGGTTGCGCAGGTCCTGCACCCGGCGCGGCACGTGCAGGGTCCACATGTGGTCGCGGAAGTGGCGCTTGATCTCACCGGTGATGGTGGGCACGGCATACGCCTCGAAGGCGCGGCCACGCTCGGGGTCGTAGTGGTCGACGGCCTTCACCAGACCCAGCGCGGCCACCTGGTACAGGTCCTCCAGGGTCTCCCCGCGGCCGCGGAAGCGCACGGCGATCCGCTCGGCCATGGGCAGCCACAACCGGACCAGTTCATCACGCAACGCCCGCCGCTCGGTACCGTCGGGCAGCTTCGCGAGCCGCTCGAAGGACTCCACCGTGTCGGGGGCGTCGTCGTGGGGGTGGGAGGTCGTACTGCCGGTGACGGGCATGGTGCGCACCTCTCTCAGCAGGTGCTGGATGTACAGACACCGTGGGAGGCGCGCTCGGACCAGGAAATGGGGCAGCGTGGCGTGCGGCAAGCAGCCGACTCCCACGGACGTGCCTCCGGTCCGAAGCACTGTCCTTCGTTTTCCCGCTACCAGACATCGCAAAACAATTAAGTACAAATGGGATGCAGTCAGGTCGCCCTTGACCTCTCCTTGGCCAGCATTACCTCTGTAACAGAGATAATCTTCTGGCGTGGGAACCGAGACGGCGCAGCGAGCGGCAAGGGAGTCCGAGACCTTCCCGGAGGAGCTGACGGACGCGCTGGTGCGCATCCAGCGGCTGATCCGGCGGCGGTTGCGCGGCGGGCTGAGCGTGCCCCGACTGCGCGGTGCCGAGGTGGAACTGCTCCGGCTGGTCGAGTCCCGGCCCGGCATCGGCATCTCGGACGCGGCGAGGGCCCTGCACCTGGCGGGCAACTCCGTGTCGACCCTGGTCAACCAGCTCGTCCGGGACGGATACCTGCTCCGCGAGACCGACCCCGACGACCGGCGCGCGGCCCGGCTGCAGCTGACCGCTGCCGCCGGGAAACGGCTGGACGACTGGAGGCGGCGCCGGGCCGAACTGGTCGGCCGGCACGTGTCCCGCCTCGACGACACCGACCGGGAGGCCCTGCGCGCGGCCTTGCCGGCGCTGCGCAAACTCGCGGTCGGCCTGCACGAGGAGGCCGAGGAGGCATGACGGAGACCGACGACCGTGACGGAGGCCCAGAGGCCATGGCGAGGGACAGCACCGAGCACCCCGGCAACGCCGCCGGCACCACCGGCGTGCCGAACGGGTCAGGCAGGCGCTGGCCGCCGTCGGCCTCGCGGACGCCGCCGACCGGCTCGCCGGAACCTACTCCGGCGGCATGGTCCGCCGCCTGGAGCTGGCCCAGGCGCTGGTCAGCGCGCCCCGGCTGCTGATCCTCGACGAGCCGACCATCGGCCTCGACCCGATCGCCCGCACCGGCGTCTGGGAGCACATCAACGCCGTCCGCGCGGTGACCGGGATGACCGTCCTCGTCACCACCCACTCCATGGACGAGGCCGACCAGTACTGCGACCGGGTCGGCCTGATGCACCGCGGCCGCATCCGCGCCCTCGGCACCCCGGCCGAGCTGCGCCGCGGCCTCGCCGAACGCCTGGGCACCGACACCCTGCCGACGCTGGAGGACGTCTTCCGCGCTGTCGCCGGCAGCGGCCTCGACGACCACTCCGCAGGAGGTTTCCGCGATGTCCGCAGCACCCGCCGCACCGCGCGCCGAGTCGGCTGACCGCACCCCCGGCAGCGACACCGCCCTGCTGCTCAGCCCGCCCGTGCCGCGCGCCGGCTGGCGGCTGCTGCCCGCCCGGGTCGTCGCCATGTGCGCCGTAGAGCTGCAGAAGCTGCGGCACGACCGCACCGAGCTGTACACCCGGGCGGTCCAGCCCGCCCTGTGGCTGCTGATCTTCGGTCAGACCTTCACCCGGATCCGGGCGATCCCCACCGGCGGCGTGCCGTACATCGACTTCATGGCGCCCGGCATCATCGCCCAGTCGGCGATGTTCATCGCGATCCTCTACGGCATCCAGATCATCTGGGAACGCGACGCGGGCATCCTGAACAAGCTCCTCGTCACCCCGACCCCGCGCTCGGCACTGATCACCGGCAAGGCGTTCGCCGCCGGCGTGAAGTCGCTGATCCAGGCGATCGTCGTGATCGTCATCGCCGCCGCGCTGGGTGTGGCCCTCACCTGGAACCCGCTGAAGCTGCTCGGCGTCGCCCTCGCCGTCGTGCTCGCCTCCGCGTTGTTCTCCTGCCTGTCGATGACCATCGCCGGCATCGTGCTCAGCCGCGACCGCCTCATGGGCTTCGGCCAGGCGATCACCATGCCGCTGTTCTTCGGCTCCAACGCCCTGTACCCCCTCTCGGTGATGCCGGGCTGGCTCCAGGCCGTCAGCAAGGTCAACCCGCTGAGCTATCAAGTCGACGCCCTGCGAGGCCTTCTGCTGGGCACGCCCGCGCACCTCGGCACCGACTTCGGTGTCCTCGCGGTGGCCGCCGCGCTCGGCATCACCGCGGCCTCCGCACTGCTCGGCCGGCCGGCCCGGTGATCTTGCCGCGGACGTGATGTGCGGCACGCACCCGTGCCCCCGCCGAATGCGCCGCGAACGCATCCTTCCTGGGCAGCGCTTGATCACCGATCAAAGCGGGCGAACCCGCTGGCCACAGCGCATTCCGCTCATTTGACAGTGCGCTCGGCGCACAGATAGACAGCAGCTCTCGAAGGTCGAGAGGGGCACTGTGTACGAGCCGAACGTGGTCGGGGACTGGCACGAGTACGACGAGCATGCCGGTCTGCGGGTCCGCGTCCACCGTCTGGAGGCGGCCGAGCCGCCGCGCGGACGCGACGACGCCGCCGCCGGGCTGACGTACTTCAGTGTCCGGGTGACGGTCGAGAACCGTGGCGCCCGGCACTACGGCATCCACCTGGAGGACGGCCAGATCGACGTCCGGGTCGGTCCGGACGGCGAGGGCGCGTTCATCGACTGGCGCAACTCGCAGTTCATCGAGGGCTTCGACGTCTACCCGCTGCGCCGGGCCACTGCCGTGATCTACGCCGCCGCCCCCGAGGCCGCCCTGACCCACGTGGACGTGCAGGTGCAGCTGCGGGTGGAGGACGAGTGGGCCGACCGCCGGCTGTGGACCGGCGGCATCGGCGTCCTGGACGCGACCACGGCCGCCGCCCCCGCGGCAGCCGGGCAGGGCAGCCTGGCCCACCAGGTCAGCGCGTTCCTGAAGGACCAGACGGAGCCCGGCACCACCGCCTGATACGGCGGCGCCGACGGCGCCGCCGTACGGTCAGTGCGGGATGCCGTCGATGATCTCCCGCGCGCCCTGCCGCAGCAGCGCCACCGCGACAGAGGTGCCGAGCGTGGCCGGATCGAGCCGGCCCGCCCACTCGTGGGCGTTCAGCCGGGTCTTGCCGTCCGGGGTGAACACACAGGCCCGCAGGGACAGTTCGCCGCCGCGGTCCACGCGCGCGTAGCCGGCGATCGGGCTGTTGCAGTGGCCCTGCAGCACATGCAGGAACATCCGCTCGGCCGTCGCCTCACGATAGGTGTCCGGGTCGCCGAGCCCGCTGACGGCGTCGATCAGAGCGGTGTCGTCCTCCCGGCACTGCAGGGCGAGGATGCCCGCGCCGATCGGCGGCATCATCGTCTCGGTCGACAGCACCTCGCTGATCACGTCCGTGCGGCCGATCCGCTCCAGACCGGACATCGCCAGCAGAAGGGCGTCCGCGTCCCCTGCGGCCAGCTTCTCCAGGCGGCGGTTGGCGTTGCCGCGGAAGGGCACGCACTCCAGATGCGGGTGGGTGGCGGCCAGTTGGGCCACCCGGCGCACCGCGGAGGTGCCGATCCGGGTGCCGGCCGGCAGTTCGTCCAGGGTGAGCCCGCCCGGGTGGACCAGCGCGTCCCGGATGTCGTCCCGCTTCAGGAAGGCGGCGAACACCGTCCCGGCGGGCAGCGGCCGGTCGGCGGGCACGTCCTTGACGCAGTGCACCGCGAGATCGGCCTCCCCGGCCAGCAGGGCCGCGTCGACCTCCTTCGTGAACGCCCCCTTGCCCTCGACCTTGGACAGATCGCCGAGCCACTTGTCGCCGGTGGTCTTCACCGGCACCACCTCGGTGCGCACGCCGGGGTGCAGCACGGCCAACTCGGCACGGACCCGCTCCACTTGGGCCAGGGCCATGGGGGAGTCACGGGAGACGATACGGATCAATTCCGGGACGGACATGGGGACACGATAGACCCTCGGACCCGACGCCCGGTCAGGACCCGGCTCGAACACCGCGGTCTCCTCGAACGGCACCGTCCCGACCCGTGAAGCGCGCCGGGCACCGCTCCCTGCTGACCCGATGATCGTGCCGGGGCGGCGGCCGGTTCCCGGCTCAGGCGCCGGCTGCGCCGACCGGGAGGCTGTAGCGCAGCTTCCGCTTCGCGCGGGCGCCGAGCCGGTCGTAGAACCGGACCGCCCCGTCGTTCCAGGCGGGCGTCTGCCACTGCACCTGAGCGACGCCGAGCCGCCGGGCCTCGGCGACCACCGCGTCCACGAGCAGGGGGCCGAGGCCGAGGCCGCGGTGGCCGGGGGCCAGGAACAGGCAGTCCATGTGCAGATACTCCCGCCCGTCCCAGGTGGACAGTTCGGGCGCACAGGTGGCGTAGCCGACGATCTCGCCGTCCGGGGCCTCGGCGACCAGGCAGCGCAGCCGCGGGGCGGGCGTGTCGAAGAGCAGGCCGGCCAGCCGGGTGGCGAGGTCCGGGACCGGCGGGGCGGCGCGCTCGTACTCGGCGTGCTGGGCGGCCAGTTCGGCCACGCGAGGCAGATCGGCGCGGTCGGCGTGCCGCACCAGGGCAGTGCCGGTCACCGGACCTCGCCCTCCAGGGTGTCGGCGCTCCAGGCGGTCAGGCGCTCGGCGAGCGGGCCCTCGCCGTCCAGCACATGCCGGGAGAACGCCTCCCGCTCGTGCGCCAGCAGCGCGGCCTCCCAGACGCAGGGGGCGAGCCCCGCCCGGCCCGGCCGCAGCTCGGCCGGCCGCTCCGCCGGGCCGGTGAACACGGCCAGGTCGGACATGTGTCCCTCGATCCAGCTGTGCACGAGGACATAGTCGCCGTCGCCGCCCGCGTGCACGATCAGTACCGCGAGGCCCAGCGAGCCGCGTACCCGTCCCAGGGTCAGATGGCCCGCGGCCAGGTCCAGCGCCGTGTCCACGGCCGACGGACCGACCGTGCGCCCCGGCGCCTCCAGCGCGTACACCTTGACGAGGTGACCGGCGGCTTCCCGGACGCCCAGCGCCCGGGCCGTACGGCCGTGATGACCCTCGGCGAGGGCAAGCAGTCCGGATGCGTCGATCGCCGGGGGCAGCTCCACGTGAAGATCCATCCAGCCATGATGAGGGCTCGGTGCGCAGGCGTCCATGGCGAGGTGACGGCATGGCATGCGGCAGCGCGGCGCACTGTACGGCTCGGTGGCGTACCGGCGTGCCTCCTCAGCCGAAGCCCTCCGGCAGGTCCGCCGCGGATTCCTCCGGGGTGAGGTCCGGGCGGAGCCGCAGCCAGGACGGCTGGCGCAGGAGCCCGGCCCGGGTACGGGTGCTGTAACTGACCTCGCCGACCAGCCGGGGCAGCACCCAGCGGGCGTCCGGGACGCGCGGCACCGGATCGAAGGGGCACCGCTCGCTCGCGGTGTCCCGCAGCAGCGCGGCGAGCTCCGTCCGCTCGGCCTCGCTCCAGCCGGTGCCCACCCCGCCGACGTACCGCAGTCGGCCGCCCTGGTCGCGCTGGCCGACCAGCACCGCGCCGGGCAGCCCGCTCAGCCGCCCTTTGCCGGGCAGCCAACCGCCGACGATCACATCCTCCGCGCGCATGTTGCGGATCTTGATCCAGGCACGGGAGCGGACCCCGGGCTCGTACACCGAGTCCAGCCGTTTGCACACCAGGCCCTCCAGGCCGTGTTCCCGGGTCGCCGCGAGCGCCTCGGCGCCGTGTCCGGTCACCGCACCCGGAGTCGACCAGTAGGGCCCGGCCAGTCCCAGCTCCGTCAGCCGGGCCCGCCGCCGTACGTACGGCTGCCGTAGCAGGGACTCCTCGCAGTACGGCACGTCGAACAGCACCAGATGCACCGGCACCTGGGCGGCCCGGCGTGCCGCCCGCGCGGGGGCGTGCGCGAGGCCCATCCGGCTCTGCAGCAGCTGGAAGTCGGCCCGGCCCTGTTCGTCGAGGGCCAGTACCTCGCCGTCCAGTACGGCGGGGGTGGGGCCCAGCGCGCCGCCGAGCGGCCGCAGTTCGGGGTAGGCCGCGGTGATGTCCTCGCCCGAGCGGGCGCGCAGCAGCAGGCTGCCGTCGCCGGGCAGATAGATCATCACCCGCTGGCCGTCCTGCTTGGTCTCGTACGCCCACCGCTGGTCCTGGGCGGCGGGCGGCAGGGTGCCGGGAGTGGCGAGCATCGGCGCGATGAGCGGCAGGGGCACGGCGGTCACGGCTGAAGATCTCGACCGCTTCCGCCGGCCTCACGCGCCTTCGGCCACCGGTTCCCCTGAACGGGCCCGGGCCGCCGCCTGCGCATGCCGCGGACACGGGCGGGGGACGCCGGCCTCCGGCGGTGTCCGCCGTCGCTCAGCGGGCTTCCAGCCGACGACTCGCTTTCGAGGGGTCGGGGCGGTGGGCTCCAGTAGGCGGCGCCGCTCCTCGTCCCCACGGGATGCGGCGCACGGGGTGGGCTCCGCTCATGGCCACCCCGGCTCGTAACGGGCTTGCTTGAGTCAGGCAAGCAAATGGGCTGTGCCCGGCACCGTCCGCTTCCCGGTGGGTCGGCGTCAGGGGGATCGTGGCGGTCTGACCCAGCCCAGCGACCGTTCGACGGCCCGCTGCCAGTTGTCGTACTCCGACTCCCGCAGCTCGGGGTCCATGTCGGGCAGCCACTGGGCGGCCCGGTGCCAGTTGCGGCGCAGCACTTCCAGATCGGGCCAGTAGCCGGCGGCGAGCCCCGCCGCGTAGGCGGCGCCCAGGGAAACCGTCTCGGCGACCATGGGCCGCACCACGGGCACGTCGAGCACATCGGCCACGAACTGCATGAGCAGGTTGTCCGCGGTCATGCCCCCGTCCACCTTGAGCTGCCGAAGGCGGACCGAGGAGTCGGCGTTCATGGCGTCGACGACCTCCCGGGTCTGCCATCCGGTGGCTTCCAGGACGGCCCGCGCCAGGTGGCCCTTGGTGATGTACGAGGTGAGGCCGACGATGACCCCGCGTGCGTCGCTGCGCCAGCGGGGCGCGAACAGACCAGAGAACGCGGGAACGATGTAGCAGCCGCCGTTGTCCTCGACCGTCCGCGCGAGGGTCTCGATCTCCGGCGCGCTGCTGATCAGCCCCAGGCGGTCCCGGAACCACTGGACGAGTGCGCCGGTGACGGCGATCGACCCTTCCAGGGCGTAGGACGGCTGCTGGTCCCCGATCTTGTACGCGACGGTCGTGAGCAGGCCATGCCGGGACCGAACCAGCTCGCCACCGGTGTTGAGCAGCAGGAAACTGCCCGTTCCGTAGGTGCACTTGGCCTCGCCGGGGGAGAAGCAGGTCTGGCCGAAGAGGGCCGCCTGCTGGTCGCCGAGGGCGGCCGTGATCGAGACCCCGGGCAGCAGCGCTCGGGCCTCGCCGTACGTCTCCGCGGACGACCGGATCTCGGGCAGCATCACGCGGGGCACCCCGAAGAAGGCCAGCAGCTCCTCGTCCCAGGTGAGCGTGCGGATGTTCATCAGCATGGTGCGGCTGGCGTTGGTGGCGTCGGTGATGTGCAGGCCGCTGTCGGCGCCCCCGGTGAGGTTCCAGATCAGCCAGCTCTCCATCGTGCCGAACAGCACCTCGCCGTCCTTGGCGCGCTGCTCGATCCCCTTGACGTGGTCGAACAGCCACCGGATCCGCAGCGCGGAGAAGTAGGTCGAGGGCGGCAGGGCGCACCGCTCCAGGAAGAACGCCTCCCCGGGGCGCTGCATGAGGTCGTCGACGAGCGGTGCCGTGCGGGTGTCCTGCCAGACGATCGCCCGGCCCAGCGGGGCGCCGGTCCGCCGGTCCCAGAGCACCGTCGTCTCGCGCTGGTTGGCCAGGCCGACAGCGATGACCTGCTCCCTGCCGGCACCGGTGTCGGAGAGCGCCTCCGGCACGATCTGCCGCAGGTTGTGCCAGATCTCCATGGCGTCGTGCTCGACCCAGCCGGGCCTCGGGAAGTGCTGCCGGTGTTCCTTCTGCGCGACCGAGACCAGCCGCCCGCGGTGGTCGAACAGGATGCATCGGGTCGAGTTGGTGCCCTGATCGATGGACATTACGTACCGTTCGGCCATGATCGGGTCTGCCTTCCGACGGATCGAGGGCGGCTGCTGCTCTACCAGCGGGCGGCTCCCAGGTCTCTGGAGATCGCCCGTGCGGCTTCACGGATCAGCGTGATCAGACTCGGGCGGGGGTGGCCCTGGCTGTCGCAGATCCGCTCGACCGGCCCGGACAGCCCGATGGCGCCGACGACGAGGCCGCCGTGCCCGCGGATCGGTGCGGCGAGGCCGGCCTCGCCCATGGTCATTTCCTGGGTCTCGGCCGCCCACCCGAGTTCCCTGACCTCCGCGAGCGCCCGGGCGAGCTGCTGGGGATCGACCAGGGTGTGCCGGGTGTACGCCTCCAGCCCCTGCTCCTGTCCCGGCTCGACGCTCGCGGTCCCGTACGCCAGCAGTACCTTGCCGAGCGAGGAGGCGTGCAGCGGCAGCAGCGAGCCCACGTCCAGGGTCTGGAAGGTGTCGTCCGGTCGGAACACATGGTGGACGACGAGGACGCTGCCCTCCAGAGGCGTGCCCAGCCGCACCGCTTCCCCGCTGCGGGCGGCCAGGGCGTCGGCCCAGTTGAGCGAGCGCGAGCGCAGCTCGTTGACGTCGAGATAGCTGGTGCCGAGATGCAACAGGGCGGCTCCGAGCTGGTACTTCCCGGTCGCGGCGTCCTGTTCCACGAAGTCCACGTGCTGGAGCGTGCGCAGAATGCCGTGGGCGGTGCCCTTCGCCAGCCCGAGCGAGGCCGCCACCTCGCCGAGGCCGAGTCGGCGGGGCCCGCCGGCGAGTAGACGCAGAATCGCCGCCGCCCGTTCGATCGACTGGACTGGGCCGGCCATGAAGTGAGCCTATTACCCGCACGGACGCCGTGCCCGTGGGCGAAGGCGGGCGGGCGTTCGGTAATGCCGACCGACGTTCATTGACCGGCCCCATTTGTCTCCATAGCGTGCTTGGCAGTCCGGAACACGCCGGAATGGTGGCGCTGCACCGGTCGTACATCATCGGGAGAGAACATGGCGGCACAGCTCAAGACGCTGCTTCAGACGGCATACGACCACGTGTGTCCGGTGCCGCCCGCCGCCGGCGCCGTCTCGGCCGTACGCCGTCGTGCGGCGGCGGTCCTCGCCGACTGGAGCGTGTGTCCGCGCCTCGTCGAGGACGCGCTGCTCGTGGTGTCGGAGCTCGTCACCAACGCGATCGTGCACGCCCGGCCTCCGGCCGTGCTGCGGCTGTCATGGGTGGAGGGCGACGGCGGCCGCACCCTGCGCGTCGAGGTCAGCGACGCGGGACCTGCCCTTCCGGCGGGTGGGCCCCCCGGCGCGGACCCCGACGAGCACGGCAGGGGCGAGACGATCGTCCACGCCCTGGCGACCCGCCACGGCATACGCACTCACCTGGGTGGAGTCAGCCGGTGGGCCGAACTCGATCTGCCCTGGATGCATTGACCTGGGGCGCGGCCTCGCACCGTGACGGCACGCACGCCGACTCGTCCGTGGTCGTCTTCCGGAGCAGGAGCAGGGCGGCGTCGTCGTGCAGCCGGCCGCCCACATGCGCCAGCAGCTCGTCGTGGAGCGCGGTCAGGGTGCGCGCCGGCTCCTCGCACACATGGCGGGCCACCCCGTCGGCCAGCGGATAGAAGGCACGCGCGTGATCCCGCGCCTCCGTGACCCCGTCGGTGTAGAGCAGCAGCTGGTCTCCCACCGCGAAGGGCAGCCGCTGCAGCCGGGGGGTGTCTCCCGAGAGGGCGCGCAGCCCGAGGGGCGGAGCGGGATGCGTGGGCTCCACCGCCCCGACCTCTCCGGAGGCGGACACCAGCAGCGGCGGCGCATGTCCGCAGTTGACGATCTCCAGGTGTTCCGACCGGGGGTGTCCGGCGACCACGGCGGTGACGAAGTCGTCGGGACCGAGGTTGCGCGCCAGGCTCCGCTCGATCCTCGCGACGACGGCGAGCAGGTCGGGCTCGTCGTGCGCGGCCTCACGGAACACCCCGAGCACGAGTGCGGCGGTCCCCACGGCGGGCAGGCCCTTGCCGCGCACGTCACCGACGATCAGCCTGATGCCGTAGGGCGTGGGCACCAGGGCGTAGAGGTCCCCGCCGATCCGCGCCTCCGCCGCCGCGGCGCTGTAGCGGACGGCCACCTGGAACGGGCCGACGGTGTCCGGGACCGGCTGGAGCAGGGCGTGCTGGGCGGCCTCGGCGACCGAGCGTACGGCCGCGAGGACCTGTTCACGACGGCCACGCAGCGCGCTGGCCAGGCTGCTCGCCGCGGTGACGGCGAGCACGGCGGCGAGCACCGCCGCCGGCTCGTGGACCGGTACCCCGTGCCCGATGCCCAGCGCCGCGCCCGCCGCCGCGGCGAAGAGACCGACACACAGCACGCCGCGCGGCTCATTGGTGGCGGCTGCCAGAGCGGGTCCGGCCGCCAGCAGCGGCAGCCAGACCAGCCCCCCGCCCACGGCGGCGACGACGAGCGCGACGACGGCGACGACCAGCACGGGGAGCACCGGCCATACGGGCAGTCCGGCGGGGTTCCTGAACAGCCGAATCGGTGCGTCGTCGGCGCCGTGGGGTCCGGTCTCGCTCATGGCTCGCCTGCAGTCCTCGTCTCTCTGGGTGACATCCGAAATGTCCGTTTCATCAAGCAAACGGGCTGGGCGAGGCAGCCACAAGGAGCGGATTTTCAGATAGTGAGCGAGAGGCTCCTGGTCACCCGGCTCGCGACCGGAAGCAGTCGTGCCCGGATCTCCTGGAGCCGGGCCCGCCGCTCCGCCGGCAGGGAGACGCCGAGCGAACCGAGCGTGTTCCCGCGGTAGACGGGCACGGCGACGCACACGGTGCCGAGTGCGTACTCCTCCAGGTCGGTGACGGCCGGCGCCAAAGGGGGCGCCGCGATCCTGCGGAGCAGCTCCGGAAGACTGGTGATCGTCCGTGGGGTGAGCTCGGCGAGGTGGTGCCTGGACAGATAGTCCCGACGGGCGTCCTCGTCCAGCTCACGCAGCACGGACTTGCCCAGCGCGGTGGCGTGTCCGGCGTCCTCGAAGCCCACCCAGAGATCCACCCGGGGCATGCGGGGGCTGTCCACGATCTCGGCCACCCTGATCTCGCCGTCCTCGTAGAACGTGAGGTAGGCGGCGCAGGACAGCTCGTCCCGCAGGGCGGCCAGCGTCGGGCGCACGCGGCTGAGCAGCGTCTGCGTGCGGCCCGCTGTGTGCAGGGAGTTCAGCTTGTCGCCCAGGACGAAGCCGCCGTCGTCCAGCTTTCGCACGTATCCGTCGTGCACGAGAGTGCGCAGCAGGTGATAAGCGGTGGCCAGCGGCAGCCCCGTCTCGCGTGCCAGCTGTTTCGCCGGTGCGCCGTTCTCGTGCGCGCTCACCGCCTCCAGCAGACGGAAGGCCCGCTGCACGGAAGTGATGAGCGTGGGGCCGTCCTGAGCACCCATAGCACCAGCCTGCGCCGTACGACCGACCCGGGCAAGGTCCGGGTCTTGCCCGCAGGGCGGCGAGCCCGCCGCCACAGGCCGGGCGGACCGTCGACCGCCGTCCTCGACCGCTGGGACGGTCGTCCTCAGCGGAGCGTGCTCGCGATGCTCACCGCGTTCGCAGCCACCACCGCCCCGATCCCCGCCCACTCCGGCACACCCAGACTCTGCCCCAGCACCACCCAGCCGACCACCGCCGCCAGCACCGGATTGACGCTCATGAACAGGCCGAAGGTCTGGGCCGGCACCTTGCGCAGGGTGAGCAGGTCGGCGAGATACGGCACGGCCGACGACAGCACACCCGCCGCCACCGCGCACAGCAGGGCCCCGCCCGTCGGTGGATGCCGTACGGCGACGACGATCCCGATCGGCAGGAAGGCGAGCGCCGACGTGCACGCGGCCGCGGCCGACCCCTGGGCGCCCGGGATGCGCCGTCCGACGATCCGGTTGAGCAGGATGTACGAGGCCCAACAGCAGGCGGCCACCAGTCCCAGAGCCATGCCCAGGTAGTCGGTGGACGGCTGAGGGCGCATCAGCACCACGACTCCGGCCCCCGCAAGCGCCGCGCACCCCGCGTCCAGCCGGCGGCGCGAGGCGGCCAGCGCTATGCCGAGCGGGCCCAGGAACTCCAGGGTCACCGCCAGCCCCAGGCCGATCCGGTCGATCGCGCTGTACAGGGTCAGGTTCATGGTGCCGAAGACCCCGGCGAGCAGCAGCACCGGCCACCACTGGCGCCGGGTGAAGTCGCGCAGACGCGGCCGGCCGACGGCCAGCAGGACGAGCGCGGCGACGTACTGGCGCACGGCCACCACGCCGAGCGGACCGAGCACCGGGAAGGCCAGTGCGCCGATCGCCGCACCGGTCTGGTTGGACAGGCCACTGCCGAACATCGTCGCCACGCCGGCCAGCCGCCCCGGCGCGGGGTTCTGGGACGCGGGGTTCCGGATGGCGGCGGACGCCGTCGCCGTGGGATGTCCGAGAGCTCGTCGCATGGCAGGAGCGTCCGCCCGTCCGGCGCTTGCGCAAAATGCATGCGGATTGACATCTATACGCTGAACGCATGCATGAGGTGGAACTCCGGCAGCTGCGCTGTCTCGTCGCCATCGTCGACGAGGGCACCTTCACCGACGCGGCGATCGCCCTCGGGGTGTCCCAGGCGGCCGTCTCCCGCACCCTGGCGGGGCTCGAACAAACCCTGGGCGTACGCCTGTTGCGGCGCACTTCGCGTGAGGTGAGCCCGACGGCGACCGGGCTGCGGGTGGTGGCGCAGGCCCGGCGGGTGCTGGCGGACGTCGCCGTCCTGGTCCAGGAGGCCACCTCGGGGCACACCAGGTTGCGGATCGGCTACGCATGGTCGGCCGTCGGACGTCACACCGTCGCCTTCCAGCGGCGCTGGACCGCCGCCCACCCCGGGACCGATCTGCATCTCGTCCGGGTCAACACGGCGTCCGCCGGTCTCGCGGAAGGCGCCTGCGACCTCGCCGTGGTGCGCCGGCCGCTGGAGGACCGGCGGTTCGACACCGCCATCGTCGGTCTGGAGCGGCGCCTGTGCGCGATGGCCGCCGACGATCCGCTCGCCCGCCGCCGGTCCGTACGGCTCGCCGAACTGACCGGCCGGACCCTCTGGGTGGACCGGCGTACCGGCACCACCACTCCCGAACTGTGGCCTCCGGACTCCCGCCCCGCCGTCGAGGAGACACACGACGTCGACGACTGGCTCACCGTCATCGCCGCCGGACGCGGCATCGGTGTCACTGCGGAGTCGACCGCGAACCAGTACCCGCGACCAGGCGTCGTCTACCGGCCGGTCCGGGACGCCGAACCCGTCGCCGTACGGCTCGCCTGGTGGCGCGACGACCCGCACCCGGCACTCCAGGCAGTCCTGGAACTGCTCAGCGAGCTGTACCGCTCACCGGCGGGTTCCTCAACGGCGCCCAGACGATGATCCACGCGACCGTGTCCATCCGCTCCACCCCGGACAATCGCACCGGGCAGCAGCTCGTCACCGCCGGCTGACCCGCCCCCGCGCACGGCGCCGCACCTCGTCCAGGAAGTACGGCGCCGTACGCGTTGCACGGGGTCAGCCCTGCGCGTCGGGCTCCACGTCCAGGCCCGTGCAGGCCAGCTCCCCGGCCACCTCGGCACACGCCTCCACGCCTCGCGGTGAGGACACCGAGAGCATCGGGCTGCTGTCCCCGGCGGAGTCGTCCGCCGGATAACCGGCCGACATCACGTCATGGCCCGCGCGCACCGACACCTCGCGGGCCTTGGGCGACCGCAGCCACACCTCGGACCAGGCGGTCCCGCAGGCCGGTGACCAGCGCAGCCGGACGGTGTAGGCGGGACCGGTGACCGTGCTCGTGGTCCGTGCGTCCCGGGCACACACCGAGGCGTCGGGCAACTCGCCCTGGCAGGAGCGGCCGTGACAGCGCGGCACCCCTGGCAGGGTCTGCGCGGCGGGTGCGGTCCCCGGCCGCGTGGACAGGGCGACGGCTACGGCGGCCACCGCCGCAGCCGTGCCGAACAGCGCGAGCACGGACAGCGGAAGCCGCGACGGGAGCCGCCGCGGAAGCCGCCGCGGAAGCCGGCCGGGCCGCCGTGCAGGAACGGGCTCCTCGGGCGCGGCCTCGGGTGCGGGCGTTCCGGCCGCGTCCCACAGCGCCAGTACGGCCTCGGGATCGGCGTCGGCGAGCCGGCAGAGCGCCACCACGGCCGGCCTCGGCGGCGGCGTGCCGCCGGACAGATAGCGGTGCCACGCGGACTTGCTGTACGGGGTGCGCGCGGCCAGTGCCGCCAGGCTCAGCCCCGTACGGTCCTTCAGCTCGCGCAGTCCCACGACCAGTGACTCGTCCGGCGGGGTCGGTGCTTGGGGGTGCCGCATCGTGCGTCCTCGACTCCCGTTCCACTATGGGCGGTTTCGCCCCTGTTGTCGGAATGGCTTCCCGGGAGGACGGCGACTGGAACACGCGGTGAGGTATGAGCAAGGTGAGGTGTGGGCGTACCGAAGGCCCGTTCGGGGGTCGTCGAACGGGCCTTCGGCGGCTGGGTGGTGCTGTGATGAACGGCCGTCAGCACCAGGGGAGGGTGCGGGCCGCACGGACGTAGCGGGCGGAGACGTAGCCCGCGTGGTGCGGCAGCCGGTACCAGGTGCGGTTCGCGTACACCGAGGAGCCGCGCGTCCTGCAGGTGAGGGTCAGGATCCGGCCCGTTCGCCGGTGGCCGATCACCCGGTAGCCGGTGCCGGGACCGGAGCGGACGTTGAGCGGGGCGTGGCGGGTGGCGACGCGGCCGGTGAGGGGCTGGACGTGACGGTGCGTCACCCACTGTACGGCGAGTCGGTACTGCATCCGGTGCGCGGCGAGCCGGTACGGCGCCGCGTGCATGACGAGACGGTAGGCCGCGGTCTGCGGCATGAATCGGTACACCGCCCGCCGGGCGGTGAGGCGATGGATCCGGTGCACTCGGCGGCTGTGGTGTGTGCGGAGGTGGACGCGGTGGTGCCGGCGGTGGGTGACGTACCTGCGGTGGTGGACGCGCCGGCCGGCGTGGTGGGCGCGGTGCCGGGCGTGGTGGCCGGTGTGGTGCGCGGTGGCGCTGGGAACCGGGCGCGGTGCGGCGGCGTCCGCCGTGGTGGCACCGGCCGCCGTGGGCAGGAACGCGAGCACCGCCACCGCGGCCAGCACTCCGCTCTTGAGAGTCCGTCGGATCATGGAAGCCTCCGGCTGTCGTTCTCGTGACCACGAGCAGTGATCACGACAGCCAGGGTTTCCGTGACAAGCCGCCGGAATGCCGTTCCGGCGTCCCCCGGGACGGCCGGGACGTCCCGCGGGACGAACCCCCACGGCAGGGGTGGGTCCGCCTGGTCCGGCGCAGGGAGGCGTCCCAGCGTCTCCATGTACGTCCGGGTGACGCTTCCCGAGAGACGCCCGAGGCATCGGCGGCGGTCAGAGGGTCTCGGCGAACGTGATGCTCCGCTCCTTCAGCAGCGGGAACACCGTGCCCCGGATCAGCTCCGCGAAGTGGTCCGTCTCCTTGTGCGCCTCGAAGCCGGCGCGGTCCGTGTAGCGCTCGTACAGCACGAACGCCCCCGGCCGGTCGACGACCTCGTGCGCCTCGTAGGCGAGGTTCGCGGGTTCCGAGGGGACCAGTTCGCGCATCTTGCGCAGCGCGTCGCGCACGGTGTCGGCGTCTGCGGGGGCGCACTGGTACTGGGCGACGACGGCGAAGGCCATGGCGTTCCTCCGGTGTTCCGAGGCGGGTGGACTCGCCGATTCCAGCACGCCTCCGCCCGGGGGCGGTCCGTACGACACGCGGCCATGTCCGCGGTCGGCCGGCCATCGTGGGGGCCCGAGAGCCGGGAACGGAACTTACTTGACTTACGCAACGAGCTGCGAAACTTGCCGACATGCCCACGGAATCGCTGCCCGACCTGCCTGTCGCGTCCCCGGAGGTCACCGAGATGGAGCGCGCCCTGACGCGCATCACCTACCTCGGCACCCGGGCCCGGCAGCACGAGCGGCTGATGGCGCTGGCCGGGGTGCCGCTGGACCGGGCCGCCGTGGCCCTCCTCCGGCAGATCGCCGACTCCGAACCGCTGCGCCCGGGCGAGCTGGCACAGCGCCTGGGCGTGGAGGCCTCCCATGTCACACGCACCGTGCAGCAACTGCAGAAGACCGGATATGTCACGCGTGTCCCGGACCCCGTCGACCGGCGCGCCCAGCGCATCCAGCTGACCGAGGCGGGCCGGGACGCCGTCGACCGGGTCCGCGAGGCCGGGGCCCGGGGCATGCAGCTCGCGCTCGCCGACTGGCGGCCGGAGGATCTGCGGCAGATGGCGACCCTGTTCCACCGCATGGTCGACGACTTCCTCGCGCACACGACCGAGGAGGACTCCGGCCGGGACGCGGACGACGCCGTCGCCACGGTGTGAGGGCAGACGTCCTGCGGCAACTGGCCACCTCCGCGCCTACCGTCCAGTAATATCCGGCGGCAGGCCCCAGAGGAGGAACCTTGCCCCGCTCCGAACGCTCACCCCTGCTGCTCGCCGGCCTGCTCGCCGCGGCGGGGGTCGCTCACTTCGCCGCACCGCGCCCCTTCGACGCGCTCGTACCGCGCGCCCTGCCGGGCTCGCCCAGGGCGTGGACGTACGGCAGCGGCGTCGTGGAACTGGCCCTGGCGGCCGGGATCGCCGCACCCCGGACACGCGCGGCCGCCGCGAAGGCGGCCGCGGCCTTCTTCGTCGGCGTGTTCCCGGCGAACGTGCAGATGGCCGTGGACTGGCGGCACCGGCCCGCGCCGCTGCGGGCGGCCGCCCTCGCGCGGCTGCCGCTGCAGGTGCCGCTGGTGCTGTGGGCCCAGGGAGTCGCCCGGAACGAGGAAGGACGCTCATGACGGAACGCATCGAGGTCGGGGACAAGGCCGAGGACTTCGCCCTGCCCGACGAGACCGGCACCACCCGCCGGCTCACCGAGCTGCTGGCCGACGGGCCGGTGGTCCTCTTCTTCTATCCGGCCGCCCTCACCCCCGGCTGCACCGCCGAGGCCTGCCACTTCCGCGACCTCGCCGCCGAGTTCGCCGCCGTCGGCGCCCGGCCCGTCGGCATCAGCGGCGACAGCGTCGACAAGCAGCAGGAGTTCGCCGGCCGGCACGGCCTCGGCATGCCGCTGCTGTCGGACGCCGACGGCACGGTCCGCGAGCGGTTCGGCGTCAAGCGCGGCTTCTCCCTCGCCCCCACCAAGCGGGTCACTTTCGTGATCGCCGAGGACCGCACGGTGCTGGAGGTCGTCCGCAGCGAACTGCGCATGAACACCCACGCCGACCGGGCTCTCGCCGTCCTGCGCGCCCACCGGAGCTGAACGCCCCCGCACCGCGGGGCGGACGGGAATTCCCGCGCTTGACATATGAAGCATGGCGCCACCGCGACGGCCACCGCATCGACGTGGCCCGCACCGCCTGCCCGTCCGGCAGCACCCTGGCCGAGCAGGCGCTGCCCTGCCCCGGACCGTCCGCTCGGCACCGATCACTGGAACGGGCAGCCCGGGTTCGGCGCGTCCTCCGAGAACGGGGCGCCGTGCGGCAGCACGTACAGGACGTCGAGCACGAGCGGGGTGTCCCCGAGGTTCCGCCCGATGTGGACATGGTCCGCTCCGGCCGGCTCCTGGATCGTCGCCCCCCTGCGGTACACGCCGTCCGCGGCACACGTGGAGTCGAAGTGGCTGAGGGTGCCCTGCTTCACCACGCCGTACAGCGGGCCGTCGTGGTAGTGCCAGCCGGTGCTCTGGCCGGGCGGGACGGTGATCTCCCGCAGGGTGTAGTCGGTATCGCCGATGGTGGTCTGGCTGATGATCCGGGCCGTCACCCCCGGCCCCGGCGGGGTCGCCTGCGCGGTGCCGCAGGTCAGAACGGTGGCGACGGTCAGCGCGCCGGTGACGGCGGCACGGAGGGCGGTACGCATACGGGACCCTTTCGGGAGACGAGCGGGGTGTCGCCGCGAACATAAGGGCACCGCAGGCGAGTTGGGGCCGGAACCCGATGATCCGTATGCGTAGGTGATCGGGGGTGTCAGGTCCCCGTGCGCTCCCGGACCACGTCCCGTGGCCGTTTGTCCTCGCGCAGTCCCAGGTAGCGGGGATGCCGCAGCATCCCGTCCCGGGTCCACTCGGTGAAGGCGATCTGCGCGACCAGCTCCGGTTTCACCCAGCGGGCGCGGGCCTCGCGCACGGCACCGGTGAAGGGCGAGGCGTCCCGGCGCAGCCCGTCCAGCCGCTCGCGCAGATCCAGCAGGGTGCGCCGGTCGAAACCGGTGCCGACCTTCCCGGCGTACCGCAGCCGGTCACCTTCGTAGAAGCCGAGCAGCAGCGCCCCCAACCCGACGCGGCTGCCCGCCGGTTCGGTGAAGCCGCCGATCACGAACTCCTGCCCCTGGGCGCACTTGAGCTTCAGCCAGTCCGGGGACCGGCGCGTCCGGTACGGCCCGTCGGCCCGCTTGGCGATCAGTCCCTCCCAGCCCCGGCCGCAGGCCTCGGCCAGCAACTCGGCGCCACCCGCGTTGCGATGCGGGGTCAGCCGCAGCGGGGCGCGAAAGGACAGCGCCCGGCGCAGCAGCGACTTGCGGACCCGCAGGGGGAGTTGACGGGTGTCGGCGCCCTCCAGGCGCAGCAGGTCGAAGAGGTAGTACGTCACCGCAACCCCGGACGCCTCGATCTCCCGGCGCCGGGTCAGCCCCAACCGCCGCTGCAGCCGCGCGAAGTCGGTACGGCCGCCGCTGAACGCGACGACCTCGCCGTCCACCGTGAAGTCGGTGCACTCCTGCGCCGCGAGCGCCTCCACGATCTCCGGATAGGTGTCGTTCAGCCGCTGGCCCGTGCGCGACAGCAGCCGCAGCGAGTCGCCCTCGCGCACCGCGAGCAGCCGGACGCCGTCCAGCTTCCGCTCGAACAGCCAGCCCTCGCCGAAGTCCCGCCGGTCGCTGAGCGTGGCCAGCATCGGGGCCGCCGCGAGTTCAGCACCCGGCCCGGCCGGGCGCAGCAACTCCCGCCGGTCGGCCGGCAGCGCGTCCAGCAGCCCCGGCACCGCCCCTCACTCCTCGCCGTCGGCCGCGACCTGCGCGAGGGTGCGTCCGGTGCGTACCGAGCGGGCCCGCCGGGGATCCGGGGTGCCGTGCCCGGCCGACCGCGCCGGCCCCTTGCGCACCAGCAGCCAGGCCTCCTGTTCCCCCTGGTCACCCCGGAAGCGCGTCAGGGCGTACTCGCCGCGCAGTTTGCTGCCGTGCAGCCGGAAGGTGGCGTGCCCGCGCTCCAGCGACTCCGCGAAGTCCACCGGGCGCCCCTTGCGGTCGTGGCTGAGCGGCTCGTACGTGCCGTTGTCCCAGACGATCACGGTCCCGCCGCCGTACTCGCCCTTCGGGATCACTCCCTCGAACTCCTCGTACTCCAGCGGATGGTCCTCGGTGGGCACGGCCATCCGCTTGTCCCCGGGATCCGTGGACGGGCCCTTCGGGATCGACCACGACTTCAGGACGTCGTCGACCTGGAGCCGGAAGTCGAAGTGCATCCGGCTCGCGTCATGGATCTGCACCACGAAATGCGGTTCGTCACCCCCGGCCCGGGGCTCCTGCCCCGACGGCTCGCGGGTCCGCTCGAAGTCGCGCTTGCCGCGGTACGTCCGCAGCCGGTCCTCCGCTGCCACCTGCGACTCCTTCCGTGCGTCCCCTCACGGCCGCCGAGTACCCCGGACCGAGCCCTTCAGCCCCCGATGCCGTCGAGCTCGGCGACCGCGTCGTCCGGCAGCACCAGGGACGCGGCGGCGATGTTCGCCCGCAGGTGCTCGGGGGAGGAGGTCCCGGGGATGAGCGCGATGTTCGGCGACCGGCGCAGCAGCCAGGCCAGCGCCACCTGCTGCGGCGAGGCCTCCAGCCGGGCGGCCACCTTCACCAGCGTCTCGGACTGCAGCGGGCTGAAACCGCCGAGCGGGAAGTACGGCACGAAGGCGATGTTCCCGGCCGCCGTGCGCTCCACCAGGGCGTCGTCCTGCCGGTTGGCCAGGTTGTACAGGTTCTGCACGGTCACCACGGGCGCGATCGCCAGTGCTTCGTCCAGCTGCGCCGCGGTCACCGTGCTCAGCCCCAGGTGCCGCACCAGCCCCCGCTCCCGCAGCTCGGCCAGCGCGCCGAACTGCTCGGCCAGGGAGTCCTCGTTCGGCGCGTCCACGTCACCGACCCGCAGATTGACGACGTCCAGCGACTCCACGCCGAGGCTCCGCAGGTTGTCGTAGACCTGCGCCTTCAGGTCCTCCGGGTGCCGGGACAGGATCCAGCTGCCGTCGGCTCCCCGGCGGGCACCGACCTTGGTGACGATGTGCAGCTCCTCGGGGTAGGGGTGCAGCGCCTCCCGGATGAGCTCGTTGACGACCACGGGCCCGTAGAAGTCGGCGGTGTCGATGTGCGTGATGCCCGCCTCCACCGCCGCACGGAGCACCGCCACCGCGCGGTCACGGTCCTTCGGCGGACCGAAGACGTGCGGCCCGGCCAGCTGCATGGCGCCGTAACCGACGCGGGTCAGGGTCAGGCCGTCGGCCGGGGTGAGGGTGCCGCCGAGCTGTGCAGTCATGTCGTACCTCTCCGGATGATGCTCAGGACGTCCGGGCCACCGGACCTCCCGGCGGCCTCGCTCTCCACCCTGCGCCCCTCGGGCCCGCCGTTGCAGTACCCCGTCGATCCTGGGAGTGACAGGGCCAGTCACCGCCGGCCGGTCCGCCGTACGGTGGGGGCCATGGACCGATCGAACGCGCTCGGCGAGTTCCTGCGCGCCCGCCGGGCGCTGGTGCGGCCCGAGCAGGTGGGGCTGCCCGGCGGCGGCCTGCGCCGGGTTCCGGGGCTGCGCCGCGAGGAGGTCGCGATGCTGTCCGGCATCAGCTCCGACTACTACCTGCGGCTGGAGCAGGGCCGCGACCGCAACCCGTCCGTGCAGGTCCTCCAGGCCATCGCCGGCGTGCTGCGGCTCGACGCCGACGCCACCGCCCACCTCGTCGGCCTCGCCCAGGACCGGCCCGGCCCAGGCGTACGCTCCGGGCGCCGCACCCAG
Source organism: Streptomyces sp. NPDC030820 (assembly GCF_055572075.1). Taxonomy (NCBI): domain Bacteria; kingdom Bacillati; phylum Actinomycetota; class Actinomycetes; order Kitasatosporales; family Streptomycetaceae; genus Streptomyces; species Streptomyces sp. NPDC030820. The sequence continues at coordinate 27,501 of NZ_JBVIEB010000006.1, forward strand.
CAGGTCCCGGCGAGCCTGCTCCAGCTCATCGACGGCTGGCCGCGCAACCCCGCCTACGTCCAGAACCGCTACACCGACTGCCTCGCCGCCAACCCCCTCGCCACCGCGCTCACCCCCAACTACCGGCCCGGCGTCAACCTCCTGCGAGCCGTCTTCCTCGACCCGGCCGAGCGCGAGCTGCGCCGGGACTGGGAGGACCTCACCGAGGAGGGCGTGGCCGTACTGCGCTCCGAGGCGGGGGCGGACGCCGACGACCCGCGGCTTCGCGACCTGGTCGGCGAGCTGTCCCTGCGCAGCGAACGCTTCCGCACCCTGTGGGCCCGGCACGAGGTACGGCCCCGCCGCGGCCGCGTGAGCCATCTGACCCATCCGCAGGTCGGCGACCTCGACCTGCAGTCGGACAAGCTGTCCGTGGACGGCACCGACGGACTCACCCTGGTCGTCTTCCACGCCGAGCCCGGCAGCCGCAGCGCCGAACTGCTGGACATCCTCGGCAGCCTCGCCGCGCCCCCGAGCGAGGGCGCCGGGCGCCGGAGCACGCACGAATCCGTCGACGAACAGTAGGGTCACCGGCCACCTCAGAACTCCTCGTGCCGCTCGGGATCCCCGCCGAGCCGGCGCGGGGCGTGCCGGGCGATCGCCGCCAGCTGGCCGGAGTCCAGCTCGAAGCCGAAGACGTCCAGGTTGGCGCGCTGCCGGCCCGGATCGGCCGACTTCGGGATGGGCAGCGCGCCGACCTGGAGGTGCCAGCGCAGCAGCACCTGCGCGGGCGTCACTCCGTGCGCCTCGGCGACCTCCGCCACCGCGGGATCGTCCAGCAGATCGCTGCCCCGGCCCAGCGGGCTCCAGCTCTCGGTGACGATGCCCTTGTCCGCGTGGAAGGCGCGCAGCTCCTCCTGCGGGAACAGCGGGTGCAGCTCGATCTGGTTCACCGACGGCAGCACCCCGGTCTCCTTCTCCAGCCGCGTGATGTGCTCCGGCGTGAAGTTCGAGACGCCGATCGAACGGACCAGCCCTTCTTCGCGCAGCCTGATCATCGCCTTCCAGGAGTCGGCGTACCTGCCGACCCGGGGATTCGGCCAGTGGATCAGATACAGGTCCACGTACTCCAGACCGAGCCGCCGCCGGGACTCCTCGAAGGAGGCGAGGGTCTTCTCGTAGCCGTGGTGCCGGCCGGGCAGCTTGGTGGTGACCACCACCTCCTCGCGGGGCACGCCGCTGCCCGCCACGGCCCGCCCGACACCGGTCTCGTTGCGATAGTTCGTCGCGGTGTCCACCAGCCGGTAGCCCAGGTCGAGCGCGGAGCGTACGGCCCGCTCGGCGGCCGTGTCGTCCAGTGGCCAGGTGCCGAGGCCGATGGCGGGGATCGTCGTACCGTCGTTGAGCGTGTGCATCGGAATGCCGTTCACGATGGGACCTTCCCTCGACAGTGTCGTACCTCCAGCCTCACGGATAGGGTGAGTGGTGATCAACCGGACGGGTGGGGAGAGGGCAGCGGACGGCATGGGCGGCGGCGCGGACAACAACGGGACGGGCGGCGGCGGACGGCCCACCTCACGGGATGTCGCCCGGCTCGCCGGCGTCTCGCACACCGCCGTGTCCTTCGTCTTCAACGGCTGCGCCGAGGGCAACCTCTCGCCCGCCACCCAGGAGCGCATCCGGCAGGCCGCCGCCCGGCTCGGCTACCGCCCCGACCCGGTCGCCCGCGGCCTGCGCCGCCGCCGTACGGCCGTGATCGGGCTGGTCACCGACGAGATCGCCGCCTCCCCGTTCGCCGGGCGACTGCTGCGCGGCGCGATGGAGACCGCCTGGGCCGGCGACCACCTGCCCGCCGGCCCGCTCGGCCGGGATGACGGCAGGCAGCGAGTCGTCCTCGGGCAGGCAGTTGGCGAGCACGGAGTGAGTGCGGTGCAGGCCCTCGGGGACCCGGACCCGGCGCAGTGACATGGCCGCGTAGACATACGGCCGCGCGGCTGCTGGAGGCCGGGCACCGCCGGCTCGCCGTGGTCGGCGGGCAGGACGACATCGCCTCCGTGGAACGGCTGCCCGGCTTCCGGGAGTTCGCCGGGTGAGGGCCCGTAGTGCCACGATCTTCGGTGGAGCCGGTTCGGACGAGCACGGGAGCGCGCATGACGAGGCACAGGGCCACCGCGGATCAGACGAAGCGGGCCGAGGGGGTGGAGGTGAAGGTTCCAGGCGTGGAGGTGAGTCCGGTCGCCGGGCACATCGGGGCCGAGATCACCGGTGTCGACCTCGCCGGGCCGCTGGACGACGCCATGGTGGCCCTGATCCGGCAGACCGTGCTGCGCTGGAAGGTCGTCTTCTTCCGCGGGCAGGACCTGGACCACGCCGGGCATGTCGCCTTCGCCCGCCGGTTCGGCGAACCCGTCGTGCTGCGTCGGCGGGGCAGCGCCTCGCCGGCCGACCACCCCGAGGTGGAGACCACCGCGGACCGGCTGGAGCTGGGCGGCCGGTTCGGCATGGAGCACGAGGAGTGGCTGCGCCGCCGCCGGCACACCCTGCTGCGCGGCTGGCACTGCGACCACGGCGCCCGGGTCGACCCGCCCGCCGCGACCATCCTGCGTGCCGAGACCGTCCCGCCCTACGGCGGCGACACCACCTGGGCCAACCTGGCCGCCGCCTATGCCGGCCTGTCCGCGCCGGTCCGCGACTTCGTGGACGGGCTGCGCGCCGAGCACCGGCTCGGCGTGGGTTACCAGCCCCGGCCCGGCGACGACGCGTACCTGCGGCATCTGCTCGACCATCAGGTGGCCTCGGTGCATCCGCTGGTCCGGGTGCATCCGGAGACGGGGGAGCGGGTGCTCTTCGTCAACGGCTACTACCTGGAACAGATCACCGGCGTCTCCCGCCCGGAGAGCGCGGCACTGCTGGAGATGCTGCTGGAGCAGGCCGTGCGCCCCGAGTACACCGTCCGCTTCCGCTGGGAGCCGGGCAGCGTCGCCTTCTGGGACAACCGGGCCACCATCCATCTCGCCCCCAGCGACAACGCCCACCTGGACTTTCCCCGGATCATGCACCGGGTGATGCTCGCGGGAGACGTACCGGTGGGGGTGGACGGGAGGCGGTCGGAGGCGGTGGTGGGCACGGAGCCGGGCCGCTGGTGAATCGGGCCCGGGGCGGCCGTCGGGCAGGGTGCTGGTGAGCGGCCCCGGGGCGCCCATTTCCAGCGCTGTGGCCGCATAGGGTCACCGGGCTGGGGCGCGTGCCTCCCCTTCGCTGGGCAGACCCTCAGTAACGCTCGTGCAGGGGAACCGACTCGGGACACGGAGGGGTCACCGGCGGTCGGACAAGCCGTGTCGTCGGGAGAGGGACGGACTGCGTCGCTCTCGGTCGATCTTGGTGACGACCACCGTGACCTCGGATCCACGAGCCCGTTGCGTGCACCGCAAGGTGACGGGGCGTGACGATGCTGCGGGCGGCCTCCGCGGCTGTCACGAGAGGCGTCGAGCGCAGCCACGGCAGCTGATGGCCGGCTTGCGTCCGGGGCTCAGTCGCCGTCGCCGGGATCGATCTCCTTGGGCCGGTCGCCGGGAAGCAGGCGGTTCACCATCGTCTCAGGGTTCGCCTGCATCCCCAGGGCCCTGAGCGCGGCTGCCGAGTTCAGACGGTCCTTGGTGTCCTTGTCCTCTACGCGGTCGATGAAGGTCGTCGCAACTTCGAGCTGATGGTCGAGATCGATCTTGGCCTCGTTGTCCTCGGCGGCCTTCGTCAGGTTGGCCATGGTGCGCTTCGAGTGCAGGGCCAGCGCACCGCCACCAGTAGTGATCAACACACCCGTCAGGGTTGTCACAAGCGGCACGTAACCGTGGTTGGGGCTCCCCGCATGGAACAGCGCCAGGACGGCCCCCGCGAGGATGACCGCCGCGCCGCCGGTCATGAAGTACACGCTCAACCGGAACGTCCACTCGGATTGCTTCAGAGCGTGCTTCAAGAAGTCGAAGTGGAACTTCTGTCGCTGCTCGGCGAGGCTCTGATTTCTTCCTGCCTGATAAACGCGCGCGGTTTCGGGTGCTGACCCGATGAAGACGTTGTGGACCTCGCCCGCAGACTGCACCACGTGCTGGTCAACTCCGGACTGCACCATGGGCTGATCAGATCCGGCGTGGCGTCGCTCGCTGAGCCGCCTCAGTGCCTCCCACGTCGCAGGTTGATTCGCGACGGTCTCAGCGACGATCCGCGCCGTTTGCATCGCGCGCGCGAGAGCGTCCCGATCAAGCGGCCTCTCGGGGCCTTTGTCGCCATCGTCGGTCGTCGTCGCCATCCCCGCTCTCCCCTGATCCGCACCAACTGACGCGCGTGCCAACTCCCTTCAGCGTAGCGCCCGTCAGAGACATCGGCCCCAGCCCTCGGGGCGGGCATCGCCTTGTCTGGCCGGCACCCCCGTCGCGGTCTCCCGCGGGGCTCCGGCGACCTCTCGTGGGCCGGACGGACGTCCGGCCGTACCCGTCAGCACGATGTTCCGGCCGGTCGTCGCCAAGCTGATGCTTTACACCACGCCCAACCTGGTTACGGCGCACCGCGACTCGAACGAGGCGTTCCTGAAGTCGCTACTCGCCATCCAGCGGTTGAAGACGGCCTTGGCCGAAGCCAGAGGGGAGCAGGAGAGGGCAAGGAGGCAGCGCAACATCAATGCTGCGGCACCCGCGGCGGCTCGGGCTGTCGAGGAGTCGAAGGCCGTCGACGAGCGCCTAACGGCTGCGTTGCGCGAAGTGCCGATGCCGGCCCCCGAACCGCAGCGCCGGCGCTGGTCCCGTCGCTGACCTCAGAAGGGCACGCCCGCGCGCTTGGCGAGACGGGTCAGGCGGGGGTTGCTGCGGCGGTGCAGCGAGGTCAGCACGCGCATCAGCTCCTGGCTCGTGGGGTGGACGCGGGCCATCTCGGGCGCGACATCCCACGCCTCTTCGAGGGCTTCGAGGGCGGATTCCCGGTCACCCAGGGCCAGGTGCGACCGGCCCAGGTTCATGTGCAACGGGCCGATGCGGGTCGCCGGTAGTGCGGTGCCTTCTCGGATCAGGTCGTCGGCAGTGTCCAGCGCACGGCGGTGCTGGTCCATGTCCGAATATGTCGAGATGACGCGAGTGGCCGTCTGGTCCGGCCCGAAGTGGATGCCGTGCTCGTCGGCGTCGTCGCCGTACTCATCGGCGGTGCGCCACGCCGCCCGGATGTGCTCCTCGGCGGTCGCCTTGTCCTTGAGCCGGCCGGCCAACGTCAACCCGCGCAGGTGCAGGATGCCCAGGCCGAACGCCCGGTCGCGCCCCTCAAGCGTCGACTCGGCCTCCACGATCGCGCAGTCGACGATGGCCAGCCCTCCCGCGAAGTCGCCAGAGTTGAGGAAGGCCCCGGCCTCGTCGCGAGCGGCCACCGTTGCGGCGATCGGGTGGGCACGCTCGGCGGCCAGCCGCTGTTTCATCACGGCCAGCTCGGCGAGTTGCATCCACCGGTACCGGGCAGCCAGCCAATACACCACCGAGTACAGGTCGGCCACGCGGGTCCAGGCATCTGGCGACTGGGTGGCGTGGGCGTAGTTGGTCGCCCGTGTGAGCGCGCCCAGCAGCTTCTGGAGGACCGCGCCCAGCTTGGTCTTGTAGCGGTGCTCGTTCAGCTCCGCCAGTTCGCGCGGCAGGTCCTCTGGATGAGGCGGGGGCGCGTCCGGGATGTCGAAGCGCCGGATGGCGTAGTTCAGCGCGGTGAGGCTGACCTCGTCGGTTTTGGTGACGGGCGCCATGCCCAGCAGTTCATCAAGCGTCAGCCCCATGGCCTGGGCGAGAGCAGCGGCCATTCCCTGCGTGAGTGCGCGGTCGCCGACCTCGATCTTGCTGAGCAGTGAGACCGACATGCCCGCCCGTCGGGCGAGCGCCATCTGGCTGAGACCGCGTTCCTTACGGCGGACAGCCACGTTCGTACCGGGTCCGGGAATCTTGGTCGCGCTCATACTTTGACGTCTTCCCCGCTCGACTTCCGTTACGTCCATCGTCTCACCGTCAGCACTCACGTGCTCGCGCGCTGTGCAAGCTCTGTGCAAGTTCGTTTCGCACAGCGGCAGTTCTCTTGGGTGAGACAGGTATCCGCAGGTGGGACGAGGGGCCATGGCGACGCTGGAATTCGCACCCGAACGTGAACTGCCTTACCCGAGAGGCACCGAGGTCGAGGACCCACAGACCGGCCGCCGGGGTGAGCTGCTGGCCGTGATGGTCTCGGTCGACAAGGAGGGCCGCGTGCTCAGCCGGACCGCCTGCGTGCGCCCGATGGGGGGTGGCATCGAATGGCAGGCACCTTTGGCCCGCATCCAGCCCGTCGAGAGCGAGTGAACGCCCCCACCAAACGCGCCGCCCTCGTCGCCATCGGTGACGTGATCGGCTACGAGGGTCAGTGGCGCACCGTGAAGGAGGCCACGACCGCACGGGGGCCGATGGGCGGGTTGGCCGTGGTGGTCACCTGGGCGGAGGGCGGAACGGCCCGGTTCCCTGCCGGAGATGAGCTGCTCGTGCGCCTTGGAGAGCACGAGTGACCGCCGCGCAGCCCGAGCGGACCGCCCCGAAGCCCCGCGCTGGACGCCGAGGGTTCGATCCGGGCCCATCCTCCCTGCTCGAAATCCTGCACGGCCTCTCGAACCTGTGCGGTCTGTGTGTGGGTCACCGGGAGGTGTGGTGCCCCAACTGCTGGGGGTTCGGGGGGTGCATGACGTGCCGCCGTAGGGGGAAGGTCGCGCGCCCGGACTGCGGTGGGAGTTTGGCATGGGTGGGACGGTCTTGACCCGGCCGTCCCACCAACGTGTGCCGCGCCGCGTGCAACGACAGCGCGACGAGCATTTCGTTGTCGTGATCCACGATGTACCGATACGGGGGTACTGCTTCTGCCTTGATCCCCTTGCGCCTGGCCATCGCTGCCTGACGCCCCCTGGGCCGGCGCTGGGATGGCGACGGTGCTGAGGATCGGCGCTCAGCTCGCCGGCTTCCACCCCAGTGCCGGGCCCAGCTTCGTCGCCATGTCCGTCAGGATCTGTACGTAGTCCTCGTGCTCGAAGGTGAACGGCAGCGCGAACGCCACCTCGTCCACCTCCCGGAACGCGGCGTGTGCGCGCAGCCGTTGGGCGATCTCCTCCGAGGTGCCGACCAGGTCCGGGGCGAACAGCAGCCGGCCCGGCCCCTGCGGGGAGGCCGTACGCGGCAGGCGTTTCGCCGCGTACGCCTCGTACTTGGCGCGCTGCTTGGGGCTCGCCGAGTCGGTGGGTATCACGACCAGGCCGTGCGAGACCCGGGCCGCCTCGCCGTCGGGGTGATGGGCGCGGAACTCGCGGACGAGGGAGAGCTGGATCTCGGCGAAGTCCCCATGGTCCGTCCGGCTGTTCCGCCTTGACCACGCTGCTGGTCAGGAAGTTCATGCCGTGCTCGCCCGCCCAGCGTGCCGAGCGGAGGCTGCCGCCGCCGTACCACATGCGCCGGCCGAGCCCGGGGGAGTGCGGCTGGACCACATCGCTGAACACCTCGAACCCCTCGACCCCGCTGAAGTCGCTCGCGGGCTTGCCCCGCACCAGGTCCAGCAGCCGACGCACCCGCTCGTAGCCAAAGTCCTCGGCGTCGGCCGTGTCCGGGTACAGGGCGTCCTTGACCTGCTCGAAGTGCATCGGCGGGCCCACGCTGACGCCCGGGTTCAGCCGGCCCCCGGACAGGACGTCCACCGTCGCCAGGTCCTCGGCGAGACGCAGCGGGTTCTCCCAGCCGAGCGGCGTCACGGCGGTGCCCAGCTCGATACGGCGGGTGCGCTGGGAGGCGGCGGCGAGGACGGCGACCGGGGAGGAGATGCCGTACTGCAGATGGCGGTGGCGCAGCCAGGCGCTGTCGAAGCCGAGCCGCTCGCCCAGCTCGATGATCTCCAGCGTGGACTCGTGTCCCCGGGCCGGATCCGCCGGGTCGAACAGGCCGATGGTGAGGAAGCCCAGCTTGCGCAGCGGGCGGGCGGTGGGCGGCACGGGCTCCTCCAGCGGTCGTACGTCGGTTCCTTCTCCGATTCTGGCAGGCGGGTGTGACAACCGTGTGATCACTTCGACGGGATGACGATCTCGTCCTCGACCGGGGGATGGTGCCAGGTCATTCACCACCAGCCCCGCACAGCCGGGCCTCCGGAGGTGCGCCGGTACGCTGGGCACCTCCGCTGCAGAGGGGGGCAGATGGTGGAACTCGCCTTCGCCGGACGGGTCGTGGAGTGGCGGGGTCCGGCACCGTGCGGCACGGAGTTCACCACGTCCCTCTTCCCCAAGGACGGCGGGTATCTGCTGCCGCTCAAGAGCGCTGTGCGCCGGCGGGAGGGACTCGCACCGGGTGACGAGGTGAGCGTCGCGATGACCGTACGTCTGTGAGACCTGCGGCGAACCCCGGACCGCGCGTCCCCGGTCGGTTCACCGTGAGCATGGACGGCGGAGCCGTGCTGCTACCCCACGGTTGGGTTGCGGCTGGGGCCGGAGAAAGGCGTCCGGGGCCGGTAGGCGCACGCACCCGCGCTCCCCGGCATGCTCACCGGCATAGGGAAAACCCTCGAATGACCTCCGGGTGACTGACATGTGCGGGACAAGGCTGGAATCCTTCCTCCACGCACCGCACATCCCCGGTGTGTTCACGGATCACGGTCCCGCACAGCTCAGCTCATCCGGGCAGCAGACCCGTCTGCCCGTCTGTCACCGGTCGCGACCCGGCGGCCGCAGCAGGAGGAGTACGAGTGAGACCCCACAGACGCCTTCCCCACAAGCGTGCCACGGTCGGAGCCGCCCTGGTCTCCACCGCGGCCTTGCTCACCCTCGGCATGCAGGCCACTCCGGCCGTCGCCAAGCCTGCCGCTCCCCACCCCAGCCCGCTGCGCACCGGCGGCCTGGAGGCCAGGCTCAGCCCGGCCCAGCACCAGGCACTGATCCAGAGCGCCCAGCAGCGGACCGCCGCGACCGCCCGCACCCTGGGGCTCGGCGCCAAGGAGAAGCTGGTCGTCAAGGACGTCGTCAAGGACAACGACGGCACCCTGCACACCCGCTACGAGCGCACCTACGCCGGCCTGCCCGTCCTCGGCGGCGACCTCATCGTGCACACTCCGCCCGCCTCCCTGGCCGCGGGCACCGTGAGCACCACCTACAACAACAAGCACAAGATCAAGGTCGCCTCCACCACCGCGACCTTCAGCAAGTCGGCCGCCGAGAGCAAGGCCCTGAAGACCGCCAAGTCCCTCGCCAAGAAGCCCACCACCGACAGTGCCCGCAAGGTGATCTGGGCCGGCACCGGCACCCCGAAGCTCGCCTGGGAGACGGTGATCAGCGGCTTCCAGGACGACGGCACGCCCAGTCGGCTGCACGTCATCACCGACGCCGCCACCGGCAAGGAGCTGCACCGGTACCAGGCGATCGAGACCGGTGTGGGCGACACCCATTACAGCGGGCAGGTGACGCTGACCACGACGCAGTCGGGCTCGACGTACACGCTGAACGACGGGACGCGCGGCGGTCACAAGACCTACAACCTGAACCACGGCACCTCGGGCACCGGGACGCTGTTCTCGCAGAGCAATGACACCTGGGGCGACGGCACCAACTCCAACGCCGCCACCGCGGGCGCCGACGCGCACTACGGCGCGCAGGAGACCTGGGACTTCTACAAGAACACCTTCGGCCGCAGCGGCATCCGCAACGACGGCGTCGCCGCCTACAGCCGCGTCCACTACAGCAGCAGCTACGTCAACGCCTTCTGGGACGACAGCTGCTTCTGCATGACCTACGGCGACGGCACGAACAACAACGACCCGCTGACGTCGCTGGACGTGGCCGGCCACGAGATGAGCCACGGTGTCACCTCCAACACCGCCGGCCTCGACTACACCGGTGAGTCGGGCGGACTGAACGAGGCGACCTCCGACATATTCGGCACCGGCGTGGAGTTCTACGCCAACAACTCGTCCGATCCCGGTGACTACCTCATCGGCGAGAAGATCAACATCAACGGCGACGGCACCCCGCTGCGCTACATGGACAAGCCGAGCAAGGACGGCTCCTCGGCGGACAGCTGGTACTCGGGCGTCGGCAACCTGGACGTGCACTACTCCTCGGGTCCGGCGAACCACATGTTCTACCTGCTCTCCGAGGGCAGCGGCACCAAGGTCATCAACGGCGTGACCTACAACAGCCCGACCTCCGACGGCGTCGCCGTCACCGGCATCGGCCGCGCTGCCGCGCTGCAGATCTGGTACAAGGCGCTGACGACGTACATGACGTCGAGCACCGACTACGCGGGCGCGCGCACCGCCGCCCTGAACGCGGCAGCCGCCCTGTACGGCACCAACTCCGCGCAGTACGCGGGAGTCGGCAACGCCTTCGCCGGCATCAACGTCGGCAGCCACATCACCCCGCCGAGCAGCGGAGTGACGGTCACCAACCCGGGCAGCCAGTCCTCGACCGTCGGCACCGCCGTGAGCCTGCAGATCCAGGCGAGCAGCACCAACAGCGGAGCCCTGTCGTACAGTGCCTCCGGCCTGCCGGCGGGCCTGTCGATCAACAGCTCCACCGGCCTGATCACCGGTACGCCCACCACGGCGGGCACCTACAACACCACGGTGACGGTGACCGACTCCACCGGCGCCACGGGCACCGCGACCTTCACCTGGACGGTCAGCTCCGGTGGCGGTGGCGGCTGCACCTCGACCCAGCTGCTGAGCAACCCGGGCTTCGAGTCCGGAAGCACCGGCTGGAGCGCCACCAGCGGTGTCATCACCAACGACACCGGTGAGGCGGCCCACAGCGGCTCGTACAAGGCCTGGCTCGACGGCTACGGCACCACGCACACCGACACGCTGTCCCAGTCGGTGACGATCCCCGCGGGCTGCAAGGCGACCCTGACCTTCTACCTGCACATCGACACCTCGGAGACCACCAGCAGCACCCAGTACGACAAGCTGACGGTGACCGCGGGTTCGAAGACCCTCGCGACCTACTCGAACCTCAACGCGGCCTCCGGCTACAGCCAGAAGACCTTCGACCTGTCCTCGCTGGCGGGCCAGACGGTCACCCTGAAGTTCAACGGCGTGGAGGACTCCTCGCTGCAGACCAGCTTCGTCGTGGACGACACCGCCCTGACGACCGGCTGAGCCACACCACCTGAAGGTCCCGCACCCCGGCAGCCGGCCGGGGTGCGGGACCTCGCATGTCACTTCGGGTGTCAGCTCAGCGGATCCAGCGTCAGATACGCCTGCCGCGGGCTGCCGTCGTGCACCAGCGACTCCTGGTTGCCGACGTCGTCGAAGGCGAACGCGTAGGCCTTTCCGTCGGCCATCTGCGCATGCACCGCACGCGCGTACTGGTTCGTCACCGCGTCCTGGTAGAAGGCGGCCGTCGAGGTGTCCGGCTGGTTCGGGTTGACCAGCAGGGTCGAGCGGTTGAAACCGGCGCACAGCGTACGGGAGATGGGGCCCCGCACGTTGTCGTTCGGCGCGTCGAGCAGCTTGTGGCAGCCGAAGACGCTGTCCGCGTCCGGCTTCTGGAAGCTGGTGACGACCGCGCCCGAGGAGTTGGTGAAGTTCATGACGTTTCCCGAGACCCGTCCGTAGTACTTGACGTTCGGCTGGTCGGCGAACGGCGTCACGGTCAGCGTCGACGTCGCGTACTTCTGCCAGACCCGGTTGACGTAGTCGTCCATCACGTTCGCCGGCAGGGCGCCGGTCTCCACGCCGTACAGCGGTGACAGGGCGCGCAGCACCGTGCCGTCGGGGCGGGTCTGGATCAGGCCGGACCAGCCGCCCGAGTGGGTCCGCAGCGCGTTGAAGAAGCCGTTGTAGCCACCGGACTTCAGGTGCCCGGTGGTGCTCACGCTGCCGTCAGCGCGCTGCACGCCGACCGCGTACGGCGCGGAGAACATGTCCACCTGGGTGCTGTTCAGCCATAGCCCCGAGTCGTTCAGGGTGTACTCGGACCAGTTGAACAGGATGTTCCGGTTGGGGTCGGAGGGGTTCTGCACGGCCGGCTGCACCAGGCCGCCGGTGGTCAGCCGGAAGTCGAGCTTCTGGCCGTAGGAGAAGTAGATCCGGCCGGAGAACTTCGGTATCCGGATGGTCGTCGACTGTCCGGGGGCCGGGCCGGCGATCGCCGCGTCCGGGGCGGGCGTCGGCGGGTTGCCGCCCGCCGGCCAGGCATGGAAGCTCCCGTTCGCGTCGGCCCAGCCCTGCTGCCCGGAGGACAGCTGGGTGCCGAGGTCGTAGACGTAGACCGGTTCGGAGCGGCCCGAATTGTTGGTGATCTTCAGCGGGACGGTGTCCGGTACGGCGGCACCGGCGCGGTCCGGGGCACCGAGGGCGAGCACTCCGCCGACCAGGGCCGCGGCGGCCGCCAGGGGCAGCGCCGGGCGCGTGCGTGTGTGAGGCACTCTCCTTACCTCCGTGTGGGGTCGGGGTCGTACGGATATTGGTCCGTACCTGTTTGAGAGCGCTCTCAGACTGGTGCTGCGCCGCGTGCATGTCAATGCAATGTGCAGACCGGCTTGCGGCGCCCGCCGTGCGGCAGGCGCCGTGAGCGGGTGTCAGAAGGTGCGCTTGAGCAGGTCGAGCAGGGCCGCCCAGTGCCGTTCGTCGGCCTCGTGGTTGTACGCGGGCGTGTCCGCCTGTGTGTAGCCGTGCCGGGCGTCCGGGTAGACCTCGCAGGTGTGCCGGACCCCGGCCGCGGTCAGGGCCTCCTCGAAGCGCGCGATCTGCTCCCGGGGCAGCGACCCGTCGTTGTCCGCGTGTCCGAAATAGAGCTCCGCGGTGATGTCCGGGGCGCCCAGGTGCGGGCTCGTCGGCTCGTCGGTGGCGAGGGCGCCGCCGTGGAAGCCGGCCGCGGCCGCGACCCGGTCCGGGTGTGCGGCCGCCGTCCACAGGGTCAGGCGGGCGCCCATGCAGTAACCGGTCACCGCGACCGGTCCGTCGGTGACCAGCGGGCTGTCGGCCAGCCATTGCAGATAGGCGCCCGCGTCCCGCTTGGTCAGGTCGGGGGTCAGCGAGGACACGACCGGGCCGAGCCGCTCCCAGATGGTCGGATCGGTGGCCGGGTCGATGAACTCGGGCAGCTCGACGACCGGGGTGCGGCCGAGGCGGTAGAAGACGTTCGGGACCAGCACGGTGTAGCCGGCGGCGGCCAGCCGGTCGGCCATCGACCTCAGGTGCGGCCGCAGGCCGTAGGCGTCCTGGTAGAACAGCACGCCCGGGCGGGGGCGGCCGTCGGCGAGATGGGCGAGGTAGGCGTCGGCGATGCCGTCCTCGGTCGTGATGTCGAGATCTGTTGTCTTGACATCGGTCATGGTGGGCAGGCCTCCCTGGGGGACATGGGCGCCGGGCGGCGATGGCCCCTCGACGCCACGACTACGGCCCATGCTGTCATGCAAGATCCGTAACCCCGCACCGGGAGTGCCGCCCGCTCACTCGAAACGGCTGGTGTCCCCGGCGCCCCGCCGTACGATCTCCGCCTCGCCGCTGGAGAAGTCCACGACCGTCGTCGGCTCGGTGCCGCAGTCGCCGGAGTCGACCACCGCGTCCACCGCGTGGTCGAGCCGGTCCTTGATCTCCCAGCCCTGCGTCAGCGGCTCCTCCTCGTCGGGCAGCAGCAGCGTGCTGGACAGCAGCGGCTCGCCCAGCTCCGCCAGCAGCGCCTGGGTGACCACATGGTCGGGGATGCGGACGCCCACGGTCTTCTTCTTCGGGTGCAGCAGCTTGCGCGGCACCTCGCGGGTGGCCGGCAGGATGAAGGTGTAGCTGCCCGGCGTCGACGCCTTCACAGCCCGGAACACGTCCTTGTCCACCAGCACGAACTGGCCGAGCTGCGCGAAGTCCCGGCACATCAGGGTGAAGTGGTGCCGGTCGTCCAGATGGCGGATGGCACGGATCCGGTCCATGCCGTCCCGGCTGCCCAGCCGGCAGCCCAGGGCGTAGCAGGAGTCGGTCGGGTATGCGATGAGCGCTTCCGAGCGCACGGCGTCGGCGATCTGGGCGATGCTGCGCGGCTGCGGGTTCTCGGGGTGCACGTCGAAGTACTTCGCCATTCACCGAGCTTATGCCGTACCGGACGCCTCATGCGCACCTCACGTGCCATCGACACCCCGGGCATCGCTCCCCGGCGGGACGTCGACAGCGTCGCCTCGGCGCTCACCGAGGTCCTGCTGTCGCCGACCGAGGGCGAGACGGACGCGCTCGGCTCCGCCCTCGGCGCGCTCCGCTCACCGACGCAGCGGCTGCACCCCGCCGCCCACTGACCGCACCTCGCCGGCTCCCGTTCCCCCTCCGTCCCAGCGGAGTGAGCCGATACCGGCCGGCCGTCCCGTCAATTCGTGGCGTACTTCCCGGATTACGGGGCATGCGACCCCTGAGCGCTCGTGGGCATCCCCCCCGCCCCGGACGCGACGTCTCCGCCGGCGGCCCACCCCCCGGGCACGCCGGCGGAGCCATGTCCGGCGGCGGGAGCGTTCCGCGTCCGGTAACGTGCGGATGCGTAAGCCCAGGTCAACACGGAGGCGAGGAGAGGGGAACGTGGCCGGCCGAACGGACGAGGGCCTGGCGTTCCAGCAGCCGTACGCCGGGGACAGCGCCTGGGCGCAGGAGTTGCTGGACCAGCTGCGGCCCGCCGGACGCGATCTTCGCCGGCTCGTCGACTGGCTCGCCCGGACCGTGAGTGCCGCGGTGTGCCTCCAGGACGGCCGCGGTGGCCTGCTCGCCGGTGAGCGGCTGCCGCTCGACTCCGACGTCGTCGCCGACGTCCTTGCCGGCCGGGTCTCCGCCGCGTCCCTGGACGACGGGGTACGGCACGTGCGCCTGGTCGGGATACGGCATCCGGGGTCCGGCCCGGCGGCGGGTGCCGTCCTCGCCGTGGCCCGCCCGGAGCCCTTCGACCGGCGCGGCACCGAGATCCTCGGCCACACCGCCGGCGTACTGGAACTCCTGCTCGGGGAACGGGAGTCGGCCGAGTCCGAGCGGCGGCTGCGGCGGGCCACGGCCGATCTGCGGCTGGCCATCCTGCAACTGCTCATGGTGGAGGACACCGTCTCCGCCCGCCGGGTCGCCGCCGGGCTGTGGCCGGGCCTGCTGGAACAGGACATCGCCCGCGTCTACGTCCTCGAGGACAGCGCCGCGGAACGCGACCGGCTCGCCGACGCGTGCGTGGACGCCACCCATGGCCGGGCGCTTGTCGTGCGCTGCCCCGCGGTGGACGAACACGTCATCGTCGTAGGCCCGTCCGCCCAGGTGGGGGAGCGGCTGCGAGCCCTGATCGCCGACCGGCCCGGCACCTTCCTCGGCGGCAGCCCCCGGCAGCGCCTCGCCCTGACCGCCACCGCCTACGGACAGGCCGTCACCGCCCTCGCCGTGGCCCGCTTCCGGCCCGACCGGTACGCCGTCTACGCCGCCCGCACCCGCCCCGCACAGCTCATGGACCCCGCGACGCTGCGGGCCTGGGCCGCCGCCGTGCTGCGCCCGCTCGACACGCTGCCGCACCATGTGCGCGCCGAACTGCTCGCCACCACCCGGCTCGGTCTTGAGTTCACCGCCGTGAGCGCGGCCAAGGTGCTCGGCGTCAGCCGCAACACGGTCCGCGCCCGGATGGACCGGGTCGCCGCGCTGCTCGGCGCCGACCTGTCCCGGCTGCCCGTCCGCGCCGTCGCCCACGCCGCCCTCAACACCGAGGCCGCACAGGGCTCGTACGACCTTTCCGGCGGTGCGGCCGGTCCGCCCGCCCGGACCCGCCTCACCGAGCTGCTCGGGACGAGCGCGCTGCGCTCCTGGGCGGAGGGGCTGCTCGGCCGCCTCGACGAGGACGGCCGGGATCTGCGCGCCACCCTGTGCGCCTGGACCGGCGCCGACGCCCACGCCGAACGCGCCGCCCAGGCCCTCGGCGTACACCCCCAGACCGTGCGCGAACACGTCCGGGCCGCCGAAGCCGTCCTGGAACGGCGGCTGACGGCCGGCGGCACCGACCTGTACGAGGTCGTCCTCGCCCACCTCGTCACCGGCGAGCTGCCCGTGCCCGACCTCGGCGTATCCGGCCTCGGCGCGGCGAACCCGGACCAACCGGACTCGGCTGTGCAGTGGTGAGTCCCGTGCGGGCCCTGCCGGGCACGCGTGCACTACCCCGCGTCCGGCAGGGCACGTAGTTTCGAAGTCCGCGGGGCACGACCGGAACGGGGGACCGGTCGCGGCCCCGCGTGCCTCATCCGGTCCGCGTGACCGGGAGGTTGTACGCGTGGGCCGGCGAGATGATCTTCGTGATCGCCTCGCCCAGCACCGTACTGGGTTCCCGGGACCGGTAGTCGGTGTCCGTGTTGAGCAGCACGACGAGCGTCGTCCCTGTCTCGGGCAGATGGACGGTCAGCGTCTCGTAGCCCGGCAGGGAGCCGTTGTGGCCGATCCAGCCCTGGACGTCGAAGATGCCCAGACCGTAGCCGGCACCCTTGATCATGCCGGTCTCCGGGGTGATCAGCCGCTGCTTCTGGGTGGCGGCACTCACCATCCGCCCACCGTCCGGGAACTGACCCGTGGCGACCGTGCGCGCCCAGGTGTGCAGATCCTGCAGATCGGAGATCATCGCGCCGGCCGCCCAGCCCCAGGACGGATTCCAGTCCGCCGCGTCCGCCTCCTTGCCGTTCGCCGTCTGCACGGTGTAACCCTGCGCGTGCGGGGCGGGGAACTCGTTGCCGGTCGGGAAGAGCGTGTGCTTCATGCCGGCCGGATCGAGGACGTGCTGCTTGATGTAGTCACCGAGGTGCTGCCCGCTCTCCTTCTCCACCACCAGTCCGAGCAGGATGAGGTTGGTGTTGCTGTAGGAGAACTTCTGCCCTGGCTGGAACATCACCGGATGCCTGAAGGAGTAGGCGAGCAACTGCTCGGGGCTGAAGGGCCGTTGCGGGTTCGAGGTGAGCGCCTTGTCGAAGTCCGGGTCCTCGGAGTAGTTGAACAGTCCGCTGCGCATGTCGGCGAGCTGACGCAGGGTGATCCGGTTCTCGTTGGGTACGCCGCCGATGTACTTGCCGATCGGGTCGTCCAGGCCCACCTTCTTCTGGTCCACCAACTGCAGCAGCGCGGTCACGGTGAACGTCTTGGTCTCGCTGCCGATGCGCATGTACAGGTCCGGTGTCATCTTCCGGCCGGTGCTCTTGTCGGCGACCCCGAAGGAGCGGACGTAACTCGGCCGTCCCGGCGTCCAGATGCCGACGGTCACGCCGGGAATGCTCGCCTCGCGCATCACCTTCCGCACGGCGGCGTCCAGTTGGCGAGCCACGCCGGGGGTGAGGTCACGTACCGCCGCTCCTGACGAACTCGGGCTGGGCGCGTCGGCGCCGAGGGCGGCCGGCACGGCGGCCGGCGACGCCCATACCGGCCCGGTGGCGACCGGTGCCATCAGAGTCCCCACCGCGACGGCGACCGCGGCCCCCCTCAACAGGCGTGCGGACGTATGCGACATGGGCTGACTCCAAGCACGTGAGAGGCCAGCGTGCGATGAGCGGGACGCCGGAGCCCTGACCGTCCCAGCATAGGAGCGCACTCCCCGCCGCGCCCGCCGGGCGAGCGGGCGGCCGCCACGCCCGTCGCCTGTCGACGGGATGCTTGTCCGACGGGCGGAAGGCCACCTTCGGGCGACGGCCTCACCCGACCCGGTGAGCCTGCCGGGCGGGCCGTACCGGTGGCGGGTCACGGGCGTTGCCCCGGCATGAACCGCTTGGACCCGGCGCACCGTTTGGATTGGCTGGACCGGATCGACCGGCTGGACCGGATGCGCAGGGCGGGCCGGCCGGCGCAGGTGGACCGGGAGCCGATCTACGCCCGTCTCGTCGCCGAGTGGCGGGCGCAGGGCCGCACCGTGCCCGCGGAACCGGACGCGCTGTCGGCCGTCCTCCCCGGGGCCGCCTCGGGTGCCCGGCCCGCACCCGAGCGCGCCTGAACCGTCACTGCCCGCACAGCGGCGCGAGGACGGCGAGGGCGCCGTTGGCCTGCCGCAGCGCGTCCTCCAGGGCGCCGGGGAAATGGAGCGCGCCGGAGCCGTCCGGCGGCACGAGCCACTCCAGGAAACGCGCGGGCCGGTACGGCGGCGGTACGGCGACCCAGGCCCCCTTGGTCGCATACCGCAGACCGGCTCCCACCCAGCCCCCGGAGGGGTCCGGCGGCAGGAAGAAACCGACCCGGCCCGCCGCCGTGTCGACCAGTGTCGGCCCCGGCACGGGCATCCCCGGCCGCCACAGCAGGTCGAGGGTGAGCAGGCCCAGCCGCTCGGGGACGCTCAGCACATCCCAGAAGCGGCCCGCCTCCAGCAGTGCGATGCCCTCGCCGTGATCCCACTCCCACTTGCAGGAGCGCGGGTCCGCCGACGCCGCGGCCAGCCACTCCACGCCCCGCATCCACATCCTGTTCGTCATGCACAGCTCCGGGTGTCCTCGTCCGCCTGGCCTCGGCATATGCATGCTCGTAGGTATTTCTACGTGGCGGAAGGGGTGGCGAACCCTGGCGTTTGGGCCTGCGCTCGATTCGAGCGTGCCGACAAGCGAATCAATCGTGAATTGTTGAAGGGACAGATGTTTCAGCCGTAGAGTCACGGCATCCGTCACCCTCTCCAGCGAGGTACTCCATGGACCGCACGCGTCTGCACACCCTCCTGGCCCGCGAGAGCGCCGAGGCCGAGCGCCTGGGCCCGCACTCCCGCGCGGCCTATGCGGGGGCCGACCACCTCTTCGGCCGGGTGCCGATGACCTGGATGAACAAGACGGCCGGTGCCTTTCCCCGCTATCTGGCCGGTGCGCGCGGCGCCCGGGTCACCGATGTGGACGGCCACGAGTACATCGACTTCTGCCTCGGCGACACCGGTGCGATGGCCGGCCACTCGCCCGCCCCGGTCACCGAGGCCGTGCAGCGGCGGTTCGCCGAGCTGGGCGGGGCCACGGCGATGCTGCCGACGCAGGACGCGGAGTGGGTCGGCGCCGAGCTGACCCGCCGGTTCGGCCTGGCACGCTGGAGCTTCTCGCTCACCGCGACCGACGCCAACCGCTGGGCGATCCGGCTCGCCCGGGCCGTCACGGGACGCCCGAAGATCCTCGTGAACAGCTACTGCTACCACGGCAGCGTCGACGAGTCGCTGATCGTCGTCGGTCCGGACGGCACGGGCACCGCCCGCCCCGGCAACGTCGGCGCCCCCTGCGAGGTGACCCTGACCAGCCGGGTGGCCGAGTTCAACGACCTCGCCGGCCTGGAGCGCGAACTCGCCCACGGTGACGTCGCCGCCGTCCTGATGGAGCCCGCCCTCACCAACATCGGCATCGTCCTGCCCGAGCCGGGCTATCTCGCCGGCGTCCGCGAGCTGACCCGGCGGTACGGCAGCCTGCTCATCAACGACGAGACCCACACCTTCTCCGCAGGACCCGGCGGCTGCACGGCTGCCTGGGACCTGGAGCCCGACCTGCTGACCATCGGCAAGGCCATCGGCGGCGGCATCCCGGCCGGAGCCTACGGGCTGTCCGCCGAACTCGCCGAGCGGCTGCTGGCCCGCACCGACCTGGACCTCGTCGACATGGGCGGCGTCGGCGGCACCCTCGCCGGCAACGCGCTGTCGGTCGCCGCGATGCGGGCCACTCTCGAACACGTCCTCACCGACGAGGCGTTCGACCGGATGAGCAAGCTCTCCGAGCGCTTCGAGGCGGGTGTCCGGGCGGGCATCGAGGCGCACCGGCTGCCGTGGTCCGTGAGCCGGCTCGGCGCCCGCACCGAGTACCGTTTCACCAGCCCGGCGCCGCGCACCGGCACCGAGTCCGCGGCCGTCTCCGACCCGGAGCTGGAGGACTTCCTGCACCTCTACCTCGCCAACCGGGGCATCCTGCTGACCCCGTTCCACAACATGGCGCTCATGTGCCCGGACACCACCGAGCAGGACGTCGACACCCACACCGAGGTCTTCGCCGCCGCCCTCGCCGAGCTGGTCGCCTGACGCACCGGGGCGACCGCAGAGACACGAAAGGACAAGCGTGGACGAGATCGACCGGGCCATCCTGCGCGAGCTGCAGACCGACGGCCGTATCGCCTACGCCGACCTCGGCCCGAAGGTCGGCCTGTCCGCCTCGGCGGCGCGGCAGCGGTTGCAGCGCCTGCTGGACTCCAAGACCGTCCAGGTGGTCGGGGTCACCGACCCGATGGCCATGGGCGGACAGGCCATGGCCCTGCTCGGCATCGGCGTCGACGGTGACCCCCGCGCAGTCGCCGACGCCCTCGCCGAACGCCCGGAGGTCGTCTACTCGGTGCTGACCTCGGGCGGATTCGATCTGTTCGCCGAGGTGGTCGCCCCCAGCCCGAAGGCCCTGCTGGACTTCGTCAACGACGTGGTACGCCCCCTGGAAGGCGTCCGCGAGATCCAGTCCTTCCCGTACTTCGGCATCCACACCCACCGCTTCCTGTGGGACGTGGGCTGAGGGGACGTGGGCTGACCGGCATGGCGGTCAGGCGGGCGGTGGTGCGGGCGCCAGCACCAGCATGGTGACGTCGTCCCGGACCTCGTAGCCCTGCCGCAGGAGGTCCGTCCACACCGCGCCGGGCAGCTCGGCGGACTCCGTGCCGTTCAGGGCGGTCAGCCGCGCGGGCAGCGGATAGAAGGTGCCGTCGGCGTCCCGCGCCTCCCACACCCCGTCGGAGGCCAGGAAGAGCCGGTCGCCCGGCCCGAGCGTCATGGTGACCTCCTTCGGCGGATCGGCCCCGACCAGCCCGATCCCCAGCGGCGGTCCCGGCACGACCGTCACCTCCAGGGCGCGCCCCCCGTGCAGCAGCACGGGCACCGGATGACCGCAGGTCACCACCCGCACCGCTGTCCCGTCGGGGGAGAACTCCAGCAGCACTCCCGTGGCGAACAGCTCCGCGTGCCGCACGCTCGCCGAGTCCACCGCCAGCCTGCGGTCCATCCGCACGGCGACCGACTCCAGGGCCGGCTCGTCCAGCACCGCCTCCCGGAACGCGCCCAGCAGCGACACCACCGTCGCGACCGCCGACAGCCCGTGCCCCTGCACATCTCCCATCACCGCACGCACACCGTACGGCCCGTCCCGTACGTCGAAGAAGTCACCGCCCACCAGCGTCCCGTCCTGCGCGGCCCGGTAGAAGCCCGCGCAGCCCACATTCCCGACCCGCTCCGGCAGCAGTGGCATCACGGCCCGCTGCACGGCCTCACCGATCGCCCGCTCCGTGTCCAGCTGGGCGTCCCGGCGACTGCGCACATAGGACACGAACACACTCAGCGCGGCCACGAACACGATGGTGAGCAGATCGGTGTTGCCGGGGCGGTTCAGATGCGTGGCCGGCACGTTCAGCACCACGACCACCCCGAGACCGAGGACCGCGGTCGCCAGCGGGCCGTACGACAGGACCGCCAGCGGCGGAATCGCTCCCAGCAGGAAACCGGCGTCCCGCGCGTCCGGAGTGATCAGCGTGGCCGCCGTGACGGCCGCGAGCAGGACCACGGGCAGCACCCGTACCCACCACGGCGGCGGCGCGCCCCGCAACCAGCCGCGATCCTCCCGGTCCTGATGCGACGACCCGCCGCGCACCGACCTCACATCCCCAAGCTACGCCGCCCTGCGCACCCGGGCCTCCCGCTGGAGGGCACCGGCCCCTCGCCCCGGCGCGGTCGGCGAAAAGCGATGGACGCCCCGTGCGCGGCCCGCATAGCCTGTGCGGGCACGCCCGAGACGGACGGAAGGAGGCGAGCGTCATGGGCACTGTCATCCTGCGCTCCCACCTCCCCGTCACCCGGGTGTGCCACGCCTGACCGGGAGCGCATCCCCGCCGCCGCACCGCGGCACGCTTCCCGGAGGAATCCGTGACCACTCTGGTCATCCGTGGGCTCGACGAGAGCACCGCGCACCTGTTCGACACCATGTCCGACCCGCTGGCGTTCTGCGACAAGCACCGCAACACCCGCTACCGCCCCGACTGGCAGCGCATCGCCGTCCGCGACGGCCGCACCGTGGCCCGGGCAGCCTGGTGGGGCCGTCCCGAGGACCCCGAGCCGCTGGTGATCAACTGGTTGGACGTGGCCGAGGGCGAGGAGGAGGCCGGAACGGAACTCCTGCGGACGGCACCCTGGCAGACCGAGGAACTCGAACTCGACCTGCCCTCCGGCTGGCGTGACGACCCGGGACTGCGCGCCGCCGTCGACATCCGGGCCGCCGCCGTACGCGCGGCCGGATATGCACCACTGGTGGAGCGCTTCCTGTACCGCTGGACCCCGGACCGGGGCCTGCCCGAGCGGCCCGGCCGCCTCGTCTTCGCCGCCGAGCCGGACGACGCCGTGTTCCACGACCTGCTGCGCCGCATCCACTCGGTCACCCTCGACGCCCACGCCCGCCGGGCCGTCGCACAGGGCGGCCCGGACCTGGCCGCGCAGCAGGAACTGGACCTCTTCCACTGGTTTCCGTCCCCGCGTGCCTGGTGGCAGATCGCCCGCACCCCCGAGGGCGAGCCGGCCGGCATCCACATCCCCGCGCGCAATCCGTCCGGGCCCTGCGTCGGCTTCATCGGCGTCGTGCCGGAACAACGGGGCCACGGCTACGCCTACGACCTGCTCGCCGAGTGCACCCACTTTCTGGCGGCCCAGGGCGCGGACTTCATCGCCGCCGCCACCGACCGGACCAACTTCCCCATGGCCGCACACTTCACCAGGGCCGGCTATCCCGTAGTACGCGAGCGCATCAACTTCTGGGCCGATGGCGTTGTCAGTGCCGGGTGACCGACGGCGCACGTCCGTCGGCCCCGGTCCCCTCTCAGTCGGTCGGGCCCAGGTCGCTGCCGTCCGTCAGGTGGGCCTGCGCTGTCGCCAGGATCTCGGTGACGCGGAGGCCGAACGCGGCGTCGCAGGCATGGGGGCGGCCCGTGCGGGCGGCCGTGAGCAGGGCGTCGGTGGCGCGGGAGAGCGCGGGGATCGCACCTTCGGAACTCCCCGGCATGAGCGCCACGCCCGCCTCGCCCCTCAGTTCCACATCGGCCCCGGCCGCCGCCGGCGGCGCCGTCAGGCTCAGCGTGAGCGTGCTCGACGCGCCGGTGGCATGGTCGAGGACCAGATGCACGGTGTCCGCCGGACCGTGCGCCGCCGCCACGACCTGCCGTACGTCGCCGAGGACCGGCAGCAGCACCGACAGGGCGTGCGGGCCGACGTCCCACAGCGCGCCCTTCTCCCGCCGCCACGGCGACGCCGCGAACGGGCTTTCGGAGGTGAAGACGGCCCCCAGCCACTGCGCGCGGGCAGTGAACCAGCCCGCCACGGCCGCCTGTTCCTCGATCCAGGCGTCCGGCTCCTTCTGGAAGCGCGCGGTGAAGAACACCACCGAGGCGACCCCGGCCCGCTCGACCGCGGCCACGACGGCCCGCCCCTCGGCCACCGACACCGCGAGCGGTTTGTCCAGCAGCAGATGACGGCCCGCCCTCGCCGCGCGCACCGCCAACTCGGCCTGCACCGACGGCGGCAGGGCCACGGCGACGGCGTCCACGCCGGCCAGCAGCGCGTCCACGTCGTCGTACGCGGGGACGTCGTACTGCTCGGCCAGCGCCGTGGCGGCCTCCGGCCGGCGGCCCCACACCCCGGCGAACTCCACGCCGGGATGCCCGGCGAGAGCGGGGGCGTACGCCGCCTGGGCCCATGGGCCTGTCCCCAGCAGTCCGATACGCATATGGCGTTCCCTTCTCCGAGCCGATCCCCGCACCTTCAAGAGCCTGCGCTCCGGTCGCCCCCCGCACACCTGCCGTCCGGATCCCGGCCCTCGGCAAGCCACTTGGCGATCGTGGCGGCGATGGGCTGACCTGTGTCCATCTCGACGAACCCGAACTGACCCGACTGGTTGCACTCCAGGAACCACCAGATCCCGTCGGCGTCCTCGGCGAAGTCGAATGCGCCGTAAGCCAGTTCCGCGCCCCTCATGTACCGCCGTACGCCCTCGGCGACGCGCGGAGGTACGTCCGAGGGCAGCCAGGGAGAGACCGACGGGGCGAAACGCACGTCCACGTCGTCCGGGTGGGCGTCCGGGTCGGCGGGCTTGCGCGCGGCCAGCAGCGTGTCGCCGACGACGGTGAGCCGGATGTCGGCCCGTTTGGGGATCCGCCGCTGCAGCAGCGTCGGACCGAAGGCCACCGCCGAGAAGTCGGTGTCCGGTGCGACCCGGCTGGTCGGCACCGCACGCGGCGGCTCCTGTGGATGCGCGCCGGACACCGGCTTGACCACCAGATCCGGGAAGCGCTCCGCGAACTCCCTGGCCGCCTGCGGGAACGTGGTGATCAGCGTGGCCGGTACGGCGAGGCCGCTGCCCTGGGCGAGATGCAGCTGCCAGGGCTTGTGGCGGGCGCGGCGGGCCGCGTCCGGGTGGTTCATCCAGCGGGCGTCGGTCGTGCGCAGCATGCCGTACAGCGCCTGCGACGACTCCTCCGTCAGCCAGGCGGACGGCTGGGCGGCGCGGGCGGCGGCGTCGCCGGGCCTGCGCACCCAGACGGAGCGCAGGCCGCCCATGCTCACCAGGCGCCCGCCGACGGACAGATGTCCACGGCAGGCGCCCCGCACGTACTCGCCCGACAGCGCCACCCCGTTGGTCAGATCGGCGGGGTCGAGCCGGACGACGGGCACACCGGCCTCGCCCAGCCGGAGGACCACCATGTCCGCCGTCACGTCCTCTTCACTGGTCAGGATGAGCACGGTCATCTTCCAAGGCCCGCGTTCAGTCGTCGAAGTGCGTCTTGGAACCGGCCGTCGAGGTCGTGGTCCCCAGTGCTCTCAGGGTCGCGTGGTCGGTGGCGGCGATCCGCCCGTCCGGGAGGACGTTCAACTGCAGTCCGGAGTCGTACGCGTACGGAGTGGTGACGTCCAACTGCACAGCGGGGCGCGCGTAGTTGAGCGTGAACGGTTGCATGGTCTCTCCCTGATTCGGCTTTCACGTCCTTATACGAATCGAACGGGTGATTGGTTTCCTCACGCTGAGTAACCATGGGTCGGAGGGGGTGCCGACGGGCACCGCAGAACGGCGTGCCTGTATGCCCGATGACGCCGGAGAAGCCCAGGACGTTGCGCTTCCGCGAGGGAAAGGGAGCGGTCACCCCGCGAGCGACAGTGCGCGCTGCGCCACCGTCAAAGCCTGTTCCGCGTACCCGCGCCCGAACAGCACGGCGTGGACCAGCAGTGGGAACAACTGGTGCACGCCCACCCGGTCGCGCCAGCCGGGCGCGAGCGGTGCCGTCTCCTCGTACCCCGCGAGCACCCGGTCCAGGTGGGGGCAGCCGAAGAGCTGGAGCATCGCCAGGTCCGTCTCGCGGTGTCCGCCGTGTGCGGCCGGGTCGATGAGCCGGACCTCGCCGTCGGCGCCCCACAGCACGTTCCCGTTCCACAGGTCCCCGTGCAGGCGCGCGGGCGGCTCGGCCGGCCCGGCCAGATCCGGCAGACGCGCGCAGACGCGCTCGAACACGGCCGTCTCGCCCGGGCGGAGCGTGCCACGGTCGACCGCGCCGCGCACATACGGCAGCACCCGGTGCTCGGCGTACCAGCCGGGCCAGTCGCCGCCCGGCGCGTTGCGCATGGGGGCGAGGCCGATGAACGCGTCCTCGGGGCCGCCGGGCGGCGGAGCTCCGAAATCCGAGGCACCGGCGGCGTGCAGGGCGGCCAGGGCCTGGCCGAAATGATGCGCCGCATCGGCGTCGGGCCGCCCGGTCGGCACCCGCTCCGTCACCATCCAGCGGTGGTCGTGGCCGAGTACTGCCGGCACCCGGACGGCGCGCGCCTCGGCCAGCCAGCGCAGCCCCGCCACCTCCGCGCGTACGGCTCCGGGTGCGTCACCCCGTTTGACCATCACCGTCGTGCCGTCGTCCAGCGTCACCTCGGCCGGCGATCCGGAGGCCGCCCGTGCGCCGGTGGCCGGGCGTCCGGTGAGCCGGGACGCCACCTGTCCCGGATCCTCACGATCCTCGTCTCGGTTGACCACGGCCCCAGCGTACGGCCCGCAACAGAGGGCTCCCGCAGGCGACTTCGACCATTGCTACGACTGTTTTCGGACAAACCCAGGCGGTCACTACCCGTGCTGATTCGGTACCGCTAGCGTGAGGGCGCCGCGTCGCCACACCAGGGGCACTGGGCCCCGCCGGGACTAGCGCGCGGCGGAGGATTTCCCCTTTGACCACAGCATCCGTGCTGATGGCCGACGTCTTCGAAGTCCAGCCGTACACCTCTCACTGCGAGGTCATCCTGGGCGAGGGCGCGCACGCCGTGATCGGCGTGTCGCCGGGCAACAGCTATTTCTCCGCCCGCCGCCTGCACGACCTCGCCCGCTGGGGACTGGACCACTTCGACAAGGTCGCCTTCGTCTACACCGACCTGTACGTCGCCGAGATGTACGAGGCATCCGGCTATCCACCGGACGAGGCCCGGCGCAAGGCGGTGAAGAACCTGCGCGGTGTGCGCGCCAAGGTCCGTGACGCGGTGTCGGCGGCCGACCCGGAGGGGCTGCGGATGGACTGGCACCCGATGTCCGAGTTCCGCACCAACCCCGCCTACCGGGACATCCACCGGCAGCTCTCGGCGCGCGTGGCTTCCGACGGAGCCTTCCGGGCCGTCTGCGACGCCCTGGTGAATCGTTTCGTCAGTGCATGTGGCGAGACACCGACCGAGGCACGGCGGGCGGTGTGTCTGGAGTACGTGTGCGCCGAGGCGCCGCTGTTCCTGGACACCCCCGCCATCCTCAAGGTGCCCTCCTCGCTCAACTGCTACCACCAACTGCTGCCGATGGCCGAGCTGTTGTACTCCGGATGCGGCCCCGAAGGCAGTCCCTGGCGGGCCGGTCGGCATGCGGTCGCCGGGTGGCCGGGCCGGGAGCGGGCGGTGGTCGTTGGGACAGCCTGGGGCGCAATCCCTGGGGGGACCAGCCAGGGCGTGGTCGTCGACCGGATGGGTTCCGCACCGCCCTGGGCCATCGCGGACCGGCTCGACCGGGAGGACGGGCGGCGGGCGACCCGGTGCGCGCATCTCGGCGATCCCCGACGGGCGGTCCGGGGCTCTGTCAGTGGCCGGCCGGGTGTGTGCCCCGGGTCAGGCCCACCGGGTTGCCCGGTGGCAGCAGGCCCGAGGTCTCGACCATGTGGGCCAGCGGATCCAGCAGGTCGGCCAGGCGTGAGGTGCGGTCGGTGCCGAGGGCGGTCCAGGGCCGTTCGGCCGCCGCGTCCGTCAGCGCCTCGACCTCCGCGCGCACGGCCGCGCCGGCCGGACTGAGCGACCCGTCGGCTTCGAGCAGGCCCTGTTCCCGCAGGCGTGCCCCGGCCGCATCCCAGTCCGCGTGCTCCCACTTGCGCGTCTCCCGCAGGAACGCTCCGTCGGATTCGCCGGCGGCCGTCTTGAGCACCATGGCCTCGACCGGCCCGAGTCCCTGACTCACCAGCACCGCGACATGCGAGTCGCCCCGGTGCTCCCGCAGGGTCGTCAGGCCCTGCCACAGCCGCGCGGTGGGGCGTTCCGGGCGGTCCAGTGCCTGGTTGGCCGCGGCCAGCACCCGCCCCGTGGTGTCCGCCGCCGCGGCGGCCTCCCAGGCGAGGTCGGCAGCCTCGGTGAACTCGGCAGAGCCGACCGTGTCCGCTCCGAACAGGCCGGTCATCGCCGCGTCCAGGGCGTCCTGACGGGCGGCCAGCACATCGGCCGGCGTCGTGTACGTCCAGGCGTCCGGCAGGGCCCGGGCCACCCGGGCGGGATGGAAGACGTAGAAACAACTCGTCACGACGGACGGGGGGACCGCACCGAGCGGCGCGGCCCGCAGCGCGAAGTACCCCATCCAGAATCCGCGCATCCCGAGCGCGTCCGCCGCCCGGTGCGCCTCCGGTGCGAAGTACACGAGATCGTGCACCGGTTCGTACCGCTCCCACAGGGCCCGCGCCATCGCGTCCGCCACCGCTTCCTCCCACCGCGTCGACATGTCGTGCTGCCGGCACCAGACTGCGGTATGACGGCGGTCATAACAAGAGGGGGCGGGGCCTCCCGAGCACGGTCCTGTCGGCGTACCGGATCAGGCCGTCGGGCCTGCGCGCGATGCCGCTCGGGTGTCGTATTCAGGCCGTGTGGGGGCCCGCCCGGCGGGCAGCCGGGGTGGGCGAGGGCGGGGCGCGGGCGCTGGACCGAGTGGGAGCGGCGCGACACGCCGGGTGATTCGCCCGGGTGGCGGACCGCGGACGCGGAATCACTGGGACAGACGGGTGGCACGGTGACCCGGCTGGGTGGCTCGGATGGTGGGAGGTTGCGCGTTCGCTGACGGTGGTTCATGTCGAGGCCGGGTCCATCCAGCTGATGAGGGATCCGCTGCCCGGCCACGACGGAAGGACATCGATATGCGTTCTGCCCGCATGCTTCTGGCCACGGCGGCAGCCACCGCCGCACTGACCTTCGGCGCGCCCGGTGCCGCCTTCGCCGTTCCCGCGGGTGACGACGGAGGCCGCGACGACGCGTCCTACAGCCGGGACCACGACCGCGGTTCCGACGACGACCACGGCCGCGAGAATGATCACGGCGAGAACCACGACAGGGGACGCGGACACGAGGAGCCGCGCGGCGGGATCCACACGGGTGGCGGAGCGCTGACCGCCGTGCGGGGTGACGACCGAGGCGACGACCGTGGCGACGATGACGACCATGGTCGGGGCGAGGACCACGGCCGCGGCGACGACCATGGGAACGATGACGACCATGGGCGTGACGACGACAACGGCCGGGGCGACGACCACGGTCGAGGCGGCCACGACGACGGCCGCGGACACCGTGAGCCGCATGGCGGTGTCCACACCGGTGGCGGTGCGCTCGCCGCGGTGCGCGGTGACGACTGGGGCTCGGGTGGCGACGACGGCGGGTATGGCGGTCGTGACGGCGGCGGTCGTGACGGCGGCGGCTGGGACGGCGGTCGTGACGGCGGCGGCTGGGACGGCGGTCGTGACGGCGGCGGCTGGGACGGTGGCCGTGACGGCGGCAGGCCGCACGGTGGCATGCACACCGGCGGCGGCGCGCTCGCCACTCCGGGCGTCACCGCGGGCGGCCTGGCCGTGCTGGCCGTGGGCGCGGGCGGTATGTACCTGCTGCGTCGCAAGAAGGCCGGCCAGCAGGCGTCCTGACCGAACGACTCCCCCCAGAGGCTGCGGCCGCCGCCGGCGCGCCCACCGCGTCGGCGGCCCGCACCCGCAGGCCTTGCCCCCCGTCTGTGCGGACACCGTCCCCTTGCGCAGGCGCCTCGGTACGTCTCTCCCCGCGCGCCGGGAAATGTTCCGGCGCCCTTGTCCAGATCCCCGTGCTGCCGTGCCCGAGTGAGGTGGTGTCCGATGGCAGCAGATCCCTCCTCCCCGACCTCCGCGAGACCGCAGGCGGACGGGCGGAGTTCCGGCCGAGGCGGGCGGCGGCTGACGCTGTGCGGCGTGGCGATCGTCCTCCTCGCCGTCAGCGTGTTCGGCGGCCACCACACCTCGGACGGCTCCCTGCAGGCGTCCCATGCCGGGGGCGCGGGCGTCGCCGCCCCGGCCGGCCCGCAGCAGGCCGATCCGCAGCAGGCCGATCCGCAGCAGGCCGACCCACGTCAGACCGAGCCACAGCAGGCCGGCCCGGAGCTGCCCAGGTCCGCACCGACTCGTCTGCTCATCCCGAAGATCTCCGTGAACGCCCCCTTCACCACCCTGACCATCGGCGCCTCGGGGCAGCTCAACCCGCCGCCGGCAGGCGACACCAACCTCGTCGGGTGGTACGCCGAGGGCGCCTCGCCCGGCGAGAAGGGCACCGCGATCATCGCCGGGCACGTCGACACGAAGACCTCCGCGGCCGTCTTCGCCCACCTGAACGAGCTGAAGCGTGGCGACCACTTCACCGTGGAGCGCGCCGACGGACGCGACGCCGAGTTCGTGGTGGACGACCAGGAGACGTTCGCCAAGGACGACTTCCCCAGCAAGCGGGTCTACGGCGACGCCCAGCGCCCCGAGGTGCGGCTGATCACCTGTGCGGGGGAGTACGACCACCAGGCGAAGGACTACAAGGACAACCTCGTGGTCTTCGCCCACCTGGTGTGAGCCGGCCTTTACGGATCAGGCGACGCCGTGTGCGAAGGGGCCGCCCGGCCCGAACGCCAGCGCCGCGAACCGCTCGCCGATCCGGCGGTGCGCGGCGGCGTCCGGGTGGAGGCCGTCGGGCAGCGGCAGTTCGCCGAAGTCGGACTCGCCGTACAGCTCACGGCCGTCGAGGTGGTGCAGCCGCGGGTCCTCGGCCGAGCGCTCGCGCACGATCCGGGCCAGCTCCTCCCGGATGACTTCCAGGGTGAGTTTTCCGCTCGCCTTCTCCGCCGGGTCCCCGGCGGCCCGGAACCGCAGCTTTCCCTCACTCAGCGCGGAGAAGTCCGGGAGGCTGGGGCCCGGCGTGTCCTCATGGATGGGGCACAGGATCGGCGAGACGACGAGCAGCGGCGTGTCGGGGTGCCCGTCGCGGACGGTGTCGAGGAAGCCGTGGACGGCGGGACCGAACGCACGCAGCCGCATCAGATCGGTGTTGACCACGTTGATGCCGAGCTTGACGCTGATCAGGTCGGCCGGGGTGTCGCGCAGTGCCCGAGCGGTGAACGGGTCCAGCAGGGCGCCGCCGCCCAGCCCGAGATTGATCAGCTCGGCCCCGCCGAGGGACGCGGAAAGCGCCGGCCAGGTGGTGGTCGGGCTCGCGGCGTCCGAGCCGTGGCTGATGGAACTGCCGTGGTGCAGCCACACCTTGCGGCCCTGGTGCGGTACGGCCTGCACGGGCGCGTCGGTGCGCAGGGCGACGAGTTCGGTCGTCTCGTTGTGCGGCAGCCAGATCTCCACGACCTTGACGGTGCCGGGCAGTCCGGAGAAGCGCACGGTGCCGACCGGGCCCGGCCGGTGCTCGGCCGTACCGGTGGTCATGTCGATGGTGAGCGTGTGGCCGCCGGCGACCCGGCCGCTGCCGGCCGGACGTCCGTCGACGAGCAGGTCGTACACGCCGTCCGGGCGCGGCGGTGCGCCGACGTAGACCCGTTTGGTCGGCAGGGTGTCCAGCTCGACGGTGGTCGCGCGGGTGCGGAAGACCAGCCGTACACCGGAGGGCTGGGACTCCGCCATGGCCAGCTGAGGGTCGGCGCACTGGGCGCGGGCGCGGGCCGGCAGCCGGTGCGGCAGCAGTCCGCTGGCAGTGCGTTCCAGATCGAGGGCGCCGCGCACGAGTTCTGGGGTGAGCGGGGTGGTGTGCATGGTGTCGGCCTGCGTTTCCAGGGGTCAGGGGGTGGGCCAGTTGCGCAGCAGGGAATCGAGGGCGTCCAGGATCCGGGTCCACGACTCCTGGGAGTCGGGGGCGCTGTGGCTGAATCCGCCGGCCGTCTCCAGGCTGACGTAGCCGTGGAAGACACTGCCGAGGAGGCGGACCGCGTGGGTCTGGTCGGGTTCGGCGAGGTCGTAGCCGCGCAGGATCGCCCGGGTCAGCTGCGCGTGCCGGGGGCCGGCGCTCGCGGCGGCCGTCTCGGGGTCCAGCGGGTGCCGGGCCGCCGCGTAGCGGCCGGGGTGCCGGCGGGCGTAGTCGCGGTACACATCGGCGAAGGCGGCGAGGGCGTCCTTGCCGGACCGGCCGGCGAGCGCGTCGGCGGCGCGGTCGGCCAGCTCCTCCAGGGCGAGCAGCGCGATGCGCGTCTTCAGGTCCTTGGAGTTCTTCAGGTGCGAGTACAGACTCGCGACCTTGACGTCGAACCGCCGGGCCAGCGCCGACACGGTCACCTGGTCGAAGCCGACCTCGTCGGCGAGTTCCGCACCCGCACGGACCAGGCGCTCGGTCGTCAGACCAGCGCGAACCATGAGCTGTCTCCCTCCTGCCATAACTGATTATGGAATTGCCTAAAACATTTAGGCAAATGGAGGCGCGCTGTAGCCAGGGGGGAGGCCGAAAGCGATCAGCGAGCCGTGGACTCGCGGATGATCTGCTCGGGCCGGGTGAGCCGGGAGAGCCGGTCCTCGCCGCGTTCGGCCCGGATGCCCATGCGGCCGAGCGGCAGCATGTCGGCGTCCGCCCAGCCGCCCTCGCCCTGCCAGGCCGCCCAGCGCGCCATCCGGGCGAACTGGGCCTCGACGTCCTCCCACCGGTCCCACAGGTCGTCGCAGACCCGCCACATCGTGGCGTGCTCCCGCAGGTGGTCCAGCCGGGCGAGGGACACGTCGGTGCCGGGGGACAGGCTCGGCACGGGCCGAAATTGACTCGCAGACGGCATGAACCGGGACCTACTCTCCCCGGCATGGCAAAGGCACCCGTTCTCACACCCCGGGCGGACGACTTTCCGCGCTGGTACCAGGACCTGATCACCAAGGCGGAGCTGGCCGACAACGGCCCGGTGCGCGGCACCATGGTCATCCGACCGTACGGGTACGGCCTGTGGGAGCGGATGCAGCAGGAGATGGACGCCCGGATCAAGGCGACCGGCACCCAGAACGCGTACTTCCCGCTGCTCATCCCGGAGTCGTATCTGACGAGGGAGGCCGAGCACGTCGAGGGCTTCGCGCCCGAGCTCGCGGTCGTCACCCATGCGGGCGGCAAGGAGCTGGAGGAGCCCGTCGTGGTCCGCCCCACCTCCGAGACGATCGTCAACGAGTACTTCGCCGAGTGGGTGCAGAGCTACCGCGATCTGCCCCTGCTGATCAACCAGTGGGCCAACGTGGTGCGCTGGGAATTGCGCCCGCGTCTGTTCCTGCGCACGACCGAGTTCCTGTGGCAGGAGGGCCACACCGCGCACGCCACGTACGAGGAGGCCCGCGCCTTCGCGGCACGCGTCCAGAGCGAGGTCTACGGCGCGTTCCTGCGCGGCGTCCTCGCCATGGACTTCGTCTCCGGACGCAAGACGGCCCGTGAGCGGTTCGCCGGCGCGCTCAACACCCTCACGCTGGAGAGCATGATGGGCGACGGCAAGGCCCTTCAGATGGTCACCAGCCATGAGCTGGGCCAGAACTTCGCCAGGGCCTTCCGCACGCAGTTCGTGACGCAGGACGGCCGGCAGGAGTATGTCTGGCAGACCTCCTGGGGCTCCACCACCCGCATGATCGGGGCGCTGGTGATGACACACGGCGACGACGACGGGCTGCGTGTCCCGCCCCGCCTGGCCCCGGTCCAGGCGGTCGTCCTCGCCGTCAAGGGCGACGAGGAGGTGCTGGCCGCGGTCCGCGCGATCGGCGACCGGCTCAGGCAGGCGGGAGTGCGCGTCCACGTCGACGACCGCACGGACGTGCCCTACGGCCGACGTGCCGTCGACTGGGAGCTGAAGGGCGTGCCCGTACGGATCGAGGTGGGGCCCCGCGACCTGGAGCACGGCACTGCCATGCTGGTCCGCCGGATCCCGGGCACCAAGGAGCCGGCCGCGACCGAGGCGCTGTCCGCGCTCCTGCCCGAGGCGCTGGAGGACGATCAGGCGCTGCTGCTGGAGCAGTCCCGTCGGCACCGCGAGGACCGCACGGTCGAGGTGACCACCGTCGAGGAGGCCGCGGAGGCCGCCGCCACCGGCTGGGCCCGCATCCCCTGGGCCACGCTGGGCCCGGAGGGCGAGGCCCGGCTCGCCGAGCGGGGCGTCTCCGTGCGGTGCCTGGTCGCGGCCGACGGTTCGGTGCCGGAGAGCGAGGACCAGCCGGGGAACGTGGCGGTGGTGGCGCGGGCGTACTGACCGGCGCGGGCGCTCTCTCCCCATACCGGCCGCCAAGCCGCACCTGGCTGCTGGGAGGCCCCACCACAGGTCATCCCAGCCCGGCAGGGCGTCAGTGCGAGACGAGCTGGCGGTAGGTGGTGCGTCAGGATGCCGTTCCGCGTTCGCGGAGTTGTTCCAGCCGGCGGCCGCGTGGCTCTGCCCTCGGGGCGACGCCGTGCGGCCCGCGACCACCACCCCGCTCTCAGTGGCCCCGCGCGCCCCGGCCGATGCGAGCCCGGCTCGTGGCCGAGCCCACCGCGGCGCGGTCGTCCGGCCCGGACCGGCTCTGCAACCCGGCAGGCCCAGGTCGGCGGACCTGCGACTTGTGCCTGGCGCGGCACAGTGCGACGCTTCGGTCCGCCGGTCGCGACCACGGCCGGCGAGGGCTGTGAGCACGGGCCGGCCGGGGACCGAAACGGGGAGTGGAGCGATGGAGCTGGAGCTGCGGCACCTGCGGGTGCTGTGCGCGATCGCCGACGCCGGCAGTGTGGGTCGCGCCGCGGCACAGCTCGGCTACTCGCAGCCCGCCGTGAGCACCCAGCTGCGGCGCATCGAGCGCCACCTCGGCGAGCCGCTCTTCGAGCGCGGCACGAGCGGAGTACGGCCCACCCGCTACGGCGCGGAAGTGGTCGCCCAGGCCCGTGACGTGCTGACCCGCGCCGACGCCATCGGCCACCGCCCGGCAGCCGCGCGAGCCCGCCGTACCCTGCGCGTGGCGGCGACCAACTCGCCCATGCTGTCCGGCACGATCTCCCGCGTCCGTACCCGGCTGCCGGAGGTGTCCCTCGCCGTCACGAGCGTCTACGCCTCCTCGCGGATCGTCGAGCTGCTGGAGGAGGGCGCGGTGGACGCGGCCATCGCCGCCGATTATCCGGGCATGGAGCTGCGCCACTCCAGCACGGTGCGGCACCGCGGGATCGTCACCGAGCCGACGTTCGTCGCCCTGCCCTCCCGGCACCGGCTGCGGCAGTGCGCCCAGGTCCAGCTCGCCGATCTGGCCGAGGACGCGTGGTTCGTGACCCCGGACGACGGCGCCGGCTGGCCCGGGGTGTTCTACGACGCCTGTGCGGCGGCCGGTTTCACGCCGGTCACCGTGCATGAGTTCCTAGGCGACCAGACCCAGCTGCAGAGCATGATCGCCGACGGCCTGGGGGTGTCCCTCGTACAGCCGACGCTGCGGCCCATCCCGCATGTCGTGGTCAAGCCGTTGGCCGGTTCCCCGCTGTGGTGCCGCTATGTGCTGGTCTGGCGGCCCGACTCCGTCACCGAAGAGGCCGTGGAGGCACTGTCCCAGTCCGCGACCGCCGCCTATCGCGACCTCGTCGCCCAGGCACCCCATCTGCGGGCCTGGGCCTCGCGCACCTGGAGCGTCACCGGAGCGTAGCGGCAGGTCAAAGACGCACCTCGATGTTATGCGTGCGCAGTGTCATGTGCTATGTCACACGGCATTGTTGGGCCAGGTGGCCCGCTGAGACAGTGCCTCACACGCCTCAACACCCCACAGAGGCGCATCCCTTCGTGGAGGAATCCAGATGCGCTATCGCTTCGCGCTGCCCAGACGCATGCCCGGCCGCAGCCGCCCTCGCACGGCCGCGCGCACGGCCGGTGCCGCGGTCGTCTGTGTCGTCGTGGCCGGACTGCTGTCCACGCCCGCGATGGCGGCCCCGCAGCAGCCGCACACCGCTGCCGCCACCGCGCCCCGAAAGCATGTGCCCACGCCGTCGCCGACCGGTGCGACCACCCCCGTCACCGAGCGTCCCGCGAGCCAGTCCCGGCGGCTCAGCCCGGCCGAACTCCCGCCTCTGCAGCCCCTCTCGGCCCACCCGGCCCGAAGGCCGGCCAAGGCGGCCTCCTGCACCCCGGCCGACTTCGGCAGCCGTACCGGCTCCGCCCTCGTGTCCTTCGTGAAGGCCTCGTCCACGGACTGCGTCAACACCCTCTTCTCGGTGACCGGCAAGGACGCGCACGACGTCTTCCGCCAGACCCAGATGCTCAGCGTGGCGGCCGCGTACACCCGCACGGCCAAGCTGTACCGCGGCGACAACTCGGGCGGTCTGGAGCAGCTGGTCCTGTTCCTGCGGGCCGGTTACTACGTGCAGTTCAACCACTCCGCGGACGTGGGCGCGTACACCACCCGCCTCACCACGGCCGTCACGGCGGGCCTGGACGCCTTCTTCGCCCGGTCGCACTCGCGTGATGTCACGGCGGTCAACGGCGACATCCTCGGCGAGAGCGTCATCCTCACCGACAGCGCCGACCAGCAGGGCCGCTATCTCTCCGTGTACCGGCGGCTGCTGAACGACTACGACAGCTCGTACGACTCCGTCGACAGCATGGTCAGGGCCGTCAACGACGTCTACACCCCGCTGTGGCGCGGCAACTGGAACCCCGACTACGTCAAGGCGGTCGAGGCCGACCCGGGCATCATCGACACCCTGGACGACTTCGCGCTCGCCAACACCGACCTGCTCGGCACCGACCGGGCGTTCCTGGACTCCAACGCCGGGATGAACCTGGCGCGTTACGTCGAGCACCCCGAACTGCAGGACTTGGTCCGCCCGTTGACCAAGGACCTGCTGGAGGAAACCGCGATGACCGGCCCCACGGCCGGGCTCTGGGTCGCCGTGGCCACGCAGGCGAACGCTTATGACAGCGCCAACTGCGCCTACTACGACGTCTGCGACCTGCCCGGCAAACTCACCAGGGCCGTCCTGCCGGTCAGCCGCCACTGCGACGCGAACGTCAGCATCCTCGCCCAGTCGCTGACCGCCGCCGACCTCGACGCCGCCTGCGCCAGTGTGCTGAACCAGAGCGCCTACTTCCGTGGTGTGGTGAAGGCCGACGGAGCGATACCCGGCCAGTACGTGTCGACCATCCAGCTCGTGGTCTTCGCCGGCCGCGCCGACTACCAGACCTACGCCGGCCCGATCTACGGCATCAGCACCGACAACGGCGGCATGACCCTGGACGGCGACCCGTCCGACCCGGCCAACCACGTCACGTCGATCATGTACCAGAAGAACTACGACGACGGCTTCACGGCCCGGATCTGGAACCTCAACCACGAGTACACGCACTTCCTCGACGGCCGCGACGACATGAAGGGCGCCTTCGACCAGCAGATCTCGGTGCCGGACATCTGGTGGATCGAGGGCCTGGCCGAGTACGTCTCCTACAGCTACCGGGGTCTCGCCGACGACCAGGCCACCCAGGAGGCCGGCAAGCACACGTACAAGCTGAGCACCCTGTGGCAGAGCACGTACGACAACAGCGACGTGATCCGCACCTACCCGTGGGGCTATCTGGCCGTGCGCTACATGGCCGAGAAGCACCCTGACGACCTCCAGCGCATGCTCGCCCGCTTCCGCGTCGGTGACTACGCCGGCGGATACGCCGTCTACCACGACGGCATCGGCACCCGCTACGACGCCGACTTCGACCAGTGGCTCACCGCGTGTGCCGCGGGCGCCTGCGCCAGGCCCGCCAAGGCCTGACCGCACGCGCCCCAGCGAGGCGGCCGCCGACCGGAAACCCCGGTCGGCGGCCGTACGCGTATCGACGAAACGGATCAGACCGCCGTCGCCGGGTACGTCGGGTACTCCACGCCCGACACGTGCTGGACGACCCGGACCACCTGGCAGGAGTAGCCGAACTCGTTGTCGTACCAGAGGTAGAGGATCGCGTTGTCGCCGTCTACCTTGAGGGCGCCGGCGTCCACGATCGAGGCGTGGCGCGAGCCGATGAAGTCGCTGGAGACCGCGTCGGGCGCCGTGATGAAGTCGATCTGGCGCTTGAGCGGCGAGGTCAGCGACACCTCGCGCAGGTAGTCGTGGACCTCCTCGCGGGTGGTCTCGCGGGCCAGCTGCAGGTTGAGGATCGCGATCGACACGTCCGGCACGGGGACGCGGATCGAGCTGCCGCTGATCTTCGCCTTCAGGTCCGGCAGCGCCTTGGCGACCGCGGAGGCGGCACCGGTCTCGGTGATCACCATGTTGAGCGGAGCGGAGCGGCCACGGCGCTCGGACTTGTGGTAGTTGTCCAGCAGGTTCTGGTCGTTGGTGAACGAGTGGACAGTCTCCACGTGACCGCGCAGCACGCCGTACTCGTCGTCCATCGCCTTCAGCGGCGGGACGATCGCGTTGGTGGTGCAGGAGGCGCAGGACAGGATCTGCTCGTCCGGCTTGATGGTGTCGTGGTTGACGCCGTGCACGATGTTCGGGACGTCGCCCTTGCCCGGCGCGGTCAGCACGACCTTCTCGATGCCGGGGCGCAGGTGCTTGGACAGGCCCTCGCGGTCGCGCCACTTGCCGGTGTTGTCGATGAGGATGGCGTCCCGGATGCCGTACTCGGTGTAGTCCACGTGCGACGGGTCGTCGGCGTAGATCACCTTGATCTCGTTGCCGTTGGCCACGATCGTGCTGGTGGCCTCGTCCACGGTGATCGTGCCCTGGAACTGGCCGTGGATGGAGTCGCGGCGCAGCAGCGAGGCGCGCTTGACGATGTCCTCGGCGCCGCCGCCGCGCACCACGATGGCGCGCAGGCGCAGGCCGTTTCCGGAGCCGGACTTCTCGATCAGCAGGCGGGCGACGAGCCGGCCGATGCGGCCGAAGCCGTACAGGACGACGTCGCGCGGCTCACGGCGCTCGATCTTGTTGGCACCGGTGGCACCGGCGACGGCCTCGGCGGTGAACTGCTCGACACTCAGACCACGCTCGTCGGCCTTGTACATCGTGGCGAGCATGCCGAGGTCGATCTGAGAGGGCCCGAGGTCGAGGGCGGTCAGGGCCTCCAGGAACGGCATGGTCTCGGTGACCGACAGCTCCTCGCCGTCGATCTGCCGGGCGAAGCGGTGCGTCTTGAGGATGCTGACCACCGACTTGTTCACCAAGGAGCGGCTGTGCAGCAGGACGGTCACGTCCCGCTCGCGGTGCAGCTTCCCGATGAGCGGGATCATCGACTCCGCGATCTCCTCGCGGATCTTCCAGTTGGTGAACGAGTCGTCGTTGACAGTCACGGATCCATCTTTCGAGCTAGGGAGCGCTCATATGGTAACCACACCTCTCAAGTGCTCCTTCCGGGGGTGGCGGAGTAAGGGATTTGCACCCATTCCTTGACCAATTCCTGAATCAGGGTGGAAGTGCGTAAGAAACCCGAGTCGTGGATTGCCCGTCTTACCTGGCGTGCCCAAGGTCAAGAGAGTGAGCACCTCCTCAGTACCGCGTCCCGAGTCGGCCGCCCCGACCCCTTCCCCGTCCCGGCCCCTGCGCCCTCCGACCCTGCCCTGGATCGCCCGGCGTGGAATCCCCGAGGGGGCGCTCCCGGCCCTCGCCCTGTTCGCGGCCGTCCGGCTCGCAGGGATCCTCCTGGTGATCATCACCAACGCCGTCCGGGGGCATCCGCTCGTCAAGAGCCTCGCCCACTCCTGGGACTCCCGCTGGTATCTGCACATCGCCGCCCAGGGCTACGGCCACAAGATCTGGATCACCCCGCAGGGCGCCGTCCAGAGCGACTGGGCGTTCTTCCCGCTGTACCCGGGGCTGATCAGGGCACTGACCACGGTCCTGCCGTTCACCCCCGGCCAGGCCGCCCTGCTCATCTCCTGGATCGCCGCGGGCGTGGCGGCGTACGGCGTGTACGTCATCGGCCACCTCCTCTACGGGCGCGGGGTCGCCACCGCGCTGGTCGCCCTGTGGGCCGTGATGCCGCACTCCGTCGAACTGACCATCGCCTACACCGAGTCGCTGTTCGCCGCCCTCGCCGTCTGGTCCCTGTACTGCGTGCTCAAGGGCCGCTGGCTGTGGGCCGGCGCACTGGCCGCGCTGGCGGGCCTGTCCCGGCCGAGCGGCTTCGCGGTGGCGGGGGCCGTCTGCATCGCGGCCGCGTACGAGGTCGTGCGGCAGCGCGGCCGGGCCCCGGCGAGCGTGTGGGCCGGTGCCATGCTCGCCCCGCTGGGCTGGCTCGGGTATGTGCTGTGGGTGGGCAGCCAGACGGGAGACCTGCTCGGCGGCTACTTCAAGGTGCAGAGCGCCTGGGACTCGCGCTTCGACTTCGGTGTCGGTTCGGCGCGCTTCCTGAAAGCCCTGCTGCTGCACGGCGGTGGCGCCGTCTATCCGGCCGCCCTGGTGATCGTCGCGGCCGGTGTGCTGCTGTTCGCGCTGCTGTGTCTGGAACGCGCCCCGCTGGCCCTGGTGGTCTTCGCCGGGGTACTGGTCCTGCTCGTGGTCGGCGGCTCCGGCTCCTTCTCCTCCAAGCCGCGGTTCCTGCTGCCCGCCTTCCCGTTGCTCATCCCCATGGCCCGGGCGCTGACCCGGACCTGGCGGGTCCGGCCGGCCCACGCCGTGGTCGTCTATGGCGGCCTCACCGTCACGTCTCTGCTGTTCGGTGCCTTTGTGACGGTCGTGGCCCACTCCCCGCTGTGAGCCAACCACCTGCTCCTCACGCCGGCTGCCGCTCTCGCTGACATGGCGTTCCCCGGCGGCCAGGGCCGGCGGCGGGCGGCCGGTGAGCAGCAGGCGGCCGGTGAGCACCGCGGCCCCCGCCCGCCGCCGGAACCGGCAGCGGTCGCACCCCCGGCACCCGTCCGGCACCGGCCCGGTCACGTCCGTGACCAGCGGTGAGAGGTGGGTAAGGGTGCAGAAAGTGGCGCCGTTCACGAGTGAGTCGGGGCGCAGCGTCACCAGCAGCCGGGGCCGCGGCACCGCCTGCGCCGGCGCGGGCCGAGCAACGCCGTCGGCGGGGCTCCCGCGATCATGGGGAAGAGCGGGGTTGTGCGAAGGCCGTGAATTGGGGTAGGCGGGGGGACGCCCGAGGAAAGGACCGTCATGACGACCTACGTGATCAGCGTCCCCGGCACCTTCACCGCGGACATCGGGACGGACACCCGGACCCGCCTGGCCAAGGCGCTCAGTCCCGCCGATCCGCACGGCACCCGGATGGGCAGCGCCGAGGGCCTGGACGTGCTCCGAGTCAACGAGGACAACACCTTCACCCTCCGGCTGACCGTCGAGGCGGACACCGGCCCGCACGCCGAACAGGAGGCTCGCCGGCTCGCCGGCTCCGCTCTCCGGGACGCGGGCCTGGACGAGCGGAGCGCACCGCTGGGGCCCGCTGTGGTCACCGGGATCGACTCCGAGGTGCGCTGACGGGGAGCCGTACCGCGGCCGCTGACAGGGCGAGATCATCCGATATAGGTAAAATCTAGACGTTTGCCGAAAAGTCAGGCGGCTGGTCAAGGACGGCCACCGCCCCGCCGGAAGTGATCGATGCCCCGCAAGCGCTCCACGGACGACGGCGATGAGCTGCTGGCCAGACTCGGCTCGCTCACCGCCCAGGCACGGGAGCGCGCGGAGCTGCAGCGCACCCAGGTGGAGCTGGCCATCGCCCTGCAGCGCGGCATGCTCCCCCGTGACCTGCCCACCGCACCGGGCCTGCACCTAGCCGTCCGCTACACGCCGGCCAACTTCGGTCTGAACGTGGGCGGCGACTGGTACGACGCGTTCGCCCTGCCCGACGGGCGGATCGGACTGGCCATCGGCGACGTCCAGGGGCACAACATCGAGGCCGCCGCGTTCATGGGCCAGGTGCGGGCCGGGCTCCGCGCCCTCGCCTCCGTGACGGGCGAGCCGGGCGAACTCCTCGCCCGCACCAACGACCTACTGCTGGCGCTGGGCAGCGAGCTGTTCGCCACCTGCACCTTCATGCGCCTCGACCTGGCCAGCGGAGTGCTGGAGAGCGCACGCGCCGGCCACATCCCGTTCGTGTGGGCCACGGCGGACGGCAAGTCCGGCGTCGTCGACGACGAGGGCGGGCCGCCGCTCGGCATCGACAAGGGCATGGAGTTTCCGGTGAGCCGGCACCGGCTCACCACGGGCGGCGTCTTCGTGCTGCTCACCGACGGCGTGGTGGAGGGCCCCTCGCTGAAGATGGAGGACGGCCTCGAACAGGTGGTCCGCCTCGCCGGCATCGCCGCCATCGCCGGTCTGGAGGCCCACGCCCTGGCTGCCGCCGTGATCAAAGGCGCCGAAAGCGTCGGCCACGAGGACGACGCGGCCGTCCTCGTCGTGGGCCTGGACGGCCCCCGAAACCATCCGTGACCGGAGCGGCACACCACGGCGGGTACCGGGGAACGGGGGCCG
The DNA here is from genome assembly GCF_055572075.1 of Streptomyces sp. NPDC030820. Lineage (NCBI taxonomy): Bacteria > Bacillati > Actinomycetota > Actinomycetes > Kitasatosporales > Streptomycetaceae > Streptomyces > Streptomyces sp. NPDC030820. The sequence continues at coordinate 69,355 of NZ_JBVIEB010000006.1, forward strand.
ACGGGGCGGGTCGGCGCCGGATCCCGTGATTCAGCCATAGGGCCGGACCACACCGGCTCTCGCCTCGCCGACCCGGGGCCGCCGGTGTGAGATGGCTGCTGTGGTGGGTATCGACGATCTGCGCCGGCCGGGCGGCTACGCCGTGCAGGTACTGGCCGTCGCGGCCTGCTACTACGCCGCGGCCCGGCTCGGACTCCTGCGCGAACTCTCCGTCGAGGGCGCCGTCGTCACCCCCGTCTGGCCGCCGACCGGAGTAGCCGTCGCCGCCCTGCTGATCCTCGGCCTGCGCTGCTGGCCCGGCATCACGATCGGCGCCCTGTTCGCCGTGATGTCCCTGACCACGCCCCGCATCGAGGTGCTCGGCACCCTCGTCGGCCAGACCGGCGCACCGGTGTGCGCGGCTCTCCTGCTGCGCCGGGCCGGCTTCCGCACCGATCTCGGCCGGCTGAGGGACGGCGTCGCCCTGGTGTTCCTGGGCGGGCTGACCGCCATGCTGGTCAGCTCGACCATTGGCGTCGGCCTCCTCGTCCTCATGGACAAGCTGAACATGCACAGCTTCTGGCCCGTCTGGCTGGCCTGGTGGGTGGGCGACGCCATGGGCGTGCTGCTCGTCACCCCACTGCTGCTGTTGCTGCACGGCGCGCGCCGACCGCCGCGCCTGGGCCGCTGGAAGGAGGCGACCGCGCTGGCCGCCGGCACATTCCTGCTCGTGCCCGTGGCCGTCTACAGCTCGATCAGCGTCCTCTACCTGGTCTACCCGCTCCTCATTTGGGCCGCCCTGCGTTTCCAGCTCGTGGGCAGCATGCTGTGCGCGCTGCTGATGTCCGTGGTGGCCACGGTCGCGGCGACGGACCGTGCCGGGGCCTTCGCGGGGCTGAGCCGGATCGAGATCATGGCGAAGCTCCAGGCGTTCAACGGCGCGATGGCCCTGACCGCGCTCCTGCTGTCCGCCCTGATCACCGAGCAGCGCAACACCCGCAGCTCGGTGGAGAAGGCCTGCCAGGAACTGGTCGAGGTCCTGGAACACCTCACCGCAGGTGAGGCCCCACCGCCCCTGGCACAGCAGGACACCGAGGGCCCTGGGGATGCCGACGGCGCGGACGGCCGGCCCCGGCCGACCGCACCCCCGTAGCGGTGGTTCGTGTCACCGGTCGGACGGTGCCACCGGCGCCGCGCCGCCGGTCGTGCCGTAGCCGCCCGGGATGCCCGGCGGCATGTCCGCGGCGGCCTCGGCCTCGCAGACATGGCGCGTGGCGGCCTTGACCCCCGCCCGACGGCGACTACCCGGGCGGTGGCCGCCGCCAACACCCCTCCGGCGTGTCGAACGGCCGGTCCGGGGCACTGGGGGACGATGGGCGGGGGCTGGACGGGCCCGGGCCGGACCGGAGGGAGCGGCGCGGCATGGAGCAGCGGACGGCGAGCGCGGCGGACCGGCACACCGGAGCGGCCGGGTCCGGCGCCACCGGCGCGCAACGGCGCGACGGCACGACCGAACGACCACCGGACCACGCGGAACGACCACCCGATCACGCCGTACTGCCTGAGGATCGCGCCGAACGACAACCGGATTGCCCCGAACGACAACCGGATCACGCCGGACGGCCGGCGGATCACGCCGTACTGCCTCCAGATCGCCCCGACCGACAACCGGATCGCCCCGAACGACAGCCGGAACACGTCGAACGGCCGGCGGATCGCGCCCTACGGCCACCCGAGGGCACCGACGCCCGTCGTCGTATCCCGCGCACCGACCGTCTGCTGAGCGATCCCCGACTGTCGGCCGCGGTGGACCGGCTCGGTGCCCGTGTGGTGAAGGCTGCCGTACGCGCCGCGCAGGAGCGGGCCCGGGAGGGCGGCATCCTGCCCGAGCAGGTGCCGGAGGCGGCCGTGGCCCTGCTGCCCGGTACCGCGAGCGGACTGCGCCCCGTGATCAACGCCACCGGGGTGCTGCTGCACACCAACCTCGGCCGGGCCCCGCTGTCGGCCGCCGCCCGGCAGGCCGTCCAGGAGGCCGCCGGGCCCACGGACGTCGAACTGGACCTGGCGACCGGGGTACGCGCCCGCCGCGGCCGCTCCGCCCTCGCCGCCCTGCACGCGCGCGTGCCGTCCGCCGGCGCCGCGCACGTCGTCAACAACGGCGCCGCCGCCCTGGTGCTCGCCGCCACCGCCCTCGCGGCCGGTCGGGAGATCGTCGTCAGCCGGGGCGAGATGGTGGAGATCGGCGACGGATTCCGGCTGCCTGACCTGCTCGTCTCGACCGGCGCCCGGCTCCGCGAGGTCGGCACGACCAACCGCACGACCGCGGCCGACTACGCAGCGGCGATCGGCCCGGACACCGGGTTCGTGCTCAAGGTGCATCCGTCCAACTTCCGTATCACCGGCTTCACCCGGTCCGCCGGTACCGCGGAACTCACCGGTCTCGGCGTCCCGGTCGTCGTCGACATCGGCTCCGGGCTGCTCGCCCCGCATCCGGCACTGCCCGAGGAACCCGACGCCGACACCGAACTCCGCGCGGGCGCCGCCCTCGTCACCGCGAGCGGCGACAAACTGCTCGGCGGCCCCCAGTGCGGGCTGCTGCTGGGCGAGCAGGACCTGGTCCGCGCCCTCGCCCGGCACCCACTGGCCCGGGCCCTGCGCGTCGACAAGCTGACCCTGGCCGCCCTGGAGGCCACCCTCACCGGTCCGGCCACCCCGACCGCCCTCGCCCTCACCGCCGACCCGGCCGTCCTGCGCGCCCGTGCCGACCGGCTCGCCGGCACTCTCGCCGCCGACGGCGTCGACGTACGGGCCGTCGAGTCCGCCGCCACCGTCGGCGGCGGTGGCGCCCCCGGAGTCACCCTGCCCAGCGCGGCGCTCTCCCTGCCCGAGCCGTACGCCGCCGCGCTGCGCACCGGCCCGGTCCCCGTCGTCGGACGGCTGGAGGCGGGCCGCTGCCTGCTGGATCTGCGCGCGGTGCCCGAGCGGGACGACGCACGGCTGGCCGATGCCGTGCGCTGCGCCCGGCCGGGAGGGGAGAGGCGGACGTGATGCGGGTGCTCGCCACCGCCGGCCATGTCGACCACGGCAAGTCCGCCCTGGTACGGGCCCTCACCGGCATGGAGCCCGACCGCTACGAGGAGGAACGCCGCCGGGGGCTGACCCTGGACCTGGGCTTCGTATGGACGCGGCTCGGCCCGGACGGGGACCACCTCGCCTTCGTCGACGTGCCCGGACACGAACGCTTCGTGCCGACCATGCTGGCCGGGGTCGGACCGGTGCCCGCCGTGCTGTTCGTGGTCGCCGCCGACCAGGGCTGGCAGCCCCAGTCCGAGGAGCACCTGGCCGTCCTCGACGCCCTCGGCGTCCGGCACGCCGTCCTCGCCGTGACCCGCAGCGACCTCTCCGACCCCGAAGCCGTACGCATCGACGCCGTCGAGCGGCTGGCCAGGACCTGTCTCGGCAAGGTCCCCGCGGTCGCGGTGAGCGCGGTCACCGGTGTGGGACTGGACGAGCTGCGCGGAGAACTGGCATGTCTGGCAAGCGAGTTGACCGACCCCGACCCGGACGCCGACGTACGGCTGTGGCTCGACCGGGCCTTCACCGTGCGCGGACACGGCACGGTGGTGACCGGCACGCTCGGTGCGGGCACCCTGCGCGTCGGCGACCGGCTGGTCACCGGGGACGGCTCGGCCGTGCTCCGGGTGCGCGGGCTGCAGACCCTGCACGAGGAGCGGACGGCGGTCAGCGGGGTGGCCCGGGTGGCGGTCAATGTGCACGGCCGGGGTGCCGACGGACTGCGCCGGGGGCAGGTGCTGCTGACCCCCGACCGCTGGCTGGGCAGCGCGGTGCTCGACGTACGGGTCAGCGGCGAGCCGGTCCGTGACCTGCCCCGCTCGGTCACCCTGCACATCGGCACCGCCGCCGTGCCCGTCACCTTCCGCCCGCTCGGCGAGGACACCGCCCGGCTCACCCTCGCCCGGGGCCTGCCGCTGCGGGTCGGCGACCGCGCGGTGCTGCGCGAACCCGGCGGCAGCCGCATGCCCTGCGGGGCCACCGTCCTCGACGTACGACCGCCCCGGCTGACCCGGCGCGGCGCCGGCCGGGCCCGTGCCGCCGAACTCGCCGCCCTGACCGGCCGCCCCGACGGTGCCGCCGAACTGCGCCGCCGCGGACTGATCCGGCGCGCCGACCTGCTGGCGATGGGCTTCCCGGCCCCCGCCGAACCCGTCACGGGGGACTGGCTGGCGGACGACACGTACTGGACCGCCCTCAAGGACCGGCTGGCCCGCGAGGTGGAACGGTACGCGAGGGAACACCCGCTGGAGCCGGGCCTGCCCGCCGAGGCGGCCCGCCGGCTGCTCGGTCTCCCGGACCGGGCCCTCGTCGCCGCCCTGGCCGACGCCACGCCCCGACTCCGAAGCGGGCAAGGACGGTTGTACGCCTCCGGCGCCCACCGCCCCGGCCTGCCCCCGTCCGTCCGAGCCGCCGTGGACGCCGTACGCGAGGACCTCGCCCGTACGCCGTTCCGTGCCCCCGAGGCCGGCCGGCTCGCCGAACTCGGCCTGAATCGCCAGGTGTTGGCCGCCGCTGTCGCGGCCGGTGCGTTGCTGCGGATCGCCGACGGTGTCGTACTGCTGCCCGGCGCCGACGCCGAGGCCGCCGCCGTGCTGCGCACGCTGCCCCAGCCGTTCACGCTCAGCGAGGCCCGGCGCGCGCTGGACACCACCCGGCGGGTCGCCGTACCCCTGCTGGAGTTCCTGGACGCGCGGGGACACACCGAGCGCGTCGACGACCAGCGCCGGCGCTGCCGTACCGAAACGGTGAACGGAGGCGGACGGGAATCGAACCCGCCGGCCCGAGATCCTCGGGCCCCTCGGTTTTGAAGACCGGGAGGGCCACCAGGCACCCACACGCCTCCACCGCTCGTCAGGCTACTGCCCCAGGAGACCGCCACCATGACATCGACATCCCCGCCGATCCACCCGGCGCCCGTCCGGCTCACCCAGTACGCGCACGGCGGCGGTTGCGCCTGCAAGATCCCGCCCGGAGAGCTGGAGGAGGTGGTGGCGGGGCTGTCCGTGCCCCAGCTCGCCGGGGGCGACACGCCGCTGCTCGTCGGGCTCTCCACCGGCGACGACGCCGCCGTGGTCACACATCGGGGGACCGCCGTCGTCTGCACGGCCGACTTCTTCACCCCGGTCGTGGACGACGCCTACGACTGGGGGCGCATCGCCGCCGCCAACGCGCTGTCCGACGTGTACGCGATGGGCGGCCGACCGGTGCTCGCCGTGAACCTGCTGGCCTGGCCGCGCGACCGGCTCCCCTTCGACCTGGCCCGCGAGGTGCTGCGCGGCGGCCTGGACATCGCCACCGAGGCCGGCTGCCATGTCGGCGGCGGGCACAGCGTCGACGACCCGGAACCCAAGTACGGCATGGCCGTCACCGGCCTCGCCGACCCCGAGCGGCTGCTGCGCAACGACGCCGGCCGGCCCGGGCTGCCGCTGTCGCTGACCAAGCCGCTCGGCGTGGGCGTGCTGAACAACCGGCACAAGGTCACCGGTGAGCGGTTCGAGCAGGCCGTCGCCACCATGACGGCGCTCAACCGGGACGCCGCCGAGGCCGCCCTCGCCGCCGGGGCCGGCTGCGCCACCGACGTGACCGGGTTCGGTCTCCTCGGCCATCTGCACAAGCTGGCACGGGCCTCCGGCGTGACCGCCGTGATCGACACCGCCGCCGTCCCGTACCTGGACGGCGCCCGGGAGGCGGTCCGGGACGGGTACGTCAGCGGCGGCACCCGGCGCAACCTCGAATGGGTCGCCCCGCACACCGACTTCGGGGACACCGACGCCGACACCCGGCTGCTGCTGGCCGACGCCCAGACCTCCGGGGGGCTGCTGGTCGCCGGCGAGGTGCCCGGGGCGCCGGTGGTGGGGGAGCTGGTGCCGCGCGGATCCCACTCGATCGTCCTCCGATAGGGCGGCTACGGCTCCGTTCCCGTGTGCTCGTCGATGCCCGCCCGGGCCCGGTAGGCCCGCACCAGCTCCACCGACGCCGGACCCCGGGGCCGGCGGCCCGGCCGGATGTCCACGGCGAACGCCTTCGACTCCTGGATGTGCGTGTTCGGGTCCAGGGACAGATGCAGCAGCTCGTTGGCCGCGTCCCCGGTGCTGTAGCCGTTGGGGCCCCAGTGGTACGGCAGCCCCACCTGGTGCAGCCTGCGGCCGTGCACCGTCAACGGCGCCATCCGGTCCGTCACCAGCACCCGCGCCTCGATCACCGCACGAGCGCTGACGATCGTCGCCCACCCGGTGTGTTCCAGGCCCCGCTCGGCCGCGAGCTCCGGGGAGACCTCGCAGAAGAACTCCGGTTGCAGCTCGGCCAGATACGGCTGCCAGCGGGACATGCCGCCCGCCGTGTGGTGCTCGGTGAGCCGGTACGTGGTGGCCACGTACGGGAACACCTGCGAGCCGGGCTCACCGCCGCTCGGCTGGTAGCGGTTGTCGGGCAGCGCAGGCAACAACTGCCGTACCGGATTGCGCTGTTGGTCGTAGAGCAGGTTCGGGAACGGCGAGTCCTGCGGCTCGTAGTGGGCCGGCAGCGGGCCGTCGGTGAGTCCGGACGGCACGTACAGCCAGGCCTTGCCGTCGGCCTGCATGATGAACGGGTCCGTGCCGGACAGCGCTGCCGGACCGGTCGCGTCCGGCGGCGGTTCGTGATCGGGCGACTTGTCCCTCTTGAAGTCGGGCACGTCGTGCCCGGTCCACTCGCCCTTTTCCGGGTCCCACCACACCAGCGCCTTGCGCTCGCTCCAGGGCCTGCCCTGCGGGTCGGCGGAGGCGCGGTTGTAGAGGATCCGCCGGTTGGCGGGCCAGGCCCACGCCCACTCGGCGGCCACCCAGTCCTGCTCCCGGCCGGGCTTGCGGCGGGCGGCCCGGTTGACGCCGCCGGCGCGGACACCGCAGTAGATCCAGCAGCCGCAGGACGTCGAGCCGTCCGGTTTCAGCTCCTCGTAGGAGGACAGCGGATTCCCCTGTGCGTCATGGCCGTTGATCTCGGCGAGGACGGCCTCCGCGTCCGGTTCGGCGAGCCGGCCCTGCGTCGGATAGTCCCAGGCCAGGTCGAGTACGGGCCGGTCCATCTCGTCGGTGGACCCGGCGAGCTTCTCCCGGATGATCCGCCCCAGGTGGTAGGTGAACCACAGGTCGCTGCGGGACCCACCGGGCGGTTCGACCGCCTGGTGGTGCCACTGCAGCAGCCGCTGGGTGTTGGTGAAGCTGCCGTCCTTCTCGGTGTGCGCGGCGGCCGGCAGGAAGAACACCTCGGTGCGGATGTCCTCGGTGCGCAGCTCACCTGTCTCGATCTCGGGCCCGTCCTGCCACCAGGTAGCCGACTCGATCAGCGAGAAGTCCCGGACGACCAGCCAGTCCAGGTTCGCCATGCCGAGCCGCATCAGCTTGGAGTTGGCGTTGCCGACGGCCGGGTTCTCGCCGTACAGGAAATAGCCCTTGCAGGTGCCCTCCAGCTGGGCCATCGTCGTCTCGTACGCCGAGTGGCTGCCGGTCAGCCTGGGCAGGTAGTCGAAGCAGAAGTCGTTGTCGGCCCGCGCCGCGTCACCCCAGTAGGCCTTGAGCAGACTCACCAGGTACGAGCGCATGTTGCCCCAGTAACCCTTGTGGGCCGCGTCGGCCTGCACAAAGGCGTCCAGGTCCTGGTTCTGGTGCGCGTGCGGCATCGGGATGTAGCCCGGCAGCAGGTTGAACAGGGTCGGGATGTCCGTGGAGCCCTGGATGGAGGCGTGTCCGCGCAGGGCCAGGATGCCGCCGCCCGGCCGGCCGATGTTGCCGAGCAGGGTCTGCAGGACACAGGCCGCCCGGATGTACTGCACGCCGACCGTGTGCTGGGTCCAGCCGACCGCGTAGGCGAAGGCCGTCGTCCGGTCGCGGCCGGAGTTCTCCGTGACCAGCTCGCACACCTGCCGGAACAGATCCCGCGGCACCCCGCAGATCTCCTCGACCATCTCCGCTGTGTAGCGGGCGTAGTGCCGCTTGAGCACCTGGAAGACACAGCGCGGATGGGCCAGTGTCTCGTCGCGCTCCGGCTCACCCTCGGGGATCACCGCGCCGCCGGCCCCGTGCGCCTCGCCGCGTGCCGCCTCGGTCACCGAACTGCCGCCGCGGGTGCGTTTCTCGTACTCCTGGTCGCGCTCCCCGGAGGCCGCCTGGATCTCGGTGCCCTCGTACTGCCAACTGCCGTTGTCGTAGGAGCGGTTCCTGGCGTCCAGGCCGGAGAACACACCCGCCAGGTCCTCGGTGTCGCGGAAGTCCTCCCGCAGGATGACCGGGGCGTTGCTGTAGGCCACGATGTAGTCGCGGAAGTACTTCTCGTGCTCCAGCACGTAGTTGATGATTCCGCCGAGGAAGGCGATGTCCGTGCCCGCGCGCAGCGGCACGTGCAGGTCGGCCAGCGCGCTGGTGCGGGTGAACCGCGGATCGACGTGGATCACCTTCGCGCCCCGCGCCTTGGCCTCCATCACCCACTGGAACCCGACCGGATGGCACTCGGCCATGTTCGAGCCCTCGATGACGATGCAGTCCGCGTTCTGCAGGTCCTGCTGGAAGGTGGTCGCGCCGCCGCGTCCGAACGAGGTTCCCAGACTGGGAACGGTGGACGAGTGTCAAACGCGCGCCTGGTTCTCGATCTGGATCGCGCCGAGCGCCGTGAACAACTTCTTGATCAGGTAGTTCTCTTCGTTGTCGAGCGTGGCCCCGCCGAGGCTCGCGATGCCGAGGGTGCGGCGGGTGCGGGTCTCGTCGACCTCCCACTGCCAGCCCGCCCGGCGCGCCTCGATCACCCGGTCGGCGATCATGTCCATCGCGGTGCCGAGGTCCAGGCGCTCCCACTCGGTGCCGTGCGGACGCCGGTAGAGGACCTGGTGCTCGCGGGCGTCCCCGGTGGTGAGCTGCAGGCTCGCCGCGCCCTTGGGACACAGCCGCCCGCGCGAGATCGGGGAGTCCGGGTCGCCCTCGATCTGGGTGACCTTCCCGTCCTGGACGTACACGTTCTGGCCGCAGCCCACCGCGCAGTACGGGCAGACGGACTTCACCACCCGGTCGGCCGTGGCCACCCGGGGCTCCAGCCGCTCGCTGTGCCCGCTCTTCGCCGCGGCGCCCCGGCCCAGCGGATCGGTGCCCGTCAACTGCCGGTAGACCGGCCAGGAGTCGATCCAGGTGCGTACGCCCACAGCCACTCCTCCCGGTCGGTCCGTCGTCGGTCCCTCGATCTTCCCGCATCTGCGCGGTCACGGCATCTCTCGCGGCGGTGGGGAGTACCCCGGCCGGGCGGGGCCAAACGGATCCGGTGGGTCCCGGTCGTGATCGTCGGCGTGCTGCCCGCGGGTATCGCCGCTGCGGCTGTCGCCTGGTCCTGGGCGAAGTCCTGGGCGAACCGGGAAGAACGGGAGGCGCAGGGGATCGCCGTGTCCGCGCCCGGAGGTGATCCCCTTGCCCGCTGACCGCCCACGCGTCCTGGTGTTCGACGTCAACGAAACGCTCACCGACATGACTCCGCTCGCCGACCGTCTGGAACACGTCGGTCCGCCCGGCCATCTGCTGTCCGCCTGGTTCGCCGGGGTGCTGCGCGACGGCGTGGCCCTGACCCTCGCCGGAGGCCATGCGCCCTTCGCGGCCGTCGCCGGGGACGGGCTGCGGGCGCTGGCGGCCGGCGAAGACAGCGCCACCGACCCGGAACACGCCGCCGCACACGTCCTCGCCGGACTCCCGGAGCTGCCCCTGCACCCGGACGTGCCCGGCGGAGTGCGGGCCCTGCGCGCGGCGGGGTACCGACTGGCGACCCTGACGAACGGCTCCGCCGACACCACCCGCGCGGTGCTCGACCGGGCCGAACTGACCGACTGCTTCGAAAGACACCTGGACGTCGCGGGGCCGGGCCGCTGGAAGCCCGCGCGGGAGGCCTACGCCTACGCGCTGGACGCCATGGGTGTGCCGGCCGGCGCGGCACTGCTGGTCTCGGTGCACCCGTGGGACATCGACGGCGCCGCCCGCGCGGGCCTGGCCACCGCCTGGTTGCGCCGGACCTCACGTCCGTACCCCACGACGGTGCGCCCCGCCGACCTGACCGCCACCGCACTGCCGGACCTCGCGGCCCGGCTCGCGGCCATGTGAGCAGGGCTGTTCGTGTGGTCTTGGCCTTGTGTGCTGCCGGTTGCCGCGTTGGTGGTTGCCGATGGGGGAGGGGTGGTCTGGGCTGGCGTCTGTGGTCGGGTCCGGGGCTTGGTCAGGCCTGGGGGGGCGTGCACGGGTCTGGGGGCGTGCATGGGGCTGTGGGTGGCCCGGTTCGGGGTCGTGTGAGCAGGGCTGTTCGTGTGGTTCTGGCTTTGTGTGCTGCCAGTTGCTGCGTTGGTGGCTGCGATGGGGGAGGGGCGGTCTGGGCTGGCGTCCGTGGTCGGGTTCCGGGCTTGGTCAGGTCTGGCGGGCGTGCATGGGGCTGTGGGCGACCTCGTCCGGGCATTTCCGGTGTGCCGGGCGCGTGCGCCGGTCGCGTCGCCAGTCGGATGTCGCAAGGGCCAGTGACGCCGCCATGCCGACGAGGGCGGCGCCCAGCGCGGTGACGAGGGCGCCTCGGTAGTCGTGACTCCTGCCCAGCACCAGGTAGAAGAAGCCGGGCAGGGCGGCGGTGCCGACCGCGGCGCCCAGCCGCTGACCCGTCTGCAGGGCGCCGCCCGCCGCACCCGCCATGCGCACGGGCACGTCCCGCAGCGTCATGGTGATGTTGGGGGAGACCACGCAGCCGCCGCCGACGCCGCCGAGGAACAGCACCGGGGCGGCGACCCAGGGCGCGATGCCGAGGGGCGCGAGACGGAGCAGCAGCGCGGTGCCCCCGAGGCCGACGATCACGCCCGTCAGGCCGCACACGGTGAGCAGGCGGCCGAAGCGGTCCACCAGCCGGCCGGCGACCACGGCCGCGCCCGCCGAGCCCAGCGCGAAAGGAGTCACGGCGAGGCCGGACCGGAGCGGGGAGAAGCCCAGACCGTGCTGGTAGAAGAGCGCGAAGACCAGCCACACACCGCTGAACCCGATGAAGTACAGCGTGCCGACTCCGGCGCCGACGGCGTATCCGCGCACGGTGGTGAACAGGCGCGGGTCGAGCAGCGGCTGGGCACCCCGTGCGACGAGGTGGCGCTGCCACTGAGCGAAGACGGCGAGGATCGCCACGCCGGCGAGGAACAGCCACCACACGCGCCCGATGCCGCCGGAGTCCGCCTGGACCAGCGGGAACATCACCGCGAGGACGCCGAGGCCGAGCAGCAGGACGCCGGGCAGGTCCACGCGTCCCCGCCCGGACCGCCGGGTGCGGGGCAGCAGGCGGCGGCCCAGGAGGACGGCCAGGACCCCGATGGGGACGTTGACGTAGAAGATCCACCGCCAGCCCTGGGCGCCGGAGGCCAGCGCGAGGATGGCGCCGCCGGTGATGGGTCCGGTCGCGGACGATATGCCGACGGTGGCGCCGAAGAAGCCGAAGGCACGGCCGCGTTCGGCGCCCCGGAACATCTGCTGGATGAGCGCGGAGTTCTGCGGGGCCATGAAGCCCGCCGCAAGCCCCTGGGCGAGCCGGGCCACCACCAGCAGGGTGATGCCGGGCGCCGCTCCGCAGGCCGCGCTGAAGACCACGAAACCGCTGAGGGCCAGCAGGAAGATGCGGCGCCGGTCCAGGGCGTCGCCGAGCCGGCCGGCGGTGACGAGGGCCAGGGCGAAGCTGAGGGCGTATCCGGACACCACCCACTGCACCTGCGCGGGGGAGGCGTGCAGATCGCGCTGGATCGTGGGCAGGGCGACCGCCACGATCGTCACGTCCAGCAGGCTCATGAAGCCGGCCACCAAGGTGACCCACAGGGCCCGCCACCGCTGCGGATCCGGCTCGTAACCGGCCTCCTGGGCGCCCGGGTGCCGGCCGTCCGCCGCTGACCCCGACGCTGTCACATGGGCTCCTCTCGCCAGGCCCGGCCCCGGATCACCGGCGCCGCCGGGGCGGACCAAGTTCCCCACGGGGCACGCAACACACACCGCACCGTGTTGTCGGCAGGCCGCGAACCCCCGAGGCCGCACACGCCACCGGCGCCCCTGGCGCGGTCCATGCCGACCGTCCGGTGGCCACGCCGTCAGCGGCCGCGCCGCTCCAGCCGCTCCCGCTGCGGTACGACGGTGTACTTCGGATCCTCCGCGGAGGCAACCCCGGCGTGGAACACGCCGAAGCGCAGGGCCGCCGAGCCGGTGAGCAGCGCCGCTCCGGCCGCCGCCGCCAGGCGCCGGTCCCGCCCGCAGCACACGGCGAGGGCAGTACCGCCCGCCGTCAGCGCCTGCGCCGCGCGCAGCAGCAAGTGCGGCCTGCCCTGTTCGAAGGGCTCCGCGGTCAGGCCCATGCGGCGCTTCATCGCCCGGAACGCGCCCAGTTCCAGGGCCGCCCCGAGCACGGCCAGCCGGCGGGCCGGCCCCGCCTGAGCGGTCGGAGCCGCGACCAGAACCAGGCCGGAGGCCGCGGTGGCGGCGGAGCCCGCGAAGACGAACGGCAGCTCGCGGTAGCCCTCGTGCCAGGACGGCACCGCCGTGTCCGACAGCAGCACCGCCGTGTACGTGGCCACGGCCGGGGCGAGGACGGCGGATGCCGCCGTCGCGGCCGAGCCCAGCAGCCGGTACCGGCCCGCCACCTGGGTCGCCGCGGCGGTCAGTGTCAGCGGCGCGTACCCCGCAAGCAGCCACGAGCCCACGCTCATGGGGGACGTGGGTTTGAAGACGCGCAGCATGTTCAGGAACCGGGCCGGCCTGCCCAGGTCATGGACGAGCGCGGCCAGCGACAGGGAGATGGCCCCGGCGGCCCCGAGCTTCGCGGGAGCCGCGAGCCCCGGCCGCCCGGTGACCTGGCCCCCGGCCGCGAGCAGCGAGGACGCCGCGGCCAGACCGCCGAGATACAGGTATCCGGCGATGTCCAGGGGCTTCCACGTCGGCCTTTTCAGCACGGGCCTGCCGTAGTACGACGAGAACGCGGCGTCCGGAACCATCGGCTGCTCGCCCCGCCCGCGCCGATGTCGGCGGCGCCCCCTGCCCCTGGCCCCGCCCGCGCCCGTGGGCGCCTCCCTGCCGGGCCGTGCGCCCTGTACGCCGTCCCGGGTGACGTCCGACTCGCTCATCGCGGCCTCCTCGCGAAGCTGCCCAGGGCCAGGGCCAGCAGCGCGCCGGCGGCCAGTGCCGCGTGCCGCCACATGTCGGGCAGGTCCCGGGTGGTGACCACCGGGTCGGGCGGGAGGCCGTAGACCTCCGGCTCGTCCAGCAGCAGGAAGAACGCGCCGTCGCCGCCGACCCCGTCGTCCGGGCTCTCGCCGTACAGCCGTGCGTCGGTCACGCCGGCCGCGTGGAGCTGCGCCACCCGGGCCTGTGCCCGTTCCCGCAGTTCGTCCAGCGGGCCGAACTGGATGGAGTCGGTGGGACAGGACTTGGCGCAGGCGGGCTCCATGCCGACGCCGAGCCGGTCGTAGCACAGCGTGCACTTCCACACCCGGCCGTCGTCCTTGCGCTGGTCGATGACGCCGTAGGGGCAGGCGGGCACGCAGTACCCGCAGCCGTTGCAGATGTCCTCCTGGACGACGACCGTGCCGAACTCGGTGCGGAACAGTGCGCCGGTGGGGCACACGTCCAGACAGGCGGCGTGCGTGCAGTGCTTGCACACATCGGAGGACATCAGCCAGCGCAGCTCGGTGCGGCCGTCCGGGGACAGGGGGGAGATCTGTCCGGCGGGCGCGCCCTCGGGGGCCTGCCCGGGCGGGGGAGTGGCGGCTCCCGGGCCGGGGGAGGAGGCATCGGTGCCGAGGCGGGCGGCGGCGGCGAACACGTCGACGTCCTCGTGCGCGACCCCGGGTTCCGGCCCGCCGAACGGCCCCCGCTGCTCGATGAAGGCCACATGCCGCCAGGTGTCGGCGCCCAGGCTCTGGGTGTTGTCGTACGACATGCCGGTCAGGACCAGACCGTCCTCCGGGATGGCGTTCCACTCCTTGCACGCCACCTCGCAGGCCTTGCAGCCGATGCACACCGAGGTGTCGGTGAAGAAGCCCATCCTCGGCGGGGCGCCGGGGTATCCGGAGTCCCCGGCCACGTCCGGCTGCGGGCCGTACCACAGATGTCCGCGGACCTCGTCGCCGTCCCTCATCGCCCGTACCTCCTCGCTCAGCCGAACCGGCAGGCCGGCACGTCCGGTTCGCCCGCCGGCAGCACCCCACCGAGACGGCCGCCGCGCCCGGCGCGGTGCGGGGCGGCTGGTTGCCCGGGTGCCCATGTGGCCGACCGCCGGTCCTCGGACGCCGCCGCCGCGTGCTCGTCTTCCGTCCGTGCCGGGTCGCTCACTCTCGGTGCTCTGTTTCGAGCCTGGCACGGGTGCCCCGGCTCCGCGCGCCCGAAACGGCGGCCGGGCCGCTGCGTGCGTGGGACGCGCTGCTCCTCCGGCCGGTCGGTCGCTCACGTCTCCTCGGCGGTGAGCGGCACGGTGGCGGTGATCCGCTTGCCGTGGGGCAGCCAGGTCACTTCGAGGGCGCGCGAGAGCATCGCGACGAGGTGCAGCCCGTGCCCGCCGACCCGGCGGGGATCGGGACGGTGCCGCCGGGGCGGGTCGGTGGAGGTGTCCGACACCGTGATGCGCAGGGCGCCGGCGTCGGGCAGCACTTCCAGGCTCAGGGTGCACGGGCCGGGGGCGTGTTTCGCCACGTTGGTGACGAGTTCGCTGACGACGAGCCGGGCGTCCTGCACCGAGCGCCGCGGAGGTGCGGGTCGCACGCCCGCGAGCAGCGCTGCGACGGCGTCCCTGGCGTCTGCGATGCCGGCCACGGCGTCGTCCCAGGTGCGGCTGTGACGCAGGGGCGCGGGGCGGTCCTGCGTCCTCGTGTGCGTGCCGAGCGGGATGTCCATACGTCGTCGCCCTTTTCGTGCGGCGCCAGGGGCCCTTCCTGTGCGGACGGGACCCTCCCGTCCCTGCGCGGATACCCGCTGAACCGTCGATCAAGGGGCGTACGCCGCGAATCCTCCGGTTGCCCACGAACCCCTGGTCGCAGGGTCGCGGATCGGGTGCGCATACGGCGGAACGGAAGGAGCCGCTGATCCGGCGCGGCTCAGTGCTTCAAGGTGTCCTTGCCCTTCTCCTTGGCCTGCCGGGCGTCGCCGCGCGCGCCTTCCATACGGCCCTCGGCCTCCATCCGCTCGTTGCCGGCGGCGCGGCCCATGGCCTCCTTGGCCCTCCCCTTGAGCTGCTCCTTCTTGGCCTCCGCCCTGCGCGGCGGCCACGAGCGCGCCGACGACGACACCCGGCAGGCAGCGGCGGACCACACGGCGAAGGCCCGGCCGACGTGCACCTCGCCCTGGACATCGGAGCAGGTGGGCAACCGGGCGGCCGGACACGGGGAAGCTCCCCCAGCACTGTTCCGAACCGGGGGAGCCCCGGACCATCGTCCTCGGCCGCGGTCTTCTCTCCAGTGTGCGCCGTCGGCACGGACCCGGACCACCGTGGCATGAAACCCGCCAGGGCAAAGCCCCTACGCGGAAGGTGGGTTGCTTGCCTTTTCGTGACGCGAGGGAACAAGGTGGAGGAAGCAGCGCACAGGAAACGGCGGGGGCTGCGAGCCGATGTCGGTGGGTGAGGCCCTGTGACAGGTGAAGCCACGGTCACCGTGCAGCCGGTGACCGACCAGGCGGTGGTGCTGCGACTGTCGGGGACTCTCGACGCCCACGGCGCCGGAGTGCTCGGACGAGAGCTGGATCTGAGGCTGCGGCGGGCCGACGAGCGCGGCCTGCAGCTTGTCCTGGACATGTCCGGTGTGCATCACGTGAGCAGCACGGCGGTGCACACCCTCGACATCCACACCCGGCACCGTGCCGCCGGCCCCGTCCTGGTCACCGGAGCCACTCCTCAGGTCCGCCGAGTGCTCACCACGACGCCCCTGCCCGGCATCCGTCTGTACCCGACGCTGGAGGGGGCCCTCGCCACCGTGAGCAGGGTGCGCGCGAGCCGGACCCCGCAGACCGAGCCGTACCGGGCCGAGGGCACTCCCGGCGAGGTCTTCGGCCTGCGGGCCAAGGCCCGTACCAGCGGGATCATCGGCATCGCACAGGGCATCCTCATCGCCCGTTACTCCCTGCCCGCGCCGGCTGACGCCTTCGCCCTGCTGCGCGCGGCCTCCCAGCACTACAACGTGCCGCTGCGGGTGGTGGCCTCGGCCGTGGTGACCGCGCCGCCGCCGCTGACGGCACAGCTGTGGTTCCCCGGACGCCGGCGCGCCCCGCCGCCCGCCCTGGAACTGCCGCAGGCCGATCCGGTCGACCCGCGGGACCGGCGGCAGGTGCTGAGGGCGGCCCTGTACGCGGTGGTGACGTTGGGGGACGCCGACGCGGCCGAGATCCACCTGACCGACAAGGTGCAGGAGGAGGCGCTCGTGCTGGAGGCCCACCACGGGCTGGACGCCGCCTACCGCGACTGCCTCGCGCTGGTGGTCGGACCGCCCGCGGTGTGCGCACGGGCCCAGGCCGAGGGCCGGCCGGTGACCGTGGCGGACGTGGCCGCGGATCCCGATCTGGCCGGTCACCCGGTGGGCCGGGCGGCGCTGGCGGTGGGCAGCCGTGCGCTGCACAGTGTGCCGATGACGACGGACAGCGGCGACTGCAACGGCGTGATCACGCTGCACCGCGTCGAACCCGGCGCCTGGTTGCCCCCCGGCCAGGAGGCCGATCTGGAGGGCCTGGCCCATGACCTGGCCGCATGGCAGTCCTGGTACCGGCGCACCGTGGTGCAGGACGCGCTGGAGCATCTGCACGCCCAGGGCACCGGGGGCGGCTGAGCGGCCGGAGCGGGGCGGGTCAGGCCTCGCTGCGCCGCCGTAGGAAGTGCCGTACGACGAGGGCCGCGATCAGCACGGTGGCGGCGAGGACGTAGAGCTGGTACCGCGACACCTCGTCGTAGACGGTCGTGATGTGGCTGCCCACGAGGTACGCCAGGGTCGTCCACAGACCGACCCACAGGGCCGCGCCCAGCGCGTTGAAGGCGAGGAAGCGGCGCCAGCGCATGCCCGTGGTGCCGGCGATGATGCCGTTGGCCTGGCGCAGGCCCTCGACGAACCGGGCCACGGTCACGATCTTGCCGCCGTGCCGGCCGAAGAACTCCTCGGCCGCCCGGAACCGCTGCGGCGTGAGGAAGACGTACCGCCCCCACCGGTGCACAAAGGCCCGCCCGCCGAACCGGCCGATCCCGTAGCCGATGTTGTCCCCGACGACGGCCGCGGCGAACGCGATGGCCGCCACGGCCGCGACGTTCAGTCGTCCCGCGCCCGCGTACACCCCGGCGGCCAGCAGGATCGTCTCGCCGGGCGCGGGCACTCCGAAGTCCTCGACCAGGACCACGGCCCCCACGGCCCAGTAGCCGTAGTGGCCGAGCAGCGGCGCGAGGTGCGCCAGCGGACCGGGCAGGGGAGGGGCGGCCATGCCTCCAACGGTACGTTGTCGCGATCAGTGTGCCGGGTCCGTCGTGGACAGCGGGCTGGTGCGGAACTACGAGTCGGAGCGGACGCTGCCCCCGTCGTCGGCCGGGAGGCCTTGGCACATGTGGCACAGTTCGTGTTCCCCGTCGCGGGTGACGACGGTGCCCCAGCCCAGGCACACCTCGCAGTCGCGGGCGAGGCTCAGGTCGGGACGGGGAGGCAGAAGGGGGCTGCGGTGGGCTCCGTGTGCCATGAGGGGAGCGGCTCCTTGGACGTCGCGAGTGAACCTGAGGGCGCTGTCGTCCGCGTTGACAACGCTGTCCATACGACGTCCATTATGTCAGCTTTATTCCGTCTGTCTGTGACGAACCCAACCGAGCGCCCACCTCGTCGTCCGTACCGCCCCGCCCCTGTCACCCCAGCCGGCCCAGCCGCGCCTCACGCCACAGATCCACGCCACCGTCGGTCGCGTACTTGTCGATCTCGGCCAGCTCCTCCGCGTCGAACCGCAGGTTCTCCAGCGCGGCGACGTTCTGCTCCAGCTGCTCTGTGCGGGAGGCGCCGATGACGAGCGACGTCACCCGCTCGTCGCGCAAGGCCCAGGCCAGCGCCATCTGTGCCAGCGTCTGACCGCGCCGCGCCGCGATGTCGTTCAGTGCGCGCAGCCGCTGCAGCATGTCGTCCGTCAGCCAGGAGGCGTCGAAGGACGTGCCGCGGGCCGCCCGCGAGTCCTGCGGCACGCCGTCCAGGTAGCGGCCGGTCAGCAGGCCCTGGGCGAGGGCCGTGAAGCCGATGACCCCGAAGCCCTCCTCCTCGGCCGCATCCAGCAGACCGTCGGACTCGATCCAGCGGTTGAGCATGCTGTACGACGGCTGGTGGATCAGCAGCGGGGTGCCCAGCTCACGCAGGATCGCCGCCGCCTGCCGGGTGCGCTCCGCGTCGTAGGAGGAGATGCCGACGTACAGCGCCTTGCCCTGGCGTACGGCCGTGTCGAGCGCCCCCATCGTCTCCTCCAGCGGCGTGGTGGCGTCCAGCCGGTGGGAGTAGAAGATGTCCACGTAGTCCACGCCCATCCGGCGCAGCGACTGGTCCAGCGAGGCCAGCACGTACTTCCGGGAGCCGCCGCCCTGCCCGTAGGGGCCGGGCCACATGTCCCAGCCGGCCTTGGTGGAGATCACCAGCTCGTCCCGGTACGGCGCGAGGTCCCGCTTCAGCAGCCGGCCGAAGTTCAGCTCGGCCGCGCCGTACGGCGGACCGTAGTTGTTGGCCAGGTCGTGGTGCGTGATCCCGAGGTCGAAGGCGCGCAGGGCGATCTCGCGCTGGGTCTCGAAGGGACGGTCGTCGCCGAAGTTGTGCCAGTAGCCCAGGGACAGGACGGGCAGGTCCAGCCCCGAGCGGCCGGTGCGCCGGTAGCGCATGGCGCCGTCGTAGCGTGCGGGGTCCGCGACGTGGGTCATCGGGTCTTCTCCGGGTGGTGCCGTAGGGGTCGCCCCTCCGTGTGCGGACGGGCCCGTCCACCCTGCGCCCGCGCGCCGTACAAGTCCAACCGCCGAACCGGATGGGATTGAGCGGTTCCGTTTCTGAATCGGCCGAGGGGGCAGGCGGCGACCGCTGAGGTGAGACGAGGAGGCGCTCGTGAGCGGTGCGAGGTCGCACGGGCGGGAGGGGGCCGTCCCCGGTCACGGACGCCGCAGGCGGTGGCACGGCTGCCCCGCCAGGTACGCGAGGAGCTGATCCGCAGGCTCCGCCATAACCGACGGGCGTTCGGCAAGGACGACGTTCAGGTCGTCGAGCCGCCGCTGCTCCGGCGCGCCGTGGGCGCCTCCGCGCTCGGGAACTGCATGGAGTGGTTCGACTTCGGTGTCTACAGTTACCTCGCCGCCACCATCGGCAAGGTCTTCTTCCCCGGCGCATCCCCGGCCGCGCAGGTCATCTCCTCGTTCGCGACCTTCGCCGCCGCCTTCGTCGTCCGGCCGCTCGGCGGCCTGTTCTTCGGACCGCTCGGCGACCGGATCGGCCGGCAGAAGGTGCTCGCCACCACCATGATCATGATGGCGGTCGGCACCTTCGCCATCGGTGTGATCCCCGGGTACGGCACGATCGGCATCGCCGCACCGGTGCTGCTCCTGCTGGCCCGAATGGTCCAGGGCTTCTCCACCGGCGGCGCGGTTTCCTCTCCAGCTGGCTCGACTTCGGCACCTTCGTCGGATTCGCCCTCGGCTCGGCCCTGGTCACCGTGCTCAATCTGTCCCTGACCGATGGTCAGATACTCACCTGGGGCTGGCGCATTCCGTTCCTGATCGCCGGACCGCTCGGGGTGATCGGTCTGTACATGCGGCTCAAACTGGAGGAGTCCCCGGCCTTCCAGCAGCAGCTGGACGAACACGAGAAGGCCCTGGCGCAGGAATCGGCGCGCAGCGAGTTCAAGGACATCGTCCGCAGCCACTGGGGGGAGCTGCTCGTCTGCGTGGGTCTGGTGCTGCTGTACAACGTCACCAACTACATGGTCACCGGCTATCTGTCGACCTATCAGACCGAGACCCTGCACCGCTCCAGCGGCTCCGCGGATCTCCTGGTGCTGGTCGGCATGCTGTGGATCGTCGTGCTGATCACCTTCCTCGGCCGGCTCAGCGACCATGTCGGCCGGCGGCCGGTCTACGCCGTGGCCGCCGCCGTGATGATCGTGCTGGCCGTGCCCGCCTTCCTGCTGATCAAGGCGCACGGCACCTGGCCGCCGATCCTCGGTGTCCTGCTGCTGGCCACCCTGCTGGCCTGCTTCGCCGCACCGAGCGCGGCCACGCTGCCGGCCCTGTTCCCGACCGCCGTCCGCTACGCGGCGATGGGCATAGGCTTCAACTTCGCCGTCTCCGCCTTCGGCGGGACCACCCCGCTGGTGACGGCCGCGCTGGTCACGGCCACCGGCGACGACCTGATGCCGGCCTACTACCTGATGCTGGCCGGGGCCATCGGCCTGCTGACGGTGAAGTTCCTGCCCGAGACCGCTCAGGTGCCGCTCAAGGGGTCGCAGCCGATGGTCGGTTCGCGGGAGGAGCAGCGCGAACTGATCACCGCATCACGCGAGTTGTACAGATTCGTGCAACAACGGGACGGGGTGCGGCGCATCTGAGGCGCGCCCCGCCGGCCCGGCCTCGTTCGATCCTACGAACTTCTCGTGAACCTGTTACCGAGCTTCGCCAGAGTTGATAGGAAACTTTCCTACCAGTGTTCGGTATGACTCAGCACGGCCCGGCACGGACCAACTGACCACCCCCCACTCCCGCTTGGAGCCCTGTGGTGAACGCAGACCGCGAGACAGCAGCCCCCGCCCGCATATCCCGCCGGACCCTCGTCGCCCTGCTCGGCGCCGGCGTGGCCTCCGGCGCCCTGCTCGTGTCCCAGCGCGCGACCGCCGCCCCGGCGGCCGCATCGGGCCTCGACGACCCGGCGAAGAAGGAGATCGCCATGGAACTGGTGTCGAGCGCGGAGAACTCCTCGCTCGACTGGAAGGCCCAGTACAAGTACATCGAGGACATCGGCGACGGCCGCGGCTACACCGCCGGCATCATCGGCTTCTGTTCCGGTACCGGCGACATGCTCGACCTGGTCCAGCTGTACGCCGACCGCAGGCCCGGCAACGTCCTCGCCAAGTACCTGCCCGCCCTGCGCAAGGTCAACGGCTCCGACTCCCACGACGGCCTCGACCCCAACTACCCCAGGGACTGGCGCAAGGCCGCCCAGGACACCGTGTTCCAGCAGTGCCAGAACGACGAGCGCGACCGCGTCTACTTCAACCCCGCGGTCGCCCAGGGCAAGGCCGACGGGCTGCGCACCCTCGGCCAGTTCTGCTACTACGACGCCATCGTCATGCACGGCGACGGCGACGACCCGACCAGCTTCCGCAACATCCGGAGGCGCGCCCTGCGCAGCGCCAAGCCGCCGGCGCAGGGCGGCAACGAGACGACGTACCTCAACGCCTTCCTCGACGCCCGGGTGTGGGCCATGAAGCAGGAGGAGGCGCACAGTGACACCAGCCGTGTCGACACCGAGCAGCGGGTCTTCCTGCGCAAGGGCAACCTCGACCTGAACACCCCGCTCGACTGGAAGGTGTACGGGGACAGTTACCACATCGGCTGACCGGCGGCCGCTACGAGGCGTGCGGCAGGCCGGCGGGCGCGGGCACCGGAGTCACGGACCGCAGCCCGGCGGCCTGCCGCGCTGTGATGCGCTGGATCAGGACGATCGCCAGGACGGCGGCCAGGACGTCGAGGGTCTGGACTTCCACGAGCAGTGGCAGCGAGGCGCCACCGACCAGGCGCGCGCCCGCCAGGTTCAGCACCACGTGCCCGATCCAGGCCGCCCACCACACGTTCACGAGGGCGTCCGAGCGGCCCGGGCCGGCGCCGTCGGGCGCGCTCGCGCGGTGGACGTCCTGCACCAGCCCGCGAGGCACCCAGAGGTTGAACACCGGTATCAGCCAGGCCAGGACGGCCCAGGTGACGGAACCGGGAACCCGGCCGGGCGAGAGCAGTTCGGCGTTGCGCCGGCAGCGGGCGAACCACAATAGGAACAACACGATCGCCGCCGTTTCCACGTACACGAAGATCATCGACACGTGCCCGAAATCGGAGGCCGTGGTCGTCTCCGGATGCAGCAGATGAGCACGGGCCGTCAGCGCCCGGACCAGTTCGCCGCCGGCCGCCGCTGCCACGGCGAACTGGGCGCAACGCGCGAGGAACCAAGGAGCCTGGGCGGCGGATGCGGTCACGGCTGAAGACCTGTCCGTGGAAGGCGCCCGGTACGGGCGGCAGATCGGCGCGAAGATCGGAGCACTGGATCATAGGCCGGTGCCCACTCGCGTGTCAGGGCCCTGACGAGGAAAGATGGGCGGTGAGCGATCGATCCGACGACTCGGAGGAACGGACTCATGCCGCACGAGCGAGCCGGCCGGCCGGCCGGTCCCGAGGACCTTGTGGACGTGGCCCGGCTGGTCACGGCGTACTACGCACTGCACCCGGACCCGGCGGACCCGGCACAGCGGGTGGCGTTCGGCACCTCCGGGCACCGGGGTTCGTCCTTGGCGAGCGCGTTCAACGAGGACCACATCGCCGCCACCAGCCAGGCCATCTGCGAGTACCGCGCGGACCAGGGAACCGACGGTCCCCTGTTCCTCGGCGCCGACACCCACGCCCTGTCCGAGCCCGCGAGGGTCACCGCGCTGGAGGTGTTCGCCGCCAACGGCGTCGCCGTGCTCGTCGACAGCGCCGACGGCTACACGCCCACCCCCGCCGTGTCGCACGCGATCCTCACCCACAACCGGGGCCGCACGTCCGGCCTCGCAGACGGCGTGGTCGTCACCCCCTCCCACAACCCGCCTGCCGACGGCGGCTTCAAGTACAACCCGCCGAGCGGCGGCCCCGCGGCCTCCGACGCCACCTCCTGGATCCAGGACCGCGCCAACGAGATCATCACCGGCGGCCTGAAGGACGTACGCCGGGTGCCGTACGCGCGGGCGCTCGCCGCGGAGACGACCCGGCGGTACGACTTCCTCGGCGCCTACGTCGGCGATCTGCCGAGCGTGCTGGACCTGGACGCGATCCGCGCGGCCGGTGTGCGCATCGGCGCCGACCCGCTCGGCGGGGCCTCCGTCGCCTACTGGGGCCGCATCGCCGAACAGCACGGCATCGACCTCACCGTGGTCAACCCGCACACCGATCCCACCTGGCGGTTCATGACGCTGGACTGGGACGGCCAGATCCGCATGGACTGCTCCTCGCCGTACGCGATGGCCTCCCTCATCGAGCGGCGCGACCGGTTCCGCATCGCCACCGGCAACGACGCCGACGCCGACCGGCACGGCATCGTCACCCCGGACGCGGGCCTGATGAACCCCAACCACTACCTCGCGGTCGCCATCTCCTACCTCTACCGGCACCGCGACCAGTGGCCCGCCGCTGCCGGCATCGGCAAGACACTGGTCTCCTCCACGATGATCGACCGGGTCGCCGCCGACCTCGGACGCCAACTGGTCGAGGTTCCCGTCGGGTTCAAGTGGTTCGTGGACGGACTGGTCGGCGGCGGCATCGGGTTCGGCGGCGAGGAGTCCGCCGGCGCCTCCTTCCTGCGCCGCGACGGCTCGGTGTGGACCACCGACAAGGACGGCATCATCCTGGCCCTGCTCGCCTCCGAGATCACGGCCGTCACGGACCGCACCCCGTCGGAGCACTACGCCGACCTGACCGCCCGCTTCGGTGAACCCGCCTACGCCCGCATCGACGCGCCCGCGACCCGCGAACAGAAGGCGCTGCTCGGCAAGTTGTCACCGGCCCAGGTCACCGCCGACACGCTCGCAGGGGAGGCCGTCACCGCCGTCCTCACCGAGGCGCCCGGCAACGGCGCCGCGATCGGCGGTATCAAGGTCACCACGGAGAACGCCTGGTTCGCGGCCCGCCCTTCGGGCACGGAGGACGTGTACAAGGTCTACGCCGAGTCCTTCCTCGGTCCCGATCACCTCGCCCGGGTGCAGGAGGAGGCCCAGGCCGTGGTACTGGGCGCGCTCGGCGACTGAGGGAGCCTCGGCGACGGGGCCGAGCGGCCGCGGTGTGCCGCCGGGACCGACGGCAGATGTTGATGAGGGTGGGTCGGTGTGCCGCCGGGGCCGACGGGAGGTGTTGATGAGGGTGGGGCGGTGGACCCGCGAGGCCGGGGGCGGTCCGGGGCCCCGCCGGGAGCGACGGGAGGTGCTGAGAGTGGCCCGGCACGCGGCGCTGACCATGGCGGCGCGTTGGGATCGGCGGCACCCGCGGTCTGGCCCGGCCCGGGCCGCGGAGTCCGGACCCTGCAAGGAGTTCGGCCCGGTCCTGAGGGTGCAGCGCGGCCTCGGGGTTGCGGCGCGGCGCGCGGGGGCCGACTCGGCCACGAGCCCCACCCCCTGCGAGGACTCCGGCCTGGCCACAGGTGCGGCCCTGCCACCGGCTTCCGGCCCGGCCATGAGCGCCCCACTCCTGCCAGGGAGACCGGCCCCGCCACAGAGTCCGGCCCGGCTTCGGGGTTGCGGCGCGGCGCGCGGGGGTTGGCCCGGCCACGGGTCCCACTCCTGCCAGGGGTCCGGGCCGGCCCCGAAGGTTTGGCGCGGCCTCGGGGTTGCGGCGTGGCCTCAGGGGGCTGGCCCGGCCACGAGTACCACCCCCCTGCCAGGACTCCGGCCCTCCCGGGCAGTCCGGCCCTGCTACAGGGTCAGGCCCTTGCCAAGAGGCAGGCCTGGCACCGGAGTCCGGCCCGGACACGGAGCGCCGCACTCCCGGCAGGGAGACCGGCCCCGCCCAGAGTCCGGCCCGGCCCGATCAGTCGTGGCCGCGACCCTCCTCCAGCCTGTTCAGCACCGCCTGTGCCATGGCCTCCTCTCCCTTGGCGTTGGGGTGTGCCGGGGCGGCGGGCGCGGCCGGTTGGAGCGGCTCGATCCAGCGGTCCGCGGGCGCCTTGCACATGTCGTGCCCGACCGTGGGGCCGTAGGTGTCCACGTACTCGGCCCGGTTCACCGCGGCCACCAGGCGCAGCATCAGGTTCAGCCGCTTCTCGGTGTCCCGGAGGTAGGGGAAGTCCTGCTGCGCGAACGGCACCTGCGGGAAGCAGCCGCTGCCGTCGTCGGGCAGCAGGTCCGGGTAGCCGACGACGACCACGCGCGCGTGCGGAGCCCTCGCGTGCACGGCCCGCAGCACCCGGTCGACCTTCGGCGCGGCCTGAGCGATCGCGAGGGCCAGCTGGTCGTAGCCGGACGCCGTGTACGAGCGCTCGCAGGGATTGCCCGTCGGGTCCTGGGCGGCCAGGTGGGCGCAGGTGTTGATGATGGGGCCGAAGCCGACGTCGTTGCCGCCGATCTGCACCGTCACCAGGTCCGTGTCCCGCCGCACGGCGTCGAGCTGGGGCACGTTGGTGCCCTGCGCCTGCCACATCTCGGCCGTCGTCGCCCCCGCACAGCTGACGTCCTTGAAGGTGTTCACCTGACGCCGGTCCGCCACCAGCGAAGGGTAATTGTGGTCGGAGCGGGCGCAGTTGGCGTCCACCTGCTGCGGGATGCCGGGGCCCGAGGTGTAGGAGTCGCCGAGGGCGACGTAGTCGATGCCGTGGCCGTGCCCCGCGGAGTACGCGGAGGCCGGTGCCGTGGCGGCCGCGACAAGGACGCAGCCGCCCAGCGCCGCCCCCACTACGGCGGCTCCCCGCCGGCCTCTCGCCCCGCCCGCTGCGCCTGTGCCGTTCGCCATGGATCCTCCCCCTGAGGCCGGTTCATCGCACGGTGCCGGCTCCGCAGAGCGGCCCTCGCGCGTTCGACTGGGTCTGTATACCGTCCGGTAGGTCTCGCGGACCAGAAGCGGGAAGCAATGAGTTCAGGCGCTGTTGGGCAGTAGGTCATGGGGTTCGGGTACAAGACGTCCTGGCTCGCGGTGCGCGGTGCCACGATGGCGGAGGTCGCCGACGCGCTGGGGCTGGGCGGCCGGCGCGAGGTCGGCTGGACCGAAGGCACCACGGCCGCCTACCGCCAGGGCGTCTACGTCAACGGCCCTGTGGACGGCTGGGTCCTCGCTCATGGCCGTATCGATCTCGCCCCGGGCCTCGGCCCCGCCGGACCGGACTTTCCCGACTGGCTGCTCGCCCTCGCGGCCCGCCTCGGCGACCTGCAGTTCTTCAGCACGGACCGGGTCGGTGACTGCCATGCCTGGGCCAAGGTCGAGCGAGGCCGGCTCGTCCGGGCCTACTGCTATCACGGCGCACACGGCGACGTACCCCTCCATCTCGGCGAACCCACCCCCGTCGAGCGGGAGTCGGGGATCGGTACGCGTTGGCTCGAGGAGGGCTGGGAGGGGTGGGAGGAGTCCGACTGGGACGAGTGGCACGCCGCCATGCCGAGCGAGCAGCACGTCATGACCATCGCCCGGGACTGGGGGATCTGCCCGCTCGACATCCCGGACGACGACACCCTCTCCGGGCCGGGCATCCACGGGTTTCCGGCGGAACCCACGGCGACCAGGTGAGCGACGGGCCACCCTGCCGGCTCCCGGACGGAACACGGCAGTTGAGCGAGAGGCGGCCCTGTGCATGCCCGGTCCGTCCCCTGCCCGGCGCACGGCACCGACCGTCGGGGGCCTGCCCGTGCCACCCGAACGTGCCCGATGCCTCGGCCGAGTTGGGCTGGTGTCGGCGGCGACGGGCAGGCGGGTGACCTGCGGGAACGGTGTGCGAAGCTGGTGCGGGTCAGCATCCGCACCACGGAGGAGCCCTGCCGGTATGGCCGTCATCCACCACACCACGCTCAAGCCCACCAAGCTCGAGCTGCTCACCGACTGGCTGCCCACACGCCCCTGGTACCGCGGCGGCCCGGACGCCCCGGTGCTGACCAAGTCCGGCGGCTTCCGGCTGGACGATCCGGAGGGCGAGGTCGGCATCGAGTTCATGGTGGCCACCGACACCTCCACCCCCGAACCGACCGCCTATCTGGTGCCGTTGAGCTATCGCGGCGCACCGCTCGAAGGCGCGGAGCACGGGCTGGTGGGCACGTTGGAGCACGGCGTGCTGGGGACGCGCTGGGTGTACGACGGCTGCCACGACCCGGTTCTCGTCGCCGAGTTGCTGTCGCTGATCGAGGGCACGGCCCAGGCGCAGGCCCAGAGCATCGACGGTGCCCCCGACCCCGAGGTGATCCGCTCCTACACCGGCGCCCCCTTCGCGCTGGACGGCTTCGCCCCCGAACCGGCCGACGACCGGGTGGGCACCCGCATCCCCGCGCCGCACGACACGATCCTCCACGCGCACCGGGTCCTGAACCCCAGCCCCGAGAACCCCCCGCCGTGCCCCGAGGGAGCGGTCGGCCATGTGGCGCGCGGCTGGCAGGACCCGCAGGGCACCGCGCTGACGGCGGTCTTCGTGACGCTGCGCACCGACTGACCGGCGGCTTCACGCAAAGCGCCGCCAGCCTTCTGGCATGGTCCGGTCAAATCTGGCACTCTCTCGAAAGTCCGGCATCCCGCGCCCTGACCCCATAAGGGCGCGGCGCACCTCCCTCGATGCAGCGATCGCGCAAGCCCCGTCAGCGGCCGCCCCGGCGTACCCCAGCCGGCGGTGGCCATCGAGCAGGCCGGGAATCCCGGCCGCCGCAAAGGAGTAGCGTGTGAGATCGACCCCCCACAAGGTCCTCGGCGCCGGTGCGCTCACCGTCGCCGTGGTGGCCGCCCTCGTGCTCCCCGGCACGCCCGCCGCGGCCCGGCCGGCCGCGGCACCCGCCGCCTGCACCCCGGCGCAGGTCGTCGGCAACGGCGGCTTCGAGAGCGGGACATCGCCCTGGTCGACGTCCTCCTCCACCGTCATCACCAGCCGCTTCGGCGAGACCGCCCACGGCGGCAGCTCCTACGCGTGGCTGGACGGAGTCGGCGGCACCCATACGGACACCCTCAGCCAGAGCGTCACCATTCCGGCCGGCTGCGACGCGGCCACCCTCACCTTCTGGCTGCACATCGACACGGACGAGACGACGTCCTCCGTCGCGTACGACAAGCTCACGGCCAAGATCGGCAGCACGACGCTGGCCACCTACTCGAACCTCGACGAGAACACCGGATACGTCCAGAAGTCGGTCGACGTGTCGGCCTACGCCGGGCAGACCGTCACTCTCTCCTTCACCGGGACCGAGGACTCCAGCCTCCAGACGAGCTTCGTCCTCGACGACATCGCGCTCGACACCTCCGGCGGCTCCGCGCCACCGCCGGGCGACTCCACGCGCACCCCGGCCTCGCCCTCGTACACCGTGAACCTCAGCAGCGACACGAGCGGCACCATATGGACCGGTCACGAGAGCGTGACCTTCAGCAACGCCTCCGCCACCGCCCTGAACGAGGTCTACCTGAGGCTGTGGGACAACTACCACGGCACCTGTGACGCCATGCCGATCCGCGTCACGAACGTGACCGGCGGCACCGCGGGCGCGCCCTCCGTGGACTGCACCGCGCTCAAGATCGATCTGCCGGCCCCGCTCGCCCAGGGCCAGAGCGCCACCATCGGCTTCGACCTCGGCATCACCGTGCCCAGCGGCGCCGACCGGTTCGGCCACGACGGCGCCTACAGCTTCGTCGGCAACGCCCTGCCCGTCCTCGCGGTCCGCGACGGCGCCGGCTGGCACCTCGACCCGTACACGGACAACGGCGAGTCGTTCTACTCCCTGGCCGCCGACTTCAAGGTGACCCTGGACCATCCCAGCGGCCTGCTGGTCCCGGCCACCGGCACCTCCACCGACACACCCGGCTCCAGCGGCCGCACGGTCACGACGGCGACGGCCTCGAAGGTCCGTGACTTCGCCTGGGCCGCCGGGCCCTTCACCAGGATCTCCGGCACCTCGGCAGCCGGCGTCGCGGTGAACGTCTACTCCGTGTCCGGCATCAGCTCCTCCAGCGCCCAGTCCATGCTCAGCACCGCCAAGAGCGCCGTGGACGCCCACGCGGCCCGCTTCGGTGCCTACCCCTACGGCGAGCTGGACGCCGTGCTCGACAACAACTACTGGTTCGGCGGAATGGAGTACCCCGGGTTCGTCCTGGACGTGGTCAGCTCCACCGCCCTCACTCACGAGATCGGCCACCAGTGGTGGTACGGCATCGTCGGCGACGACGAGTACAACAGCCCCTGGCTGGACGAGGCGTTCACGGACTACGCCACCGACCTCGCCCTCGGCAAGACCGGCACCAACTGCTGGAACAGCGTCTCCTGGGCCTCCAGCGCCGAGAAGATCACCAACTCCATGGCCTACTGGGACGCGCACTCCTCCCGCTATTCCACCGTCGTCTACGGCTATGGCAAGTGCGCCCTGCACGACCTGCGCCGCGTCCTCGGTGACTCCGCCATGGCCAGGCTGCTGAAGGACTACGCGACGGCCCACTGGTACGGCGTGTCGACCACGGCCGAGTTCAAGGCCGCCGCCCAGGCCGCCACCAGCACCGACCTCACCTCCTTCTGGACCCAGCACCGCATCGACGGCTGACCGGGCGCGGGCCGGTCGTGGGACGCGCCTCCGGGTGACTCCCACGACCGGCCCGTACGCCACCCGGGGGCCACCCATATGGCCCAAGCACGGCCCAGAATGGCTTCGTTGGGCGGTACCCGGAGTGCGGTACGGCCCGACCGCGGGTCAGATGGATGCTGTGCGAAGCTCCATATCCCTCCAGCGCGGCCGCTCACGCCTGGCCCTCACGGGCGCCCTGACCGGCCTCCTCGTCACCCTGTCCAGCCCCGCGGCCCTACCCGACTCGGCCCCGGACATACCTCCGCGCGGCAGCGCGTACATGGGCATGGGCGTCCTCGCCCACGACGGACGCGCCGTCGGCCCCTACGCCCCGGCCACCACCACCCGCGGGAGCCAGCCCGAGGGAGTCGACGTCTCCAGCCACCAGCGTGCCGTCAACTGGCAAACCCTGTGGGGCGACGGCACCACATGGGCGTACGCGAAGGCCACCGAGGGGTCGTCCTACACCAACCCCTACTTCACTCAGCAGTACAACGGCCCGTACAGCGTGGGCATGGTCCGGGGGGCGTACCACTTCGCCACGCCGGACTCGGCCGGCGGTGCCACGCAGGCCGACTACTTCCTGGCGCACGGCGGCGGCTGGTCCGATGACGGCAAGACCCTGCCGGGCGCGCTCGACATCGAGTGGAACCCGTACGGCGACGCCTGCTACGGCAAGTCCCAGAGCCAGATGGTCGACTGGATCCGCGACTTCCTGAACCGCTACAAGGCCCGCACCGGCCGGGACGCCGTCATCTACACGGCGACCAGCTGGTGGACCGAGTGCACCGGCGACTACGCCGGGTTCGGCGACAACCCGCTGTGGATCGCCCGCTATGCCTCGACAGCCGGGACGTTGCCGTCGGGCTGGTCGTCGTACGCCATGTGGCAGTACACCTCCTCCGGCAAGACCGTAGGCGACCACGACCGCTTCAACGGCTCGCTGGACCAGCTGAAGAGCTTCGCGACCGGCTGACCCCGCGCCGGTCGCGCCCGGCACGGGGAAGGCCGGGCCGAGAGGGCCACTCCGGGCACCTCCCGACCGAGTCGGCCGGCTGGTCGACCGTCCATGGCCGACGCTCGGCTGACCACCTCCCGAAGGAGGAGACCTGCGGCGGGAGAGCGGGCGGGGCCGCCGGGTACTGCCACTCGCCGACCCGGCAGGCCCTGCGCGGCTGGCTCGCCGACCCCGGGTTCGTGCCTGCCGGGGCCCGTGAGCACGGCATCCTGGCGGTATCTGCAGGCAACTGGGCACCCCGCGGGCAGGTCAGCCCAGGCTGGGCGGCGTCCAGTCGGCGTGGCGGAGGATCGCCCGCATCGCCACCCGGGGCGGGGTGACCCGCAGAGCCGTGTTGCGCAGGGCCACCGCCAGCGGATGGGACAGCCGCTGGCCCATCCGGCCCGCCTGCCGGGCCGCGCGGGCCACCGCCTGCGAGCGCGGGCGGCGCTCGGCGTCGTAGCGGGCCAGCGCCGAGGCGACCGAGGGCTCCGTGGCCAGCGCGGCGGCCAGCGTGGCCGCGTCCTCCAGGGCCTGACAGGCGCCCTGGCCGAGATTCGGTGTCATGGCGTGCGCGGCGTCGCCGAGGAGCGCCACCCGGCCCGCGACGAACGACCGCAAGGGCGTGACCAGTTCATGGACGTCGTGGTGGAGCACGTCCTCTGGCCGGGTCGCGTCCAGGAGGGCGGGGATCGGATCGTGCCAGCCGCCGAAACGCCGGCGCAGCATGCCGAGAGGGTCGGCGTGGCGGACACCCGGCGGGGCGGTGAGCACCGCGTGCCACTCGGCCCGGCCGTCGCAGAAGGCGATGTGCCCGAACTCCGCGCCCTGGCCCCAGGTCAGTTCGAAGTCGGTGCGCAGGCCGATCGGCCGGTCGGTCACGGCCCGCAGCACCGTCGAGCCGGCGTAGACCGGGCCGGGGTGATCGGGGAACAGCAGTCCGCGCAGCCGGCTGCCCACCCCGTCGGCCGCGACGACCAGGTCCGCGTCCAGAACCCCGTCGCCGACCGGCACGCCCACCCGGTCCGAGGCCGAGCGGTCCAGTGCGGGCACGGTGACGCCGATGAGCAGGCTCTCGGCCGGCAGGGCCTCGCGCAGCAGGCGGTGCAGGACCGCGCGCCGGATGCCGACGATCGGCGTGCCGAGCGCGCGTTCGAGGGCGGCGCCGTCCATCCCCGCCAGCCACCGGCCCTCCGGCGTGCGGGTGCCGCCCGTGTACTGCGGGTGTGCCGCCGCGCGTACGGCCGCGCCGACCCCGAGGGCATCCAGGGCGCGCAGACCGTTCGCGTGCAGCGAGATGCCCGCGCCCGCGTCGGCGAGGGTGCGGGCCCGCTCCACGACCCGTACGTCCCAGCCGATTCGGCGCAGGCCGATCGCCGCCGCCAGCCCGCCGATGCCACCCCCGACCACCACCGCCGTACCGCCCATGCCGGACCCCCTTCGACCTCGGTTCGCGCCGGTGCTTCTACAGATGTAGAAGCACCGGCGAAGACCCTACAGCGGCGTTCTACGGCTGTAGAAGCGGGGGTGTAGAAAGTGGGGGTGTCCACAGACCGACGTACTCTCCTCGCCGACGCGGCCATCGGCGTCCTCGCCGACACCGGCATGCGAGGGCTGACCCATCGCGCGGTGGACCGGGCGGCACAGCTGCCGCCCGGCACCACCTCCGCCTACTACCGCACCCGCCAGGCCCTGCTCACCGCGCTGGTCCGGCGCCTGGTGGCGCTCGACCAGGCCGAACTGGAGGAGATCGGGGCGCGGACGCCGCCGTTGCGGAACGCCGGTGAAGTGGTGGCGGGGCTCGCCGCCTTCATGGCCGCGAGACTCACCGGGGACGGGCGCAGACGCTCCCTGGCGCGCTACGCGTGCGCCGTCGAGAGCGCGCGCCATCCCGAACTGCGCGAGATCCTGGTGCCGCGTGAGAACCTGGCGCGGCGGGCGTTGTGCGACTTTCTCGCCGCGCAGGGCGTGGCCGCCCCGCAGGAGCGGACGGTGACACTGCTGACCTGCGTGGACGGCCTGGTCTTCGACCGGCTGGTGAACGGCGGGAGCGTGTCGGAGGAGGAGATCCGCGGCCTGGTGACGGCGGCCCTGCGCTGAGCGGTACGCCGACGGCGGCGTCGGTGGTGGCACCGTGCTCGGACATGCCCCTTGAGGCGCACGGCAGTTGATGGTGTCCCGGGGGTCACGGCGGCACCGCTCGCAGGGCGCGCAGCACCGCCCAGACCACCGACACCAGCGGCACGGCCACCACGGCGCCGATCACCCCGGCGATGATGCTGCCGGCGATCACCGACACCGCGACCACGAGCGGATGCAGCCGTACCGCCCAGCTCATCACCAGTGGATGCAGCACATGCCCCTCCAGCTGGCCGATCACGACGATCAGCGCCAGCACGGCCAGAGCCGTCAGCGGTCCCCGCCCGGCCAGTGCGACGACGGTGGCGACGGCGAGCGCGACCGGCGAGCCCACCAGCGGCACGAACGCGGCGAAGAACTCCAGCAGCGTCAGCGGCAGCGCGAGCGGCACGCGCAGCACGAGCAGCGCGACACCGACGAGCACGGCGTTGGTCGCGGCCACGATGATGATGCCGCGCGTGTACCCGGCGAAGGCCCGCCAGGCGGCCCACCCCGCCCGGTCCCACGCCGGACGGGCGCCGATCGGCAGCAGCTGGTCGCGCATCCAGCGCCACAGGCGTTCGCCGGAGTGGATGAAGAACACCGAGGCGAACAGCGCGAGCGCGCCCCCGGTGACCAGCTCGACCACCCGGCTCAGCCCGCTGACGGCACGGCTGAGCAGGCTGGACCGGTGGGCGGACAGATAATGCGTCACCTGGTTCTCCAGCTCGGACAGCCGGCGGGGACTCAGCCGGAACGGCGGCCGCTGGAGCCACTGCTCGATGCGGTGCACCCCGCCCCGGAACTCACCCGTCAGTCTGGCCGACTCACCCGCCACGGCGTTGCCCACCAGGGCGAGCAGGGCCAGCAGGAGCAGGATGCTGCCCACCAGCGCCACGGCGACGCACAGCGGCCGCGGCAGGAATCGGTTGAGCAGGTCCGTCAGCGGGCGCAGGACGGTGGTGACGACCAGTGCGAGGAACACGGCCACGGCGATGAGCTGGAAGCTGCCGAGGATGCTGAAGATGCCGTAGACGACGACCCCGACGAGGATGAGCCGCCAGGCGTAGGCCGCCCCGACCCGCAGCCACGGCACCGTCCGCTCGGCCGCCGGCACCGGTTCGGTGCGCGGGACGGCCGGGAGCCGCACGGTGTACGCCGGCCGGCTGCCCAGCACCCGCCCCCTGCGGCGCCGGCCGTCCCTTCCGGCCGCCCGCCGACGCGCATCGCCCACCACCGCTCCGGCTCCTCTCCGTCACCCCTGATGACGGTCGGTCACTTGAAAGAACCGTAAGCGCGACTCGCGAGAGGGGCGCGCGCAACGCGTCCGCGCGCGGTTTCCCCCGGACGGGGACGTTTCGGCGCATCGGTGAGCACATGGACGTGCCGCGGCCGGAGATCGCTGCCCTGGGGTGAGTGCGCGGCGACGGTCTGGACGCGCTCGGGGAGGCGTTCACAGGACCTTCACAACCGTCGCGGGTGGCCAGGTCGGCGCGGGGCACCCGGGGAGTGTCGTCGGCAGAGGGGATCCTCCAGTGATCACTATCGCCGTACTGCTGCTCCCGGTCCTCACCCTCCTGCTCTTCGGCCTCGACCAGGTCGAGGACCGCTGGATCCTGCATCCCCCGACGACCCGCCGCACCAGGCCGCACCGGCACCGTCGTATGAGGATGGGCCGCCGCTGATCCCCTGTCGGCGGGCGCTCACCGGCCCGTCGACGTGCCCTCGTCAAGGTCGGCGCACCGCCGGTAGCGGACGATCGCCCTGCCCAGCTCGATCCGCTCCGGTTCGGGGAGCGTGCCGCCCTGGACGTAGTCCAGGATGTGCTCGGCTACCGTGCGCAGTTTGGTGTTCGTGCGCTGGGAGACGTCCCGCAGCGCCCGCCAGGCTTCTTCCGGGGCGATCTGCCCGAGGACGACCACTGCTCCGATGGCCTGGTCGATCACCGCGTGCGAGGACACCGCGCGCTGCAACTGCTCGTTCTCGGTCACCAGCCGGTCGTACTCCGCCGCGAGCTCGGTCGAGGAGAGCAGCACCAGCGGCCGCTGCCGGGAGAGAGCGAAGAAGGTCATGGAGCACCTTTGTGGAGTGGGAAGCGTCATCATCACGCCTGCCCTCGACGGGCGCTTGCACACCAATTCAACCAGCAGCCCGCGGCACCGTCACTCCGGCGGGCCATGCCACAGGACGTCACCGTCCGTGCACCGGCCCAGCCCCGCCAGGCCGCTCCGGTACGCCGGATTCCGGCCCTGCCGACGCGCGTTCACCCTTCCTCGCCGGTGCGACGGGGGCTCTCGGCAGCCCGGCCCACCGGCAGCAGGTCACGAATGTCCCGGGGCAGGGCGCCGGCCATCCGCTCGGTCAGCTCCGGGGCCAGCGCGGCGTCGAGCACTTCCATCACGGCGGCGGCCTCCCGCAGTGCCGTGTCCTCGTCGGTGCCCGCCCGGTCGGCGATGCGTCCGGCGAAGACGGTCAGTCCGAACCGCTCGCCCGACACGCCGGAGTCGGCCCCGGCCGACGCGTCGGCCGCCCCCCGCATCGCCGCCGCCATGTCCGGCGGCAGCTGTGCGGCCACATGCCGGGCCAGCCCGGACGGCAGCCGCTCCGACAACGTGCTCACGACGGCGTGCGCGGCTCGTTCGGCCGAACCGCGGTCCGGCAGTTGGGCCAGCGCCTGCACCTTTCCGATCATCTCGTCGTGCTGCATGAGGCCGGTTCCTTCCTCACGAAGTCCTGACGGTGCGATACCTCCCCCGCCGCGGGCCGGGCAGCAGCCCCCGGCCGGCGGCGCCGCCACCGCTGCCGGCCGGGCCTCCCGTGGCAGTCGGCCGAGTACCCGTCGCCGCCGCCGGTACGCGGCCGGTGTGCATGACGGGAGCGGGCCTTGCGGCGCCGGTGTCCAGCCTGATCGGCCGGGAGTGGGAGGCACAGCATCCAGGCGCACTGCAGCCGGTCCGCGACCGTCAGCGCGCCGAGGCTCCCGCAGACCGGGCAGGTGAGCCGGGGTGCCGCCGCACAGGAGCACACCAGGGCGCCGGCGGTCCAGGCGGAGCTGCGGAACGGGCAGGACGGCAGTCGCCGCACGCAGAAACCTCGTGACCCCGTCCCTGGCCGGCAGCCTGGACGCTTGTACGTCGCCGCGCCCAGCAGCACGACGTCCTACAGCGGACTCTCCTGTGGCAGCCGGACGCCCGGCGCCGAGCCGGGAGCGCGTACGCCCCGGCGCCGGCCTTGAAGACGTAGCGACCGGGCGTAGGGGGTGACACGCGGCCAAGGGCGGCGGGGCCGCGCGGCGCCGGCGTGGGCGATGCCACATATGACCTGGTTCGCACGTGCTCCCTGAGCTGACCGGTGCCGGGCTACCGTTGCGGCGAGCCCCTGTTTCCCCTCGCATCCCGGACGGTCCGGCTGTGCTCACTGATCTGTCCCCCCTCATCGCAGCGACGGCGCGCTGGCTGACGGCCGCCTATCCGCCGAGCGGCGGCGCGCTGGCCTCCGCGCTGTGCGAGGCGCAGGCCCGGCAGGCGGTGACCGTCGCCGCGTGGCTGCGCTACCCGACCGGGATCGACGCGGCGCTGGTCATCATGGCCGGCCCCGGTGGCGCCGCCCGTCTGGACTGGATCACGGGTGCCGAGCGCACCGGCGAAGAAGAGGACGCGGACGACGACTGGGCCTGGCGGACCTGGGTGGACGAGGTCGTGGCCAGCTGGGCGGCGGGTCTGCTCACCGATCCCGAGCTGGCCGGCCTGGCCGTCGCCGCACTGGCCGAGGGCGAACACGGCCCCGGCTCGCCGGCCGAGTTCCGGCGCCTGCTCGAACCGGACGACGGCGACCGGCGCGCCGCCGCCCTGCTGCGGCACCCCGACCTCCTCGCCCCCGTGGCCGAGCTCCACCTCGACCAGCTCCTGGACCGCCTCGGACCGGACCGTACCCTCGCCGCCTGAGCCCGCGATCCGCCGGCCCGGCCCGGTGTCGTATGCCCTCGCGGGGGTACTGCGAAGCTGATCCGAGGTCTGCCGGCGGTCGGCCGGCTGCGGGCGGCGGCAGGGAGGAGAGGCCGATGCTTGTGTCAGTCGACGGCATGGCGGCCCATGCCGGGACCGGGCGGTGGCCGGGGTCGCCGGACGACGGCCCGGCGGCCCGCCGGCCGGCTCCGAGCGTCACGAGCTGAGGCTCGGCCATGGCCTTCAAGAACCCCGTGCACCGCGGCGGGACAGGACGCGGCCGCTTCGAGCAGTTCGCGGAGTACGCCTCCAACTTCACCAGCTCACCGGTGTTCTTCCTGTTCTGCCTGCTCCTCGTCGGCTTCTTCGTCGCCGCGCACGTCGCGCAGCTGCGGCTCGAACTGCTGCTGCTGGCGGGCGAGTCCATGACCGCGGTCACCCTGCTGCTCCTCGCCCTGCTGAAGAACGCCGAGATGCGGGCCGAGCACGCGATCCAGCGCAAGCTCGACGCGATCGCCGCCGCGCTGCTGGAGGCCTACGAGGGCGACCGGAGCCAGGCTTTCGAGGAACTGCGGAACGCGATCCGGATGGAGGAAGAGACCTGACCGAGGCGGACAAAACGGCGCGGCGGTGCTTCACGACTCCCCCGCGAAGCGCAACGATGCCGTGTCATGGACATTTTGCTCCTCGCCAGCGCGTTCAACAGCCTCACCCAGCGCGTGTACGTCGAACTGACGGACCACGGGCACCGCGTGGACGTCGTCCTCGCCTCACAGGGCACCGAACCCGTCCGGGACGCCGTCCGGGAACTGCGGCCGGACCTGGTCATCGCGCCGATGCTCAGGACGGTGCTGCCCGAGGACGTGTGGCGCGAACACACCTGCCTGATCGTGCACCCGGGTCCGCCCGGTGACCGCGGCCCGTCCTCGCTGGACTGGGCCATCGCCGAGGGGGCGCGGGAGTGGGGCGTGACGGTCCTGCAGGCCGAGGCGGCGATGGACGCGGGCCCGATCTGGGCGGCCGAGCCGTTCCCCGTACCGCCCGTCGGCAAGAGCGACCTGTACCGCAACGAGGCCTCCGACGCCGCCGTCACCGCCGTCCTCACCGCAGTACGGCGCTATGCCGACGGCGCCCACAAACCCCGGCCGCAGACCGGCGACTCGGTCCGCGTGGTCTGGCGCGACGCCTTCCGGCAGGAGCGGCGGCGCATCGACTGGGAGCGGGACGACACCGAGACGGTTCTGTGCAAACTCCGCGGTGCCGACTCCCAGCCGGGCGTCCTGGACGAACTCCTCGGCCGGGAGGTGTTCCTGCACGGCGGGCACCCCGAGGACCGGCTGCGCGGCCGCCCCGGCGAACTCCTCGCGCGGCGGGCGGGCGCCGTCTGCCGGGCCACCCGGGACGGCGCGGTCTGGATCCCGGAACTCCGCCCCCGCAGGAACTCCGGCGACCCCGCGCCCTTCCGCCGTCCCGCCGCCTCCGTGCTCGCCGCCTGGGAGCCCTCCCTCGAACTCCCCGAAGCGGCCGTCCCGTTGGAGCTGCCGTCCGACCGGCGGACCTGGACCGACATCCGCTACCGGCAGCGCGGCGACATCGGTTTCCTCGGCTTCTCCTTCCCGGGGGGCGCGATGAGCACCGACCAGTGCCGGCGGCTGCTCGCCGCCTACGAGCACGCGCTCTCCCGGCCCACCCGCGTCCTCGTGCTCGGCGGGGACCGCGACTTCTTCTCCAACGGCATCCATCTGAACGTCATCGAGGCGGCCCCCGACCCGGCCCGGGAGTCGTGGGTCAACCTCAACGCCATGGACGACCTGGTCGAGGCCGTCCTGCGCACCACCGACCGGCTGGTCGTGGCCGCGCTCGCCGGCAACGCGGCGGCCGGCGGCGCCATGCTCGCCCTCGCCGCCGACGAGGTGTGGTGCCGCACCGGCGTCGTCCTCAACCCGCACTACCGGCGCATGGGCCTGTACGGCTCGGAGTTCTGGACGTACACCCTGCCGCGTCGCGTCGGCGCGGAACACGCCCAGCGCCTGACCACCGAAGCCCTGCCCGTGAGCGCCGCGTCCGCCGAGCGGCTCGGGCTCGTGAACCGGCTCGTACCGGCCGCGCCCGGCGACTTCCCGGCCGAGGTGCGGAAGCTGGCGGCCGAACTCGCGTCCTCGCCCTTCGTGGACGCGCGGATCGCCGCCAAGGCCGCCGGCCGCGCCGTGGACGAACACGAACGCCCGCTGGTGGGCTACCGCGAGGCCGAACTGGCCCGGATGCACACCATCTTCCACGACCCCGAGGCCCCCTATCACGCCCTGCGCTCGGCCTTCGTCCGCAAGACAGCGTCCGGCTCGCCCCGGCCGCTGACCGTGCCCGCCGGAGCCGTCCGGTGACGCCGCGGCTGCTGGTGGCGGGAGTCGGCAACATCTTCCTCGCCGACGACGCCTTCGGGCCGGAGGTGATCCGCGCCCTCGGCCGGCGCCCGCTGCCGCCCGGGGTGCGGGTCCACGACTACGGCATCCGCGGCATGGACCTCGCCTACGACCTGCTCGACGGGTACGACACCGCCGTACTGGTGGACGCCGCGCGACGCGGCCACCACCCGGGCACCCTGTCCCTGATCGAGGCCGAACCGCCCGACGGCAGCGTCGTGCCCGAGGCCCACGGCATGGACCCCGTGAAGGTGCTCGCCCTCGCCACGCACCTGGGTGAGGAGCCCCTGCCCCGTGTGCTCGTCCTGGCCTGCGAGCCCGAGCTGCTGCCGACCGGCGACGAGGACCTCCTGCCGGGGCTCAGCGCACCGGTCCGGGAAGCCGTCGGCCGGGCCGTGGACGCGCTGCACACCCTGATCCCGGCCCTGCTCGCCGACCCCGGCGCGCCCGCGCCCCCGTTGGGCCGCCCGGTGGAATCCGGGCCCACCTGCCCGGCTGCGCTGCCCGGCACGGCGGGCGGCTGAGCGGAAGATCGGTGGAGCCCGGGCCGCAAGGACGCGGACCGGGCTCCACCGCCGTATCCGAGGAGCAGCGCCCATGTGCCGGTCCGACGTCAAGCAGGCAGTCCTGGCGAAGAACGACGACCTGGCCGCGGAGCTGCGCGGCGATCTCGCCCGGCAGGGCGTGACCGTCGTGAATCTGCTGTCCAGCCCCGGCAGCGGCAAGACCGAACTCCTCGGCCGGGTCCTGGCCCGCGCGGTGCAGCGGGAGGTACCGGTGGCGGCGCTGACCGCGGACCTGGCCACCGAGAACGACGCCGTCCGGCTCGCCCGGTCCGGCGCCCCCGTCCAGCAGGTGCTGACCGACGGGCTGTGCCACCTGGAGGCCCGTCAGGTGCGGGCGCGGCTGACGGGCTGGCTGCCCGCGGACACCTCCGTGCTCTTCGTGGAGAATGTCGGCAACCTCGTCTGCCCGGCCGCGTACGACCTCGGCGAGACCCTGCGGGTGGTGCTGATGGCGGTCACCGAGGGCGAGGACAAACCGCTGAAGTACCCGACCGCGTTCGGCTCCGCCCATCTGGTCGTGATCACCAAGACGGACCTCGCCGAGCCGGCCGGCTTCGACGAGACCGTCTTCCGGGCGAACGTGCACCGGGTCAATCCGGGCGTGGAGATCGTCCGGTCCTGTGCCCGCACCGGCGTCGGTGTCGGCACCCTCCTGGACCGCGCCCTGGCCGCCCGGCACGGCACCC
The DNA here is from genome assembly GCF_055572075.1 of Streptomyces sp. NPDC030820. NCBI lineage: Bacteria > Bacillati > Actinomycetota > Actinomycetes > Kitasatosporales > Streptomycetaceae > Streptomyces > Streptomyces sp. NPDC030820. The sequence continues at coordinate 109,623 of NZ_JBVIEB010000006.1, forward strand.
TCCACCGGCCACCGCTCGCCCCGCATCCGCACGGCCACCACCACAGCACGCCCGCCCCCGCCGTATGACGGCCCCAGCGACCGGCCTGGTCCGGCGCCGGCTCACGGTGCGCGGCACCGTGCAGGGGGTCGGCTTCCGGCCGTACGTGCACCGCCTGGCCACCGGCCTCGGGCTCGCCGGGTTCGTCGGCAACACCGGCGACGGCGTGATCGTCGAGATCGAGGGCCCGGCGGACGAGGTCGACCGCTTCTGCGCCGTGCTGGCCGAACAGCCGCCGCCGCTGGCCACCGTGAGCGGCATCGCCGGTGAGGACCTGCCCGCCACCGGCGACACCGGACCCTTCACCATTCGCTCCACCGAGCGGGCCGGCGGCCGCAGCCAGCTCCCGCCGGACACCGCTACCTGCGCCGACTGCCTGCGCGAACTGTCCGACCCGGCCGACCGCCGGCACCGGCATCCGTTCGTCACCTGCACCCACTGCGGCCCCCGCTTCACCATCACCACCGGGATGCCCTACGACCGGGCGGCCACTACCATGGCCGGCTTCCCGATGTGCCCCTCCTGCGCACGCGAGTACGGCGATCCCGCCGACCGGCGCTTCCACGCCCAGCCCGTCGCCTGCCCCGACTGCGGGCCGCGGCTCACCCTGATCCCGAGTCTCGGCGGCCTGCGCCCGGCTCAGGACGCCAACGCCCTCGCCACGGCACGGGCGCTGCTGGCCGCCGGGCGGATCGTCGCCGTCAAGGGCGTCGGCGGCTACCACCTGGCCTGCGACGCCACCGACGACCGGGCCGTGGCCGCGCTGCGTGACCGTAAGGAGCGCGGCGGCAAGGCCTTCGCGGTCATGTGCGCCGACCTCGCCACCGCCGAGCGGATCGCGGTCCTCTCCGCCGCCGAACGGGCCGCGCTGACCGGCGCCCGGCGCCCCATCGTGCTGCTCCGCAGGCGGACTCCGCCGGACGGCCTCCGCCTCGCCGACCAGGTCTGCCCGGGCAGCCCGCACGTGGGCGTGATGCTGCCCTACACCCCCGTGCACACCCTCCTGTTCGGGCTGCCCGGCGATCCGCCCGGCCCCCGGGTGCTGGTGATGACCAGCGGCAACCGCTCCGGCGAACCCATCGTCACCGACGACGCCGAGGCCCTGACCCGGCTCGCCGGACTGGCCGACGCCTGGCTCGCCCACGACCGGCCCATCGCCTCGCCGTGCGACGACTCACTGCTGCGGGTGCGCGCCGACGGCACCGAACAGGTCCTCAGGCGTTCCCGCGGCTATGTCCCGCGGCCGCTGCGCCTCCCGGTCCCGGTCCGCCCCACGCTCGCGGTCGGCGGCGACCTGAAGAACGTCCTGTGCCTGGGCGAGGGCGACCACGCCTGGTTCGGGCCGCACATCGGCGACATGGGCGAGCTGGCCACGCTGGAGGCGGCCGAGCGTGCCGAGCGGCACCTGGCCGGCCTGAGCGGTGTCACCCCGGCCCTGGTCGCGGCCGACCGGCATCCCGGCTACCACTCGACCCGCCGGGCCCGCCACCGCGCCTCCCGACTGGCGGACGGCTCCCTGCGGCTGGTCCAGCACCACCACGCCCACATCGCCTCCACCATGGCCGAACACGGGCTGGACGGCACCACGCCGGTGATCGGGGTCGCGTTCGACGGCACCGGGTACGGCGACGACGGCACCGTCTGGGGCGGCGAGATCCTGCTCGTCGACTACACCGGCTACCGGCGCTTCGCCCACCTCACCCCCGCCCCGCTGCCCGGCGGGGACGCCGGTGTGGCCAACCCCTGCCGGGTCGCGCTGGCCCGGTTGTGGGCGGCCGGGCTGCCCTGGGCACCGGATCTGCCGAGCGTCACCGCCTGCTCGGACCCGGAACTCGCCATGCTGGAGCGTCAGTTGGACCGCCAGGTGGGCTGTGTGCCGACGTCCAGCACGGGGCGGCTGTTCGACGCGGTGTCGTCGCTGGCGGGGGTGTGCCACCGGGCGGGATACGAGGCACAGGCCGCGATGGAACTGGAGGCGGCGGCGCTGGAGGCCAGGGACGCGGACTCGGTGGCGTACCCCTTCGGTTTCGCCCGGCAGCGGGAGATCGATCCGGCACCGATGCTGCGCGCACTCCTGGAGGACCGGTGGCGCGGCACACCTGTCCCGGTCCTCGCGGCCCGCTTCCACCGGGGTGTCGCACGGGCCGTCGCCGAGATCTGCCACCGCGCCCGCGCGCAGAGCGGCCTGACCACGGTCGCCCTCACCGGCGGCGTCTTCGCCAACGCCCTGCTGGAGGAGGAGTGCACCGCGCTGCTGACCGGGGACGGGTTCACGGTCCTCCGGCACGGCGAAGTCCCCCCGAACGACGGAGGGCTGGCGCTCGGTCAGCTCATGGTCGCGGGCACAGCAACCCACCACGAGACGGAGTGACCCATGTGTCTGGCAGTGCCCGGCAAGGTCGTGTCCATCGACCGGAGCGCCGACCCCCTGACCGGGCTGATCGACTTCGGCGGAGTGCGCAAACAGGCGTGCCTGGAGTACCTGCCCGATGTCCGGGTGGGGGAGTACGTCATCGTCCACGTCGGCTTCGCCCTGCAGCGCCTGGACGAGGAGTCGGCGCGGGCGTCCCTGGAGCTGTTCCAGCAACTGGGGCTGCTGGAGGAGGAGTTCGGGGACGCCTGGGAGCAGGCGGCCCGGCAGGAGAGCGGGAGTGAGGCACGGTGAAGTACATCGAGGAGTTCAACGACCCCGAGCTGGCACGCCGGCTGCTGGACGAGATCCGCGCCACGGTCACCCGGCCCTGGGCGCTGATGGAGGTCTGCGGCGGGCAGACGCACTCCATCATCCGTCACGGCATCGACCAACTCCTCCCGGAAGAGGTCGAGTTGATCCACGGCCCCGGTTGCCCGGTGTGCGTCACGCCGCTCGACGTCATCGACAAGGCGCTGGAGATCGCCGCCCGCCCCGACGTGATCTTCTGTTCCTTCGGCGACATGCTGCGGGTGCCCGGCACCGACCGGGACCTGTTCCGGGTCAAGGGCGAGGGAGGTGACGTACGCGTGGTCTACTCACCGCTGGACGCGCTCGACCTCGCCCGCAGGAACCCGGACCGCCAGGTCGTGTTCTTCGCCATCGGCTTCGAGACGACCGCCCCGGCCAACGCCATGGCCGTCCACCAGGCCCGCCGCCTGGGCATCGGCAACTTCAGCCTGCTGGTCTCCCACGTCCGGGTGCCACCCGCGATCGAGGCCATCATGACCGCACCGGAATGCCGGGTACAGGGTTTCCTCGCCGCCGGGCACGTGTGCAGCGTGATGGGCGTGGCCGAGTATCCGGAGCTGGCCGACAAGCACCGGGTGCCGATCGTCGTCACCGGCTTCGAACCGCTGGACATCCTCGAGGGCATCCGCCGTGCCGTCCATCAACTGGAGCGCGGTGAGCACCGGGTGGAGAACGCCTACCAGCGCGCCGTGCGCGAGCAGGGCAACCCGGCGGCCCTGCGCATGCTGGAGGAGGTCTTCGAGGTCACCGACCGCAACTGGCGCGGCATCGGACGCATCGCCGCCAGTGGCTGGCGGCTGTCCGACGCCTACCGTGGTTTCGACGCCGAACACCGCTTCGACGTCACCGGCATCCGCACCGAGGAGCCCGCCGTGTGCCGCGCCGGCGAGGTGCTGCAGGGGCTGATCAAGCCCACCGAGTGCGAGGCGTTCGGTCAGGCCTGCACCCCGCGCACCCCGCTCGGCGCCACCATGGTCTCCAGCGAGGGCGCCTGCGCGGCCTACTACCTGTACCGCCGGATGAACACCCCGGCGGCGCAGGGCTCGCGCATCCCGCAGGTCTCGCAGGTCTCGCAGGAGGAGATGAACCCCGTTGGCTGACCTGACCACCGAAGCAGCGGTCGACCCCGCGAACTGGACCTGCCCCGCACCCCTGCGCGACCAGCCGGTCGTCGTCATGGGGCACGGCGGAGGCGGTGCCCTGTCCGCCGAGCTGATCGAGCAGGTCTTCGCCCCCGCCTACGGCAACCCCACCCTGGCCGCCCTCACCGACTCGGCCGTCCTCGACCTCGGCGGCGCCCGGCTGGCCTTCTCCACCGACTCCTACGTCGTACGGCCGCTGTTCTTCCCCGGCGGCAGCCTCGGCGACCTGGCCGTCAACGGCACGGTGAACGACCTGGCGATGAGCGGCGCCCGGCCCGCCTATCTGTCCACGGCCTTCGTGCTGGAGGAGGGCGTGGAACTGGACGTCGTCGGCCGGATCGCCCGGGCCATCGGCGCGGCGGCGAAGGCCGCGGGCGTCACCGTCGCCACCGGCGACACCAAGGTGGTGGAGTCCGGACACGGCGACGGCGTCTACGTCACCACCGCCGGCGTCGGCCTCGTCCCCGACGGCGTCGACATCCGCCCGCAGCGCGCCCGGCCGGGTGACGCCGTTCTCGTCAGCGGTCCCATCGGGCTGCACGGCGTGGCCATCATGAGCGTGCGGGAGGGGCTGGAGTTCGGCGTCGAGATCGCTTCGGACACCGCGCCCCTGGCGGACCTCGTGGCGGCCATGCTGGCGGTCACACAGGACATCCACGTCCTGCGCGACCCGACCCGGGGCGGCCTCGGCGCGACTCTGAACGAGATCGCCCGGGCCTCCGGCACCGGAGTGCGGCTGCACGAGCGTGCCGTGCCGGTCCCGGACGAGGTCGCGAACGCCTGCGGCTTCCTCGGCCTGGACCCGCTGTACGTCGCCAACGAGGGCCGACTGGTCGCCTTCGTGCCCCCGGAACACGCGGAAGCCGTCCTGGCGGCCATGCGGGCACACCCGCAGGGCGCCGGCGCCGCCCGCATCGGCGAGTGCGTGGCGGAGCACCCGGGCATGGTCGTCGTCGCCACCGGACTCGGCGGCACCCGGGTGGTGGACCTGCCGCTCGGGGAGCAGTTGCCCCGCATCTGCTGAGGGCCGGACATGTGTTCAGGACCGGCCCCCGGCCCCGCCGTCAGCGCGGGGCCGGGACCGGCTCGACCCCCGTGATCTCCAGCTCCCGACCGCTGCGCAGCTCCTGCGAGGGCCGGTCGCAGCGCGGGCACCAGAAGAACGGCGGCATGCCCACCGCGAACTCCTCGGCGCACGGCGCGCAGTAGGCCTGCGCCGTGACCTGTTCGACGACCAGCTCGGCCGTCGCCAGCGCCGTACCCTCCCGGGCCACCTCGAAGGCGAAGTGCAGCGCGTCGGGCACGACGCCCGCCAGCTCGCCCACGCGGACGGTCACCGCCGAGACGGCGTCCGCGCCGTCCGCCCGGGCGAGTTCGCCGGCCTGCTCCACGATCGCGGTCGCGATCGACAGCTCGTGCACGGCCGGCTCAGGGGTACCGGCGGCCCGCCCGCAGGCCACCGGTCATCCGGTAGATGCGCAACTCACGGACGATTCCCGGGAGTTCCTTGACGAACAGGGTCATGGCCAGGCCACCGATCATGACCGCCTGTACGACGAGCAGCTGACGTCCGGACATCCCGGCCCGTGCGGTCCTTCTTTTCATGCCAACCTCCATGGCGGTCTCTTCCTGCTGTCTCATCCCGGCGAGATGTTCGGCATGTCCTTCACCAGGGCGTCATGCCGCTTCCAGTGGATACCGGTGGAGCGGCGCGCGTCGGAGCTGCCGTCCTTGTGGTGTCCGGGCTGGTGCTTGTACGGGCCCTTGTTGCCCTGGTGCAGTCCAGGCACGTGGCTCGGGGTGTCGGGCTTCGCCTGGGGGCGGCCCACGCGGATGCTGCCCATGTCGGTTCTCCTTCCGGGTCCTCAGGACCGTTCGGTCAGCTCCCTGAAGAACTGTTCTACGGCCGGCCAGACCCGGCCGCCACCGGAGAGGCCCCGCCACTCGCGGCGGACCAGGGCGATCATCCGGTAGCAGTCGTCGACCGGCACGATCCAGTGCTCGTCGAGGCCGCGCACGGTGTTCACCAGCAGCGCCTCCACATCGGGTGTCATGGCGGCGAGCTGCGGAACCGTGGCGGCCAGCCGCTGCCAGGCCGCGGCATCCACCTCCCACCGCATGGCCCCGGCCGGGCTCGGCCCCTGCGCGGTGACCGTGCCGTCGGAGTGCGGCACGAAGAACACCAGACCCACCGGGACGCCCAGCACCGCCGTGTCGACCGGCGGCAGCCGCAGCCGGCGCCGGGGCACTCGCCGGTAGCGGCCCTCGCTCGCCTCGTCGTCGGCGAACAGCACCGAGCAGGGACCGCACACGCACCGCACTTCGGCGGCACCCGTGTCGTAGAGATGGGGATGTTCGACGGCCAGGCGGGCGGCGCACAGCTCGCAGACCTCGGCCTCGGCCGTCGCCGCGCGGTCGGCTGCGGAGCGGATGACCCGGGCGAGTGCGCCGTCCATCCTCACCGCGCCTCCTCGGGCACGGCCCGGCGCTTGATCGTGCTCAGCGGTACGAACGCGGGCGCCGTCTTCCGCTCGGCGGTGCCCGGCGCCGTCTCCACCGAGGTCAGCTCGGGAGCGACGGCCAGCACCGCCGCCCGGACCGCCTCGCCGACCTCCGAAGAGCCGCCGCCGCACCCGGCACCGCAACCGCCGCCGGAGGTCAGCCGCACCCGCGCCACCTGTCCGTCGACACCGGCCCACTCCAGGTCACCGCCGCGCTCGCGCACCGCCGGCCGCAGCTTCTCCACCGCGCGTGCGGCCCTGCGCTCCGCAGGCTCCGGATGGATGTCGTGCAGGACGAGGAGATGCGCGAGCAGTTCGTCCTCGGCGAGCCGCTCCCGCAGCCCCTCGTCCGCGTGGTCCAGCACCCGGGCGAGGGCCTCGCCGTAGACCTCGGTCAGCAGCCGCACCGCCTCCAGCGCCGGGCCCGGAGCGGACTCCAGCCCGGCCAGGACCTCGTCGAGACGGGCGAGCCGCGCCTCCACCGCCGGGTCGGGGAGCCGTACGGCGGTGTCAGCCATGGTTGGCTCCGTACGTGGGCGAGTGCACGGTGGTCAGGGTCCTGCCCTTGCCCATGTACATATGGACACCACACGGCAGACAGGGGTCGAAGCTGCGCACGGTGCGCATGATGTCGACGCCCTTGAAGTCGTCGGGCCCGTTCTCCTCGAAGATCGGCTGGCCCTGGACGGCGTCCTCGTACGGGCCCGGGGTGCCGTAGCTGTCCCGGGGACTGGCGTTCCACGGGGTCGGCGGGTACGGGTGGTAGTTGGCGATCTTCTTGTCGCGAATCACCAGATGGTGGGAGAGGACCCCGCGCACCGCCTCGTGGAAGCCGCAGCCGATCGACTCCTCCGGCACCTCGAAGTTCTCGAACACCTTCGTGTCGCCGCTCCTGAGCATCCCCATGGCCTCCTCCAGGAACTGCAGGGCCATGGCGGCGGCGTAGGCGATGAAGTACGGCCGGGCGCGGTCCCGTTCGAGGGTGTTGCTCCACTTCGGGATGCGCCACTCCAGGGTCTGCTCCGGCAGCTTCTCGCCCTTGGGCAGGGTGATGCGGACGCTGCCGCCGGTCGCCTTGACGTACGGCGTGTCGACCAGGCCGCTGAGCGCGGTGGACCACAGCCGGGCCAGCGGACCGCCGCCGGTGTCCAGGGCGAGGTGCTCGCCGGTCTGCGGGTGGTGCCAGCGCGGGCTCATCACCCAGCTGTAGTTGCCGTCGAAGTCGCGCTTCTGCGGCACCGGGACCGTGGTCTGATTCCACGGGTGGCGCATGTCGACGGGGTTGCCGAGCGGGTCGTGGGTGACGAACGGCTCCTCGTTCACCCAGTCCTCGTAGAAGGAACTGCCCAGCATGATGCGCAGCCCGAGGTTGATGTCGATCAGGTTGTTGGTGACCAGCTTGCCGTCCACGATGATGCCGGGGGTGACGTACATCGCCCGGCCCCACTCGTTCATCGACGCATAGCGGTAGTCGACGACGTCCGGGTTCTGGAAGGCGCCCCAGCAGCCCAGCAGGATCCGGCGCTTGCCGACCTCCTCGTACCCGGGCAGGGCCTCGTAGAAGAAGTCGAAGACGTCGTCGTTCATCGCCACCGCCTTCTTGATGAAGTCGATGACCCGCATCAGGCGGCTGAGGTAGTCGGTGAAGGTGTTCGGCTGCGGCATCGTGCCGACCCCGCCCGGGTACATCGTGGAGGGGTGCACATGCCGCCCCTCCATCAGACAGAACATCTCCCGGGTGATCCGGCTGACCTTCAGCGCCTCCTTGTAGACCTCGCCCTCGAAGGGATTGAAGGCCTTCATGATGTCGGCGATCGTCCGGTAGCCGTGGACGCCCCCGCGCGGTGCGTCGGTGCGCTCGGCGCGGGCCATGACGCCGGGGTTGGTGGCCTTGACCATCGCCTCGCAGAAGTCCACGAAGACCAGGTTGTCCTGGAAGATCGTGTGGTCGAAGATGTACTCCGCCGCCTCGCCCAGGTTGGTGATGTGCTCGGCCAGCTTGGGCGGCTTGACGCCGTAGGCCATCTGCTGGGCGTAGTTGGAGCAGGTGGTGTGGTTGTCGCCGCAGATGCCGCAGATCCGCGAGGTGATGAACCCGGCGTCACGCGGGTCCTTGCCCTTCATGAACACCGAATAGCCGCGGAAGAGCGACGAGGTGCTGTGGCACTCGACGACTTCCCGGTTGGCGAAGTCGATCTTCGTGTAGATGCCCAGGTTGCCGATGATCCGGGTGATCGGATCCCAGGACATGTCGACGATCTGGGCGGGTTTGCGTTCTGTGGGCCGGGACTCGGTGGTGGTCATCTGCGGTACTGCCCCTCGCTGTTCGGGTCGGGCGGTTCGGTGGCGGGACGGGGACGGACGGCGTCAGGCACGCCAGTGCGGGTCGTAACCGCTGGTCAGCTTGCGCTTGTTGTGGCGCCACTTGGGCTCGTGGTTCACCACGTCGTTGGTCAGGCCGCGCAGCCGGCGCACGACGGCTCCGTACGGCTTGACGAGCATGGTCGACAGCGTGCCGCCGGGGGGTTCGTCCATGAACGGCATGAAGGCGTCGGGGAAGCTGGGCATCGTGCAGCCGATGCAGATGCCGCCGACGTTCGGGCAGCCGCCGATGCCGGCCATCCAGCCCCGCTTGGGCACGTTGCAGTTGACCACCGGGCCCCAGCAGCCGACCTTCACCTGGCACTTGGGGGAGTTGTAGTCCCTCGCGAAATCGGCCTGCTCGTAGTACGCGGCCCGGTCGCAGCCCTCGTGCACGGTCTTCCCGAAGAGCCACTGCGGGCGCAGCATGTGGTCCAGCGGCGGCGGGGGAGCGGCACCGGCCGCGTGCTGGAGCACCCAGACCAGGGTCTCCATGAAGTTCTCCGGCTGGATGGGACAGCCGGGCACATTGACCACCGGGAGCCCCGACCGCGCCTTGAACTCCCAGCCCAGATAGTCCGCGAGGCCCATGCAGCCGGTCGGGTTGCCGGCCATGGCGTGGATACCGCCGAAGGTGGCACACGTGCCGGCCGCCACCACCGCCCAGGCCCTGGGTGCGAGCTGGTCGATCCACCGGTTCAGGGTCTGCGGCTCACCGGTGTCGGGGTCGTTGCCGAACGACGTCCAGTAGCCGTCGCCCTTGATGATGTTCTGGTTCGGGATCGAACCCTCGATGACGAGGATGAACGGCTCCAGCTCGCCCCGTGCCGCGGCCCGGTACGGAGCGAGGAAGTCCTCGCCGCCCAGGCTCGGCGAGAGCACCTTGTTGACGAGGTTCACCTTCGGCAGGCCCGGGATGAGGCCCAGCACGACGTCCTCGATGGACGGCTGGCCGGCCGCGGTCAGCGACACGGTGTCGCCGTCGCAGCTCATGCCCTCCGAGATCCAGAGGATGGTGATCTCGTCGAATCCCTTCCGCGCCTCGGCCCCGCTGGGCTCGCCGTGGACATCGGTGGTACCGCTCTGTGTGGTCATCGCTGCGGCCTCCGTCGCTGCCGGTCTCGGGGTCGGTCGTAGGGTTCGGCCGGGACCACGGTGGTCCGGGCCCGGGGGCGGCCGAGGGCGGCGGCCCGATGGCGGAAGAACCGCTCGGCCCTCGGGTGGTCGTGCCGCGGCGCCTCAGGGGCATCCATCGGACCGTCCCTCCTCCGGCCGGTCGGCCGGACGCTCGGGGGGCCGCGGGGGCTGCGGCCGGGGTGAGGTGACCGGACCCGGTGCGCCGGAGTCGCCGAGGGGTTCGACCTCGTCGGGCCGGAAGTAGTGGAAACGGCCGTACCAGCCGTGCAGTTCGGCCGCGGGATCGTCGTCCACGGTGACGGCCAGGTGCACGTCGGCGTCCACGTCGTGGAAGACGGCGGCGACCTGCGCGGTCCGTCCCTCCAGGAACATGTCCTGGGCGTCGGCGCCCCGGACGCGCGGACGCAGCCGTACCCGGCTGCCGCCGCCGACGGGCACGCCGTCCACGAGCACCGTGTCGGTCGACGGGGACAGCCCGGCATCGCCGCCCTCCTGCCACCAGGCGGGCCGCTCGGCGGCGGACCGGGTCTGCGCCGGGGTCAGGGAGCGGATGGCGCCGTGCAGTCGGGCGAAGACCTCCCGGGGCATGGTGTCGACCCGGTCGAGGATCTGCGCCGCCCGTGGATCGGTGGCCCGGGCCTCGGCCTTCTCCTCGTCGGTCAGCAGCATCGTGCGCAGGGTGAGGATCTCGTCGATCTCCGCCGCGTCGTGCAGATCGCCCGGGCTCTCCGGTGCCACCTGGGGCCAGTCCGGCAGGATGATGGGGGCGGAGAGCATGACGGCGCCGGTCGTGCCCTGCTGGGGCGGGCCGGCGAGCACGGGGAAGGTGAACGCGTTCCGGCAGCCCCGCGCGTGTTGCGCCAGAGCGGCGGGCGGATCGATCAGCGAGGCGAACTCCAGGCCGTCCCCGCCGACGAGGGTGTGCGTGGCGAGGAGGGCCTGCCGCAGCGCCTCGGTGCGCGGGGCCTGTGGATCCGTCACCTCGCCGGTGTTCTCGGTGCGCACCCGCAACCGGTACAGCTCCGGCGCGAGCGGCTCGGCCTCGACCGTCGTCACGGCCCGCAGCTCCCGGCGCCGCCGCACCGTCCGCCCGGCCCCGTCCGGCAGCGCCTCGGCATCCGTGCCGGCGGCCGCGCCCACCAGGGCGGTACGACCGCCGAGCAGCAACTCCTGCAGCGGCAGCACCAGCTCGGTCTCGCGCGGCACCGCCTCCTCGAAGGACAGATGCGTGGCACCGTCGGCCGTCCGCAGCCACTCGACCGGGCGGTACCGTCCGTCCGGGCCGGCGGCCTCGACCTGCTTGTCCTGCATCTGCAGACAGCGCACCCGGACCCGTACGACCGCGTCGGCGCGCGTCGTTCGCACCAGGCACTCGGTCTGCTGGTGCCAGGAGTCCGCGGAGCCGGAGAGCCCCGGCGTGACCGGCCCGTCCCGCTCGACCCAGTCGCGGGGCAGCAGCACGCCGAACTGCCAGCGGACCCGGTTCTTCGGCGAGGACCGGCGGTACGGGTAGAGCAGGTACCCCTCGTAGAGCACGGCGTCCGCTACCGCGCCGACCCGCTCGAAGGGATCGCAGGACTCACCGACGCCGTCCTCGTCCACCACGGCAGCGAGCCCCACACCGCCCACGCCGGCCCGGTCCGACATGCCGCCTCCTCGTCACCGGTTCACTCGCGCATTCCTTTCACCACCGTCACACCCGTCACGGCTCCGCGCTCGTCCGACGCACCGCCATTGCGCCGCCCAGGGGACGGCGAGTGGACGGGTCCCGCGAAACACCCGGGTTGCGCGCGCCGCGGCCGCCGCCCCCGAAACTTCGAACGCCGCCGGGATCCGCCTTCCGCGCCCCGGCACGCGTGGGGATCACGGTCCGGTCAGCGCAGGCGAGGGATCACGGTCCGGTCAGCGCAGGCGACCGACGGAGAGGAACCGGACGTGTTCGACGCCCTGAAGAACCTGCCGGGCCGGCCGGCCGACCCGCAGCTGATCTGGCTGGAGATGGATGTCTTCTGGGCCCACGTCGCCCAGTGTCACCCGCCACGACAAGCGCTACCCGCTCTTCCACGCCGAGGACAGCGCCGTCAACACGACCAATGGGATGGGCTACGACATGGTCCCGTTCGGTACCGGCGCGATCGACTACGCCACGTTCTTCTCCCGGGTGGGTCACCGCACCTGTCACAACCCGACGGTCGAGCAGGACAACGCCCCGAGCGCCACCGACCCGGCGCAGTCCCTGCAGCACGCGGCCATCGGCTACCGCAATCTGGCGGCCCTGCGCCGCTGACGGCCTGTGCCACGCAGGGCCTCCCCGGAGCGTCCGGGGAGGCCCTGCGCACGCCTATTCGTTCTTCGGGCGCTCGCTCTTCGGGCCACGGCCACGTTCCGTCTTCGGGCCCCGGCTGCGCCACTGCGGCTCCTCCTGCAGGGACTCGTTCGCGGCGGTGTTCGCGTCCTGGTCGGAGACACCGGAACGCTCCGCCTCCTTGCGCAGCCGCGCCCTGCGGGTGTCGTACTTCTTGCTGCCGGGTTCGGGCACGACGATCACCTCCAGCCCCCGGGGCCCCAGCACTTCCCGAAGGAAAACAGGCCGGCCGGCATCGGGGTCGACGCCTCAGCCGGCCGCGTTCTCGACGCGCATGCGCACCTGCGCCTCCAGGCGCCGCAGACTGCCGTCCAGCGCGTCGAACACCGCCTCCTCGCCGGGATCGTCACCGGGGTCGAAGAACGACAGGTGCACGGTCACCTCGCTGGCCCCGCTGCCGATGCCGGAGACCTGCAGCCAGCCGGTGTAGCTGCCCTGCTCCCGGGTGCCCCACTCCAGGCGCATCTGGTCGGGCTGGGCCCGCAGCAGGGCGGCCATGTCCTGGCCGGAGCGGTCCTCGTGCACCGTGACGGCGGGCGGTTCCTCGGCCTCCACGTGCAGGGCGGCCGGGAGCCATGCGTCGAGCTGGCCCAGGTTGGACGCCTGGTCGAAGACCTGCTCGGGCTGTGCGGGCATCGTGCGGGACCATTCGTACTCGGTCATGGTTCTTCCGCCCTCCGCTGAGAAGTCGTACTCCGACCGCGTGCCCCTTTCGCGGCGACCGAAAAGCCCGCTGTCCCCGGTGCGGCCACCGGACTGCGCTCGCCGCGAACTTGTCTGGTCAAGTTTGGGCTTGGTTCTTCCTCTCGACAGCCACGACCAGTACTCATATCCCGTTCATTGCGCACAGTCAGGCCGTGCGGGGGGATACCCGTCACGGCATCCTCACCAACGGGACGAGGTACCACGTATGCGACTGCGCTGGAGATCCCTCGGCGGGCTTGTCGCCCTTCTCGGCGCCCTGGTCGTCGTCGCTCCCGCCCCCGCCCGGGCGGCCGGGAGCAGCGGCAACCTGATCGTCAACGGCGACGCCGAGAGCGGCGGCACCTGCACCTCCGACTGGGCGGCCGCCACCACGGTGCCCGGCTGGACCACCGAGGCTGGCGGCCCGGACGTCATGTGCCACAGCGTCGCCTCCTTCGGGCTGCCGAGCGACGGCCGGACGCCGGGCAAGGCGTTCTTCGGGCCCGGCAACTTCGGTGACGGAGCGATGACGCAGACCGTCGACGTCTCCTCGGCCGCCTCGGCCGTCGACGGCGGGGGAGTGCACTACGACCTCTCCGGCTGGCTCGGCGGCTGGACCACCTACAGCGGCTACGTCGCGGTCAGCCTGCACTTCCACGACGCGAACGGCCGTACCGTCGGCGCCGCCGCCAAGCTGCCCACCGTGTCCGCGAGCGACCGGGGCCTGGCCACCAAGTTCCTCGCGCGCAGCACCACCGGCGCGGTCCCGGCCGGCACCCGCTCCATCCAGGTCGAGGTGCAGTTCCTGTCGACGAGCAGCGAGACCGGCTACCTCGACAGCCTCTCCCTCACCCTGGACACCCCGGTCACCGCGCCCGCACCGCTCGCCCCGCCCGTCTCCAAAGTCCCCGGCTATGACCACGTCTTCATGGTCATGATGGAGAACACGGACTACTCCGAGGTCATGAACGACCCGGCGGACACGCCGTACATGCACAGCCTCATGGCCCAGGGCGCCACGCTCACCGACCACCACGGCGTCTACCACCCGAGCGACGAGAACTACCTCGCCATAGCCGGCGGCGACACCTACGCCAAGGGCGCCACCTACTTCCCGAACATCAACTCTCCCGAGCGCAACCTCGGCGACACCCTGGAGGCGGCCGGCAAGTCCTGGAAGGCGTACGAGCAGGGCATGGGCACCCCCTGCAACACCAAGAACAACAACGACAGTTACTACGAGCCCGACGACGCGCCCTTCATCAACTACACCGACATCAGCGGTGACGCCCAGCGCTGCGCGGCCCACCTGTTCGACACCACGCAGCTCACCACCGACCTGAAGTCCGCGGCCACCACCCCGAACTTCTCCTGGATCGCCGCCGACGACTACTACGACGGCGAGGCCTCCGGCAACGGCAACACCACCAGTCTGAAGACCCAGGACGGCTGGCTGAAGCAGACCCTCGCGCCGGTCCTCGCCTCCCCCGCCTGGACCCAGCAGCGCTCGCTGCTGATCCTGACCTGGGACGAGAGCCAGAACGAGGCCTACAACCACGTGGTCACCACCGTCGTCGGCTCCCAGGGCACCGTCCCGGCCGGCACCAGCAGCCCGCTCCACTACGACCACTACGGCATCGGCCGCACCATCGAAGCCGCCCTCGGCCTGCCCGGCCTCACGGCCAACGACACCTACGCGACACCGCTCAACGCCGCGTTCGCCCCGTCCGGCACGAGCACGCCGACGCTCACCGGCGACCTGAACGCGGTCTCCGACGGCGGCAACGTCACGTTCCGCTACTCGGTTCCGTCGGCGGCCCAGGTGAACGCCAAGAACTGGGTCGGCATCTATCCGGCGGGCGTCACCCCGGGCCAGCAGTCCTCGCTGACCTGGTCTTACGCGCCGAACGCCAGCGGCGCCCTGACCTTCTCGACCGGCAAACTGAAGGGAGCGGGGAAGTACGACGTGTACTACCTCGCCAACGACGGCTACTCGGTCCTCGCCGGACCGTTCTCCCTGACCGTCGGCTGACCGGAACCGCCGGCTGACCGGCCTCGACGGCTCACAGACCCAGGGAGATGGCGACGCGGGTCAGCTCGGCGGTGTTGGTGATGTTGAGCTTGGCCCGGATGCGGCGCAGGTAGGCGTCCACGGTATGGGTGGACAGTCCCATGTGGCGGGCGGTCTGGAGATAGGTGCGGCCGGCGGCGATGTGCCGGAGCGTCTCCCGCTCGCGCGGAGCCAGCGCGGGGGCGGGGGCTTCGGTGTGCGGCGTGGCGAGAGTGGCGATCATGGGGCTGTCCTCCGGCGAGGGATCTGTCCGTTTAGGGTGATTTGCCCTTGTTCCTTCAGATTGCTCGCCGGACGTCATGGCCGTGTCCGCCGACTGTCACAGGCGCGTCACAGGGAAGCGGAAATGGTTTGGACCACTGCCGAAGCGGCAGGTGAGGGCGCGCGCGAACCGACGGCACCGGCCCCGGACCCGGCCACTCCCGCACGGTCCGCCGGGTCGCCCCACGCCGGTCGTGCCCGGCATGGGTATGTCCATCGGGGGGTGCTCTGGACCTACCAAAACGCCCGTTCCATTCCCGGTTCCGAGCGCTGCACGCCCGGCGACGGCCATGTCCCCGTCGTCCGCACACCGTACGGCCGGCTCGCGGGCGTCATCTGCTACGACGCCGAGGGGCCGTGTCCTCGCCACCTCGTACTACTTCACGACCGGCCGGCAGGCCATGGTGGCCTACGCCCCGTGCACGGCGTCATCACGGGCTACGACCGCATCGGCGACACGTTCGCCTGGCTCTGCCTGGCCGCGCTCGCCGCGCTCGCGGTCTCCGCCGTCGTCCGGCCCCGGCGCCCGCAGGACTGCTGAGGCGCTACGCGACGGCCTTGCGCGCCGTTCGCTCCACCAGGGAGATCCCGTCGCTCATCGAGGCGCTGCCGTTCGACAGGACCGCGACAAGGTAGCGGTGTCCCTTCACGGTGACCTGCCCGACGCTGTTGACGTCCCACAGGCCCGTGGTGTTGCGCTGCAGCCAGCCGTTCTTCAGTGCCCGCGCGCTCCCGGAGCCGCCGACGGCCGAGACCCCCCACGTCTGCTCCGGGATCACCTTGCCCATGAGGCTGCGGATGTAGGTCCGGGACTGCGCGTTCAGGGCCGACTTCCTGGTGGAGCCGGACTTCGCCTTCGTGTCGCCGTCGAACACGGCCCGCAGCAGCCGTATCTGGTCGCTCGCTGTCGTCCGGGTCAGGCCCCACTTGACGCCGGGCCCGCCCGTCGTCGAGGTCAGTCCCAGCCGTTTGTTGGCCGCCGCCAGCCCGGAGGCCTGGCCGATCTCGCGCCACAGCGCGTTGGCCGCCGTGTTGTCGCTGCGCTCGATCATCGGCTCGGCGTGGCGACGCTCGCCGGCGGTGAGCTGCCGCCCCGCGTCCTGTGCCTTGAGCAGCAGCGCCGCGAGGATGTCGACCTTGACGATGCTGGCGGTGTCGTAGGCGGTGTCCTCCCCGTGGATCACGGGGGTGCGGCCTGCGCCGTCCAGGTCGAGCACGGCCGCCGTGGCGTGCGGGGAGGCGGAAGCGGCCGCGGCCGGTGCCGGGTGCAGCGCGCCGACGGAGACGAGGGCCGCGACCGAGGCCAGCAGGGCGCCGGCCCGCGTGCGTGCGGTGGTGAGGGAGGGGTGAGACGGCATGGCGTCGAACGTAGACAAAACGTGCGCCGGCCGACGTGGCGGCGGTCACGTTCGGGCCTGTTCATGGCGAATTGTGAGAAGAGCCACCGACGCCGCCAATGGGACGCATCGCGACCACCAGGCGCGGGTCTATGCGGGGCGGTGGCGGGCGCATCCGGAGTGATCATGGAAAAGGCGGATGAACTGGTCGGTGTGTTCGACGGCGTGACGGTCGTCCCCGTCGGTCCTGGCGCACCGTGTGCCTCGCCATCACCGTCCAGGCACAGCCGGTGAACGCCTACACCGACGATCTGCCGCTCACGCCGTCCTGGCCCTCGTACCGGACCGACCCGGCCTCCGAGGCGCCGGCCGCACGGAGCCCTTCGCGGACCCGGCCGGCGTGTCGGTGAGGAGCACGCCCGTCACCAGAGAGGGGCGGATGCGCACGGCGTGGTCCATCCCCTCCTCCGGCGCCCAGGGGGTGAGCAGCGTCCGGACCCGGGCCAGGTCCGCGGGATCCGTGACGAGCCGGGCATAGCCCGTGACCACCACGCTCCAGCCCAGATGCGTGTCCGGGTCGATCGCGTCGGCCTCGTAGGCGACCACCACACCCTCGCCTCCGCCGTGCTGCGTGTGCGCGGTCAGCGCAGCGCCCTCGTGGGTGCGGATCACGATGTCGCCGCCGTCGAGGACATGATTGACCGGGCGGACGGTGGGCAGCGCCTGCCGCGTGAAGACGATCCGCCCCAGGGACACACTGTCCAGCAGCCGCAGCGCCTCCACGGGATCGAGGTCGATGCGCCGGTGCGCCGGCTCGCCGTTACCGATCATTCCAGGCTTCTTCGCGGGTGCTGCGTGACTCTCCCCGTCTCTCGTCGGCCCCGGCGCACGGCGGCGATCCGGGGGGCGGAGCGGCACCACGGGGGATCGGTGCCGCTCCTGAACCCACTGTCGCGCGACCCACGTCGTCCACCCAGTGTCCTTCGGCCCACGGCGGCAGGGCCGGACGTCCCCATTCCGCCGGCTGGCAGGGGATGGCGCGCAGTCGTCGGGAGCCGCTTTCGCGCTCACCCCGCCGACATCCGGATTGAGGTGCACGATGGTGAGGTGACACTCGACGGCCGGGTCCGGGAGACCGCCCCGAGCCCGCTCGCCGCCCGCCCGGCACGATTCCGCCGGGCGAGGGTACGCGGCGTGGGTGCGGCGAGGCCGCCGGTGTGCGAGAGGAGGCGGTGACGATGAACCGGACACCTCCCACGACGGCCACCCAGGTACGGCTGTGGCGCTGGCGACGCAATCCGCTCCGGCGGCACAGTGACGTCGTCGAGGCCTGGTTCGTCCTTGTGACCTGGGTGATCGCCGTCCTCGGCGGAGCAGCCGCCGGTCTCGCGGCGGCCCAGACCGCCGGCGCGGCGTTCTCCGCCCGCGAGGCCCAGGTGCACGCGGTGTCCGCCGTGCTCACCGACGGCGCGGCGCGAACCCCGGCCTCCGGGACCGGCTACGACGACGGGCGGGTGTGGGCCAACGTGCGCTGGACGGACGCCCACGGCACCGTGCACACCGACCGGGCCAAGGTCGTCCCGGGCGCCCCCACCGGATCCCAGGTGACCGTGTGGACCAACCGCGCGGGGCACGTGGTCTCCGCGCCGGTCACCGGCGCTGCCGCCGATCTGCAGGCGGCCCTCACCGGCGTCCTCGTCGCCCCGTCGGCCGGCGCGGCGGTCTGGGGCGCGGGCTGGGTGGTCCGCAGCCGGCTGATCAAGCGGCGCATGGCTGAGTGGGACGAGGAGTGGAAGCAGATCGGTCCGCGGTGGGGGAACCTCAGCGGCGGACGAGGCTGAGCACACGACACCGAGCCACGAGACGGGACGAGAGGGCGGGAAGGGCCATCCACTTCTCGCGGATCCGGATTGCGCGGTGCACGGCTGTGGGCCGCTTCCCCGCGTCTGTTCTCGGTCCTTCCCGCCACTACCAGCACACCACGGAAACCGCCGTCCCACCAGGCCCGGCAGCCCTGCGCGGTCAGCTTCCGGCCCGTCCCCCGAAAGAGGCGTTCCCGCATCTCACGGGCGCTCCGTCGCATGACCGGACGCGAGCCGCGAGACATCGCTCATGGAGGGACGGAGGCCTGCCGACCCGCTCCCGGGCGCCTCATCGTCAACTTGTCGGTCTGCGCGGGCCGTTCCCATCCGGCACCCACCTCGGAGGCGACCGAGAGGTCCTTCGAGGTGGGCACGCTCGTCGTACGGCGCCGGGCACGGGGCGGCCACGGGCCGGGCGGAGCGGCCCCGTACAACCTCCGGGGCTTTCCGAGTGTCCAGTACATGATCAGCCGGCCGACAGGCCGGGACATGCCTGGACCTCCGAGGAGAGACACGTCGTGCGCTCAACCTTCCGTCCCGCGGTGACCGGCGTGGCCGCCGCCGCGATCGGCATCGGCCTTCCCGTGTTCGCCGCACCCGTGGCGCACGCCGAGGACCCGGCCCCCGATCTGGTGGTCTCCACGCTGCCGGCCGCCGCTCCCAAGCCGGGAGAGGTGTACGACCACTCCGTCACCATCACCAACAGGGGCACGGCGGCGGCGGACGGAGTGACCTTCCGGATCCGGCTGACCAGAGGGCTCGACTTCCCGGCGCACGTCGACGGCTGCACCTACTCGACCCTCGCCGACCAGGTCAGGCAGGCGCTGTGCGAGCTGCACACGGTCGTCGAGCCCGGTGCCTCCCTCACCACGCCGGTACGGTTCAAGGCGCTGCCCAAGGCGCTGATGGAGGCCGTCGAGTACGGCACCGGCGCCACCGGCGCGGCCCCCGGGGAGGGCTTCGACGACAGTTACCGGCGGCTGGCCCTGACCGCGGACAGCACGGCCGACCTCGAGGCGCAGGGCGACCTGGCCGAAGGCGCGCCCGGCAGCCGGGTGACCGTCACGGCGACGCTGCGCAACAACGGCCCCGGCTGGATCCGGAACCAGGAGAGCGACGACCAGCCGGCCCTGATGGTGCGCATCCCGCAGGGCACCGTCGCCGTCGAAGTGCCCCAGGAATGCGAGCCGTTCGGGATCGACGGCCCGACCGGCCCGTCCGCGCCGGGCCACTCCGCGTACGTGTGCGCGCCCGGCGACCACACCATCGAGGTCGACCAGTCCCTCGACTACACCTTCGTCCTGCAGATCGGCAAGACGGC
The DNA here is from genome assembly GCF_055572075.1 of Streptomyces sp. NPDC030820. Classification (NCBI taxonomy): domain Bacteria; kingdom Bacillati; phylum Actinomycetota; class Actinomycetes; order Kitasatosporales; family Streptomycetaceae; genus Streptomyces; species Streptomyces sp. NPDC030820. Next base: position 129,426 of record NZ_JBVIEB010000006.1, read on the forward strand.
GCAGGACACCCGGGGCGAGGTGACGGCCAGTTCCGTGTACGGCATCCACCCGGCGTTCGACACGAACCCGGCGAACGACACGGCCTACCTGAACGTCGACGTGACCCGGGACGGCGAGCCGGGCATCGGCACCTCCGGTGGCAGCGCGGACGGTGGCAACTCCGGTGACGGCGGCACCGGAACCGCCACCGGCGGTGAGGGGAACGACCCGCATGGCCAGTCGACCGGCGGTTCCGGCACGACGGGCACGACCGGCACCTCGGGTACGTCCGGTACCTCCGGAACGTCTTCCACCTCAGGCACGTCGGGCAGCTCCGGTTCCCTGTCGGGCGTGTCCGGAACGAGCGGTTCCACCGGCGCCGACGGCAGCCTCGCGGCCACGGGCAGCGACGGTGTGCCGATGCTGGCCGCCGGCGCGGTGGCCGCGGCGGCGGCCGGCGGGCTCGTGCTGGTGGCCGTACGCCGCAGGCCCACCGGGAAGTGACACCCGGGCTCCCGCCCACGCCCCTGCGGTGCGTCGGCCCGGGCCGCGCGCGGCCCGACCGCTCAGGCCTTGTGCAGGACGACGAGAAGCACCAGCAGCACGGTGGCGCCGGCGGTCGTGCCATGGGCGACCACGGCCGTGAGCGGGAAGTGCCGCTCGGCCGTGGCGTCCCCGTGGGAGTGGCGTCCGGAACTGGGCAGCCGGCGCAGCAGCATCATGAAGCCGAACGCGGCCACGACCAGCACGACCGCGCACGCGGCCCAGGCTGAACTCCGCACCCCTCCCACCACATAGGCGGTCCAGGCGGCGAGTCCGGCCACGGCGAGGGCCACATGCCCGAGCACGAGCCACAGCGGCAGCCGCGTCACCCCGGGCGTGCGCTGCCGCAGTCCGCCGTGCCGGACCCACACCGTGGCGAGGTATCTGCCCAGCCCGGCGGTCAGCAGCCACGCGCACAGAACGAAGACTCCCATACGTCCCGCTCTCCCTGTCCTGGATACGGCCGGGCCCTGTGACGGCCTCAGGGCTGCGTGGCTCAGCACACCGCACAGGGCGGGAGCAGTCCGGACATCCATCCGCCGATTCACCCGTAGGGATGGAAGGTGGCCTGGCTGTCCCCAGGGGCCGTCCGAAGGGTGCAAGACGGTGCCGCTCAGGCCACCGTGTCCTCTCGGGCCCGCTGCACCGCCGGCGCGGCGGCCGCGGCCGCCGCCTTCAGAGCCGGGATCAGGGCGGCGACTCGTTTGTGAACTGATCGCCGCGAACGAGGCGTTCGACGTGCTCACCGAGGGCGCGGCCCCGGAACTCGTCGGCCCCGGCACGAACGTCTACCGGCTCGCACTGCATCCGCAGGGGCTGGCCCCGCGCATCGCCAATCTCGCCGAGTGGTCCCGGCACATCCTGGCCCGCCTCGGCCACCTGCCCGAGCTGCGGGACGAACTCAGCGAGTACATCCCCGAGTTGGAGCCGTCAGCCGATCATCTCGGGTTCGCGGACCCGCTGCGCCTGCGCTCCTCGTGCGGCGAGCTGCGGCTGATGACGACCGTGACGACCTTCGCCACCGCCGTCGACATCACCCTCGCCGAGCTGAAACTGGAGGCGTTCCTGCCGGCCGACCCCGCGACCCAGCAGGCCCTGGCCACGGCCGCGGCACACCGGGACGACCAGGAGCCCGCCTAGCCCGCCGCGGTCTTGTCCCGGGCCGCCACACCCACTTCAATGCTCCTACCTCCCACAGGAGAACACCTGTCCCACACACCCAGTGAAGGGGTTCTTCTTGACCGCTCTACGCGTCACCGCCGTCACCGCAGCGGCCTGCGCCACCGTGCTCGCCGTCGCGCTGCCCTCCTCCGCGATCAACTCCTACAACGCCACGCCCGCACCCGAACGCACCGAGGTCGGGGCGCTCGTGGCCACCTGGGACGACGACAACGACCCGGCTACCCCGGACCGCGTCGACTGGGTGTGTTCCGGCACGATGATCGACGCGAACACCTTCCTGACCGCGGCGCACTGCACCAGCGACTGGCCGGCCGGCGTCCGGTTCTATGTGTCGCTCGACCAGGACGTCCAGTCGGGACTCGACGCCGCAGCGAAGAAGTACCCGGGCGACCCGGCAGCGCAGGCGAACGCCGTGGCCGTCGAGGGCGTCGCGCACACCCACCCCGCCTATCCGGGCCCCGCCTCCGATCCACACGACATGGCGGTGATCGAACTGCCCGCCGCCAAGGTGGCCTCCCGCTGGTCCTTCACCCCGGCCCGCCTGCCCACCGAGAACCAACTGGGCGCGCTCGCCCCCCAGGGCCTGAACTCCACCGACTGGTTCGTGGCCGGGTACGGCACCCAGGAGGCTGCCAACGGTCCGGGCGGCCAGACCCATCCCGGCGGAGGCGTCCGCATGAAGGCACCCGTGACCTTCGACGCCCTCAACGCGGCCTGGGTCCGGCTCGCCATGACGGCTCCCCAGGGCAACGGAGGTGCCTGCTACGGCGACTCCGGCGGTCCCAACTTCGCGGTCATCGGCGGAAAGAACGTCCTCGCCGCCACGACCATCACCGGCGACACCCCCTGCTACGCCACCAACGTCAGCTACCGCCTCGACACGCCCGAAGCCCGGGCCTTCCTGGCACCGTTCGTGAAACTGCCCTGAGGGTGAACGGCCCGCGCGCGACGGACCGTTGACGGAAAAGGGGGCGGGCGTGCAATCCGACGGAGCGACAGCGCCGGCGTTACGGCGGGGGAACCTGCGGTCCGACGGCACGCTCCGGCGCCCGCTCCCCGGTGGCCGCCGTCCACAGCGCCAGGCCCACTGTGGTGAAGGCGGACGGCGAGGCGCGCACGCTCGGTGGCGGAGCGAGGAGCGCGGCGACACGCCGGGGGAGAGGTCCGGGCGCGGCCGGCGCCGCGAGCGTCGGCGCGGGGGTGGCGTGGGAGACGAGCGCCGCCGTGCCGATCGCGCGGGCGACGGCCTGCGGCTGCCGACGGCCCGGGCCGCCTCCTCGTCCGCCCAGCGCTCCGCAGCGGCCGGAGGAACGGATCGGCCCGGGCGGCGAGTTGGACGAGCAACAGGTGCGATCCGGTCACGCACGGGCCGCCCGGCAGGGCGTAGGCGTACGGCGCGCTGTCGGGCAGCACCACGACCTGGGTGGGCGGCAGCCCCGCAGCGCCGCATGGGCCCGCCGCCGTACCCGAAGATGCCGCAGCAGGCCACGGCCACAGGTCGCCACCATCGCCAGGAGCGCGGGGATCGCTCAGCCGTCGTCGGCGGCCCGGTCCAGAAGTTCGCGCAGCAGCCGTTCGTCGCCCTCCGGCAGCGCGGTGACGAAACTCGCCAGCACCGCCCGGCGGTCCTGTTCGCCGTCCAGGACCTTGCGCATCTTCAGCGCGGCGAGACCCGCCTCGTCGGCGGCGGGCATCCATACGAACGACCGGCCGTCACGCCTGCGTGTGACGGCGTTCTTGGCCAGCAGACGTGCGAGGACCGTCATCACCGTCGTGTAGGCGAGGCCGGCCGCCAGGTGCTGCTGCACCCAGCCCGCGGTCACCGGCGCCCCGGCCTCGTGCAGCGCCGCGAGCACCCGTGTTTCCAGCGCTCCCTGCGCCCTGCGCCGACGGCGCCGATCGGGCTCCGCCACCCGCCGTCTCCCTTCTGCCGCGCCTCCGCCGCGAGAATTCTAGGGACGGAACCATGGGTGTGCCGCTGTCCAGGGGCGGCAACGTGCCGAGAGGTGGGCCCGAGGGGGCGGATCAGTCCCGCGAGTTCCCGAACAGGATGCGGTAACCGATGAGCAGCACCAGGGAGCCGGCGATCGCCGCGCCCCAGGTGTAGAGGTCGAAGAAGTGCTTCTCCACCGGCCGGTCGAGGAAGCGGGCGGAGAGCCAGCCGCCGATGAAGGATCCCGCGACGCCGATGAGGGTGGTGCCGATCAGGCCGCCCGGGTCGCGGCCGGGCAGCAGGATCTTCGCGATGGCTCCGGCGAACAGGCCCAGGATGATCCAGCCGATGATGCCCATGGAGTTGTTCCTCCCGTCGGGTCGGGATCCGCGCCGGGTGCGCCGGAGGCCGACACTTGGTTTGCCTGCTTGCGCAAGCCTAGGGGCCGGTCGAGTGGGCCGGACAAGGGGTGTTGGCCTGCGGCGGGCCTCTGGTGATGACCCGTCGAGGTTCTGCTACATGATTAAGACATTGCGCAATCGTGGAACTCGGAGTGGTCCCGGGGCGTTGATCATGATGGACGCGGAAAGTGCGAGCGGCTGCGGAGGGCGTGGATGAGTGTGTCCCTGACCAAGGGCGGCAATGTGTCGCTGAGCAAGCAGGCCCCCGGTCTGACTGCTGTGACGGTCGGGCTGGGCTGGCAGGCGAACACCGGGCAGGAACTGGACGCGGGCGCGCTGCTGTGCGCCCCGTCGGGCAAGGTGCCGTCCGACGAGCACTTCGTCTTCTTCAACAACCTCAGCAGTCCCGACGGTTCGGTCCGCCATCTGGGCGGTGGCAGCCCGGTCGACGGCGACGACCAGCGGATCCAGGTCGACCTGACCAGGGTCCCGGACGAGGTCGAGAAGATCGTCTTCACGGTGTCGCTGTACGAGGGCGCGAGCCGCGGCCAGGCCTTCGGGCAGGTGCACCGGGCGCACATCCGCGTCCTCGACCGGGAAACCGGCACCGAACTGGCCCGCTACGACCTGGCGTCCGGCGGCCTGTCTTCCGAGACGGCGCTCGTCTTCGGCGAGCTGTACCGGCACGGCGCGGAGTGGAAGTTCCGCGCGGTCGGGCAGGGTTACGCCTCGGGGCTCGCCGGCATCGCCACCGACTACGGCGTCCGCGTGCTGAGGGAGACGTCCCCGAGCCCGGACCCGGTCACCGCACCGCAGACGCACACCGGCCCGTATGCGCCGCCCGCCCCACCGAAGCCGCCGGTCGCCGCCCCGCCGGCCCCGGTATTGCCCACATCCCCGCACACCACTGGGAGTCCCAGCGTGACCTGCTTCTTCGACCCCAACCACGGCCCCGGCGTGACGACCGTGACCTGGTCGCCGCAGTGGGGCGTGCCCCGGCCCGTCCAGGTCTGCGGCGCCTGTGCGCAGCGTGTGCAGACCACCGTGCCGCCGTTCTACACCCCGCCCCAGCAGGGCTATCCGCAGCCCGTGCCGCAGGGCTATCCGCAACAGGGCTACCCCCAGCAGGGCTACGGCGAGCCGTACGCGGACCACGACCATCATCAGCAGGGCGGCGCCCGGCGCTTCGGTGCGGGCGCGCTCATCGGCGCCGGTGCGGCAGGCCTCATCGGCGGCGCGCTGCTCAACGAGGCGTTCGACGACGACGAGCCGGAGGTCGTGGTCAACAACTTCTACGAGGACTGACCGCCGGAGCCGGACGCCTACACTGGGTGGGCGCATGTGCGTCGGCTGTGACGAGGGCGGGGACGGGAGAAGGCTGTGACGGAGAGCGCCGCCGGTTTCGGGGACCCGCCCGCCGAGGTGCTGGCCGAGGCCGCCGCGGCGTTCGGCCTGCTCGCCTCCTCCGCCCGGCTGCATCTGATGTGGGCCCTGTCACAGGGGGAGAGCGATGTCACGCATCTCGCCGACCGGGTGGGCGGAGCGCTTCCGGCGGTCAGCCAGCACCTGGCGAAGCTCAAGCTCGCCGGACTCGTCCGCGCTCGCCGTGAGGGCCGGCGGCAGGTCTATTACATCGACGACCCCGACGTCGTGACCTTGGTCCGGGTGATGGTGGGTCAGCTGACCGCGCGCTCGACCCACACCGCCGTCCCGGTCCACGGCCTGCGCAGGATCGGTGACTGAGAGCACCACACAAACCCGCCGGCCCGGTGCCGGTCCCTTCTCCGTGGCGCTCTCTCGTCCAAGGTCTATATGTCTTTCTTATGTGAGGCGCGTAGACTCCCGCTTCCGTACGTTCCGGCGGTCCGCACGGCGGTTCATGAGATGCCTCACCTGTGAATCATGTGTGGATCTGTGCAGTTCGGGCGGCAGGTTTGTTAGATTGCGCAACCACGCAAGCAAGGGTGGAGCGACGCGCTTCACCCGCCCGGACATCGCCGCGCGGGGCGGGCCGTACACCCCACGGCCCGGTCCGACAGGCCCGACCGTTCATGGGAGTGGGAGATGAGCGACCCGTGGGACGGGCCCACCGGGCAGGCCACGCGCAGCAGTGGCGCGCGAGTGCCCGGACAGCGAGCGGCCGAGCCCGACGGGTCGCCCCGGCCGGGCGGCCGGGCCGCAGCGCGGGCGGCGGCCCGTGGGCACGGCGGCAGGCGGGGGCGCCGGGGCCGTCAGGTGGGTCGCGGCAGGAAGGCGCTGAAGATCCTCGGCGTAGGCATGTCGGCGGTCATCGTGGTCACCGCGGGTGCGGGGTGGTGGTTCTACCAGCACCTGAACGGCAACATCCACAGCGTCGCGCTCGACGGCAAGGGCGGCACCGAGAAGGCCGACGCCTTCGGCCGTACCCCGATCAACATCCTGGTGATGGGCTCGGACGGCCGGACCAGCGCGGCCGACTGCAAACTCGGCGGCGGCTGCTCGAAGACCGGGGTGCAGACCGGCAGCAACGCGGACGTGGAGATGGTGGTGCACATATCCGCCGACCGCTCCAACGCGACGGTGATGAGCATCCCGCGCGACACCATGACCCAGGTCCCGGCCTGCAAGGACAGTGAGAGGGGCCAGTCCACGTCCGGTTACTACGGCCAGATCAACAGCGCCCTGCAGTACGGTCCCGCCTGTCAGGTGGCCACGGTCCACCAGCTCACCGGCATCCCGATCGACCACTTCGTCAAGCTCGACTTCTCCGGAGTCGTGAAGATGTCCGACGCGGTCGGTGGTGTCTCCGTCTGTGTCAGCGACAACGTGTACGACACCTACTCCCACCTGAAACTGTCCAAGGGCACCCACACCCTCCAGGGCCAGGCGGCGCTGGAGTTCGTCCGCTCCCGGCACGGCTTCGGCGACGGCAGCGACCTCGGCCGTACGATCTCGCAGCACCTCTTCCTCAGCGCGATGATCCGCAAGTTCAAGAGCGCGGGCACGCTCACCGACCCCACCGCGGTCTACGGCCTCGCGGACGCCGCCACCAAGGCGCTGACCGTGGACGACGGCCTGGGCAGCGTGAAGAAGCTGATCTCGCTCGCGTCGGACGTGAACAAGGTGCCGACCAAGCGGATGACGTTCACGACGATGCAGACGGCCCCCGACCCGAACAACAAGGACCGGGTACTCGTGGGTGCCGGCGCCAAGACGCTGTTCTCCACCATCGCCAACGACCAGTCGCTGACCACCGGCTCCGGCCAGAAGTCCGCGGCGGCCTCGGCGACCGCGAAGGCCACCGCCCCGGCCGTGCCCGCCTCACAGATAGCCGTCACGGTCGAGAACGGCACCACGGTCACCGGCCGCGCCTCCGCCGTCGCGACGGCCCTGACCGACCAGGGCTTCAGCTCCGGCACGACCACGGCCAACGCACCGAGCACCGCGACGACCAGCACGCTGACCTACGGCACCGGTCAGAAGGCGGAGGCCGAGACGGTCGCCAAGGAGCTCGGCCTGTCCTCCGCGCACGTGAAGCAGGGCACCGGCAGCGGCCTGACCCTGGTCATCGGCAGCGACTGGCCCAGCGGCACCACCTTCCCGGGCGGCAGGTCCGCACCGGCGCCGGCCGACACCAAGGCCGCCGTCGGAGGCGCGCACGCCTCCACCGCCGACCAGGCCAAGACCTGCGCCAAGGTCAGCCCCTACAAGACGGTCAACCTCAACGGCGTCCCCATGACACCGGCCCAGGCCTACGCCGCGGCGCGCGGCAAGCCCGACTCCGACGCCTGACCGGCGGCGACCGAGCCGGGCAGTGGCCTGGTTCTACAGTTGCGCAAGGCTGCAAGTCGTGGGCAAGTCCAAGCGCATCCTCAAGAGCGAGGCCAAGGCCATGCAGGAGGACGACGCCACCTGGCCGACCACCGGTCCCGCGGTCGAGAGCGGGCCGGCCGGCTGAGTGTCGCGTCCACCGTGCGGGTCAGGGGCTGGCGATGTCGAAGCCGTATCGCAGGGGCTCGCTGGTGACGGTGTAGTCGCGGCGGTACAGATACACCGCCTCGGCGCGCACGCCGCCGGGCGGCGCGGCCTCGACCTGGCAGGGGTACGTCACCTGGATCACGCGCGGCCGGTCGGAGACCTTCATCCGCAGCCCGTCCGCCGGCCCGCCGTCGAGCACGGCAGTCTCCCAACCCGTCACTTCGGTAGTCTCCACGCCGGAAAGTTTAAGGGTTGCGCAAGTTTCGCTCCCGTGAGGCGGGTCACCGGACCGCCGGGCCTGCGCGATCGCGTCGGACGGTGGGCGACGGGCCCGGGCTCACCGGGGGCGTCGTACCGTCGCCCGTCGATCTCATGGCTCGACTACGCAGGTCGTTGGGAGGCGGCCGCTTCGGGGCGCAGGTCGGACAGGGTGAGTGGGCGGGCCGGTGGGTCGGACACGGCGATACGGGAGGTCACCCGCAGATCGGGGCCGACGTGGAGCAGCTCGCCCGGCGCCATGAGCTGCCAGTGCGGGCTCTCGTCCATGGGCTCGCTGGCCACGACGACCGCCGGACGATCACCCAGATGCGCGGAGCGCACCCGCAGATGACCGTGCCGGCCGCTGTGGTCGAGATGCCGCGAGCCGTGGTGACCGCCGGCCGGGCGCCGCAGGACGTACAGCTCGTGGGTGGCGGGATAGCGCAGGGCCCAGAGCTCTCGCGCGGTGACGAGAATGATGTTGAGGGCGTACAGGGGCAGGTTCCCGGCGACCCAGCGGGCCGCGGACGCGACCCCGGCGGACAGGTCCCCGCCGTGCGCCGCTGTCTCCCGCGTGACGAGGGCGAAGAAGCGCTCGGAGTCGGTGTCCCCGTGCACCAGTGAACGGTCCTCGCCGAGCCGGCGGTCGAGCTCGTCCAGCCCCTCGATCACACCGTTGTGCGCGAACAGCCGCCCGTCCTGCTCGAAGGGGTGGGTGTTGCGCACGTCCAGCCCGCCGGTCGAGGCGTAGCGGATGTGTGCGAGGAAGGTGGCCGATTCGACGTCCCGGGCCTCCCGCGCGAAGGCTCGGTCCTCGTACGCGGCGATCGCCGCCTTGTGCACCTTTGGCGTGCCGTCCGCGTCGAAGAACCCGAGCCCGGTGCCGTCGGGCTCGCGGCGGCTCTGCACGCTGAGACTGTCAGGGGCGTCCAGCAGCCAGAACGTGGCGTGCGTGCGCAGCGGTGAGCTGATGAGCCCGAACAGTCGGCACACGACATCCTCCTCGTCACCCGTCTTCCGCCGAGCCCCGTCCTCCGGTGCCCCGCCCGGACGACCATGGTCCCGCGCGCCGTACGTCCGCGCACTCGCGCCACCGACGGAATCCGGCCCCGCACTCAGCGCCCGCGTCCGCCCACGGCTTCCTCAAGCGGCCGGTCGCAGCACCGAGTCGAGCGCTGCGTCGATCGACGGATGAGCGAAGGCGAAACCCGCCTTGTGCAGGGCGGCCGGTACCACGCGCGCGCTGCACGTGATGCTCGCGGCGAACTCGCCGAGCGCCGCGCGCAGCGCGAAGGCCGGGACGGCGGCGAGCGCCGGACGGTGCAGGGCGCGGCTCAGTGCCCGGGTCACCTCGCGGTTCGTGAGCGGTTCGGGGGCCGTGAAGTTGACGGGTCCGCAGAGCTCCTCGGTGTCGAGGGCGAAGCGGAGCGCTGCGATGTGGTCGGGCAGGGAGACGAACGGCCAGTACTGGTCGCCGGAGCCGAGCCGGCCGCCCAGGCCGAAGCGGAAGAGCGGGAAGAGCCGGCCGAACGCGCCGCCCTCGGCCGAGACGACCAACCCGGTGCGCGGGTGCACCACGCGAACGCCGGCCTGCCGGGCCGGCTCGGCGGCCGCCTCCCAGTCGACACAGACGGAGGCCAGGAAGTCGTCCCCGGCCGACTCGCTCTCGTCGACGGTCCGTTCGCCGGTGTCGCCGTAGTAGCCGGTCGCGGACGCGGACACCAGGACGCGCGGCGGGTCGGCGGACGCGGCGCAGGCTCGCGCGACGGTGTCGGTGCCGCGCACCCGGCTGTCGCGGATCTCCCGCTTGTAGGCGGCGGTCCACCGCTTGTCGCCGACTCCCGCACCGGCGAGGTGTACGACTGCGTCGACGCCGTCCAGCGCACCGGGCTCGACCCGGCCCGCGACCGGATCCCAGGGCGCGGACTCGCTGCCGTCGTCAGGGGCGGCGACGGACCGGTCGCGGACCAGTCGGACCACCTGATGGCCGTCGGCGAGGAGGGAGCGGGTGAGGGCGGAGCCGATGAGTCCGGTGGATCCGGTGACAGCGACGCGCATGGCGTCCTCCCGAGAGGGGTTCGTGCTTCAAATTTGAATCAGGCGCACGATACACCTGCTACTTGTGTTTTCAAGTAAACCGCCGAAGCCGGCCCGCCCGGGGCCGTGTCGACCTGGCCCGGCCCACCAGATCCACGGCGGCCGGCTGCCACTCCGGATACGCGAACTCGAACCCGGCCGCCGCCAGCCGGCCCGGGACCACCCGGCGGCTCTTGAGCAGCAACTCCGTGTCCGAGCGCAACGCGAAGGCCCCCAGCTCCGCCATCCGCCGGGTCGCCGGCAGCCCCACCGGGACGCCCCGGGCCGCGCGCAGCGCCCGCATGAACTCCCGGTGCGGGAGCGGGCCGGGGGAGGCCAGGTTGACCGGGCCGTCGATGTCGTCCCGGTCGATCAGGAACTTCACCGCCCGTACGAAGTCCTTGTCATGGATCCAGGAGACGTACTGTGCACCACCGGCGACCGGCCCGCCCAGCCCCAGCCGCGCCAGTCCGAGCAGCACGTCGAAGACCCCGCCACGGTCCGGGCTCATCACCATCGCCGAGCGCAGCGCCACCTTCCGGGTCGCCGGCGTCGGCGCCTCGGCCTGGGCGCGCTCCCAGTTCCTGGCGATGTCGACGCTGTAGGCCCAGTAGTCCGGAACTCCGGTCTCCGAGCCGCCGATCACTCCGGTCGCCTCGTCGTTCGGCGCGTCGAAGCGATGGGCGTAGATGGTCGCCGTGCTCATCTGCAGCCACACCCGCGGCGGTTGTGCGGCGGCGGCGATCGCCTGACCCAGCACGCGCGCCGAGTTCACCCGCGAATCCATCATGGCCCGCAGGTTCTCGGCGGTGTAGCGGCAGGAGACACTGCGCCCGGCCAGGTTGATCACGACGTCGCTGCCGTCGACCACCTGGGCCCAGCGGCCGAGCGTGGCCCCGTCCCAGCCGACCTGCCGCTCATCCGCCGGACGCCGGGTCACCACGGTGACCTCATGACCGGCTGCCGTCAGCGCACGATCGAGAATCGTGCCGATCTGTCCGGTGCCCCCAGGCAGAACTACCTTCATCGAGCCCCCTCGGTTCGGTACTCACAGCGTAGCCGCAAATTTGAACGCGTTCAAAAGAGGGGGCAGGGTGGAGTCGACAACTACCCAAGGGCACCTTTCTGTTGACATGTGCTGCGGTAAGGTACGAGCTGTTTGGTTCAATTTTCAGCTTGAGGAGGTCCATGGCTCAGCAGGAGCGAGCTGCCCGGACCCGACGTGCTGTTCTGGAAGCCGCCGCCGCGGTGTTCGCCGAGCGCGGCTACGCGGCGGCCACCATCGCCGAGATCCTCACCAGGGCCGGCGTGACCAAGGGCGCCCTGTACTTCCACTTCGAATCCAAGGCGGCGCTCGCCCAGGGCGTGCTGCAGGAGCAGATAACCACGGAGTACCACGTCCCCCGGGAACTGAAGTTGCAGGAGTGGGTGGACGCGGGCATGACCCTGGCAGAGCGGCTGCCCCGGGAGCCGATGCTGCTCGCGGGGGTCCGGCTCTCGGCCGACCTGCAGGGTCGCGATGTCTTCGGCAGCGCATGGCCGGCCTGGGCCGAGCTGACCGGCTCCCTCCTGACGGAGGCCAAGGAACGCGGTGAGGTACTCCCGCACGTGGTGCCCGAGGAGACCGCCCAGGTCTTCCTCGGTGCGTGGATCGGGGTGCAGTTCGTGTCACAGGCCGTCGCGCACTGGGCCGACCTCGACCACCGTATGTCGACCCTCTTCAGTCATCTGCTCCCTGCCATCGCCGCCCCGGCCGTCCTCGTCCGCCTCGACACCGCACCGGACCGGGGTGCCAGGGTGATCGCGGAGGTCCGGCAGAGGCCGGCGGCGACTCTGGCGGGCGTCAACGGCTGAGTTCGGCCGTGCACTGTGCCCGGTGGCGCCAGTGACGGCAGCGCTTGTCCAACCGTTGGGTCGGTTTCCTGTCGCGCCGGTAGGTTGGGCGGATGACGTCGATGCCCGTGATCCTGCTGCTGTCCGGGAGTCTGCGGAAGGGTTCCACCAACGAGGCCGTGCTGCGCACCGCGCAGGCCGTGGCGCCGTCCGTGGGCGTGGACACGGTCATGTACGAGGACCTGGCCCGGCTTCCGCACTTCAACCCCGATGACGACACCGACCCGCTGCCGGCTCCGGTGGCCGCTCTGCGGACGGCGCTGGACCGTGCGGACGGGATCCTGATCTGCACCCCCGAGTACGCGGGCACGCTGCCGGGCTCGTTCAAGAACCTGCTGGACTGGACGGTCGGCGGCACGGAGATCTGCGACAAGCCGTCGGCATGGATCAACGCGGCGGCCCCCGGGCGAGGCCAGGGGGCGGAGGCCACGCTGCGGACGGTCCTGGGGTACACGGGCGCGGACATCGTGGAGGCGGCCTGCGTGCGGATTCCGGTGGGCCGGGACGCGTTCGGCGACGACGGACTCGTCGCAGATCCGTCGGTACGCCGCCAACTCGGCGAGGTGCTGGAGTTGTTGACTCGGAAAGCAACCTGAACAGGCTCACCCTTCCGCCGCCGCACCGACAAGGTGAGCCTGGCCGGGCGGCAGCCGGGAGCGATCGCGGAGAGGGTGACCCGGCCCGGTGTCTTCGCGGGGCGCACCACCGCCAGGGCGCGGCCCGGGCGGGGAGGCCGTCCGTCGTCTTCAGGGCCGCAGCGATCGCGCCGGCCGCGGTGAGCATCAATGACGCGGGGGAGGCCGGAGCGCGCGGCGGGCGGTAATTCGTTGGACAACTCCTGTGCGGAAGGCCAGCGTTGGTGCAATGGAGCAGGAGAAGATCTGGGACGCGGCGGTCGCCCGGCGCTACGACACGCCCGGCACCGGCATGTTCGCTCCCGAGGTTCTGACGCCCACGGTGGAACGCCTCGCCGAGCTGGCGGACGGCGGAGCGGCACTGGAGTTCGCGATCGGGACCGGCCGGGTCGCCGTCCCGCTGGCCGAGCGAGGGGTGCCCGTCACCGGCATCGAGCTGTCCGGGCCGATGGTGGAGCAACTGCGGACGAAGGCCGACGAAGCCACGATCCCCGTGGTCATGGGTGACATGGCGACGACCCTCGCCCCGGGGACGTACAGCCTGGTCTACCTCGTCTACAACACGATCTCCAATCTGCTCACGCAGGCCGAGCAGGTCGAGTGCTTCCGCAACGCCGCCCGCCATCTCGCGCCCGGCGGCCGGTTCGTGATCGAGCTGTGGGTGCCGGAGCTGCGCACGCTTCCCCCGGGCAAGGAGGCCACCGTGTGGCGCGCCGACGCCGACTATGTCGGGCTGGACACCTACGACGTCCTCAACCAGCGTGTCGTGTCACACCACTTCCGCTTCGACGAGTCCGAGGATGCCCGGCTGTACCGCAGCCCGCACCGCTACATCTGGCCGTCCGAACTCGACCTCATGGGCCAACTGGCCGGATTCGAGCGGGAGTCCAGGCATGCCGACTGGTCCGGCAGCGAGTTCACCGCCGAGTCGCCTTCCCATGTCTCGGTGTACCGGCTGCCGTTGGCGCGCTAGTCGGTCCCAGCGCTCCACCCCGCGGGTCGGCCCCGACATCAGCAAGGCAGCAGCCGCAGCGCGTACAGCGCGGCGCCCAGGTCGGCGAGGGCCATCGGGTCGGTGAGCGGACGCCCGGTCAGCTCCTCGACGCGCCGCAGCCGGTAGCGCACGGTGTTGGGGTGGACGAAGAGCCGTTCCGCGGCACCGGCGGCCGCCCCGCCCGAGGCGAACCAGTGACCGAGGGTCTGCAGCAGCCGCGCCCGCTCCGCCTCCGGCAGTCCGAGGAGCGGGCCCAGGCAGACCTCGACCAGCCGGCTCGCCTCCGCCGGGGCGGCGGCCACCAGCATCGCCAGCGGGCTGTCGTCGAACCGGGTGACCCCCGAACCCTCGCCGGGCAGGCCGGCCAGGGCCAGCCGGGCGAACCGCAGCGCCTGCGGCGTGTCCCGCAGCGAGTCGAACCGGGGGCTGACGCCGACCCGGGCGCGCCGGCGGCGCAGCGCGCGCAGGCTCACCGTCTCCGCGTCCAGGTGCCCGAGCGAGACCAGCCCGATCTGCTGGTCCGGCAGCAGCCGCCACACCGAGGGCACGCCGGAGCGGCGCAGGGCCGCCTCGATCCCGGGCAGCGGCTCCTGGCCGGGATCCGGCACCGACGCGGCCACCACCGCGTACGGCCCGCGCTCCGGCAGACCGAGCTGCCGGGCCGCCTCCCACGGCGTCGTACGATCCGTGAGGGCGCCCGTGAACAACGCCTCGGCCAGGGCCGACCGTCGGGCCTCGCGCTGCAGCGCCAGCTCAGCGCTGGCCTCGCGGTAGGCGGCAGCCACCGCCTCCGCGTACCGGCCGAACAGCGCCCAGATCTCCGAGGAGCCGGCCACCAGCTCCGCGTCCGTGACCTCAGGGTGCCTGCGCGACTCGTCGACCATTTCCGACCACAGCAGCTCGAAACCGACCCGGTAGGCGTGCAGCGTGTCCGCGAGCGGCACGCCCTGCTCGGCGCGCAGCCGCCCGGTCTGCTGGGCGGCCCCCACATCGGGTTCGGCGCCATAGGCGAAGCCTCCGAGGAGGAGATCGGCGTTGCCCTGGCAGGACTCCCTGAGCGACGCGAAGGGGATCAGCGAGTCGTCCGCGTACGACTCGACCTCCGCGCGTATGCGCTCGGCCATCCGCTCGCCCAGCTCCGGGAGGCGCCCGCGCAGCGCAGCCCCCACGTTCGACAGACCCATACCCGCAGCGTACGACGCTCATTTTGTTTGGGGGAACAACTCCGGCAGGGTCGAACTGTGGGCGTCACCATGGACGCCCCTGATCGTGCACGCGACCATGCCGGGAGCGCTCGCGGTGGGACCCGTGAGCGCGGCGGGAGCATGCGTGCGAGGAGGCATCATGGCCAATCTGGCGGAATTCCTGGTGGACACGGCGCGGCGGCTGCCGGAGCGGCCGGCGCTGCGGCTCGGCACGGCGGCCACCAGCTACGCCGAACTCGACCGGCTCAGCGCCCAGGCCGCCGCACTGTTGCGCAGCGAGGGCCTGCGCACCGGCGACCGGGTCGCGCTGATGCTCCCGAACGTGCCCGAGTTCGTCGTCCTGTACTACGCCGTGCTGCGCGCGGGCGGCATCGTGGTGCCGATGAACCCGCTGCTGAAGGAGCGCGAGACCGAGTACCACCTGCGGGACTCCGGCGCCGTACTGCTCTTCGAGTGGCACCAGGCGCCCGGTGAGGGTACCGCGGGCGCGGCTGCCGCCGGCGTACGGCACCTGACGGTCGAGCCGGCCGCCTTCGCCGCCGAACTGGCCCGCCTGGAGCCGGGGTACGAGGTGACGGCCGCCGCCGGCGACGACATCGCCGTGCTGCTCTACACCTCGGGCACCACGGGCCGTCCCAAGGGCGCCGCGCTCACCCACGCCGGGCTCCGCCACAACACCGAGGTCAACGTCACCGAGGTCCAGCGGCTGACCTCCGACGACGTGATCGTCGGCTGCCTGCCGCTGTTCCACATCTTCGGGCAGACCTGCACCATGAACGTCGCCGTCCGCAGCGGTGCGTCCCTCACCCTCGTCCCCCGCTTCGAGCCGCAGACCGTGCTCGACGCCATCGCCCGCGACCGGGCGACCGTCTTCGAGGGCGTCCCGACCATGTACGCGGCGCTGCTCCAGCACCCGGGCGCCGGCGCCGACGTCTCCAGCCTGCGCATGTGCGTCTCGGGCGGTGCCTCGCTGCCGGTGGAGATCCTGCACGGGTTCGAGCGGCGCTTCGGCTGCATGGTGCTGGAGGGCTTCGGCATGTCCGAGACCAGCCCGGTCGTCTCCTTCAACCACCCCGACCGCCCGCGCAAGCCCGGCTCCATCGGCACCCCCATCCGCGACGTCGAGGTCCGGCTGCTCGACGACTCCGGCCGGGACGTCGTACCGGGGGAGGTCGGTGAACTGGCCGTGCGCGGGCCCAACGTGATGAAGGAGTACTGGCACCGCCCCGAGGAGACGGCCGCCGCCATCCCCGACGGCTGGCTGCGCACCGGTGACCTGGCCCGCCAGGACGAGGACGGCTATCTGTACATCGTCGACCGGAAGAAGGACCTCATCATCCGCGGCGGCTACAACGTCTACCCCCGCGAGATCGAGGAGGTCCTGCACGAGCATCCCGCCGTCGCCCTCGCCGCGGTCCTCGGGGTGCCCGACGAGCGGCTCGGCGAGGAGGTGGTCGCCGCGGTCGTTCTGCGCCCGGGAGCCCAGGCGGACGCCGAGGAGCTGCAGCGGTTCGTCCGGGACCGGGTCGCCGCCTACAAGTACCCGCGCCGGGTCTGGCTGACGGACGCGCTGCCGTTGGGTCCGAGCGGCAAGATCCTCAAGCGGCAGATCACCGCGCCGACGCCCTGAGACAGCCCCGGCCGCGTGAACAGCCCGTTCACGACAAGCGGCATCGCCGAGCGGCATGCGGCGAGTGACGAGCGACGGCGTCGGCAGGGTCCGTGACCGGTGACGAAACGCTGACGTCCGGTGTTCGGCCCCGAGTCACCGCCGATGCCTCACCCGTCCGCGCCACCGTCACCTGTACGGCCGTCCCCCCGAATGCCCCCGGTCATACGGGGTACGCCGGCTCACCAGCCCGTCAGCAGCAGGTGGTTGAGGAGCAGGGCCAGGATCGACTGGGCGGTGAGCCAGGGGCGGGGGCGGGGGAGGAGGGCGCAGGCGGGGAGCAGCCAGAGGGCGAAGGGCAGCCAGATGCGTTCCGTCTCCGCCTTGCTCATGCCGGACAGGTCGGCGACCAGCAGGGCGAGCAGCGCGGCGGTGACGAGGAGTGCCAGGTGTGTGTCCGCGGGGCGTCGCGGGCCGGTCCTGGGGAGGAGTGCCGTGGTCGTCCGGCGCAGGCCCGCCGCCGTGGCCGGGCCGGTGATGAGGGCGGTGCAGGCGAGGTTGGCCCAGACCCAGTAGCCGTAGGGGCGGGTGCCGCCGATGCCCTGGTAGTAGCGCGTGACGAGAAGGTGGTAGGCGTGCCACCAGTCGAAGCCGGCGAGCGTGAACACCACCGGGAACACGGCCAGTCCGGCGAGCAGGGACAACAGCAGGGCCGGGCGTTCCCGGAGTTCGCGGCGCGCGAGCGCGACGACCGCCGCGCCGATCAGGGCGAACAGTGCGAGGCCGTAGGACAGGTAGCAGGTCAGGCCGAAGAGGAGGCCCGAGGCCGCCGCGTACCCGTGGGACCGGCGGGTCAGGGCCAGGGCGAGCAGTGCCGGGGACCAGGCGGCGACGGCCGCGAAGTACGCGTCGGCGGAGGTGCCCTGCCACACCGCGGCAGGGGCCAGCACCAGGAACGGCGCGGCCCGCCGCGCGAGCGTCTCGTCGGCCAGCGCACGCAACGCGATCAGCACGGCCACGCAGCCCGTCGCCCCCACGGTGATGCACCACATCCCGGCCCAGCCGCCGCCCCGCAGCCCGATCCGGTCCAGCAGCACGAAGGTGAGCGTGGCGGCCGGCGGATGGCCGGCGATATGGGCGGGCCAGGGGTCGGGGCTGCCGCTGACGATGTGGTGGGTGAAGTCGCGGAGGGTGGCCGGCATGTCATGGAAGCGGCCGATGACCCGGAGATATTCGTTGCGGGTGGTCAGCCGGACCGCGATGCCCTGGTGCCAGCCGTCGACCAGGGCGAGGGACACGATCCAGGCCAGGGCGGCCGCCCAGGCCGCCGCGAGCAGCCCGCGCCAGGGCAGCCGGGCCGCTACGGCCGGGCCGCACGCCACGGTGGCCGCCGCCACCGCCAGGGCCGCCGGGGTGCCGGGACCGATATGGGGGTCCCAGTCCGCGAACAGCGGCGGCCAGTGGACGAACAGGGTGTGGCGGGTGTCCTGGATGTGCCGGCCGACGAGGACGGCCGCCGTCACAAGGAGGGCGGCGGTACCGGCGGCGTACAGGTCACGGCGGAGAGATCGGGTCACACCGGCACGCTAGGCCGGGGGAACGGCGACCGGCCGCCGTGCGGACCGGACGTCAGCGTTTCGTCACCGGTCACGGACCCGGTTCCGGGGGTCCCCCGGCCTACGGTCGGGACATGCGCGACCATTCCCGGCTCCCCACTTCCCCAGGTTTCTGGCGCAGCCCCCTGCGCGGCCCCTGGTTCACCTCGGTGCTCGGCCTCGTCCTGCTCGTCGGCATCACCGTGCTGTTCGTGACCGGCCTGGTGTCGTACGCCGCCTACGACCCGGGCCTGTCCCGGGTGAACGACATGACCCCGGACAAGGGCTTCCTGGGCTTCTACCTCTTCGCCTGGCCCACCGACCCGGTGTGGCTGTACCGGCTCACCCAAGGCATCCACGTCACCCTCGGCATCACCCTGATCCCCGTCCTGCTGGCCAAGCTGTGGTCGGTGGTGCCGAGGCTCTTCACCCTGCCGCCGGCCCGCTCCCTCGCGCACGCGCTGGAGCGGATCTCCCTGCTCCTGCTGGTCGGGGGAGGGCTGTTCGAGTTCACCACCGGCGTCCTCAACGTCCAGTTGGACTATGTCTTCCCGGGCTCCTTCTACCCGCTGCACTTCTACGGGGCATGGGTGTTCTTCGCCGCGTTCGTCGCACACGCCGCGCTGAAGACACCCACGGCGGTACGGGCCGTACGGCGGCGCCGACAGGAGCACAACGACCTGGTCTCACCGCGTCCCGCGGCGCCCACCGTGTCGCGGCGCGGCGCGCTGGGGCTGGTCGGCGGGGGTTCCCTGCTGCTGTTCCTGACCACGGTCGGGCAGAGTCTGGGCGGACCCTTCCGCCGTACGGCCCTGCTCGCGCCGCACGGCACCGCCGATCCCGGCGGCGGCCCGAACGGCTTCCAGATCAACAAGACCGCCGCCTACGCCGGCATCACCGCGGCCGACACCCACGAGGACGCGTGGCGGCTCGTCGTCACCGGCCGCACCGGAACCGTCCGGCTCAGCCGTGCACAACTCCTCCGACTGCCGCAGCACAGCGCCTCGTTGCCCATCGCCTGTGTGGAGGGCTGGTCGACCGCGGACCAGTGGTGGCGCGGAGTACGGCTGCGCGACCTCGCCGCACTCGTCGGGTACGACGGCGATCCGCCGGACGTGCTCGTGGAGTCCCTGCAGCGGCACGGAGCGTTCCGGCGTGCGGCCCTGCGCGCCAACCAGGTGGCCGACGGACGCTCTCTGCTCGCGCTCTTCGTCAACGGCGAGGAACTGTCCCCCGATCACGGCCACCCGGCGCGGATCATCGTCCCGGCGGCACCCGGTGTGCTCAACACCAAGTGGGTGGCCCGACTGACCTTCGGAGATCTGTGATGCCGCGCCGCGTACGCCTGGGCAGTCCCTTCCAACTGCTGCTGCTCGCCTGCTCGTTCGCCCTTGCCGCGTACGCCGGGGTGCGGCTGCTCGCCGGTGACTGGTTCGGGGTGGCGCTGTGGATCGTGGGCGCCGCCCTGCTGCACGACCTCGTCCTGCTGCCGCTGTACACGGTGGCCGACCGGGCGGTCACCGGGGGCCTCGGGGCAACCGGACGGCGCGGCTGGACGCTGTACGTGCGCGTCCCGGCCCTGCTGTCCGGGCTGCTCCTGCTCGTCTGGTTCCCGCTGATCAGCGGCATGACGGCCGGGCGCTACCGGTCGGCCACCGGCCTCTCCCCGGACGGTTTCCTCACCCGCTGGCTGCTGATCAGCGCCGTACTCTTCGGCGGCTCGGCGCTGCTGCTGGGATGGCGCGTGCGCAGGGCGGCGAAGCACCGGCCGCCCGCCGACCACTGAGCGACGGACCGCCACCCGGCCCTGCGCGCGTACCGCAGCAGGGCCGGGGTGCCGAGGCGCGCCCAGGGAAACGGCGCACCGGTGGCCCGGACGGCGCCGACCGTGTCGACCACCTGGACCCGGGCGCGTTCGTCGACGTGTCCCGGCACCGTCTCGGCGATCAGCAGCCCGCCCGGGCGCAGCAGCGCGGCCACCCGCTCCAGCAGGACGGACGGCTCCCCGCCGATGCCGATGTTGCCGTCCATGAGCAGTACGGTGTCCCAGCGGCCTTCTCCGGGCAACGGCTCGAACACCGAGCGCCGCAGCGCCTGTCCGCCGAGCTCGATGGCGTGGTCGACGGCGGCCTCGCTGACGTCGATGCCGAGCACGGTACGGCCCCGGGCGGCGAGTT
Organism: Streptomyces sp. NPDC030820; assembly: GCF_055572075.1. NCBI lineage: Bacteria > Bacillati > Actinomycetota > Actinomycetes > Kitasatosporales > Streptomycetaceae > Streptomyces > Streptomyces sp. NPDC030820. The sequence goes on from NZ_JBVIEB010000006.1 coordinate 149,864, forward strand.
CCGCCACCAGCCGGCCGGGACCGCAGCCCACATCCAGGACAGCGCCCTCGCAGCGGTCCAGGACGCCCCTGTCGACCTGATCGGCTCGGCCGCACCAGCGCTCCACCTCCAGCGGCAGCAGCCAGCCGTCGGTGCGCCGCAGGAAAAGGGGCCCGCGGCCGGTGCGCAGGGCGGCGGAGTAGGGATCTGCAGTCGCCCAGGCGACATTGCCGCCCATCACCGGGTGACCGGCGTACAGCGGGCCAGCTGGGCGGCGAACCGGCCGCGTGGGGCCAGCGCGGCGACGGCGTGCGCGTCGGCCGCGGTGTCGACGTCCCGCAGCCGGGGCAGCTCGCGCACCCGCAGCCCGGCGGCCAGCAGCCGCTCCCGCTGCGCGGCCCCGGTGGCGGGCGTCGACATGGGCACGCCCCGCAGCAGCGCGGAGTCGGGCTCGGCCAGGCCCAGGGCCCAGAAGCCGCCGTCCTCCGCCGGGCCGAGGTAGGCGTCGCAGCCCGCGAAGTCCACGGTGAGCAGCTCCGGTGTCACCTGCGGGGTGTCCATGCCGATGAGCAGCGCCGGTCCCGAACAGTGCGCGAAGGCGTCCGCCAGCCGCTCGTCCAGCCCGCCCGCGCACTGCGGCAGCACCTCGAAGCCGGCCGGCAGCCACGGTCCCGGCGCCCCGTCGAGCACCAGGACCCGCCGGGTGGCGGGGGCCGCCGCCACGGCGTGCAGGGTGTCCGCGAGCGCCGCCTCCGCGAGACGGGCCGCCTGCCGCGGGGTGAACGGCGGGGTGAGCCGGGTCTTGACCCGCCCCGGCAGCGGTTCCTTGGCGATGACGAGCAGCGTGGTCACCGTGCGAGCCCCCCGTCGGCCGGGGTCTCCGCCAGCACGCGGCTCATGTCCCGCACCGCCTGCCAGGTGCCGCGCCAGGTGCCCGTCACCTTGGAGGCGCCGGTGCGCGGCCGGTAGGGCACGTCGTGTTCGGCGATGCGCCAGCCTGCGTCGGCCGCGCGGACGACCATCTGCAGCGGATAGCCGCTGCGCCGGTCGGTGAGGCCGAGCGCGAGCAGCGGCTCACGGCGGGCGGCGCGCAGCGGGCCCAGGTCGTGCAGGCGCAGCCCGGTGCGGCGGCGCAGCATGCGGGCCAGCGCGAGATTGCCCGCGCGGGCGTGCGCCGGCCAGGCGCCCCGGCCCTCGGGACGCCGCCGGCCGAGGACCAGGTCGGCGGCGCCGTCCCGGATCTCCCGTACGAAGGGAACGAGCAGCGCGGGATCGAGGGAGGCGTCGCAGTCGCAGAAGCACACGATGTCGGCCGTGGCCGCGGTCAGTCCGGCGTGGCAGGCGGCGCCGAAACCGCGCCGCGGCTCGTGCACCACCGTCGCGCCGAGCGCACGGGCGATGCCGGGGGAGCCGTCGGTGGAACCGTTGTCGACGACGAGGGCGCGCCAGCCGGCCGGGATCCGGCCGAGCACCCAGGGCAGGGCCTCGGCCTCGTCCAGGCAGGGGAGCACCACGTCGACGTCCGCTGAAGTGGTCGTCACGGTCTCACCCTACGAACGCCAATCGGGCAAATCGGACTCATGGTCCTTACGAAACGCGGACGCCCGGCCAGCGGCCGGACACCGGTGGCCGCGCGGTGCGACGCTGGAGGCATGCAATCGCTGTACGAGCCCCACGGGACCGAAGCCGCAGGCGGGACGGCCCGGATCCTGGTCGTGGACGACGATCCGACCGTCGCCGAGGTCGTCACCGGATATCTGCACCGCGCCGGCTATGTGGTCGACCGCGCCGACGACGGCCCGACCGCCCTCACCCGCGCCGCCGCGCACCGGCCCGACCTCGTGGTGCTCGATCTGATGCTGCCCGGCATGGACGGCCTGGAGGTGTGCCGGCGGATGCGGGACGGCGGCCCCGTGCCGGTCATCATGCTCACCGCCCGCGGCGACGAGGACGACCGCATCCTGGGCCTGGAGGTCGGCGCCGACGACTACGTCACCAAGCCCTTCAGTCCCCGCGAACTGGTTCTGCGCGTGGAGTCGGTGCTGCGCCGCAGCCGCCCTGCCGGCACCGGGCACCGGCTCGCCGCGGCCGGACTCAGCGTCGACCCCGACGCCCGCCGGGCGACCAAGAACGGCACCGAACTCGCCCTCACGCTCCGCGAGTTCGACCTGCTCGCCTTCTTCCTGCGGCACCCCGGCCGGGCCTACAGCCGCGAGGATCTGATGCGCGAGGTCTGGGGCTGGGACTTCGGCGACCTGTCGACCGTCACCGTCCATGTCCGCCGGCTGCGCGGCAAGGTCGAGGACGACCCGGCAAGGCCCCGCCTGATCCAGACCGTGTGGGGCGTCGGCTACCGCTTCGAGCCCGGCGAGGCGGTGCTCTGACCATGCCCGCCACCCTTCTCATCGCCCTCTACGCCTTCGCCGGTGCCGCCGCGGCGGGGGTGGCGGGAGCGGGCGTGCTGCGCCTGATCCGGCGCCGCTCGCTCACCGCCTCCGTCGCCGTGGTCGCGGCGGTCGGCGTCGGCGCGATGCTCGCCGGCACGCTCGCCGTCGCCTGGGCGATGTTCCTGTCCTCGCACGACCTGACCGTGGTCACCACCGTCGTCGCGATGGCGGCCGTGGTCTCCCTGGCCACCGCGCTGCTCCTGGGCCGCTGGGTCGTCGCCCGCAGCCGTGAACTCACCGACGCCGCCCGCTCGTTCGGCGACGCGGGTGCCTTTGCCGCCCCGCACGGCCCGGCCACCGCCGAACTGGACGCTCTCAGCCGTGAGTTGGCCGCCACCAGCGCACGGCTCGCCGAATCCCGGCAGCGGGAGCGGGCGTTGGAGAAGTCCCGGCGCGAGCTGGTCGCCTGGATCTCGCACGACCTGCGCACCCCGCTCGCCGGACTGCGCGCCATGTCGGAGGCGCTGGAGGACGGCGTGGCCGTCGATCCCGGCCGCTACCTCAAGCAGATCCGTACCGAGGTCGAACGGCTCAACGGCATGGTCGGCGACCTCTTCGAACTCTCCCGCATCCACGCGGGCACCCTCCCGCTGAGCCCCTCCCGGATCTCGCTGTACGACCTGGTCGGCGACGCACTGGCCGGCGCCGACCCGCTGGCCCGCGAACACGGTGTCCGCCTCGTGGGCGACCGCGTGGCACCGGTACCGGTCGAGGTGGACGGCAAGGAGATGACCAGAGTCCTCGGCAACCTCCTGGTCAACGCGATCCGCCGGACCCCGCCCGACGGCACGGTCGCGGTCGCCGCCGAACGCACCGACGACGGCGTGGTGCTGTCCGTCACGGACGGCTGCGGCGGCATCCCCGAGGAGGACCTGCCACGCGTCTTCGACACCGGCTGGCGCGGCACCGACGCGCGCACCCCGCCGGCGGGCGCCGGCCTGGGCCTGGCCATCGTCCGCGGCATCGTGGAGGCCCACCAGGGCCAGGCCACGGTCCGCAACATCCCGGGCGGCTGCCGCTTCGAGGTGACCCTGCCTGCGGCGCCTTAGGCAGTCCTGGGGTGCCGCATTCTGGGGGGTATGGCGGCTGCCGTATTCCGGGCGGGCGGGGGGAGGGGCAGTCTGGTTGGGGTGGCTGGGGGCGTGCGGAGTTTGGGTGGCTGCCGCGTTCCGGGCGGTCGGGGGGTGGAGGAGTTGGGGTGGCTGGGGGGCGCGCGGAGTTTGGGCGGCTGCCGTATTCCCGGGCGGTCGGGGGGAGGGGCAGTCTGGGGAGTCGGGGTGGCTGGGGGCGTGCGGAGTTTGGGCGGCTGCCGCGTTCCGGGCGGTCCGGGGGTTGCGGCAGTCCGGGGAGTACGGGTGGCTGCGGCCACCCGCGAAGTCTGGGCGGCTGGCGCCTCCTCGGCGGTTCGGGGGCCGCATCCCGAGGAGTCCGGGGGCTGCGGCATTACGAGGACTCCGAGGCGGCCTCGGCATCCTGCGGAGGCTGAGTGGGTGCCGCACCCTGGGAAGTCCAGGCGGGGACTGCGGCGCCCCGGCGAGTCCGGGTGGTCGTGGCGCGCTGGGCAGTCACGGCCCCCCCGCACCCCGGGCGGGCGCGCGTTCCGTGCCGCGCCTCGGTGGGGCTCGTCGGCCGCCGGGCCTGAGTCGGGCTCGCTCGCCGCGAATTGCCGAGTGACCCTCACGCAGCCGCCCTGCGGCGCACAGGACGCCCTACACGGGCCCGGCCTCCGAGAACTCCCGCATGCCTGACGCGAATCCGACCTGCGGCTTCCAGCCCAGGTCGGCCCGCAGCCGCGACGAGTCGGCGGTGATGTGCCGTACGTCCCCCAGCCGGTACTCCCCGGTGACCACGGGCTCCGGCCCGCCGCACGCGGTGGCCAGTGCCCGTGCCAGCTCGCCGACGGTACGAGGCTCACCGCTCCCGGTGTTGTACGCCGCGAGGACACCCGGCGCCGCCTCCGCCTCCAGCGCCGCCACATTGGCCGCGGCCACGTCCCGCACGTGCACGAAGTCCCGCCGCTGCCGGCCGTCCTCGAACACCCGCGGGGCCTCGCCGCGGGCCAGCGCCGAGCGGAAGAAGGACGCCACCCCGGCGTACGGGGTGTCCCGCGGCATCCGCGGCCCGTACACGTTGTGGTAGCGCAACGACACCGCCGACCCGCCCGTGCTGCGGGCCCAGGCCGCGGCCAGGTGCTCCTGCGCCAGCTTGGTCGCCGCGTACACGTTCCGCGGATCGGCCGGAGCGTCCTCACCCACCAGCCCGGGGCTCAACTCCGCGCCGCACCGCGGGCAGGAGGGCTCGAAGCGGCCCGCGTCCAGATCGGCCACGGCCCGTGGACCCGGCCGTACGACCCCGTGCCGAGGGCACTCGTAACGCCCCTCCCCGTACACCACCATCGACCCCGCCAGCACCAGGCGCCGCACCCCCGCCTCCGCCATGGCCGCGACCAGCACGGCCGTGCCGAGATCGTTGCGCGAGACGTACTCCGCCGCGTCGGCGACGCCGTTGCCGAGCCCCACCATCGCCGCCTGGTGGCAGACGGCGTTCACCCCCGCCAGCGCCCGGGCCACGGACGCCGGGTTGCGCACGTCCGCGCCGGGATCCTCTCGGACGTCGTACACGAGCGGCTCGTGCCCGCCCGCCCGCAGTGCCTCGACGACATGGGACCCGATGAACCCGGCACCGCCGGTGACCAGTACACGCATACGGCCACGCTAGACGCGGACGGCACCGGGGCCGGGCGGCGCGACCGGCACGTCATGACTCCGTAAGGGGCGGACGCCGTGAGTCCCGGGGTGACGGCGGACGCGCTTACGGAGGCCCTGGCGCCGCAGCTCACCCCCGGTCGTGGAGGTTTCAAGAATCTGTGTCAACAACGTTGACTCCTCCGGTGGATGCCCGCACATTACCTATCGGTAGAACTCCGCGGTAATCCCGCGAACCGGCACCCCACGCCGGTACCTCTCCTTGCTCCGAGCCGCCGCATTCTCGCGCACCAGCACACACACGGGCACTGCCATGCCCGTCTGCTCCGTGTCCCCCACCCGAGAAGAGGGAGCACCCGCCCATGCCCAAGCCTGCCCTGCGCCGTGCCATCGCCGCGACGTCCGCACTCGCCGGCGCGCTGGCCCTCGGCCTCACCGCCGCACCCGCCCACGCCACGACTCCCCTGAACTTCGCCGCCCTCGGCGACAGTTACAGCGCCGGCTCCGGGGTCCTGCCGGTCGACGCGAGCAATCTGATCTGCCTGCGCTCCACAGCCGACTATCCCCACGTCATCGCCGCCCGCACCGCCGCCCGGCTGACGGACGTCACCTGCGGCGCCGCCCAGACCAAGGACTTCACCGAGCCCCAGTACCCCGGGGTCGCCCCGCAGACGGACGCGGTCACCACGGACACCGACCTGGTGACGCTGACGATCGGCGGCAACGACAACGGCACCTTCATCAACGCCATGCTCGCCTGCGGCACCGCGGGCATCCTCAGCGCAGGCCAGGGCAGCCCCTGCAAGGACACGTACGGCACCTCCTTCGACGACGCGATCGACGCGAAGACCTACCCCGCGCTGAGGACCGCGTTGCGCGCCGTGCGGGCCAAGGCACCGGACGCCCGTGTGGCGGTGCTCGGCTACCCGTGGATCACGCCGGCCGAGGCAGAACCGTCCTGCTTCGCCAGAATGCCGATCGCTTCCGGCGACGTGCCGTACCTGCACGCGCTGCAGGCCCACCTCAACGCCGTCGTGCAGCGCGCCGCCGAGGAAACCGGGGCCACGTACGTGGACTTCTCCCAGGTGTCCGAGGGCCACGACGCCTGCCAGGCCGTAGGCACCCGGTGGATCGAGCCGCTCCTCTTCGGGCAGAACCTCGTCCCCGTCCACCCCAACGCGCTCGGCGAGCAGCGCATGGCCGAGCGCACCATGAGCGTTCTCGGTCTCGGCTGACTCCCGCGCCCGCTCAGGCGCGTGCGCCGCCGTCGACGCGCAGCACCGTGCCGGTCACGAAGGAGGAGCGGTCGCTCAGCAGCCAGGCGGCGGCCTCGGCGATCTCCTCGGGAACGGCCGCGCGGCGCAGCGGGGTGAGCGCCGTGAGCCGGTCCTGCAGCCCGGGAGCCTCCGCTTCCCAGGCCCGGATCATCTCCGTCAGGGTGTTGCCGGGCGCGATCGCGTTGACACGGATGCCTTCGGGGCCGTAGGTCACGGCGGCCGACTCCGTGAGGCTGTTCACCGCCCGCTTCATCGCACCGTACGCGGGCAGTTCGGGGTTGCCCCGCAGACTGCCGATGGAGGAGTTGTTGACGATGGCGCCGGTTTTGGCGGTGGCCCGGATGGCGGCGACCTCGGCGACCATGGCCAGCCAGACGCTCTTGAGGTTCACCGTGTACACATGGTCGAACTCGGCCTCCGGCAGCTGGTCCATGGGGCCGGGCGGCTGGATCGTCGCTCCGTTGTTGAAGGCGATGTCGAGCCGGCCGTAGAGGTCGACGGTACGGTCCACGGCGGCCCGTACGCTCGCCGTGTCGGCCAGGTCGCACACGACGTGGTCCGCGGTACCGCCCGCCGCCCGCACCTCCTTGGTGACCGCCTTCAGCTGGGCCTCGGTGCGGGCCGCGAGCAGGACCCGGGCCCCTTCCCGGGCGAAGAGCCGCGCCGCGGCGGCGCCGATCCCGCGCCCGGCACCGGTGATGAAGGCGACCTTGCCGGCCAGCAGGCCGTGCGCAGGCGTGTCCTTGTTCGCTGTGTTGTCCATGGCTGCGAGCCTGCGCCCGGGAGCCGGACCCATCCAGGCACCGGGAGTACCTGGATCGGTCGCGCGGCACCTGCGCACACTGAGGGTGTGGACAGAGCAGAACTGGCGGGATTCCTGCGCAGCAGGCGCGAGCGGATCAGCCCTGCCGACGTGGGCCTGGCCGCCGCGCCGCGCCGCCGCACACCGGGGCTGCGCCGTGAGGAGGTGGCGCATCTGGCGTTCATCTCGACCGAGTACTACACCCGGCTGGAGCAGGCCCGCGGCCCGCGCCCGTCCCGAGAGGTACTGGCCGGGCTGGCCCGCGCCCTGCGGCTGTCGGACGCCGAGCGCGAGCACCTCCACCTCCTGGCCGGCGCCCCGCCGGATCCCGCGCCCGGCCCCCCGCGCGAGGTGCGGCAGAGCATCCTCGACCTGATCCACCGGCTGCCGCAGTCCGCCGCCTTCGTCACCTCGGCCACGCTGGAGGTGCTCGCCTGGAACGAGCTGGCCGCCGCCCTGATGGAGGACTTCTCGGCTCTGCCGCGCCGTGAGCGCAACCTCGCGCGGCGCGTCTTCCTCGGGCCGCGCGCCGGGGGACAGCGGCTGTACGGCGTGTCCGACGCGGACGCGTTCGCCCGGCACGCGGCGCGTCGGCTGCGCACGGCCGCCGCCCGCTACCCCGACGATCCCGAGGTGACCGGGCTGATCCGTGAACTGCACGCGGGAAGCGAGGAGTTCGCCCGGCTGTGGGACTCCCATGACGTGGACGGGCAACGCACGCTCCGCAAGACGTTCCGGCATCCGCTGGTCGGGCCGGTCACCGTCAACTGCGACGCGCTCGACCTCACCGACCGGGACCAGCAGGTCGTGATCTACACCGCCGTCCCCGGCACACCGTCCGAGGAGGCGCTGCGGCTGCTGTCGGTCATCGGCACCCAGCGCATGGACGCCGCCCGCTGAGCCGGACCCGCCGTACGGTGCCGGCACCGCCGGCCCGGTGCTGATCGCGGTCGGCGTCTCCACCACACTCGGCTGGGGCAGGATCGCCGTCCGCCGCCCGCCCTTACCCGTTGGGGTAGGCCTGCGCGACGAGCTTGGCTCGCACCACCTGCCACTGGGCCGCCATGTCGTGCACGAGGTACAGATCCCGGCGCCGCGTCCACGGCTGTCCCGACTGCGGGTCGTAGGTGTGCGGCATGGTGAAGCCGCGCGGCGCGTACGCCGTCATCCCCCGGTCCTGCGTGGTCTGCACACACCGCCTGTGGTGATCGCGGAACCCGACCACACAGGCGGTGCCGATGCCACCGGACGCCTTCTTGCGGTGTTCCAGCACCTGTCCGGCGACCCCGTCCGTGCTCAGGCAGGTGATCGTGCCGTCCTCCGCGACGGCGGGCTCGATCGACGTCACGTCGTCCATGCCGTACGTGGACCGCAGGAACCGGGCGATCTCCCACTGTGCGTAGACGGGCACGTTCCGCCGCTCGCGGATCCGGGCGATCGTGTCTGCCAACTCCTCGTTGACCGGGCCGGGTTCGGGGAGCGTTCGCTCCGGATCGCCGGACTTCGCGGGCCGGTTGCCGAAGGAGTAGCCGACGATGAAGTCGAACCGTTCCAGCTCCGCCGTCTCCGGGTGCCACTCGAAACCGACGTCGTACAGTTCCGGCACCAGTGCGATAGCCGTGTCCCGGTCGTCGATCTCCCGGTCCAGCACCGTCCGCATGTGCTCGGCGAGCCCCGTGCCCGCACCGGAACCAGTCTCCTCGGCGGCCTCGGCCGGGGGCATGTCGAGGACCGCCGGTGCGGCGAGAGCGGCTGCAAGGTAGGCGGCGAGCGCACGTCGTTCCATGAGGCGGGGCCTTCCGTCGTCAACGGGCTGGGATGCCGAACCCTTGGGATGCTCGGTCCGAAGCCGTACACGCCGGTGAACCTGTGATGAAACACGTCTTGATCTTGTCGGGCGCCGAAGCGCCTGGGGGCGGCATGCCCCCAGGCTGGGAGACGCGATCAGCAGTACAGGTTGTTCCCCGGCGAGACGCCGAGGATCTGGGTGAAGCGCTGGTAGGCGTCGACGCGGCTCTGCACCTGGGCCGGGTTCTTGCCGTCGCACTCCAGGGAGCCGTTGATGGACCGGATGGTCTGGCCGAATCCGGCGCCGTTGACCATGGCGTTGTGCGGGGTCATCGTGCCCGGTCCCGACTGGGTGTTCCAGTACCACAGGCCGGTCTTCCAGGCGACGGCAGCGTTGTTCTGCACCTGCCAGGGATTGTTCAGGAGGTCGATGCCGAGTGCGTCACCGGCGGCCTTGTAGTTGAAGTTCCAGCTGAGCTGGAGCGGGCCGCGCCCGTAGTAGGCGGCCTGCCCGGCGGGGCAGCCGTACGGCTGGCTCCAGTCGCAGTAGGTGGGGTAGTTGGCGGTGTTCTGCTCGACGACGTACACCAGCCCGCCGGTCTCATGGCTGACGTTGGCGAGGAAGGCGGCGGCCTCCTGCTTCCTGACCGTGTCGCTGCCGGTGTTCGCGAAGCCGGGGTAGGCGCTCAGGGCCTGGACGAGGCCGCTGTAGGTGTAGAAGCTGTTCCGGTTCGGGAACATCTGGTTGAACTGGGCTTCGGAGACGACGAATCCGGACGGTGTGCCGCTTCCGCCGCCGGCCGGAGCGTTCCACTTCTGGTTCGTCCCACCCGTACAGGTCCAGATCTGCAGCCGCGTTCCGTTGGCGCTGTTGTTGTCCCGCACGTCCAGGCACTTGTTCGCGGCCGGGTTGACGATGTCGTGGGCCGAGGTGACCACCCACTGCTGGTTGGCGCCGCCGGAGCAGTCCCACAGCTGGACCGCCGCGCCGTCGGCGGTGCTTCGGTCGACGACGTCCAGGCACTTGCCGAGCGCCCGCAGGGTGCCGTCACCCGGGTTCGACCAGTTCTGGGCGTTGGTTCCGTTGCAGTCGTAGAGCTGTACGGCGGTGCCGTTGGCGCTGTTGGCTCCCGCCACGTCCACGCACTTGCCGGCCAGTCCGGTGATCTGGCCGTCCGCGGCCCGGGCGGGCGCGGCGACGAACAGCGCGGCGAGAAGGGCGGCGACGACGCCGCCGGCCAAGCAGCGTCCGAGGCGCCCCAAGTGTATGGATCTGTAAGGGAGTTCGGCGAGGCGAAGGTGCATCGACAGGTGCTCCAGTCCTGGTCGGGGATTGGGGTTCCGGTGCCGGCGGATGTGCCGTGCCGCCGGTTGGTGGCCTGGGTACGGGGCCGTCAGCCGAGGACGGTCTCCACGACGACGATGTGGCCGGCGTCGGGATCGAGGCTTCCGCCGAGCCGGCTGAAGGCGCCGTCGGTCAGGTCCAGGCACTTGGGTACCTGCGGCGTCCAGGCGAACGTGCCCCGGTCGTTGATGCGGACCACCAGCGATCTGCCGTTGGCGGTGTTCGTGACCTGGACTCGGGTGCCGAAGGGCAGTTGGGGCTGACGGCTGAGCGAGGTCGCCGCGGTGTCGGCGTTGTTGTCGAACAGTTCGCCGCTGGCCGTCAGGGCGCCGGGCGGCTGCGGACCGTAGTGGGTCGCCCAGCAGGTGTCGGATGCCCGCCGGGCGGGCGCGTCCGCGCCTGCCTGGGCCGGGGAAGAGGTGAGCAGGCATGCGGAGAGGCCCAGCGCGGCTGTGAGGACGGTGAGATAACGGGATCCGGCCATGGAGGACGGTGGCCTTTCGGGTGGGGGGTGGGCATCGGGCAGCGTGCACCTCCGGAAGGGACGGCCAACGGTGAGCACGGCGCCCGATGCGTGGCTGAGCTGTGAAGCTAGAGGTGCAGACCATTGAGGGTCAAGGTGTGAAGTAAGCCATGAGAGAAGCGAGTTCTGGCTGATGCCGTACCTCACCATCGACCGGGCACGTGGAAGTCGGCCGGACACGGCTCACGGAATTCGGTTGTCCACCGTGTCGGCCCCGCACTAGCGTGCGGCCAGTGGATCTCTTCTCACGCTCTTGGACGGCACTGCGCACAGCCGTCGCGGAACTGCCGGACGAGGACTTCGAGCGGCCGTCCGGCTGTACCGGCTGGCTGGTACGGGACTTGGTGTGCCACCTGGTCATCGACGCCCAGGACGTCCTGATCACCCTGGTGACACCTGCCGAAACCGAACCGACCGTGGACGCGGTCACCTACTGGAACCTGGTCGAACCCCCGACCGGCGAGGATCCGCTCGACGCGCTGATCCCTCGGCTGGCCGCCGCCTACGGCGAGCCGCGGTGGCTCAAGTTCCATTTGGACGACGTCGGTTCCGCGGCGGGCCGCGCCGCCGAGCTCGCCGATCCTGCCGTCCGCGTCGGCACCCGTGACGAAGTGCTGACCGTCGGGGATTACCTGTCCGCTTACGTCGTGGAGTGGACCTTGCACCACCTCGACCTGATCGCCCATCTGCCCTCGGCCGCCGAGCCGCCCACCGAGACGCTCGCGGCGGCGCGCACATCGCTGGAGAAGATCGCGGGGGCCCCGTTCCCCGCCTCGTTCTCCGACAAGGACGCGTTGCTTGTCGGCACCGGACGCCGTACGCCGACCGAGGAGGAGCAGGCCGCCCTGGGCGACCTGGCCGACAGGCTGCCGTTCGTTCTCGGCTGACCGGCCCGACCGGCCGGTCCTTCGTTCCCCTGACGAGTGCTCAAACGGCCCCCGGGCACTCGGGCGTGGCCGGAACCGAGTCCAGATGATGAGATGATCTTCGTGTTCGTCACTACCATGTGACCGCAAGACAACCGTTCGAACGGCCCTTTCAATGCGGGCCGTTCGGGGTCGCCGATGCCAGGGACCGCTCCCCGGGCTGCGGTGATCTTCCTGTCCAGGAGGACCTTCCGCATGTTCCGACGTATTGGCAACACTGTCGTCCGACATCCCGTGTGGACGATTGTGGCATGGCTGATTGCCGCGGTGGCGATCGTCGCCACCGCTCCGAGTCTGCCCTCGAACAGTGACGAGAGCAGCTTCCTGCCCAAGAGTTACGAGTCCATCAAGGCGGCGGATCTCCAGCAGAAGGCGTTCCCCAGCGCCTTCACGCCGTCCGCCATCGCGCTGTATCAGCGCACCGACGGCGGCACACTGACCGCCGCCGACAAGCAGGATGTCGCCCGGATCACCACCGAACTGGGCAACAAGCACATCGACCAGGTGCAGAAGGTCGTCCCCGGCCAGCCGTCCAAGGACGGCAGGTATGACCTGACCCTGGTCCAGATGGACAGCAAGAACGCCGGCCAGCCCAAACAGGCGGACGCGGCCAAGGTGTTGCGCGATGACGTCAAGCAACTGGCCAAGGGCACGCATCTCGACGTCAAGCTCGGCGGTTCCGCCGCGCAGGCGCTCGACCAGCAGGACTCGTCGAAGCGTGGCCAGGCGCTGATCGGCATCGGCACCTTCGTGATCATCCTGGTGACCCTGCTGATCATCTTCCGGGCGCCGATCCTGGCCGTACTGCCCCTGGTGCTGATCGGCCTGGTGTCGGCCATCGCCAACGGCCTGATCGCGTACGCCACCAAGCTGTTCGACCTGCAGGCCAACAGTTCGATCTCGTCCATCCTGATCGTCGTGCTCTTCGGCGTGGGCACGGACTACTTCCTCTTCCTGATGTTCCGGTACCGCGAACGCCTGCGCGCCGGAGACGAACCGAAGCAGGCCATGGTCAACGCGGTCGGCCGGGTCGGTGAGGCCATCGCCTCGGCGGCCGGCGCCGTCATCATCGCGTTCCTCGCACTGGTGCTGTCCACGCTGGGCTTCCTCAAGCAGATGGGCCCGGCGCTCGCGATCGCGGTGGCCGCCACGCTCGTGGCGGGCCTGACCCTCATCCCTGCCGTGGTCTCGCTGATCGGGCCGAAGATCTTCTGGCCCTCCAAGTCCTGGCAGCAGGAGCCGGAGAACGCCCGGTTCGCCGCCCTCGGCCGCGGTGTGCAGCGCCGCCCGGCGCTGACCGCCGGGGTGTCCGGTCTCATCCTGATCGCACTGTCGCTCGGTATCCTCGGCTACCACGCCACGTTCGACCTGGCGTCGGGCTCCATGCCGAAGACCAAGGAGTCCATGGTCGTCCAGGACCAGATGCAGAAGGCGTACTCGGCGGGCGCCGCGGCCCCCACCGACGTCTACCTGTCCAGCACCGACGGCAAGCCGCTGGACAAGGGTGCCTTCGACGCGTACGCGAGCAAGCTCGGAGCCGTGGACGGGGTCGCGAGCGCCCGTATGACGCAGGTGAACAAGGACGGCAGCACCGCGGACTTCACCGTCACGCTCAAGTACGAGGCGTCGACGGACAAGGCGATCGACACCGTCGGCCGGGTGCGGGACGTGGCACACGCCGACGCCCCCGCCGGCACCGAGGCGATCGTCGGCGGCATGTCCTCCATCTACAAGGACATCAACACCGCGGTGAACCACGACTACAAGACGGTCTTCCCGGTGGCCGCCCTCCTCATCATGGTGATCCTGGGTCTGCTGCTGCGCAGCGTCGTCGCCCCCTGGTACCTGATGGCGTCGGTGGGCCTCGGCTTCGGCGCCACCCTCGGCGCGACCGTGTGGATCTTCCAGAAGGGGCAGGGACACTCGGGTCTGATGTTCATGCTCCCTGTGATCATGTATCTGTTCGTGGTCGCCATCGGTACCGACTACAACATCCTCATGATCGCGCGGCTGCGCGAGGAGGCCCGCGAGGGCCGCGAGCCGCGTGAGGCGGCCGGCCTGGCACTGCGGCACGCCGGTCCGACGGTCGCCGCGGCCGGCTTCATCCTGGCGGCGACCTTCGCCACGATGATGCTGGCGGGCAACTCGCTGCTGACGGAGATGGGTTTCGCGGTCTCCTTCGGCATCGCCGTCGCGGCCTTCGTCATGGCGATGTTCTTCACCCCGAGCCTCACCGCGCTGATCGGCCACGCCGCGTGGTGGCCGGGGCACGGCGACCGGGCCGAGGCCGCGACGGCCGACGCGGGCACCGGTGTCAGCGGTTCCGCATCGGCGCCCGGCGCCGACCGGGGTTCCATCGCCCACGATCCCGCGGGGCGTCGCAACTAGCGGCAGCGGGCGGGACGGGGAGTCCGGCCAGGTCCCACGAGGGCCCGGCCGGACTCCCCGTCGGCGCGTCAGGAGGGTGCGGTCGGCGATGCCCACGCTCACGTGCAGCGTTACTACGATCCCGGTATGAAGATCACCTATGAGTGACGCGGCGAGTTCGACACCGCGAAGTGCCAGTGGCTGCACGTCGACTTCGAGGAACACCTGCGTCCGTTCTACTTCGACGCCTGCGGGTGCACGGAAACGGCAGCGGGGCTGCTCGCGCTCTGACACCGTCCGTACCGGCCCCGCTCCCATCCGCTGCGTCCGCCAACTCGGCTCGTGTAACCAGTCATTAACCGAACCGGGACCGGCGCATCAACCGCCGCACGAGTAGACGTCCGACTCGACGAGCACGCTCGCGTGCATGGCATTCACCTCGTACAGACCGGGCTTGACCCGCGCGGCCACGCTCACCGCGGCCGCCCTGCTCCTGCTGCTCGCGCCGCCCGCCGGCCGGGCCGGCGCCGCCGAGGCGACCCTCCCGCTCGGCGACCCCGGCCTCGCGGAGACCCGCACCACACAGACCCTGGCCGACGGTGTGACCCTCACCCGTATCGTCCGGGGCACCGAACCCGCCCCGGCCGACCAGATCAACACCACGACCCGCGGCCCCTGGGTGGTCGACGTCCTGACCATCGACCCGCGCAGCGCGCGCGGGCAGCTGCGCGCGACGTACGGCCCCGACCTGGCCCACACGGAGAAGACGACCGAACTGGTGCGCTCCTCGGAGGCCCTGGCCGGCGTCAACGGCTCCTTCTTCACCTTCACCGCCAGCAAGGACTATCCCGGTGACCCGGTCGGGCTCGGCCTCTACGACGGACGGCTGCTCAGCGAGCCGACCGGCGACCCCGCGGAGGCCGACTTCGTGGTGGACGCCCACGACAACCGCGCCCTGACGGGCCGGCTGAGCTGGTCGGGCAGCCTGCACAACCGGCGGACCGGAGCCGTGCTTCCGCTGAAATACGTGAACCATCCGCCCGTCGTCCCGGCGGCGTGCGCCGACCTGACCGATCCGACCCGGTGCACCGTGCCCGGCGACGTGGTGCGCTTCACCCCCGAGTTCGCCGAGTCCACGCCCTCGGGCGCGGGCGTCGAGGTGGTCCTCGACCGGCACGGCTGCGTCGTACGCACGCAGAGGGCGCGCGGCACGCACCTGACCGCCGGCCAGACCTCGGTACAGGCCACGGGCGCCGACGCGGCCGCCCTGCTGCACACCGCCGACGGGGGCTGCCTGCGTACCGACTCGGTGCTCACGGACGAGCAGGGCCGACAAGTTCCCGTCCGTCCGGGGCTGTTCGGCGTGAACGGCCGCTATCGCCTCACCGAGCACGGCCGGATCGTGGTGCCGGCCGGCTCGGGCGGCTTCTTCGGGCGCAACCCGCGCACGATCGCCGGTACGACCCGCGAGGGCAAGGTCGTCCTGGCGACCATCGACGGCCGCATGACGACCAGCGTCGGCACCACGATGGACGAGACGGCGGCGGTCGCCGACGCCCTGGGTATGACCGCCGCCGTCAACCTCGACGGCGGCGGCTCGACCACCATGTCGGTGCAGGGAACACTGGTGAACCACCCCAGCGGGCCCACCGAGCGGTCCGTGGGCGACGCCCTGGTCTTCGTACCCGGCCCGTACCGGCCCACCGAGGGCTGAGCCCTCCTTGCTCAGCCGCCCGTGCTCTCCCGCACGATGATCCGGTGCCCGGCCACATGGTCGTGCACGAGGGCGGCGTCCGGGTCGTCGATCCGCTCCAGCAGCAGTGACACGGCGACCCGGGCGATCTCCTGCTTGCCGGGGGCGACCACGGTGAGGCTAGGCAGCCCCGCCGTCTTCAGGGCCTCGCGACATCCCCCAAGGAGCCGCTCATGCGCACAGGCCCCCGCACCACACTCCGTGCCGTCCTCCTGGCTCTGCTGCTCGGTCTCGCCGCCGTACCCGCGGCCACCTCGGCCATGCCCCCGCAGACGCCCGGAGCGAAGGCGAGCACCGGCACCTTCCGCAGCCCGCTCAACCCCGGCCCCTATGAGACCTGCTCACAGCGGCTGGGTGGCGAGCGCGGCCAGGTAGACGCCGTAGAGCAGGGACACGGCCGTGAGGCCGCCGCACACCAGTAGAGCCCGGGAGGACGGGCGCCCGCGCCACGCCCGCACCAGGGCGCGAGCCGGCGGGATGAGCAGGGGGAACGCCGGAAGGAGGAAACGCGGCTTGGAGGAGAAGGGGCCGGACACCGCGACCACCAACAGCAGCAGCACGCCCGCGAAGACCAGCAGCGGCAGCGGGGCGCGCTCCAGACACAGCACGCAGAACGACACGATGCCGGCCACGACGAGGACCACGGACACCGGATAGGCCACCAAGCTGCCCTGCAACGGCATCGACTCCAGAAACCGCAGGGGCCCGACCGAGAGGTCCAGGCGTGAGTTCCAGGCACTCTGCACCTGCAGATAGCCGTGCCACAGGTCACCGGTCTGCCGTCCCACCCACAGCACATAACCCGCCCAGCCCAGCGGGCCCAGGACCGTGCCGACCAGGAGCGCCGGGGAGGCGCGCCCACGCTGCCGTACGACCTCGTGGGCGGCCGCGGCGGCGACGGCCGCGGCGACAGCGATCCCGTTCGGCCGTGCGAGGCCCGCCAGCAGCGCCAGCGAACCCGCGGCGAGCCAGCGGCGGTGCAGCACGGCGTACAGCGACCAGGCGGCGCATGCGGTGAACAGCGGTTCGGTATAGGCCAGGGTGAGGGCGACCGACTGCGGCAGTACGGCCCACAGGGCGACGACAGCGGTGGCGACCGCCCGCCCGTAGAGGTGATGGCTGATCGTGTAGACGCCGTACACGGCGAACACCGCGGAACCCCAGGCGATCAGCAGTCCCGCCTGCCCGGCGGTCAAGGGGAGTAAGCCGCGCAGGGCCCGGATGAGCCCCGGATACAGCGGAAAGAACGCCCAGTCGGTCTGGACCGCGCCCGTGCTGGTGATGCGCAGCTGGGTCCCGTAGCCGTGCTCGGCGATGTGCAGATACCAGACCGAGTCCCACGCATGGGCCAGGCTCTTCCCGAACGGGCGGCCGGCCACGGCGTCGACCACGATCAGCAGGACGACCCCGGCGAGCCGGACGGCCGCGAAGACGGCAAGGGCCCGGAGCACGCCCGGGGCACCCTCCACCCGACCGCGACCGGTCTCACGAGGGCTGTCGGGCGGCCGCAGCGCGGGTGACATGCTCACCCTCCGACCATGAGCGGCCGCAAACCCGAGCGCAATCCGGAACGCACCCGGAGGGGACCCCGGGCGGATGCTCGCGGTGACGCCGCGACGGTGGCGCGCCTGAAGCGCCGCTTCGACACAACACGTTGATGATGACGTGTCCGGCGAGGGACGGCAGTGGACGCTGCCGTCGGCGAACTGGGCGAGCGGACCACGCGGCGAGCGGCCGACCGCGACCGCGCGCGCCCACGCGTACCGCAGCGCCGCTTCCGGGACGCGCCGCTGATGATCGTCGGAGAAGGCACCAACGAGATCCAGCGGAACGTGATCGCGAGTCAGCCGGTGAAGCGAGGAGGGCTGGATGCGTGAGGGCCTTTGCCGCCAGGGCTGGGACTCGTCCGCCAGCGCGGGGCCTCGTCGTCGGGGACGTCCGGAGAAGCGAAATGGAACGGTACGCCGAGATGGTCGGCCAGGGCCTGTCCTGCCTCGGTGGCGGCAGTGGCCGGCCGGGGCCCGTCGGTGCGCTGGTAGACGGTCGCCAGATGTCCGTCCCCGTCCGGATCCTCCAGGACCGCGACCAGGCACACGAACCAGTCATGGATGGTGTCGCCGTTCCAGACCGCCTCGATCGCGGCCACCCGGCCCGGGTGCGCGGCCGCGCGGGCCGCGAGTGAGGGGACGTCCAGCGGATCGGGCTGCCTGCGTCGCACGCGGTCGCCGAGGGCGTCGTAGCGGGCGTGGACGACCTCCTCCGCCTCGCGCAAGCCGGCACCGAGCGGGCGCAGCGCGTCCCAGGCGGCCTTGATCGCCATGATCGGGCGGTCGTGCAGCACCTCCGTGTCGATCTCCCGACGGGTCTGCGCGTCCAGGGAGGACCACCAGCCGCTCATCGCCTCACCAGGACCGATGCCGTGAAGTGCCACATGCGCCGAAGGTACCTCACCCCTTGACGGCCGAGAGGGCCGGCCGACCCGGCAGGGGGCTTTTCGCACGGATATGGTGGGTACGCGGGGTACACCAATCCGCTGGGTCGGCAGGCGTGGAAGAAGTGATGCCGATGATCTCCGACATGGTTCTGGTGCCCACCAGTGATGCCACACTCTCCGGTGACCTTGTGGTCCCGACGGCGGCGCGGGCCGTGGTGCTCTTCGCCCACGGCAGCGGAAGTTCCCGGCACAGTCCGCGCAACCGGATGGTGGCCGCCGAACTGCGCACCGCCGGGTTCGGCACGCTGCTGATGGACCTGCTCAGCGAACGGGAGGAGCGGCACGACGCGTTGACCGGCGAGCACCGCTTCGACATCCCGCTCCTCGGCCGACGGCTCGTGGCCGCGATCGACTGGATGGAGACGCAGCCCGACACCCGTGGCCTCCCGGTCGTCCTGTTCGGCGCCAGCACGGGCGCCGCCGCGGCGCTGGTGGCCGCGGCCGAGCGCCCCGACCGGGTGCTGACCGTGGTCTCGCGAGGCGGCCGGCCCGATCTGGCGGGCGACGCCCTGGGGCGGGTACAGGCTCCGGTGCTGCTCATCGTCGGCGGCCAGGACCAGCAGGTCCAGGAGCTGAACGAGGAGGCGGCCAGGTATCTGCGGGTGCCGAGCGCCCTGCACATCGTTCCGGGTGCCACTCACTTGTTCGGAGAACCCGGGGCCCTGGAAGAGGTCGCCCAGGTGGCCAGGCAGTGGTGCGACGAGCGACTGACCGGGTCGGCCGACTGACCCGGACAACCGACTGACCGGGGACACCGCGCAGCACGATGGTCCGTCAGCTCGGATTCGGCCTGCCGAAGAACTCGGCGTAGCGGGCCGGCAGCCCGGACAGGAGGTGGTCGATCTGCCGGTCGGGCACGGCGTCGGCCACCGTGGACAGCACGGCGTCCGCGTCCCACTCGGCCGTACGGGGCCGGGCGCCGGTCTGCATGGACACCCGCCGGAGGAACTCGTCACAGTCGAACGTCTCGGGCCGCCCTCGGTCCAGATGCAGGGCCTCGTCCAGGGGGGCGGGCAGCCGGGCCGCCAGTTCGTCGGCCTCTTCCGGGGCGATCCGGGTCGCGAGCGCCCACAGGACCGCCTCACAGACGTGCTCGGTCTCCTCGCGGCTGCGGTACTCGCCCCGGTCGCGGACCTGGGCCAGGAATTCTTCCAATTGCACGGCGGCCTCCCACGGTCGTCGCAGGCCATCACGGCGAGCGCACCCTTCCCGTCCGCCGCGGCCGGGTCCGGGTGCGGCCGACGGACTTGGGCGATGTCGTCATTGTAGGTTTTCGGGCGGTTTCAGGCCGGGAAGAGCCGGAGGAAGGTCTCGACATCGGCTCCCACCAGCGGAGCGCCGTGCGCGAGTCCGGCCGAGGACATGGGAGGCACTTCAGCCGCACCCCGCCCCGTCCTACCGCCGCGCCGCGGCCGCCGGTGACCTGGCACGGGCCGAGACGATCCTCGTCGAGCACGGCGGCATCGTCACCGCCTTCGAGAGCGGCGAGACCGCGCATGCGCTGCACCTGCCGGCCGAGCACCGCACGGAGGGCCGCGCCGACTTCCATCGGCTGCTCGGTGCGGCCCGCGGCGGCGGCACTCCCGGTGCCGCCGGTGGGGCGAAGCGAAGCCGGTCGGGTGATTGGCGGGCCGGTCCCGGCTTGGGTGCGGCAAGTCACGGGCTCGGCCGGAGAGACTGCGGCCATCCCAACGGAGGTGGCGAACATATGCTCAGCGACAGCACAGCGACGATCCTTGTCGACAGGCCGAGCGTGGCTGCGGTCGTCGCCGGTGCTCCGCGCGTGGCGCAGATCGCGGCGGGGTGCAGCGACGAGACGGAGGCCGCCCGGTGCCTTGCGCCCGAGGTGGTCGAGGCGGTGCGGGAGGCCGGATTCGCCCGGCACTTCGTCCCCGCGGCCTTCGGCGGCGTGGAAGGCAGTTTCGTGGACATGACCTCGGCGGTGGCCCTGGTCGGCGAGGGCTGCGCCTCGGCTGCCTGGGCAGCCTCGCTGTCCGCCCACGCGTCCCGGTACGGCGCGTACCTGCCCGTCGAAGGGCAGGCGGTGCTGTGGGGCGACGGGCCGGACGCCCTCATGGCGGGCGCGCTCATGCCGGCCGGGAAGGCGGAACCCGTCTCCGGCGGCTGGCGGCTCAGCGGTGAGTGGAAGCACATCAGCGGGGTGCGCTTCGCCGACTGGGTCTTCGCCTGCTCCGCCGTGCCCGGCAAGGTGGGCCCCGACGGGCGCGGCGAGGTGCGGTTCTTCGCGGTGCCGCAGGCGGACATCACCGTGAAGGACACCTGGTTCACGCTGGGCATGCGCGGGACCGGCAGCGACACCATGGTCCTGGACGACGTCTTCGTGCCCGAGCATCTGACCCTCTCGA
Organism: Streptomyces sp. NPDC030820; assembly: GCF_055572075.1. NCBI lineage: Bacteria > Bacillati > Actinomycetota > Actinomycetes > Kitasatosporales > Streptomycetaceae > Streptomyces > Streptomyces sp. NPDC030820. The sequence continues at coordinate 170,636 of NZ_JBVIEB010000006.1, forward strand.
GGCTGGACATCAACGCAGGGCGGGCGACGGCCTCGGCGGCCCGCTGCCACACGGTGCCGGTGAACGCGGTGAACGGGCTGCCGCTCGCCGTGCCCGTGGTGGGCGCCGCGCGGGGCGCGGTGCGGGCCGCCGCGGAGCAGAACCTCCGGCGGGTCGACCGGCGGGGCGCCCCGCTGCGGGAGAAGCCGTCGGTGCAGATCGACCTCGCGCGCTCGGCCGCGGAGGTGGACGCCGCGGAGCTCCTCGTCCAGCGGGCCGCTCGGGTCGCCGACGGCATCGAGGAGACCAAGGAGGGCGAGGCGGCGGTCCGCGGGCCACGGGACCTCGCGCTGGCGGTCGAGTTGTCGCTGTCGGCCGTCGAACGGGTCTTCCGCGGCACCGGGACGACGGGCCATTTCGAGTCCGACCCGGTCCAGCGGTTCTGGCGTGACGTCAACACCGCCGCGTCCCATATGATCTTCTCCTTCGAGACCACCGGTACGGCCTACGGGGCCTGGGCACTCGGCGTGGAGAGCGCCGAGCCGAGGCGTTGACCTCGCCGATACGACAGGACACGGCGGCGGATACGACAGCCTTGACGTGCAGCCAGGCCTTTCACTTCACGAAGCGGTACTTCAGGGGGGTGGCCGGCGGCTGCAACTCGTCATGGCAGCGTGCTCTTTCTCGCCGACGACCGGTACTGCTTCAGCGGCGACAGCTCCTATTGGTCGCGAACCACCGGGTGGCTGCTGCCGGGCCACGGTGACCGCCGGCGCCTCCCCGCCGAAGAGATGGCCCGGCGACCGGTCCGCCTGGCGGCCGGGAGCCGCTGACTGCGGCCCCGGCCCATCGACTTCACCGCGGTGCGCTGGTGACGGCGGTGCACGGGGTGTCCGGACGAGTAGTGGAAACATGTCGTGCCATGCGTGCTGCGTACATCGAGGAACTGGGTCCCGCCGGCGTCATCCGGTACGGCGAGATCGCCGCGCCCCGGCCCGGCCCCACCGACGTACTGGTGGACGTCCTGGCCACCGCGGTCAACCCGGTGGACACGTTCGTGCGGTCGGGACTCTTCCCCACGCAGGTCGACTTCCCCTTCGTCGTGGGCCGTGATCTGGTCGGCACGGTCGCCGAGGCGGGCCCCGGTGTCGCGGGCTTCCGGGCGGGTGACCGGGTGTGGTGCAACAGCCTCGGGCACGGGGGGAGGCAGGGTGCGGCAGCGGAGCAGGCGGTGGTGGCGGCCGACCGGCTGTACCACCTGCCCGAGGGAGCCGATCCGTACGCGGCGGTGGCGGCGTTCCATCCGGCGGCGACCGCCTATCTGGCGCTGTTCGTCCATGGGCGGCTCCGCGTGGGCGAGACCGTGCTGGTCGGCGGCGCCGCGGGCAATGTAGGCAGTGCCCTGGTGACGATGGCGGTGCGGGCGGGCGCCCGCGTCCTCGCCACGGCCGGCCTGCGGGACGCGCAGTACTGCGCGCAGCTGGGCGCGGCCGAGGTGTTCGACTACCGGGATCCGGAACTGACCCAGAGGATCCGCGCCGCCGCGCCGTCGGGGGTCGACCTGTACCTGGACACGGCCGGCGTCAACGACCTGGAGACCACGGTCGACCTGCTCGCCCGAAGGGGCCGCGTGGTACTGCTGGCCGGCGCCCGGGCCCGCCCCGTGCTGCCCGCCGGGGCGCTGTACATGAACGACCGCTCCGTCGTGGGGTTTGTGATCTCCCACGCGACACCCGACGAACTGGCGGAAGCCGCCGCGTACATCAACGACCTGCTCGGTCAGGGTGCTCTGCGCCCGCGCAGCATCGAGGTCCTCCCCCTCGGCGCGGCCGCCGATGTGCACGCCCGGATGGAGAAGGGCAAGCTGCACGGACGGCGGGCCGTCCTGCGTACGGACCTCGTCTCCGGCGTCAGGTGATGTGCCGCAGCAGCGCCGCGACCGCCGCGGGCGGCTCACCGTGTGGACGTACCACCATCACCTTCCAGCTCGGCGCATGCCGGGTGAACCGATAAGTCGTCAGGTCGGGGAAGCGGTCGGCGATGGACGGGGGCATGATGCAGACGCCCAGGTCGTTGCGGACCAGTTCGGACGCGGCCACGATGTCGTTCACCTCGAAGGTCGTGGTGCGGTCGACGCCGGCGGCGCGGAAGGCCCGGTCGACGGCATGGCGGATCGCCCAGCCCGGGGTGAAGTCCACCAGGGGCAGCTGCGCCACCGTGTCCGGTTCGACGGTGCCCTCCGGAGTGCTCGCGGCGAGATCCCGGCCGGGGGAGACGACCAGGACCATCTCCTCCCGGGACAGCAACCGGGTCACGAGCCCCCGCTGCTGCTGGCGGTCCAGTGCCACCACCGCCAGGTCCACCGTGCCCTCGCGCAGGGCCTGCCGGATGTCGGTCACCGCCGCCTGCCGCAGCTGGACCACCACCCCCGGGTGCTCCGCCCGCAGCGCGGCCAGCGCGTGATGCAGGCCCGCCCAGACACCCTGCATGATGCCGACGGTCACCCGCCCGCGCAGTTCTCCCTTGGCCGCGTGGACCGCCTCGCGCGCCAGCTCGGCGGCGCGCAGGGCCGCACGTGCGGCGGGTACGAAGGCCTCCCCGGCCGGGGTGAGCGCCACCCGGTGGGTGTTCCGGGTGAACAGCGCGGTGCCCAGCTCGCGTTCGAGGGCGCGGACCGTGCCGGAGACGGCGGACTGCACCACGTGCAGCCGCCTCGCCGCGGCCGTGAACCCGCCCGCGTCCGCCACCGCGACGACGGCTTCCATCTGCCGCAGGTCCATCATCCGCTCCCGGTGAGGCAGTGCCCGTGCGACGGGCTTGGATCTTCGCTGCATGGTATGCAGGCGGCGGGTGAGCCGACGCCGTCTGCCGGGCCTGGGCCTTCGCCGGAATCCTTACGCGCCGCCCGGGGCACGGTTCCGGTCTTCCCGCCGGTGCTCGGTGAGCCAGTACAGGAGCGCCAGGACGGGGAGCGCGGCGCCGAGGGCCGTCACGGCCGTCCAGCCGCCGGAGTGGTAGGTCAGCGAACCGAGCTGGGAGCCGAGGGCGCCGCCGAGGAAGAAGATGGCGATGAACGCGCTGTTGAGGCGGGCCCGGGCGTGGGGGTCGAGCTGGTAGATGGTGTGCTGGCCGAGGATCAGCGTGGCCTGGACGGCCATGTCGAGCAGGATGGCGGCGAGCGCTATCAGGACGATGTGGTGGCGGCCGAACCCGGCGACAGCGAAGGCCAGCGCGGCGAGGACGAACGCGGCGCCCGTCATGGGCCGGGTCAGCTTGCGGTCGGCCCACCGGCCGGCCAGCGGAGCCACGGCCGCGCCGGCGGCTCCGACCAGGGCGAAGACACCGACGCCGATGGGGGAGTAGTGGAACCCGGGGCCGGTCAGGAGGTAGGAGACGGTGGTCCAGAAGGCGCTGAAGGCGCCGAACATCGCTGCCTGGTACAGGCCGCGGCGCAGCAGCGCGGGGTGGGTGCGGACCAGCTGGAGGGTGGAGTGCAGTACACGGGCGTACGGGATGTTCGTGGTGGGGGCGTGCCGGGGCAGCGCCGAGCGCAGGGCGAGGGCGAGGACGGCCATCAGGACGGCGGAGCCCAGGTAGACCACGCGCCAGCCGGCGATGTCCGAGACCAGGCTGCTGAGGGTGCGCGAGAGCAGGATTCCGGTGAGCAGGCCGCTCATCACCCGGCCCACGATCCGGCCGCGGGCGTGGTCGGGCGCGAGGCTCGCGGCGAACGGGACCAGGATCTGGGCGACGACCGAGGTGGCGCCGCTGACCAGGGATGCGATCAGCAGCACGGGGAAGTTCGGGGCCAGTCCGGCCGTGACCAGGGCGACCGTGGTGACCGTCAGCAGGGCCGTGATCAGGCCCCGCTTCTCCAGCCGGTCGCCGAGCGGGACCAGGAACAGCATGCCGATCACATAGCCGACCTGGGTGAGTGTGATCAGCCAGCCGGCCGCCGCCGTACTGGTGTGGAAGACCTCGCGCAGCGAGGAGAGCAGGGGCTGGGCGTAGTACAGGTTGGCGACCGTCATGCCGGCGGCGACGGCCAGCAGCGCGATCAGCCGGCCCGGCACACCGTGTGCGGGCTCGGCACCGGCCGCACCCTGACGCGAGATCCGGAGTTCGGAGGACTGGGGCACGTTGACCTTCTTCGGAGGCGGGAGCCGGTGAGGCCGGCTCGGCGGGATGCCTGGCGACGATCGAGCAGCTTCCTCGCCGCTCTCACTGGCACAAGCGCTGGGCCGCTCCCTCTGCTTCCCTCTTGATCGCGATGACTTGCGATGCCGGTCATCTCTGATGGAGATGACCGACCCCGTCCGTGAAGGCTGTGGCAGACGATTTGGGTCGTTACGCGTAATTTGGTCAGCATTACGAGCGTCCGGTCGAGCCGGGGAGTCGGCCTGGGTGGAGATCCCGTGTCGACCGCCTACGATCATGGCATGATAGTTGAATATAGAACTACCCCTCCGGGAGGCGGTCCACGGTGAGCAACATCGAAACGAAACCCACGGAACTGCGGTGCGGTGCCACAGTGGACGCCGAGCGGTCCACCGAGACGGCAGGGGTCGACGTACTGACCCCGCGTGATGTGCCTCTCGGCGGTCCCCGGGCGATGACCGTACGCCGTACGCTCCCGCAGCGGGCCCGGACGCTGATCGGCGCCTGGTGCTTCGCCGATCACTACGGTCCCGACGACGTCTCGGTGACGGGTGGCATGGACGTCGCCCCGCACCCCCACACCGGCCTGCAGACGGTGAGCTGGCTGTTCACCGGGGAGATCGAGCACCGGGACAGCATGGGCAACCACGCGCTCGTACGGCCCGGCGAGCTGAACCTCATGACGGGCGGGTACGGCATCAGCCACTCGGAGGTCTCCACCCCGCGGACCACCGTCCTGCACGGCGTACAGCTGTGGGTGGCGCTGCCGGAGGAACACCGCGACACCGAACGGGACTTCCAGCACTACGCGCCCGAGCCGGTGCTGACCGACGAGGCCGAGATCAGGGTCTTCCTGGGCTCCCTGGCCGGCCGGGTCTCCCCGGTGCCGACCTTCACGCCCCTGCTCGGCGCCGAGATCGTCCTCCGGCCGCGCGCGACCGTCACACTCGCCGTGGACCCCGCCTTCGAGCACGGCCTCCTGGTCGACCAGGGGCAGGTGCGCCTGGCGGACACCCTGGTCGGACCCTCGGAGCTGGGCTATGTCCCGCCGAGCGCCGACGCGTTGACGCTGACGAACGAGTCGGACGACTTCGCGCGGACGGTGCTGCTCGGCGGAATCCCCTTCGAGGAGGAGATCGTCATGTGGTGGAATTTCATCGGGCGCAGTCACGAGGACATCGCCAAGGCCCGGGAGGACTGGCAGAACTCCTCCGATCGATTCGGCGTCGTCGAGGGGTACCCGGGACACCGTCTGCTCGCCCCCGCCCTGCCCAACGCCGTCATCACCCCGCGCAGGAATCCGCCGCGCCACTGATCCGTCCGACGCGTGCACCGCACCCCATCCGAAAGGCATCCCATGAGCCAGCCCTCCGCCGCTCCGACCGTCGAGCACAATGAGGCCAAGCACCGGTACGAAATCCTGGTCGACGGCAAGCGCGCCGGACTGACCGCCTACCGCGACCGCGGTGAGCAGCGCGTCTTCTTCCACACCGAGGTCGACGAGGCCTTCGCCGGACAGGGCCTGGCCTCCCGGCTGGTCCAGGAGGCGCTCACCGACGTACGTGAGGCCGGCAGGCGGATCGTGCCCGTCTGCCCGTACGTGGCCAAGTTCCTGAACAAGCACGAGGAGTTCGCCGACATCACCGACCCCGTGACCCCCGACGTCCTGCACTGGCTGGACACCGAACTGGGCTGACCGCCCTCGCCGGCCGGCCGTCGATCTCGGCGGTCGGCCTTACGGCAGCGCACCAGCCGTGCGTGGACGAGCTGATGGCCCTGCTGGCCGACTGCGTGGACGCCTGGGACACCCCCGGACCGGTCGGGTGACCCGGTGGACATCCTGCCAACGAAGTGGGCCACGGCGGGCGCGCCGCGGCCGCCGTCGAGGGGCTGCTGGGGCCGCCGCGGGTCGCCCGCCTGGTCGCCGCGCACATCCCGGCCGGACGCCATCTCGCAGCCGCCGACCCGCAGTTGGCGCCGTCGCCGGAGCGCGCCCGCACTCGGCTGCCAGGGCGGTCCCATGACCCCGGCGGAGGCGGCGGCCTTCGAGGTAGACCCCGACTTCCCGGCCGCGATCGCACTGCGCCGTGCCGACGGCGCCGGCCAGGTCGTGGGCCTGGCGGCGGGCCCGCTCGCGTCCGCCGTCAGCAGGACACGCCGACCGGGGTGGCAGTGGATCCCCCGTCGAGGGCCAGTGCCGCGAAGGTGGCCAGCCAGTGGTCGGCCGTGAAGTCCTGCGGGTCGGCCCGGTCGGAGACGACGGGCACCTCCAACAACGGAGAGCGTCGGCCTCCGTCAGCGCCGGGGACAGGAAGTCCCGCCGTTCCACTCACTTGTGGGATCGTTCAACAATCGATTACGTTTCGGGACGTGATCGACCTCAACGCAGACCTCGGTGAAGGCTTCGGCCGCTGGACCCTCACCGACGACGACGCCCTGCTCTCCGTTGTGACCAGCGCCAACGTCGCCTGCAGCTTCCACGCGGGCGACCCCGCGGTGATGCGCCGCGTCTGCGACCTCGCCGCCGAACGGGGCGTCCGGATCGGCGCGCAGGTGTCCTACCGCGACCTGGCCGGCTTCGGCCGCCGGGCCATGGACGTACCCGCCGACGAACTGGCGGCCGAGACGGCCTACCAGATCGGGGCACTGCGGGTCTTCGCCCAGGCCGCCGGGGCCGAGGTTGCCTACGTCAAGCCGCACGGCGCGCTCTACAACCGCACCGTGCACGACGCCGAGCAGGCCGCGGCCGTGGTCGACGGGGTGAAACTCGCGGGCGGCGCGCTGCCGGTGCTCGGCCTGCCGGGGTCCGAGCTGCTCGCCGCGGCCGAGGAGGCGGGCCTCCCCGCCGTACCGGAGGCCTTCGCGGACCGCGCCTACACCCCGGCCGGCACGCTCGTGTCGCGACGCGAGACGAACGCCGTCGTGACCGACGAGGAGCTGGTGGTCCGGCGCGCGCTGGCGTTCGCGGTGGACGGTGCGGTCGAGGCCGTGGACGGTACGACGGTCGTGGTGACCGCCCGCTCCCTGTGCGTCCACGGTGACACCCCGGGCGCCGCCCGGATCGCGGCGCGGGTGCGCACGGCTCTGGAGGCGGCCGGGATCGAGGTCGGGGCGTTCGCATGACGGACAGCCGGTCTCTGCAGGTGCGCCTCGCCGGGCGGCACGCGGTGCTCGTCGAGCTGCCGGACGCCGAGCACACCGGAGCCTTCCACGCCGAACTCCTGCGGCGGCGCGCGGCGGGCAGCCTGCCGCCCGTCGCGGAAATCGTGCCGGGCGCGCGGACCGTGCTCCTGGACGGCGTCACACACCCGGAGGAACTGGCTCGCCACCTCTCCCACTGGGACGTGCCGACCCGGGCCGCCGACGACAAGGGAGTCGTGGAGATCCCCGTACGCTACGACGGACCCGACCTGGCCCAGGTGGCCGCCCTGTGGGGCGTCGCCGTGCACGAGGTCGCCGCCCGGCACACCTCCTGCACCTTCCGCGTCGCCTTCTGCGGCTTCGCCCCCGGCTTCGGCTACCTCACCGGCCTGCCGGCCGAACTGCACGTGCCGCGCCGCGACACCCCCCGCACCCGGGTCCCGGCCGGAGCGGTCGCGCTCGCCGGCCCCTACAGCGCGGTGTACCCGCGCGCCACCCCCGGCGGCTGGCAGCTGATCGGGACCATGCCGGACCCGACACCGCTGTGGGACCTCAGCCGGGAGGAACCCGCCCTGCTCACGCCGGGAACGCGCGTCCGGTTCGTGGCGGAGGAAGACACGCCGTGACCGCCAAGCTCACCGTCGTACGCTCCGGCGCCCTCACCACGGTCCAGGACGGCGGCCGGCGTGGCCACGCCCACCTCGGGGTGCCGCGCTCCGGCGCCCTCGACGCCGGCGCCCTGAGGCTGGCCAATCTGCTGCTCGGCAACGCCCCCGGCGCCGCCGCCCTGGAGACCACCCTGACCGGCTGTGCCCTGCGCCCCGACCGCGCCGTGACCGTCGTGGTCGGCGGCGCACCCTGCCCGGTGACCGTCGACGGCCGGCCGGCGCCCTGGGGAGTGCCCGTACGGCTGCCCGCGGGCGCCCTGCTGAACGCGGGCGGGGTGACCGCGGGCGTGCGCTCGTACGTCGCCGTCGCCGGCGGCATCGCCGTCGAGCCGGTCCTCGGCAGCCGTTCGACGGACCTGCTCTCCGGACTCGGCCCGGCGCCGGTGCGCGACGGGGACGTCCTCCCGCTGGGGGCTCCCGCCCGGCAGCCGGCGTTTCCCGACAGCGCTCCCTGGCCGGCGCCGCCGACCGCACTGACCCTGCCGCTGCGGCTCGGCCCCCGCGCCGACTGGTTCACCCCCGGCGCGCTGCGCACCCTCACCTCGGCGACGTACCGCGTGTCGCAGCACAGCAACCGGATCGGCCTGCGCACCGAAGGGCCGGCGCTGGAGCGCGTGTCGACCGGCGAGCTGCCGAGCGAGGGCATGGTCCTCGGCGCTGTGCAGGTGCCCCCGGACGGGCGCCCGGTGGTCTTCCTGCACGATCACCCGACCACCGGCGGCTACCCGGTGATCGGCGTCGTCGCCGAGGCCGCCCTTGCGGCTGCCGCGCAGGCCGCGGCCGGTACGCCGATCCGCTTCACCCTGGGGTGACCCGCCCGCTGCCGCTCTCCGCCGCGCCCGGCGGCGGAGTGCCGGGACTCCGGAGGTGGGTGATTCTGTAGGGGTGGGTGGTGTCCCAGCCCGCCGGAATCCGGCGGACTACGCCGTCTCGGGCCGCCGGGCGGTACGCGTCACGTTGGTCGCCGCGGCCGGCTTCTACCTCTTCCGCTACGGCCTCGACCGTCCTGTGGCGGCCACCTACGCCCTGTTCGCGTCCGTGGCACTGGGCGGACTCGCCAAGATCCCGGGCACAGGCCGGCAGCGGGCCGCGACGGTCCTCCGCCTGCTTCCGGTGTGCTGGTTGCTGGTCGTCGTGGGCACCTGTCTGTCCGTACGGACCTGGAGCGCCGTCGTCGGCATGCTGGCGGTCGGCTTCGCGCTGGCCTTCGCCGCCGTGGGCGGGCCACGGCCGGCAGGGGCGGCTCCGGGCCTGCAACTCCTCTACATCCTCCCGTCGTTCCCCCCGTACGCCCCCGACACGCTCGGCGAGCGCCTGATCGGGACCAGCACCGGACTCGTCCTCTTCATCGTCGCCGAGGCGCTGATCTTCCCCGAGCCCAGCCCGCCGTCGTACCGGGAACGGGCCGCCCACGCCGTGCGGACCGCCGCCCACGGCGCGACCCTCCTCGCCGCACCGCCGTACACCCTGACCGACCCCGACATCCGGGCGGCCGGGGAGGCCAGTCGGTCCCTGCGGTCCCTGACCGTGCCGGAGGCGGAACGCCCGGCCGGGCCAGGCCTGCGCGACCGCGCCCTCGCCCACACCGGTCTCGCCACGCGCACCCTCCTCAGCCGCCTGGCGCAGCTGCCCGTCCCGCCCGGCGGGCAGCCGGGCCCCGAGGTGACCGCCGTACTGCGGGCCGTCGCCCGGCTGGCCACTGCGACCGCCGACTGTCTGGGGACCGGGCCGTCGCCGGTGGCCCCGTACGAGGACCTGGTGAGGGCACGCGCGCACCTGTCGGCCGTGTCCGCGGGCCCGGCCCCCGGATGTGCCGGCGCACCGGACTTCCCGCCCGCCGTGCTGCGCCGGCACGCCGCCGTGCTGGAGATCGCCGACGCCGCGCTCGCCATGGCCACAGCGGCCGATCTCGCCGTACGCGGAAGGCATGCAGCGGTGGAGATCTCGCAAGGCCGCTTCTGGTACGCCGGCACATGGGCGCCGATCCTGTGGTGGCACCGCCTCCGCGGCCACGCCGGGCGCCGCTCGGTGTTCTTCCAGAACGCGGTCCGTATCGCCCTGGCGCTGACCGCGGCCCGGCTCGTGGCCGGAGTGGACACGCTGCCCCATGGATTCTGGGCCATGCTGGCGACGCTCACCCTCACCCGGACCACCATGGACGAGACCTGGCACACCATCCGTCTGGCACTCGCGGGCACCCTGGCCGGGGCTCTCGTCACCGCAGGGGCACTGAGCCTGGCCGGCACCGACACCGCCGTCTACGCCGTCGTACTGCCGGTGTGGATGCTGTTCGCCTTCACGGTGGGGCCGGTCAAGGGCGTCGGCTGGGCCCAGGGCCTGTTCACCGTGCTCGTGGCCCTGGTCTTCGCCCAGCTGGCCCCGCCGACCTGGCGGCTGGCGGAGGTCAGGATGCTGGACGTGCTGGTCGGCAGCGCGATCGGCGCCGTCTTCGGACTGCTGGCCTGGCCGCGCGGCGCCCATGACGAACTGCGCTACGCGGCGGCGGAACTCCTGCGCAGGGCGGCCGAGATCGTGGTGGCGACCAGCGCCTCGGTGGCGGGCGGCGGTGCCGTGGCCGCGCCGTCCGGGGCGTGTGGACACCGGTCGTTGCAGCGCGCGGTCGTCCTCGCCGAGTCCGCGTTCGCGCAGTTCCAGTGCGAGCCGACACCGTTCGGCGGCCCGGCGCGCCGGCCCACCCGGCGCAGCGTGGACTGGCAGGCCACGCTGATGGCCGGACACCACACCCTGTGGGGCTCCGAACGGCTGTTGGCGCCGCCGCTCACCGGCCTCGGCCCCGTGGCGGCCGATTCCCTCGGCGGGCTGGGGGACCGGGTGGCCGGTCGGATGCTGCTGATCTCGGCGGCCCTGGACCCGGGAGCGGACACCCCGACCGGGCCGATTCCGCTGGTCGATCCGGGGCGCGTCGGGCCCGTCACAGAGCCGCCCGGCGCGCCGCGCCGGTACTACGCGACCGTGTCCTGGCTGGACTCGCTCATGACCGACCTGACCCGGATCGCACGCGGCAGCCCGGAGCCCGGACAAGGTCCACCCACGCCGTGACCGGGCCGCCCGATCCCGCCGCGGCCGAGGGCGGCGCCGTTTGGCCCACGTCGACGACGGGGACCCGGAGCGACATGTTCAGCACCATCGCGCGCGGCTGTGCCGCCGGGGCCGCCGGCACCACCGCGTTGAACGCCGTGAGCTACCTGGACATGGCGCTGCGCGGTCGGCCTTGGAGCAGCACCCCCGAGGCTCATCCGAGTTCCCGTGGCCCGTACAGCGCACTGCCGGCTTCGGTGGACAGAGCCCAGTAACGGTCGCCGTAGGACCAATGCCACCATTCGGTCGGATAGTTGACCAGGCCGACGGCACTGAGCACCGTACCGAGCACACGCCGGTTGGCCCGCGCTTCGGGGCCGATCGTGGCCGCGTCGGTGTAACAAGCGCCGTCGCTCTCCTCCGGGTTGGCGTTCACCCGCGTCCCCATGTCGAGTTCCCGGCCCTCGGCGTCGACGAGCGTGAGGTCCACCGCGGCGCCGGCGCTGTGCGGCGCGATCTCCGGCGGCGACACATACCGGCTCGCGGCCTCGCGCACCCGCTCCGCCGACCAGTCCGGGTGAGCGGACCGCAACGTGGCGGAGTACCGCTCGAAGTACCGCCGCTGCAGCGCGGGCGGCCGGTATCCCTCGACGAACAGCAGGCGCAGGCCGCCCGGGAGCAACTGCTGAGCCCTGAGAAGACGGATCAGCACCCCTTCCCGCAGATGCGCGAACGCCCCTGACGGTTCGGCCCTGCGCGCATCCACGGCGAGGGAGTCCCGCAGCCGGACGTCGACGAGCGGTTCACCGCAGTCGGTCACGGGGACGGCCGCGACCCTCGGATCCGACATCAGCACGATCCTTTTCATGCACTGATCCTCGCCGATCGTCCCCGCAACAGGTGGCCACCTGTGCCGCCTTGGCCAAAGGCCGTTGGTCCTGGTAGTCATGGCCTGTGCGATTCGAGAGTGTCCCCATGCCGGCGGCGGTCGAGGCCCGGCCCCGTGACGCCCGTGGGTATCCGGTCCCGGCGATCACCCCCTGGGAAGGGGAGGAGCCGCAGTTCGCGCTGACCGACTACGAACGCAGTGCCGCATGCGCGCGGAAGCGTCTGTGCTCGGTGTGCAACCAGGCCATGCCGCAGGGACCCGTGTGGCGTGTGGTGGGGGCCGCGGAGAGCGCGGCGATCGGTGAGGCACTGGCCGCCGGACGGCCCTACCGCAATCTTGCGCCGACCCTCGAAGGACCGGGCCACCGTGCGTGCATGCTGTACGCCTCGATGGTGTGCCCCTATCTGGCCCGGCCCAACGCCCGGCGCGGCATGTCGGCGGCGGAACCGGACGACATGACCTCGCATGTGGTGCGGGGCGCCGTCCGGGGCTCGTTGGGCGCGGTGGTGGGCTTCGGCGAGTACGAGTACGCCGTCACCGGCAGCCGGGTGCTCTTCCGGTTTCTCGACGTCGTGGAGTTCCTGCCGCACGACACCGCCGACGCGCACCTGGACGAACTGCGGGCCGAGCTCGCCCGGACCGCGAAGTGACCCGCACTCCCTGGCCCGGACGCGCCCGGCCCGTCCCGTCGTACGACGTCAGGGGCGGTACGCCGCCAGGCCGACCGTCGAGGTGACCTTGGCCGGATGACCCGAGCCGTCGGCCGGCAGGGTCACCGTGCCGGACGGGGTGCGCACCGCGAGGGTCTTGCCGTCGGGGGACCAGGCCGGCTCGGTGTAGTCGGTCGTGGCGTGCGGGGTGAGGTCCTTGATGTGGTTGCCGTGCATGAAGTCCTCCACGAGCACATGGTCGTGGCCGGCGACCGAGCGCACGAAGACGACCTCCTCCTCGTTCGGGGACAGCGCCGGCTGGGAGCCCTGGGTGAGCTTGCCGCCCTGCTGGCGCAGGTAGTCGTCACGGATGTAGACCGCACCGGTGTGGTCGTTGGCGTAGACCGAGGTGCCGTAGTGACCGGCCGCGTTGGGCCAGACGTTGCCGGTCTGCGGCAGCGCACCGCCCGGACCCGGGTCGCTGTTCAGGGACAGCGTCCTGGGCGTGCCGTGGACGGCCTTGGCGGAGATGTACTTCAGGCGGGACACACCGTCCGCGCGCGCCGCGAAGATGAGGTTGTCCTTGGCGGGGATGTTGTACCGGGTGTCCTTCGCGGTCACCTGCCAGGTCGGGTGGGACCAGTTCTGGTTGCCGGGATTCTTCGCGACGACCACGCGCCCGCTGCCGTCCGGGTTGGCGATGTCCAGGTTGCCGGAGTCGTCCACGAAGGCGGCCTTCTTGCCGTCCGGGGACCAGGCGAGGTCCCGGACGGGCACCCCGAAGTTCACCTTGTGGCCGCCGATCAGCACGTACTTGGTGCCGTTGCTGACGGTCAGGGTGCCGTGCGAGGCGCTCGTCGCGGCCGAGGCGGCGCCGGAGACGCCCAGCAGCGCCGTGCCGGTGACGGCTGCGGCCACGGCGATGGCGGCCGCCGTGGTGCGGGTGCGTGTGGTCATGAGCAGATTCCCCCAGGAACATGGACTGGTCAGGTCGTTCGGTGAAGTCGAGCTTGACAGGGCCTGATCTTGGAACTGTCAGTTCGGTGTCACAGGGGCGTAACACGCCAGACCGCGGCGACAGCTGCACGGCCAAGGCCGACGAGGTGGCCACGCATGGCGCACACGCTCAGGACATGGACGCCAGCAAGTCCAGCTCACCCCCGATCGCACCCCGCAGTTCGTCGTGCTGCGGACCGAGCCCGAACCGCTCGTCCCGCCACCGGTCCGGCGGATACAGCCATACGGGCTTGCCCACCACCTCGGGAGACTCCCACTCGAACCGGGGCCAGACGTGGGCGTGCAGAAACGGGTCCGTGTTGCCGAGGATCTCCAGGTTCACCCTGCGGAAGGCGGGATCCAGCCGTCGGCAGGCCCGTTCCACGGCCTCTCCGAGCCGGTCCATGTCGGACAGGAACGCCAGCCGCTTGGCCCGGGGCAGATCGGACAGCCGCTGAACACCTGGCTCGTCCACCAGCAGGACCGAGTAGCCCGGCAGGAACTGCACGTCGCCGATCACCGCGAACCCCGCCCGAAGCCGCCGTAGCACCGTCGGGTTCTCGCCCCGCAGAGCAGCCCCGATCCGGTCCGTGCGCCAGTCATCACTCATGGCCCCAACCTACGGCCTGCCCGTACAGGCAGGGGCATCACCCGGATGGCGTAACCCTGATGGGGGTGAGACAGTGATGAAAAGGCGCATTCAAGATATGGCGCGAGTGTGACCCTCCGGAGCGTGTGATCGGCCGCCCCAATTCAAATACGCCGCAGGCTTGTTCAATGTTCAGCACTTGCTTTCTGAGTGGTTGCCCCGGCAATTCCACGAGAAAGGAGAACAGTCGTGCATGCCAAGCGATCGATCATTTGGGCCGCTCCGATGACCCTTGCGCTCCTCGTATTCTCTCCAGGTATGGCCGCGCAGGCGTTTGCGGCCCCTTCCCCCGCGACAACAGTGGTAGCCGCGCCGCGAGGCGAACCTGTCGGCATCAGCCCGAGCAAGGACGAGGGGCCCGGCTGGACGGAGGGCTACATTGATGGCAAGGCGTGCCGAGATCCGGATCCTTCAGCATACGAAAGCTTCCCCGACGAGAACTTCGAGGACAATTACTACGCGGGCTATGACGAGGGGTTCTCCGAAGCCGAGTGCTAGTCAAGGTCCCAGCACAGCACCGTGCCCACATTGTCGAACGACACGGCGTGGCAGCCGTCCGCGGACAGGGCCACGCCGTGGACGGCATCCGCAGACCGCCGGTGGGCCGACTGGTCCAGGTGGATGCCGCGTACGTCCGTGGCGACCGCGTGCCGGCCGTCGGCACACACCACCGTCCTTCGCACCTCGGCGGCCGGCCGCGCCGGCTCGGCGCCACATGGGCAACAGCCGCGGGTGCCGCCGGTAGCCGGGCAGGGCACGGATGGTCTGGAGCCGGTCCCAGGTGTCGGCGTTGCGGCCACTGTCGAGGAGTGCGGCCGCGCGGTTCAGGCGGCGGTGGCTGTGCGGGCCTCCGCGATGAGGCCGGACGCGGTCCCGGGGCGCAGGGCGATCCGGCCGTCCGCGCTCGCCGAGGCGTAGCCGCCAGTGGCGCTGTCGAGGGTGCGCAGGCATCGGTTGCCGTCGAGCAGCCACTTCTGCAGGCCGCATCTCGAGTCGGTGGACAGGCGGAGAGCGCGAACCGTCCGCCCGGGCTGAACGCGAAGCGCTGGCTCAGCCGGTCCATGGCGCCCAGGAGTTCCCCGGTTCGCAAGTCCCAGACGCGTAGCAGCCACCAGTAACCGTCGAAGGATGCCACCCGTTGCCCGTCGGCGACGAGCGTCAGCGCGGCGCCCCACCACCGGTCGTAGTTGTCGACACGGTTCGCTGATCGTGCGGACGGTGACACCCGGCACCCGCACGGAGCCGTCCATGCCCGCGACCACCACCACGTCCGCGTCGTCGCTGACGGCCACAGACTCCACGCCGTGCGGGGGCAGGTCCCAGCCGCGCAGGCTTTGTCGCCGCCTTCGACGGCCAGGAGGGCGTCCGCCTGACGGGGTGACAGGTCGTGGCGGTCGGACGAAGCGGCCGCGCGGGTCGTAGCGCTGGATGAGCGACTCGGCCTGCCTCGATCGCACCCGCGCGCCAACCGTCGTTCACCGGGCAGCCGCCAGACGGTGACCCAGGACGGATGGCAGAGTAAGCCCAGGTCGTGGGTGGTGGTGTCGTGCGGGGAGTAGGTCCACTTCTCGCACTTCGTGCCGACGGGAAAGCCGGTCGCCCCGAGCTCGACGGTGCGCCGGGACATGCTCATGGGCGTGAGGCCTACTGTGGCGCACCTCTCGGGCGCGAGTACGGTGCGGAGCGACCCTCTCGTCCGGCCGGCGTGTCCGGCGATCCCGGGACGGCCGGGCGGGGTCGAACCCTGTACCCGTCCGGAAGGTGACCGCCGATGTCCCAGTCCGCCATAGCCGACCCCATCGAGAGCGCGCCGAGTGCCCCGGTCCTCGCCGAGGTCGTCCGCTCCGGATTCGTCGAAGGGCGGCACCGGGGCAGCGTGGTGCTCCTCGCCGCGGACGGCTCGGTGGAGTGGGCGATCGGCGATGTGACGTCCCCCGTCTTCCCGCGTTCCGCCAACAAGCCGATGCAGGCGGCGGGCATGCTGCGGGCCGGCCTCGGCCTCCGGGGAGAACGGCTGGCCTTGGCTGCCGCGAGCCACTCCGGCGAGCCGTTCCATCGCGACCTGGTGCGGGCGATGCTCGACGAGCACGGGCTGACCCCGGAGCACCTCCAGTGCCCGCCCGCCCTCCCGCTGGACCAGCAGGAGCAGGAGGCCTATCTGGCGGCCGGCGGTCGGCGTGACCGCGTGGCCATGAACTGCTCCGGCAAACACACGGCGATGCTGGCTGCCGCCGCGCTACGGGGCTGGCCGCTGGAGTCCTACCTCGACCCGGACCATCCGCTCCAGCGCGTCATCCGCACGGTCGTGGAGGAGGCGGCCGGTGAACCGGTGGCCGCCGTCGGTGTGGACGGCTGCGGGGCGCCGCTGCTGGCGATCAGTCTGACCGGCCTCGCCCGTGCCTTCCGCTCCTTCGTCCTCGCCGCACCCGGCACCCCCGAACGGCGGGTCGCCGACGCCATGCGCGCCCACCCCGAGTACGTCGCCGGCACCCACCGCCACGACACCTGGCTCATGACGGAGATGCCGGGCGTCCTGTCGAAGGTGGGCGCGGAAGCGGTACAGGCCCTCGCCCTGCCCGACGGCCGTGCCCTGGCCCTCAAGATCGAGGACGGTGGAGTGCGAGCCCTGGGCCCCGTCCTGGCCCGTGCGCTGCGCCTGCTGGGCGTCTCGGCACCCGTCGTGGACCGCGTCGGTCGTACGCCGGTGCTGGGCCGGGGGCAGGAGGTGGGCGAGGTGCGAGCGGTGTTCTGACACGTGTCACTGACGGTGTGTCGGCTGCGCCGGGCGGCAAGGGCGCCTGCGCGGCCTTTCGTCTGTGGACGCGGCGGACGGCTGTTGTCTTCCGTTCCTTGAGCGTTCGACTGGCGATTCCTGTGCGGACGGTGTGCTCTCCCTAGGGTCCATGAGGCTTTCGAAAGAAGGGGCTCATGGACTCACTGCTCGCGATCCGGGCTCGCGGGATCACCAAGTGCTTCGGTGATGTCGTCGCACTCGACGGCATCGACCTCGATGTGGCGCAGGGACAGATCCACGGGCTGGTCGGCCCGAACGGCGCCGGCAAGACGACGCTCCTCGGGCTCCTGCTCGGGCTGGCCGTTGCCGACGGCGGCCGCCTGGAGATCCTCGGTGCGCCGGTGGGCAGGACGTTCGCCGCTCCCGACGGTGTCGCCGGGTTCGTGGACGGCCCCGGCCTCTACCCGTCGCTCACCGCCAGGCAGAACCTCGCCGCGCTCGCCGCTCTGCGCGGTCAGGACCCGCGCACGGCGGGCATCGACGACGTCATCGGCCAGGTCGGACTCACCGACGTCGCCGACGACCGGATCCGGGGCTTCTCCCTGGGCATGCGGCAACGGCTCGGGCTCGCCGCCGCCTTGCTCACCAAGCCCCGGCTGCTCGTGCTCGACGAGCCGTCCAACGGCCTCGACCCGGCCGGCAAGAAGCACGTCCACGGCGTCCTCGCCCGGCTCGCGGCGGAGGGCACCAGCGTCGTGCTGTCGAGCCACCGCATGGACGACCTGGAGGCACTGTGTTCCGAGGTCACCATCCTCGCCACCGGACGCGTCGTGTTCTCCGGTCCGTTGCGCAAACTGGCCGCCGAGAACCGTGAACTCGACTACCGGCTGATCGCCTCCGATCCGCAGACCGCCCGCCGGCTCGCCGCCGACACGCCCGGGATCCACCTCGTCGACGACGGACGCCCCGGCAGCGACGAGGTGCTCGTCGTACGCGCCCTGATGCCGGCCCTCGACGAACTCGTGGTGCGGCTCGTCCAGTCGGGCACCGTATTGCGGGAACTCGCCCCCGTGGTGTCCCCGTTGGAGGCCGCGTTCCTGGCCCTGACCGAGCATCAGGAGACCGCCACGGAAGGTACGGGGCCCGGCGCCGAGCAGCAGCAGGAAGCCGGCGCCCAGCAGCAGGAGGCCGGCCGATGACCGCGACCGCCCCCGCCCCCGACCGGTCCACCGGCGCCCGCCGTGTCTCGGTGGCCCGCGGCTACCGCTTCGAACTGGTCAAGCTCGTCTCGCAATGGCGGATCCGCCTGCTGGTGCTCGCCTGCTGGATCGTCCCGGCGCTCTTCGTCGCCGCGGTGAGCCGGCAGAGCACACTCCCCTCCGACACCCTCTTCGGCCGCTGGATGCTCGCCACGGGGTGGGCCGGACCGCTGGTGATGCTCGGCTTCGCGGGCACCTGGGCGCTGCCGCTGCTGACCTCGGTGGTCGCCGGTGACGTGTTCGCCTCCGAGGACCGGCTCGGCACCTGGCGGCACCTGCTGGTGGCGGTCCGCTCGCCGCGGCGGATCTTCGCGGCGAAGGCGCTGGCCAGCCTCACCGTCATCCTGCTGCTCGTGGCCGGGCTGGCCTGTTCCAGCGCGGCCGGCGGTCTGGTGACCGTCGGCAACCGGCCGCTGGTCGGTCTCGACGGCCACCAGTTGACGCCGACGGACGCCGCGGGCAAGGTCGCCCTCGCCTGGGTGTGCGTACTCGCCCCGACCCTGGCCCTCGCCGCGATCGGACTCCTCGGGTCCGTGGCGCTGGGGCGGTCCCCGATGGGGCTGCTGCTGCCCGCGGTCGTCGCGCTCGCGATGCAGGTCGCACAGATGCTGCCGCTCCCGGTCGCCGTACGCCTCGCCCTGCCCGGCTACGCCTTCATCGCCTGGAACGGCCTGTTCACCAGCCCGGCACAGCTCGGCCCGCTCCTGATCGGCGTCGTGGTCAGCCTGCTGTGGGCCGTGCTGGCGACAACGTTGGCGTACCTGCTGTTCCTGCGGCGCGACTTCACGAATCTCACCGCCGACGGCTCGGGGCGTCGCGCGGTCGCCGTCGGTCTCCTGCCGCTCGTCGGACTGGCCGGCGCGACCGTCGCCGTCGTCGCGTCGGCGACCGGGGCCACGGGCTCCGGGATCTCGCAGGACAAGGTGCAGCGCTCTCTCGCCACGGAGTTCGCCCACCTCTATCGCATTCAGACCAAGCAGCTCAACCGCCCGGACGTCACCGAAGCGCAACTGAAGGCCGCGGCGACTTGCGACAAGGGCAGCGTCAGGGTCGCCGCCGAGGGACCCGGCAACGACTGGCGCTGCGTCATCTCCTGGCATCTGCCTGGCGTCGAGGCCACCGGGACGGCCGTCTACCAACTCGACGTCACCTCGGACGGGCGGTTCGTCGCCGACGGCGACGGACCGAAGGAAGTGAACGGCTACTTCCTGGTGCGGACCCCGACCGGCGACGCACCGAACCCCCTTTGGCAGTTCGACGGCAACGTCGAACTTCTCAGCACCTCGAAAGGATGACCTCCATGCAGGTAACACGCCACCGCCGGCCTGTGGAGACGGAGTTTCGCGGTAGACGAATCGGGCGCCGGAGCGCCCTCACCGCAGGCGCCACAGCGGTCGTCCTCGCCGTCACCGCCGGCGTCGGTTACGCCCAGACCCACCAGTTCGGCACCGACCAGGTCGGCCAGACGACCGATCGCGGCCAGGTCATCTCCAGCGACCAGTACCTCGCCCCGTACGGCGACCGCCTCGTCATCAACAACGGCAAGATCATGTCGTCCTCGCCCAGCCCGGACGGCACCCACATAGCGGCCTCGGTCACCGACGGTGGCAGCGCGCTGGCCATCGTCGACGTGAAGAACTGGAAGGTGCAGCAGGTCGTCGGCACCGCCGCCTCGTCGACCCCGCGCCTCAGCAGCAACTCCGTGGGCCAGGAAGGCCCCACGTACTCGCCCGACGGCAAGCAGCTGTGGCTGGGCCAGGCCGACGGCTGCACGAAGTTCACGGTCAATCCGGACGGCACGGTCGCCAACCCGACCTCCATCAAGATCCCGGCTGACGGATCCAAGCGCGCCCTGGTCGGCGAGGCGGTGTTCTCCGCCGACGGCTCCACCGTGTACTCCGCGGTCAACGGCCAGAACCGGGTGGTCGCCCTCGACGCGGCGACCGGCGCCGTCAAGCAGAGCTGGAACGTCGGCAACGCCCCGCGTGACATGGTCCAGGTCGGCGACAAGCTCTACGTCAGCAACGAGGGCGGCCGTCCGGCCAAGGCCGGCGACACGACCATCAACTCGTACGGCACCCAGGTACCGGCCGACCCGAAGACCGGTGCCACCACCAGCGGCACGGTCAGCGTCATCGACCTGGCGAACCCGACCGCGGACCCGTCGAGCATCGACGTCGGTCTGCACCCGACCGCCCTGTACGCCAAGGGCAAGGCGCTGTTCGTCACCAACACGGCCAGCAACAACGTGTCGGTCATCGACACCGACAAGAACAAGGTCGTGCAGACCATCGACACCCGGCCGTGGCCGGAGGCGTCGGTGGGCTACGAGCCCAACGCGGTGACGCTCACCGACGACGGCCGCCTGCTGGTGACCCTCGGCCGCGCCAACGCGGTCGCCGTCTACCGGTACAAGAGCCCGCTGGAGCCGGTGAGTTACGTCGGCCTGCTCCCGACGGACTACTTCCCCGCGGAGATCACGACCGTCGGCAACCAGGTGCTGGTCTCCAACACCCGTGGTATCGACGCCCGTCGCCCGAACAACCCCGCAGGCCACGGCACCCATGACACGACGTCGAGCGTGCAGCGGTTCACTCTGCCGGACGACAGCGTCATCAGGTCCGAGACGGCCAAGGTCTTCCAGCAGAACGGCTGGACCCCCGGCTCGGTCTCGATGACCACGGGCGGGAGCAAGGCGCGGCCGGTGCCGGTCCCGCAGCGGCTCGGCGACCCCTCGACGATCAAGCACGTCTTCCTGATCGTCAAGGAGAACCGGACCTACGACCAGGTCTTCGGTGACATGCCGCAGGGCAACGGCGACCCGTCGCTCACGCAGTTCGGCGAGAACGTGACGCCGAACCAGCACGCCCTGGCCAAGCAGTTCGGCCTGTACGACAACACGTACGACATCGGCACCAACTCCGCCGAGGGCCACAACTGGCTGATGCAGGCCGACGACCCGGAGTACACCGAGTCCTCGGCCGGTGAGTACCAGCGCAGCTACGACACCGAGAACGACGCTCTCGGCCACCAGAAGTCCGGCTTCATCTGGACCGGTGCGCAGGCGGCCGGGAAGACCGTGCGGGACTTCGGCGAGTTCCAGTCGATCGAGAACAAGCCGTCCGGCGCGACCTGGCAGAACCTGTACTGCGACGCCAAGACCATGGACGCGACCGGCCAGCCCACCGCGTACCCCATCCAGACGGGTTCGGCGATTCCGTCGCTCAACTCCGTCTCGGTGCCCGGCTTCCCGATGTTCGACCTCGACGTCCCGGACGTCTACAAGTACCAGATCTGGAAGCAGGACTTCGAGAAGAACGGTCCGGCCAACCTGAACATGTTCTGGCTCTCCAACGACCACACCGGTGGTCCGGCGAGCCCGGCGGCCGAAGTGGCGGACAACGACCTCGCGGTCGGCAAGATGGTCGACGAGATCTCGCACAGCAAGTACTGGAAGGACTCGGCGATCTTCGTCGTCGAGGACGACTCCCAGGCCGGCCTCGACCACGTCGACGGCCACCGTGCCCCGATCCAGGTCATCAGCCCCTGGGCCCAGCACGGCACCGTTGACAACCACTACTACTCGCAGATCACGATGATCCGCACCATCGAGCAGATCCTCGGGATCCACCCGATGAACCAGAAGGACAGCGCGGCCAGCCCGATGCGCGGGGCGTTCACCCAGCGCCCGGACTACACGCCGTTCAAGGCGCTGCCCAACCGGACCTCGCTGACCGACGGCCTGAAGACCCCGCCTTCCTGCGGTGTCGACACCCCGGCGGCGCAGGACCCGAAGGCGGCGGCCGTCCCGGCGGCCAAGGTCCCGGCGGACATGCAGCAGCTCGCCGCAGAGTGGGACAGCTGGAAGTCGAAGCAGCGCCTGACCGGCTCCCACGCCACGGCCGACTTCGCCAACCCCGCCCAGATGAACCACCTCACGTGGTATCAGACGCACAACTGGAGCACGCCGTACCCCGGTGAGAAGAAGATCTACGCACCGAACGACGTGCCGGGTGCCTACATCCCGTCGTCGGAGTCCGACGGCTGACGCAGTCCGATCCGTCGGGGACCCCTGGCAGGCTGTACGCCTGCCGGGGGTCCTGACCGCGGCGGATGGTGCAGGTCTGCCGAGTGAGCGCTTCGGGCATAGCCTGGCAAATGGGTGGTTTCGCCGGCGATGTCCCACCGCACCCCCGGTGAAGCTTGCCGCAGCTCACCGGTGAGGGAGGAAACAATCGGCAGGATTCGTACCTCTCAGAAGGCACTCGGCCATGAACACCATCGACGAAACGGCTGTCGGCGGTCTGCGCCAGGCACTGCGGGGATCCCTGATCACACCGCAGGACCCCGGCTACGACGCGGCCCGCAGCATCTACAACGCCATGATCGACCGGCGGCCGGCCGCCTTCGCCCAGTGCGTGGACGTGGCGGACGTGCAGACGGTGATCTCCTTCGCCCGGGACACCGGAGTCGAGCTGGCCGTGCGCGGCGGCGGCCACAGCGGCCCGGGTCTGTGCCTGGTCGACGACGGACTCGTCCTCGACCTGACGCCGATGCGCTGGACCAGGGTGGACCCGGAGACGGACACCGTCCAGGTGGGCGGAGGCAGCCTGCTCGGTGACCTCGACCATGCGACACACGCCTTCGGGCGTGCCGTGCCGGCCGGGATCGTGTCGACCACCGGCGTCAGCGGCCTCACCCTGGGCGGCGGCCACGGTTATCTCACCCGCAGGTACGGCCTGACGATCGACAGCCTGTTGTCGGCCGACGTCGTCCTCGCCGACGGCAGCTATGTCACCGCTTCCCGGGAGAGTCACCCGGACCTGTTCTGGGCGCTGCGCGGTGGCGGCGGCAACTTCGGGGTGGTGACGTCGTTCGCCTTCGGGCTGCACCCGGCGTCCACGGTCGGGGTCGCCGTGACGGTGTGGCCGGTCGACCGCACGCCCGAAGTGCTGCGCTGGTACCGGGAGTTCCTGCCTGCCGCGCCGGACGAGCTCTACGGGTTCTTCGCCCTCCTCGTCGTACCGCCCGGCCCGCCCTTCCCCGAGCCGATCCACGGGCAGAAGATGTGCGCGGTGATCTGGTGCTACACGGGCGACCTCTCCGACGAGCGCCTGGCGGAGATGTTCGCCGTGGTGAACGAGCCGGCGCCGCCGGCCTTCCACTTCGCCACCCCGATGCCCTATCCCGCCTTGCAGACCATGTTCGACGGGCTGCTTCCCGAGGGACTGCAGTGGTACTGGCGCGGCGACTTCTTCCAGACCGTCTCCGACGCCGCGATCGACGTCCACCACAAGTACGGCCAGAACATTCCGACCGGCCTGTCGACCATGCACCTGTATCCGGTGGACGGGGCCGCCCACCAGGCCGACGCGGACGGCACGGCCTGGGCCTACCGGGACGCCGTCTGGTCCGGCATCGTCGCCGGCATCGACCCGGACCCCGCCAACGCCGAGGTGATCCGGCAGTGGTGCGTCGACTACTGGACCGACCTGCACCCGCACTCCATGGGCGGCTCCTACGTCAACTTCATCGGCCCCGGGGAGAGCCAGGAACGGGTCCGGACCACCTATCGCGGCCACTACGACCGCCTGGCCGCGGTCAAGCGTGCCTACGACCCGGACAACCTGTTCCACGCCACCCAGAACATCCCACCGGCTCCGGACTGACCGGCGCGCACACCGCGAGCCGCGTCAGCGGGCGCCGTCGTGTTCGCTGATCCAGCGGGCGGCGAGCAGGCCGGAGCCGGCGGTGAGCGCGGCGGCGGCGACGACGGTGGCGTTCAGGCCGAGGGCGTCGGCGAGGATGCCCGCGACGAGGGCGCCCACGGCGTAGCCGATGTCGCGCCAGAAGCGGTAGGTGCCCAGCGCGCCCGTCCGCCAGACGGGGTGCGCGTGGTCGGAGACGCAGGCGATCAGGGCCGGGTAGACCATGGCGGTGCCGAGTCCGAGCGCGACGGCCGAGAGGACGCCCGCCAGGAGCGGGGTGTCCAACAGGACGAGGGCGAGGACGAATCCGCCGGCCTGGGTCAGCATGCCGGCCACGATGAGCGGCTTGCGGCCGACCCGGTCGGACAGGTGGCCGGTGGGGATCTGGCCGAGGCCCCAGAGGATGGGGTACAGGCCCTTGATGAGGCCGACAGCGGCGAGGCCGAGACCGTGGTCGGTGAAGAGCAGGGGGAAGACGCCCCAGGTCAGGCCGTCGTTGAGGTTGTTGACCAGGCCGGCCTGGCTGGCGCCGCGCAGGGACCGGTGGTGCCAGGAGGTCCGGGCGAAGATCGCGGCCAGGGCGGTGCTCTCGCCGGAGGCCAGGGGCTTGGCGTGCTGGGAGAGTTCGAGGGCGACGTGCGCGGCGGTGTCCCGCACGATCAGGGCGAGGCCGAGCCCGGCGGCGACGAAGACCACACCGATGAGTTCCGGGACCGGGCGCAGGCCGTACGCGGTGGCGAGATAGCCGGTGACCAGGGCGGTGGTGCCGACGGCGGTGTAACCGGCCGCCTCGTTCAGGCCCATGGCCAGCCCTCGCCGGGCGGGTCCGACCAGGTCGATCTTCATGTTGACCGTCATCGACCAGGTCAGGCCCTGATTGAGGCCGAGCAGTACGTTCGCGGCGACGATCCAGCCCCAGGACGGTGCCCAGGCGAGGGCGAACGGGACGGGGATGCCGATGAGCCAGCCCGTCACCAGGAGCTGCTTGCGGCGGAAGCGGGCCGTCAGCGCGCCCGCGGCGAGGTTGGTGAGGGCCTTCGTCAGTCCGAAGGCGATGATGAAGGAGAAGACGGCCAGGTCATCGGTCAGGCCGAAGGTGCGGGCGCCGATGAGCGGGACGGTCGTGCGTTCCAGGCCGACGAGGCCGCCCACGCAGACGTTCACGATGACGAGCAGCGTGAACTGCAGCCAGTTCTCGCGAAGTCCCAGCTGAACAGGCCCGGCCGCGGACTCGGTGGCCGCACTCACCGGGCGGCGCCAGCGGTGAGCCGGCGGCCGTGGGCGGCGGCGTAGTCGCCAGGGCTGCCGTTCAGCACGGTCAGGTCGGTGTGGCCGGCGCGCTCCAGGACACTGGCAGCGGTCATGGCGCGCTCCCCGTGCCCGCAGGCCACCACCGCGCCCCCGGGGACCTCGTCGGTGTGGGCGGCGAGGGCGCCGAGTTCGAGGTGGACGGCGCCGGGGACGTGTCCGGCGGTGTACTCGGCTGTCTGCCGGACGTCGAGGTACGGGGCGGCCGGCGCCTGGTCGGGGGTAACGAACGCGGTGGCCGAGGTGGGCAGGCCGGCCTCCTGCCAGGCGGACATGCCTCCCGAGAGACGGCCGGTGAGCCGCTCGTAACCGATCTTGTACGCCTGCCAGACGATCTCCGACAGATCCTGGCCCTCCCCGGTGACGAAGACGATGGGCTCCTCGCCGGGCAGCAGCCAGCCCAGCCAGGTGGCGAACTGGCCACGCAGCGGGATGGAGATCGACCCCGGTATGTGTGCGGCGGCGTACCGGGCGGCTGGACGGACGTCGACCACATGGCCGCCGTCGGCGAGCAGCGTGCGCACCTGCTCGGTGTCCAGCGCGGGCAGCGTCGGTGGGGTGGTCAGGACGGCGGGGCCGCGCCGGTTGAGCTCGGCGAGCCGGTCGAAGTAGGCGGGGTAGCTGCCGAGGTTCGCGATCAGCCGGGACACGAAGGCGTCCTCGTCGGGAGCGGCGAGCAGCGGGTTGGTCCGCTTCTCCGTGCCGATGGTGGTGGTGCGCTCGGCGCC
Organism: Streptomyces sp. NPDC030820; assembly: GCF_055572075.1. Classification (NCBI taxonomy): domain Bacteria; kingdom Bacillati; phylum Actinomycetota; class Actinomycetes; order Kitasatosporales; family Streptomycetaceae; genus Streptomyces; species Streptomyces sp. NPDC030820. Next base: position 196,542 of record NZ_JBVIEB010000006.1, read on the forward strand.
GGGCGGGGCCGAGCAGAACGATCCGGCTCCGTGCGTGGGCCATACCGCGGTCTCGTCCGGCAGCAGGGTCAGCCGATGCAGCGAGCGGTACTGGGCGCGGGCCAGTCCCTCGGTGCGTTCGGCGCCGAGCAGGTCGGTGCGCGCGGCGGAGTTCACGATCAGCGAGCCGCCGGTGAACACCCCGAGCGGGCGGCCGCCGTCCAGCAGCAGGAAGGACAGATGTTCGTCGGTGTGCCCGGGGGTGGCCAGGGCCTGCAGCGTCAGCCCGCCCAGGTCCACCTCGTCGCCGTCCGCGAGGCCCTGGTGCGGGAAGGTACGGCGGCCGGCGGCGGAAGCGAGGACGGCGGCGCCGTGGTCGTGGCCGAGCTGGACGGCACCGGAGAGGAAGTCGGCGTGCAGATGGGTGTCGGCCGCGAACGCGACGCGCAGTCCGCGCTGGGTGGCGGCGGCGTGCAGGGCGCGCAGATCGCGGCTCGCGTCGACGGCCAGGGCACGGCCGTCGCCCAGGTCGACGAGGTAGGCGCTGTTGCCCAGTCCTTCGTCCACCAGCGGAATCAGATGGTCCTCTGCGAAGCCCATGGCCGTTCCTCCAAATTCGGGTACTCGTATCACCCATGCATCCTCTACGATATTCCATGGATGTATGGAGGATGCATGGCGGAGACCACGGCAACCGGCTCCAAGGCGGAGCTGTACGACGCGTTCGCGGCCAGCGGCAAGGCGCTCGCCAGCGGAAAACGTCTGGAACTGCTCGATCTGCTCGCCCAGGGCGAGCGGACCGTCGACGCCCTCGCGAAGGCGGCCGGGCTGAACCTGACGACCGCGTCGGCGCATCTGCAGACGCTCAAGCAGGCCGGATTCGTCGCCACCCGCCGGGAGGGCGTGCGCATCCACTACCGGCTCGCCGGCGACGACGTGGCCCGGCTGTTCGCGCTGCTGCGCAAGGTCGCCGAGCGCCACCAGGCCGCCGTGCCGGCCGCCCGCGACGCCTATCTCGGCGACGACGGCGCCGTGGAGGTCAACCGCGAGGAACTCCGCGCCCGCGTCGCAGCGGGCGATGTGGTGGTGCTCGATGTGCGGCCGGTGGAGGAGTACCGGGCCGGGCACATCCCCGGCGCGATCTCCATCCCCGTCCACGAACTGGCCGACCGCATCGACGAGTTGCCCGAGGACGCCGAGATCGTCGTCTACTGCCGTGGCGAGTACTGCGTCCTCGCCTACGACGCGGTCCGACTCCTGACCGACCGCGGGCGACGCGCCATCCGCCTCAACGACGGCATGCTCGAATGGCGCCTGGCCGAGATGCCCGTGCACGTGGCGGAACCGATGTGAGCGGGGCACCACCGTCGTATCCCGGGTGGGCCGGCGGACGGGCCTACGGCGCCCACGCGTCGCCGTACCGAACCCGGCACCGGCGCGTGGGCCGGGGCTCCGCCGTCGGCCGCCCCGTCTGGCCCTGACCGGCGGCATCCTCGCGCTCGCCGTCCTGTCCGCCGTCGCGGCCACCGCGAGCAGCCGGTGAACGGACGTCTACCGCTCGGCCGGACCGATCCGTCGGCCCGTGAGGCTCGTGGGCCGGATCGACACCCACATCTCGCGGTGTCCACCCGGCCATGGCGTGGTGTGGGCCTGCCGGGTGAGTCGCCGCACCGCGTCCGGGTCCGTCACGACGCTCGCCGGGCCGACGGCGAGGACGCTCCAGCCCTGGCTCAGGGCCTCGTCCAGATGATCGACCTCGAAGGCGACCTCCCGTTCGGCGGCCGCCGCGGCCACGGAATCGGGGGCGGTCCGGAAGACGATGGCGTCGTCGACGACGTCGTAGTTGACCGGGACGACTGCCGGGCGCCCGTCGGATGTCGACACCGAGACGCGTCCCACGCCGTGGGTGGAGAGCAGCGTGCGGCATTCCTCCGGGGCGAGGTCGCGCAGCTCGGGACGGAGCAGTGCGCGGCCCTGACCGGGCGGGAGATCGATGCCTCCGCCGCGCAGCGCGGCGACCGTGGTGCCCAGTGCGTCGGCCAGTCGGACGAGCGTCGCCAGGGTCGGGTCGGCGGGCCGTTCCTCGAGGTACGCCAGATAGTCGGGCGACATCCGGGCGCGGCCGGCGGTCTCCTCGCGGCTGAGGCCCTGCCTCCTGCGTTCGACGGCCACGCGCCGCCCGATGTCGCCGGGGTCGGCCGCCCGTCGCGGTGAGGCGGCGGGGGACCCGGCGGCCATGTCAACCGTGTCCTGTCGTGGCTCGTGCGTGGCCGCGGTCCGCTCGTGGTGCAGAGGACGGATGTGTGCGTCGGGTCCGGGGAACACAAGGGTCACTTCGTCGGTGTCCGACCAGCGCACGTCGTAAGGCGGTGTTCCGTCCTCGTGGTGGAGTCCGACGATCTCGCCGTCGCGCCTGCCGGCACCGGTCGCCGGACGCTCCACGATGAGCTGGTCACCGAGGTGAGCTCGCATGATCGCCGCCCTCTCCGCACAGTCGTGCTGTGCGTGCTCCCACGGACTCACACGGGCTGTGCAGAGGGTTGGCGTCGGGTGCCCTGCCGGGGCGCCTGCACTCCCTGCATGTCCCGTTCGGCGGTGCTCAGCAGCTGATGGGCGAGGTCGATCATGGCCCGGCCTGCCGCCAGTTCGTCGCCGATCTCCGGCACGTTCACGTCCGCCGGATGGCAGCGCGCGCTTCCATGGGCGGAGAGCGCGGAGGTGCCGGTGTCCAGCACCACATGTGCCTTCGTCGTTCCGTCGTCGTCCTCGAAGAGGTCGAGGCGGACCTTCCACTGCGCGGTGTGCGACATGACGTTCCTCCTGGGCCCTCGTCCCGGCCTCCGCGAGCCGCTGGTCGGTTCCCCCCTCCGTCCCAGCATCGACCGGCGAAGGCCGTCGGTCACGGGGCCGAACGTCCCTGAGCGACCGACGTCCGGCGCAGACGGACCGACCGGAAGACCGCTCGGTCCGTCTGCGCCGCCGGCGGTCCCATGGGCGAACCGTGCCGTCGGACGACCCCGCACGTCGCCGGACGGCCCGGGTTCACGGCTGCCGCCCGCCTGAGACGATGAACGGGCCATGTTCCCGGGAGGTGACGGGTATGCCGCGTCGGTTCCGGCTCACGCTGCTGGGTGTGGGCGCCATGGCGTCCCCGCGTTTCGCACCGGCCGGCCTGCTGGTCGCCTACGGCCGCGTGCGCGTCGCGTTCGACGGCGGGCCCGGTGCGGAGCCGCCCGCGGGCCCGCTGGACGCCTGGCTCGTGACCGACGAGCACGCGGAACTGCGCTCGGCCCTGCGGCGTCTGGCCGCCGAGCGCGGGCTGGTGCCGCGCATGACGGACCTGGACCTCGGCGAGCTGCGCATCCGCGCGCTACCGGTTGCCCACACCTCCCATCCCACCTGCGGTTACCGCATCGAGGGAGAGCCGGGGGCCGTCGTGTGGGCGCCGGAGTTCTGGACCTTCCCGGTCTGGGCGGCGGATGCGGACCTGATGTTCGCCGAAGCCTCGTCCTGGGACCGTCCCATCCGCTTCCGCGGCGGAGTGGGCGGGCACGCACCCGTGCGGGACGTCGGCGCGGAAGCGGCCCGGAACCGGGTCGGACACCTGGTCTACGCGCACATCGGCCGCCCCTGCCTCCGGGCGATGGACGCCGGTCTGACCCCGGAGTACGGGGAGTGGGGCCGAGAGGGCCGTACGTACGTCCTCTCCACACGCCACCCAGCGCGCTGACCGTGCCCATGATCCCCCGCGCCGACCGAGTGGCCCCGTACCCCGGCGCCGACCGTGGGGCCAGTGGCCCGCGCAGGGGCCGTACGGCCCCATGACAGGCGCCGCCTGTCCGGCGAGCGTGAAAGCGCATGGGGCGCGACACTGGTGCCGTCCGAGGGGGTCCACCGGGGCCGGACGCCCGGCACGAGGAGGCGATCGTGAACGAGCGACTCGCGGTGCGGAGCCTGATGGATGCCGCCCCGTACGCGATCGGTGAGGACGAGAGTGTGCTGATGGCCTGGGAGGTCATGGAGAGGTCCGAGCAGCGTCAGCTCCCGGTGGTCCGTGGGGACGGCTGCTGTGCCGGAGTCCTGGACCGCGCCGAACTCGCCGTGGCCTGTGCTGCCGCGGCTGCGACGCTGTCCCGCCGCAAGGTGCGCGAGCTCGTGCACGCCCGCCGGACAGTGACGGTCCACCCCGAGGAAACGGCTCTGCACGCGGCAGCCGTGATGACCGAGGAACGCCTCGACGCCCTGCCGGTCACGGATCCGCACGGGCGGCTGGTCGGCCTGCTCACGGCCCGGGACTACGTGGCCGCCGCCGCGGGCCTGCACAGCCGCGCCGAGACCGCCAGCCGGAGTCCCGCACGGGCCACCCTCGACGGGTTGCCGCCGCGCCGCGCACCACAGGAACGCGGAATCCCCATCCCGTAGTGGATCCGCTCATTTCTCCGCTCACTCGCAGAGGAAGGCTGACGTCATGGTCTGGGCATCATGGACGACCCCCGGGGTCTTCACCGGCCAGGGGGGCGCACGAACCGACGAAGCGGGGATCCTCGTCGGCGACCTGACCGTCCACACCACCTGGGACGGCAACGAGGCCGACGTGGCGGTCCAGTACACGGGCACCTCCGAATGGTTCACCCTCACCGGCAGTCCCGTGCCCTGCCGCTCCGAGGTGCACAGCCGGCAACTGCACCAGGCAGCCGTGGAAGCGGTCAAGGCAGGCGGCGGCTCCACCGTCCCCCAACTCTGAGGAAGCGCGGGCGTAAATCCGATTGCCCCCGCGCCGCCGGGTGCGCATGCTGCTGGGATGCGGTTTTCCATCAACATCCCCAACTTCGGCGACTTCGCCGATCCCCGTAACGTCGCCACCGTGGCGGCTGCCGCCGAAGAGGCGGGCTGGGACGGGCTGTTCGTCTGGGATCACGTCCTGCACCGACAGCACCAGGGCCGTCCCTTCGGGGACCCCTGGATGCTGCTGACCGCCGCCGCGCTGGCGACCTCCCGGATCCGGCTGGGCACCCTGCTGACGCCGGTCCCGCGTTACCGACCGCAGCAACTCGCCCGCCAGGTGGCCACCTTGGACCACCTCAGCGGCGGCCGGGTGATCTTCGCCGCGGGCCTGGGAGGCCCGATCGAGGACGAGTACGGCAGCTTCGGCGACGCCACCGATCCGCGCCTCCTCGCCGAGCGGCTGGACGAGGGACTGGAACTGTTGCGCCGGTTCTGGTCCGGCGAGCCGGTGAACCACCACGGCCCGCACTACGCGGTGCGGGACGTGACGCTGCTGCCCGTCACGGTGCAGCGGCCCGGTCCGCCGGTGTGGATCGGCGGGTTCTGGCCGCGCCGCCCGCCCATGCGCCGAGCGGCGCGGTGGGACGGCGCGGTGCCGCTCTTCGAGACGGCCCGGCACGGGCATGTGCCGGATGCGGCGGAGGTACGGGAGCTGATCGGCTATGTGCGCAAGCAGCGTACGGCCGGAACCGGGCGCCCTTTCGAGTTCGTGCTCGGCGGCGCCACGCCCCCGGACCCGGCCAAGGCCAGGGACGTGATCGGTCCGCTGTACGACGCCGGCGCGACCTGGTGGGACGAGCGACAGGTCCAGACCGGCCCCGACCTGGACCGTCTGGCACCGGTGCTGCGCCGCATCGAGGCGGGCCCGCCGCAGTTCTGAGCCGTCTCATGGACCAGATAGGTGATGTTGCGGCGCAGGAAGGCACGGCTGCTGCGGGCGCTGGTGACGATGCCGGCGTGTCAAGGCATGGATCACACGCCGCACAACCTACGTCCGAACGACCGGCTTTGGCCTGTGAGTTCGGCCTACTCCCCGCTGGACGGTGACGTGGGGTCGCCCGACCGCTCCTGGACGGACTCCGTTGCCGGCGTGTCCGCGGCCGTACCCTCCCCGCGCAGTTCGACACAGCACCAGTCGGGCCGTGGGGCCAGCACCGCCGTGGTCCTGTCGCTTCCCAGGCCATGCAGATAGCCGGCGAGGAAGGCCTGGTTGACGCGGCAGATCAGGTCCGGCGCCCGGGCGGCCAGTGGGTGGAAGGGGCAGTTGCGCAGTCGCACCAGGGTGGGTGCGGTGCGCTCCGGCTCGTAGCCGAAGTCCTCCAGCGTTTGCGCGGCCAGGCTCAGTCCTCGCTCGGCGCCCAGTCGCCCGGGGCGTACGCGCGCGCGTTCGGTACCGCCCAGCGTCTCCCCTCGCCGACGGGCGACCCGCAGTGCGGCATCGCGGGCCGATTCCCCCCGCGTCTCGGTCAGTACGGCTTCGGTGAGGACGTCCGCCAGCATCTCGTAACGGCGCTCGGGGATGTGTACGGCGATCGCCTCGGCCACCGGTGCGTACACCTTGGGCCGCCGGCCCACCTTGCGGATACCCGCGGACGATTCGACGCCGGTCCGCAGCAGCCCCGCTGTCACCAGCTTGTCCAGGTGGAAGGCGGCGAGTTTGCGGGACATGCCCAGGCTGTCGGCGACCTCCTCGCGTGTCACCGGTTGCCGCGCCTGCCGGATGAACTCGAACATGCGGCGGCGCGTGTCGTCACCGAGGGCGGCCAGGGAGGTCAGCGAAGCATGATCCAGACCCATCCCGGCAGTGTATCGACCAAATGCCTATTGCTGGGGGCCTCCTGCTCCGCTGTCCGGAGAGCCCCCCCGGGGCATGGTGTCCCAGGGGGTCTCCGCTGTCCGGCCGGTCGGGCTCGCGCGGGGTCAGCCGAGCTGGAACGTCGCCTCGACCGGGTAGTGGTCGCTGGGAGCGTTGGTGTCGGTCTGGCCCGTCGTCCAGCCGGACTGGGGGTCGAAGTCCACCTTGACGGTGGACATCGCGGCCGGCGTCGGGCGGCCCGGGGCGTTGAGATAGCCGAGGTAGTCGAGGTCGTCCCGGTAGTCCTTGGGGAAGGACTCGATGCCGGACATGTACTGGCACCAGGCGGAGACCGGGCAGTCCATGGTCCGCAGGGTCTGACCGGAGTCGGTGGCCGGAGTGCCGAGCACACCGTTCACCGCGGTCTGGGCGCCCGCGTAGTCACCGCGCGACCGGCCGCCGTAGTACTCCACGTTCAGGTCTCCCCCGATCAGCACCGGCGCGGTCGAACCGACGATGCCGTCCACCCAGGTGCGGATCTCGCCGAGCTGGGCGAGCCGGGTGGACTGCGTGGTGTCCGTGGAGGTGTCGGACTCGTCGGCCTGCAGATGGGTGCCGACCAGCCAGCTCTTCACACCGTCCTTCTCGATCTGCACCAGCGCCGCGCCCTTGTTGGCGTGGTAGTCCCAGGTGCCGTAGGTGGAGTTGACGAAGACGTGGGCGTACTGGGCGGCGATCGGATACTTGGAGAGGATCATGGTGCCGCCGTTGATGACGAACCAGGAGTTGGAGCAGTCACCGCTGATGCCCGTCCAGCCGCCACCGGAACAGGTCTGGCCGACGACGGGGGTGTGGTACGGGTAGAGGTCGGCGAGCTTGCTGGTGATGTCCGCGGTCGAGCTGTTGTTGAAGTCCTCGTCCAGGACCACCACGTCCGCGCTGTGCTTGCGGATGATCGACTCGATGGTCGGGGTGCGCTGCGCCGCCTTCTCGTTCTGGGTGCTGTCGACGATCGCGGTGCCGAGATCGACGTTCCAGGCGAACACCGAGAGGCCGGTGCCGGTGCCCGCGCTCGCGGTGGGGGCCGTATAGCCGCTGAAGCCGAGCAGCAGGGTTGCCGCTGCGGAGGTGAGGGCGGTAGCTGTACGACGCGAGACCATGCGCTCTCCTGGTGATGTGGGAAGTCCCCGGATCGCGACCTGTTGTCCGGTCGCGTACATGACAGTGCGACTCTAGGGTGCTTGCCGGTACGGCCGAGGGAACTTCTTTCGATCGCCTCATGGAGAAGAGGTGTCTGGACAAGTTCACCCTGTGGCGGAGTGAATCCGACCGGCCAGGGCCTTCTGCTCGGGTCACGCCTGTTCACACAGACTCTGCGTTGGGCCGGTCCGGGAAGACGCCGCCCAGGGTCGCCTAGGGTGGGTGTATGGGCCGCGTGGTGACGCTGTTTCTGTGCGGTGACGTGATGCTCGGGCGCGGCGTCGACCAGATCCTTCCGCACCCCGGAAGCCCGGAGCTGCGCGAGGGTTACGTCACGGATGCGCGGACGTATGTGGAACTGGTCGAGGCGGTCAACGGTCCGATCCCCGCGCCGGTTCCCCCCGCCTGGCCGTGGGGCGAGGTGCTGCGGCTGCTGGAGGAGGTCGCGCCGGATGCCCGGATCGTGAATCTGGAGACGGCTGTCACGCGCAGCGACGCCTTCGCGCCGGGCAAGGCGGTGCACTACCGGATGCACCCGGCCAACCTGCCCGCCCTGACGGTGGCCCGGCCCGATGTGTGCGTCCTGTCCAACAACCATGTGCTGGACTTCGGCCGGCCGGGCCTGGAGGAAACCCTGGACTCACTCGCCGGTGCAGGCCTGCGAGCGGTGGGCGCGGGGCGCGACGCCGACGAGGCCTGCGCGCCCGCGGCAGTCCCTGTGGGTCCCGGCCGCCGCATTCTGGTCTTCGCCCTCGGAGCGCTGTCCAGCGGCATCCCGCCCGACTGGGCCGCGACAACGGACCGTTCCGGTGTCGCCTACGTCCGCGAGCTGTCGGCGTCGGCGGCCGAGGCGGCCGTCCAGCGGGTGCGGCGGGACAAACGACCGGGCGACATCGTGGTCGTGTCGGTGCACTGGGGCACCAACTGGGGCTATCTCGTCCCCCGCGAGCAGACGCGCTTCGCGCGCGCCCTGATCGACGGCGGCGTCGACATCGTCCACGGGCACTCTTCCCACCACCCCCGCCCCGTCGAGGTGTACCGGGACCGGTTGATCCTCTACGGCTGCGGCGACTTCATCGACGACTACGAGGGCATCTCGGGCTACGAGGAGTACCGCGACGACCTCCGGCTCGGCTACCTCGTCTCGGTGGAGGCGGACACGGGATGCCCGACCGGCCTGCGGATGGTCCCCTGGCAGGCGCGGCGGATGCGGCTGGAGCCGGCCGAGGACTGGGACCGTGCGTGGCTGTGCTCGACCCTCGACCGGATCTGCCACGGCCTGCACATCGGCATGGAGGCCGACGGCACGCTCAGTGTCGTGGCGGGGTTGGCGGGCGCGGACCGGTGAAGCACGCGGCGCCGGACGTCACGCGGTGCAGTGAGGGTGAGCCGGAGAGTTGCGGGTACCCGGGTCGGCAGACGCTTCCTGAGGAGATGACTCGGATGCTGTTCCTCGGACTGCTCCTGCTCGCGGGCACGGGTGCCTTCACGGCCCTGGCGATCATCGACAACCTCTCCGGCGGGCCCGATTACACCGTTTCCGTCCTCGGCCACGACATCGCCACGATGAACGGCCTCGCGCTGTTCAGTTCGGGCCTCGCGCTGGCGCTCGTCTTCTGCCTGGGCCTGGCGATGACGGTCGCGGGCGGCGCCCGCCGCCACCGTCACCGCCGCGTTCCCTGGTGGCGCAGGACGCAGGACACGACCGGGCTCGGCGGCATCACGGGACCGGGAGCACGGGCCTGAACGCCGATTGAAAGGCCAACAAGACAGCGCCGCGCACCTCGGGCACCATGGCTGAAGGCCATGTTCGGCCGATGGATGTGTTCGTGCGCCGCGGCATCGGCGCCACCACCGGAAGTCCGCCGAGTCCCCTGGGTGGTGAACTCACCATGCTGCTACCGGCGAAGTCCGAAGTCCGCCGCCTGCTGCGACGCTACCGGGTGTGCGAGCGCGCCGCCGTGGCGGCACCCGCCGATCTCGCGTCGCGTGCCGCCTTCGAGGACTCGGGCTACACGCTGTGCGTGCTGATGGGCGAGCGCAACCCGCGGGAGGCGGCCGCCGCCGCCCGGCGCTATCTGCGCACCGACCTGGTCACCTATCTGAGGGAGCGGACAGGGCGGGTGCGTGCGGCCTCCGCCGGCCGGCGCTCGCGTCGGTCCGCTCCGACGACCCAGGATTCCCGGGCGGGCTGACTGCTCGCACCGGCACCGCCGTGAAGGGACGAGCGATGACGACAGCGAAGGACATCATGAGCCCGGGCGCCCAGTGGATACCCCGGCACGAGACGCTGGACCGGGCCGCGCAGATGATGCGGGACCACGAGGTGGGCGCACTTCCGGTCAGCGACCCCGACAACGGTGACCGGATGTGCGGCATCATCACCGACCGCGACATCGTGGTGAAGTGCATCGCCTCCGGTCGCGACCCCGCGCGGATGACGTGTGGTGACCTGTGCGAGGGCACCCCGCGCTGGATCGATGCCGCTGCCGACATCTCGGAGGCCCTGCGGGAGATGGAGGGGCACCAGATCAAGCGCCTTCCGGTGGTCGAGAACAAGCGCATGATCGGAATGATCAGCGAGACCGACATCGCCCGGCACCTCGGTGACGACCAGCTCGCGGAGTTCGTCCATCGGGTGTACGCCCCCGCCTGATCGTGTAGGAGACTCGACATCCCGTCGCCGACGGTTCGGCTCCGAACGCCGACTCCGGTCACCGGAGTCGGCCGGCCGAGCCGTCGGCGAAGCCTTTGACGGCTGACGGATCCTTGACCGCTGCTTCGGCCTCCGCGATGCTGTGTTGCGAAACGTGAGAGGTGTGCCGTAATAGGCAACATCTCGATCCGCTGTGAGCCGAGGAGTGGCCATGTCTCAGCAGGTCCGTGGTGTCGTCGCGCGGAGCAAGGGCGCCCCTGTCAGTCTGGAAACGATCGTCGTGCCCGACCCCGGCCCGGGCGAGGCGCTGGTCAAGATCGAGGCCTGCGGGGTCTGCCACACCGATCTGCACTACCGCGAGGGCGGTATCAGCGACGACTTCCCCTTCCTGCTGGGGCACGAGGCCGCGGGTGTGGTCGAGGCGGTCGGCGAGGGGGTCACCGAGGTGGCGCCAGGTGACTTCGTGATCCTCAACTGGCGTGCCGTGTGCGGCCAGTGCCGGGCCTGTCTGCGCGGGCGGCCCTGGTACTGCTTCAACACGCACAACGCGAAGCAGAAGATGACCCTGGCGGACGGTACGGAGCTCTCGCCTGCGCTCGGCATCGGCGCCTTCGCCGAGAAGACGCTCGTCGCGGCCGGCCAGTGCACCAAGGTCGACCGGGCCGCCTCGCCCGCTGCCGCCGGGCTGCTCGGCTGCGGCGTGATGGCGGGCATCGGTGCGGCCATCAACACCGGGAACGTCGGTCGCGGGGACAGCGTCGCCGTGATCGGGTGCGGCGGTGTCGGCGCCGCGGCGGTCGTCGGCTCGAAGCTGGCGGGCGCGGCGAGGATCATCGCCGTGGACATCGACGACCGCAAGCTGGACACCGCGAAGAAGCTGGGCGCGACCCACACCGTCAACTCCAAGGAGGCCGACGCGGTCGACGCGGTGCGGGAGCTGACCGGTGGCTTCGGCGCCGATGTCGTGATCGAGGCCGTCGGCCGCCCGGAGACGTACAAGCAGGCCTTCTACGCCCGCGACCTCGCCGGCACCGTCGTCCTCGTCGGCGTCCCCACCCCCGAGATGAAGCTCGAACTGCCCCTGCTGGACGTCTTCGGCCGGGGCGGTGCCCTCAAGTCGTCCTGGTACGGCGACTGTCTGCCCTCCCGGGACTTCCCGATGCTCATCGACCTCTATCTGCAGGGACGTCTCGACCTGGACGCCTTCGTCACCGAGACCATCGCGCTGGACGAGGTCGAGAAGGCCTTCGAGCGGATGCACGGCGGCGACGTGCTGCGTTCGGTGGTGGTCTTCTGATGGCGGGTGCCCGTATCGAGCGTCTCGTCACCTCGGGGACGTTCTCGCTGGACGGCGGCACCTGGGACGTCGACAACAACGTGTGGATCGTGGGCGACGACACCGAGGCGGTCGTGATCGACGCCGCCCATGATGCCGATGCCATCGCCCGTGCCCTCGGCGGTCGCACCCTGCGGGCGATCGTGTGCACCCACGCGCACAACGACCACATCGACGCCGCACCCGACCTCGCCGCCCGGACCGGCGCCCCGGTCCTGCTGCACGCCGACGATCTGCCGCTGTGGAAACAGACCCATCCCGACCGGGCGCCCGACGGCGAGCTGACCGACGGGCAGCGCCTCACCGTCGCCGGAGTGGAGCTGGCCGTACTGCACACCCCGGGACATGCCCCGGGCGCCGTCTGTCTGTACGCCCCGCGCCTGTCCGCGCTGTTCAGCGGCGACACGCTGTTCGCCGGCGGGCCGGGGGCCACAGGACGGTCGTACAGCGACTTCCCGACCATCATCCGTTCCCTCAGGGAACGCCTCCTCGCCCTGCCGGACGACACCGTCGTGCACACCGGCCACGGCGACACCACCACCATCGGCGCCGAGGCGCCGCACCTTCAGGAGTGGATCGAGCGCGGCTTCTGACCGCCCGGCGAACAGCGGCCCTGCCCCGGTGACGGACCGACGTGGACGGCACCGGCGGCAGGGCCGTCGTCGCACCTGCTCGACCACCCCTCATCCTCCTGCTGACCTGCGCCTTCGAGGTCGCTCCGGCATGCCCGGAAACCGGTCGGCGGACACCGCGCAAAGGGCCCTGTGGATGCCTTGACAAGCCTTCGGAGCGGCCAGCAGACTGACGTTGCGCTAATCGCAATCCGTTTCGCTATACGCACCGAGGTGTCATGATGATTCCCGCGTGCCGACTCGCGGATCTTCCGCGGGGCGAGGCCCACCGGCTCGACATCGACCCGCCGGTCTCGGTGTTCCACACCGACGACGGCGAGCTCTTCGCCATCGACGACACCTGCACCCACCAGGACGCGTCGCTCGCCGACGGCTGGCTGGAGGGCTGTGAGGTGGAATGCCCCCTGCACGCCTCCAAGTTCGACCTGAGGACCGGAGCCGTGGACGCACCGCCGGCCAAGCTCCCGGTCCGCACCCACGAGGTCGTCGTCGAGGACGGCATGGTCTACGTGCGGCTGTCCACCGAGGCACCGAACCTGCCGCCGTGCGTCGCCGCCCGCCTGGCCGGAGGCCCCGCGTGAGGACCGTCGCCGTGGTGGGCGCGTCGCTGGCCGGTCTGTCGGCCGCGCGCTCGCTGCGGAAACGGGGGTACGACGGCCGGCTGGTCGTCGTCGGCGACGAGCTCCACCGCCCGTACGACAGGCCGCCGTTGTCCAAGGAGTTCCTGGCCGGTGCCATCGGCGAAGCGGAACTGGCGCTGGAGAGGGACGACGAGGAGCTCCAGGCGGAGTGGGTGCTCGGCACCCGCGCCACCGGACTCGACCGCAGCGAGCGGGCGATCCGGCTCGCCGACGGCCGGGAGATACGCGCCGACGGCGTGGTCATCGCGACCGGCGCCGCCGCCCGCACCCTGTCCGGCACCGAGGGTCTCGCCGGCGTCCATGTGCTGCGCACGCTCGATGACGCCCGCGCCCTGCGGGACGACCTGGCCCGGGGTGGACGGCTGGTGGTGATCGGCGGCGGTTTCATCGGCGCCGAGGTGGCCTCCACGGCGTACGCCCTCGGCCTCGACGTGACCGTCGTCGAGGCGGCTGCGACACCGCTGGCCGGACCGCTCGGCGAGGCCATGGGCAAGGTCGTCTCCGCCCTCCACACAGATCACGGCGTACGGCTGCTGTGCGGCGTCGGGGTCAAGGGGCTGAGCGGGGAGCGCCGGGTCGACGCCGTGCTGCTGGAGGACGGCCGCAGCATCCCCGCCGACACCGTCGTCGTCGGTGTGGGGGCGCGCCCCTGTGTCGAGTGGCTGGAGGGCTCCGGCGTCGCACTCGACAACGGCGTGAAGTGCGGAGCCGACGGCCGCACGAGTGTGGCCGGGGTGGTCGCCGTGGGCGACTGCGCCAACTGGTACGACCCGCACACCGGGGCCCACCGCAGGGTCGAGCACTGGACCGGCGCGCTGGAACGGCCGGACGCCGCCGTCGCCGTGCTGCTCGCCCACGGTGCGACGGAGCCGGGGGTGCCCCGGCCGCCCTACTTCTGGTCCGATCAGTACGGCGTGAAGATCCAGTTCGTCGGCCACGCCGCCGGGGCCGACAGCGTGACGGTCGAGGAGGGCTCGACCGACGACCGCAGTTTTCTGGCCGTCTACCGCAGGGGCGATCGGCCGGTCGCCGTGCTGGGCATGAACCAGCCGCGGCTGTTCACCCGCCGGCGCAAGCAGTTCGCCGCCGCCACGTCTTGACACCGCCCCTGCGGCAACTCATTCTGCGTTGCACATGAAACGCAGTGTTGCTTCATACACAACGCCGCCCGAAGTCGCTCTTCCCGGCGCGTGACCTATCGATCCACGACGTTTCCCGAGGAGTGCACCGTGACCTCGACCAGCCTGCCGGACAGCCTGATCGCCACTCTCCCCGGCTCCGCCTACACGGACCCCGGCATCTTCGCCCAGGAACAGGAGCGCATCTTCGAGACGATGTGGTTCTGCGTCGCTCGCTCCTCCGAGCTGGCCAAGCCGGGTGCCTTCCGCACCGTGGACGTGGGCCGCGAGAGCATCCTCGTCACCCGGGCCCGGGACAACGCGATCCGTGCCTACTTCAACGTCTGCCGGCACCGCGGGGCCAAGCTCTGCACCGAGGAGACGGGCGAGGTCAAGCGGGCCTTCCAGTGCCCGTACCACGCCTGGACCTACGACCTGAACGGCAAGCTCGTCGCGGCGCCCAACCTGACCAAGATGCCCGATGTCGGCCGCACCGAGTACGGCCTGGTGAGCGTGGCCGTCCGCGAATGGCTCGGCTACGTCTGGGTCTGCCTGGCGGAGAACCCGCCCTCCTTCGAGGAGGACGTGATGGGGGCGGTGGTCGAGCGGCTGGGCGACACCGCGTCGATCGACCACTACGACATCGCGAACCTCTCGGTGGGCAAGCGGATCGTCTACGACGTCAAGGCGAACTGGAAGCTCATCATCGAGAACTTCATGGAGTGCTACCACTGCGCCACGATCCATCCCGAACTCACCGAGGTGCTGCCCGAGTTCGCCGACGGCTACGCCGCCCAGTACTACGTCGGCCACGGCGCCGAGTTCGGCGCGGAGATCCAGGGCTTCACCGTCGACGGCTCCGAGGGCCTGGACCGCATTCCGGGGGTGTCCGAGGAGCAGGACCGCCGGTACTACGCGATCACCGTCAAGCCGCAGGTGTTCATCAACCTCGTGCCCGACCATGTGATCTTCCACCGGATGTACCCGGTGGCCGTAGACCGCACGATCGTCGAGTGCGACTGGCTCTACCTTCCGCACGTCGTGGAGAGCGGCAAGGACGTCAGCCGGTCCGTGGAGCTGTTCGACCGGGTCAACCGCCAGGACTTCGACGCCTGCGAACGCACCCAGCCCGGGATGAGCTCACGGCTGTACGCCAAGGGCGGGGTGCTCGTGCCCAGTGAGCACCACATCGGTGCCTTCCACGACTGGGTGAACGAGCGTCTCGGCGCGCTGCAGCCGGAGTGACGCGGGGGCGGTGTGCCGCCAGGGAGGAGCGCCCGTGGCCCGCGCGGGGGGCGTACGCGGGCCGTACGGCGTGGTGCTCCGTGCGCTCAGCCGAGGTACCCCATCCGGTGGCTGATCTCCTCCGCACCCTTGACCAGCACCGGAGCCAGCTCGTGCATGCGCTCCTCGGTGAACCGGTAGGAGGGCCCGGAGGCGCTGATCGACGCGATGACCTGGCCCTCCCGGTCACGGATCGGGGCGGCCATGGCGTGCAGCCCGATCTCCAGCTCCTCCAGCGTCCAGGCGTAACCGCGCTCCCGGGCCTCGGCGAGGTTCTTCTCCAGCTTCGCCTTCGCGGAGATCGTGTGCGGGGTCAGCTTCTTCAGACCGGTCTCGGTCAGCAGGGAAGCGCGTTCCCTGGCGGGCAGGTGGGCCAGCATGATCTTGCCGCTCGAGGTGGCGTGCAGCGGGGTCAGCTGGCCGACCCAGTTGTGGGCGGTGACGGCGGACTGGCCGCGCACCTGGTAGAGGTTGATCGCGTAGCGCTCCTGCATCACGGCGATGTTGACCGTCTCGCCGATCTCCTCGGCCAGGCGCTCGCACACCGGCCGGCCCTGCTGGGTGATGTCGATGCGTCCCGTGACGGCGCCCGCCAGGCGTACGATGCCGAAGCCCAGCCGGTACTTGCCGCGCTCGCCCGACTGCTCCACGAGGCCGCGTGCCTCCAGGGCGCCGAGCAGCCGGAACGCCGTCGACTTGTGCACATCGATCTCGGCGGCCACCTCGCTCACGCCGGCCTCGCCGCGCTGGGCCAGGATCTCCAGGACGCTGATGGCACGGTCGACGGACTGCACACCGCCGGGCGGGGAACCGTTCGTTTCGGTATCCGGACTGTAGTTGCTCATAGCGAAACTATACGCGCAGTAAACAACGTTCTTGCAAGTAACGCGCTCTGAACAAAGTTCTTACAAGTTGCGTGGTTCGCAACCTAGTGCGTATAGCGATACCCGTACTAGCATGCCCGCACATCAACGACGCGAGCGAGACGAGGCACCATGGCTCCCCTGCAGTACGACTTCGTCATCGTCGGCGGTGGATCGGCCGGCAGCGCACTGGCGAACCGGCTCTCGGCCGACCCCGCAAACCGGGTGCTCGTCCTGGAGGCGGGCCGCTCGGACTACCCCTGGGACGTCTTCATCCACATGCCCGCGGCGCTGACCTACCCCATAGGCAGCCGCTTCTACGACTGGAAGTACGAGTCCGAGCCCGAGCCCCACATGGGCGGCCGCCGCATCTATCATGCGCGCGGCAAGGTGCTCGGCGGCTCCAGCAGCATCAACGGCATGATCTTCCAGCGCGGCAACCCCATGGACTACGAGCGCTGGGCGGCCGATGCCGGCATGGAGACCTGGGACTACGCCCACTGTCTGCCGTACTTCCGCCGGATGGAGAACTGTCTGGCGGCCGACCCGGACGACGAGTTCCGCGGCCATGACGGACCCCTCGTCCTGGAGCGCGGCCCCGCGACCAACCCGCTCTTCACCGCCTTCCTCAAGGCCACCCAGGAGGCGGGCTACGCGCCGACGGACGACGTCAACGGCTACCGGCAGGAAGGGTTCGCCAAGTTCGACCGCAACGTCCACCGCGGGCGTCGGCTGTCGGCCTCCAAGGCCTACCTCAAGCCCGCGATGAAGCGGCCGAACCTCACGGTGAAGACGCGTGCCCTCGTCACCCGGGTGCTCTTCGAGGGCAAGCGGGCCGTCGGCGTCGAGTACCGGCGCGGCAGGGGCGCGCCCCAGCAGGTCCGCGCCGGCGAGGTCATCCTGTGCGGCGGTGCGATCAACTCCCCGCAGCTGCTGCAGCTCTCCGGTGTCGGCAACGCCGCCGAGCTGTCCGCCCTCGGCATCGACGTCGTCCACGACCTGCCGGGCGTCGGCGAGAACATGCAGGACCACCTGGAGGTCTACGTCCAGTACGGCTGCAAGCAGCCCGTGTCCATGCAGCCGTACATGGCGAAGTGGCGTGCCCCCTTCATCGGACTGCAGTGGCTGTTCCGCAAGGGCCCCGCGGCCACCAACCACTTCGAGGCGGGCGGCTTCGCGCGCAGCAACGAGGACGTGGACTACCCCAACCTGATGTTCCACTTCCTGCCGGTCGCCGTCCGCTACGACGGCTCCTCGCCGTCCGGCGGCCACGGCTACCAGGTGCACGTCGGGCCCATGTACTCGGACGCCATCGGGTCGGTGAAGATCAAGAGCCGGGATCCGCGGGTCAAGCCGGCGCTGCGCTTCAACTACCTCTCCACCGAGCAGGACCGCCGGGAGTGGGTCGAGGCGATCCGCGTCGCCCGCAGGATCCTCAACCAGCCCGCGCTCGCCCCCTACAACGCCGGCGAGATCTCGCCCGGGACCTCCGTGGAGACCGACGAGGAGATCCTCGCCTGGGTCGCCAAGGAGGGCGAGACCGCCCTGCACCCGTCGTGCACCTGCAAGATGGGCACCGACGAGATGTCCGTCGTCGACCCGCTGAGCATGCGGGTGCACGGACTGGACGGGCTGCGCGTGGTGGACGCGTCGGTGATGCCGTACGTCACCAACGGCAACATCTACGCGCCGGTGATGATGATCGCCGAGAAGGCGGCCGACCTCATCCTCGGCAAGGAGCCGCTGGAGCCCTCCAAGGCCGCGTACTACCGGCACCGCGACGCCCAGAAGCAGGCCGGGTGAGCCATGGGCGCCGAGGCCCTGCGGGCGCTGCTCACCCGGGTCCGCTACGAGGTGCTGCCGGCGAAGGCGACCGAGGAGAAGGTCCTCGCCCATGTGCCCCGCGACGTCGTGGTCACGGTCACGGCGTCGCCGGTCAAGGGGCTGGAGCCGACCCTCGGTCTGACCGAGCGGCTCGCGGCACACGGTTACCGCGTGGTCCCGCACGTGCCCGCACGGCTGCTGCGGGACGACGTACACCTGAAGGACGTTGCCGAGCGGCTGCGTGCGGCGGGTGTCGACGACGTCTTCGTGCCGGCCGGTGACGCCGATCCGCCGGCCGGGCCGTACGCCGGAGCGCTGCCGGTGCTGCGCGGGCTGAGCGACCTGGGCAGACCCTTCGCCGACCTGGGCATAACCGGCTATCCGGAGAGCCATCCGCTCATCCACGACGACATCACCATCCAGTCGATGTGGGACAAGCGGACGCACGCCACGTACATCGTCAGCAACCTGTGCTTCGACCCGCGCGTGCTCGGCGACTGGATCACCAGGATCCGGCGCCGCGCCATCACCCTGCCGGTGTACGTGGGCGTCGCCGGGCCCGTCCAGCGGGCGAAGCTGCTGTCGATGGCGACGAAGATCGGGGTGGGGGAGTCGACCCGCTTCCTCACCCGGCATCCCTCCTGGTTCCTGCGGTTCGCCACACCCGGCGGATACGCTCCCGAGCGGCTGCTCAGCCGCGGCGCGGAGGCGATCACCGGATCCGCGGCCGCGGTGGCCGGCCTGCACCTCTTCACCTTCAACCAGATCGCCGAGACGGAGGGCTGGCGCCGTGCGGCACTGGACCGGCTGGGCGGCTGACGCGCGCGGGCGAGCGACGCGGCGGCGGCCAAATCGAGATACACCGCCCCCTTGACGGGTCTCGGCCGATTCGGCCAGGGTGTTCCACCACAAGCAATGCAGTGCACAATGCGCAACGAATTCCTTCGAAGGGCGCGGCCGTGACAGATCTGTACGTGGACGGAGAATGGCGCGCTGCGGTGGCCGGTGGCCACCGGGAGATCCGCTGTCCCGCGGACGGCACGCTGGTCGCGACGGTCCCGGAGGCGACTCGCCCCGACACCGAGGCGGCGATCGCCGCCGCCCGACGCGCCTTCGACGAGGGCCCCTGGCCCCGTACCCCCGAGCGTGAGCGCGGCGCGCTGCTGCTGCGCACCGCCGACATCATCGAGCGCGACGCCAAGGAGTTCGCCCGCGCCGAGTCCCTCGACACCGGCAAGCGCCTGGTCGAGAGCGAGTACGACATCGCCGACGTCGTCGCCTGCTTCCGCTACTACGGCGGCATCGCCGGCACCAGCGCGGGACGGGTGGTCGACACCGGCCGCGACGACGCCCTCAGCCGGGTCACCTACGAGCCCGTCGGGGTGTGCGGATTGATCACGCCCTGGAACTACCCGCTGCTGCAGGCAAGTTGGAAGGTCGCCCCGGCTCTTCTCGCGGGCAACACCGTCGTCCTCAAGCCCAGCGAGCTGACGCCCTCCACCTCCGTCCTGCTGATGAAGGCCCTTCAGGAGGCGGGCCTTCCGGCCGGCGCCGCCAATCTGGTGCTCGGCGCCGGAGCCGAGGCGGGCGCGCCGCTCGCCGAGCAGCCGGCCGTCGACATGGTGTCGTTCACCGGAGGTCTGCAGACCGGGCGGCACATCATGGCCACCGCCGCGGCGACGGTGAAGAAGGTCGCGCTGGAACTCGGCGGCAAGAACCCGAACGTGGTCTTCGCCGACGCCGACTTCGCCACCGCCGTCGACTTCGCGCTCACCGCCGTCTTCCTGCACTCCGGGCAGGTCTGCTCGGCCGGCGCCCGGCTGATCGTCGAGGACTCGATCCACGACGCCTTCGTCGACGAGGTCGTACGCCGCGCCCGGCTCATCCGCCTCGGCGGACCCTTCGACCCCGACGCCGAGACCGGGCCGCTGATCTCCGCACAGCACCGCGAGAAGGTCGAGGCGTACGTCGCCGCTGGCCTGGCCGAGGGCGCCGTACTGCGCTGCGGAGGTGCGCGCCCCGACGACCCCGCGCTCGCGGACGGCTTCTACTACCCGCCCACCGTCCTCGACGAGTGCCGGCAGGACATGCGCGTGGTGCACGAGGAGTCCTTCGGACCCGTGCTCACCGTCGAACGCTTCCACGACGAGGACGACGCCGTCCGCATCGCCAACGACACGGAGTACGGCCTCGCCGGTGCCGTCTGGACGCAGGACGCGGGCAAGGCCCAGCGGGTGGCCCGCAGGCTGCGCCACGGCACCGTGTGGATCAACGACTACCACCCCTATGTGCCGCAGGCGGAATGGGGTGGCTTCGGGCACTCGGGCGTGGGCCGTGAGCTGGGACCGACCGGCCTGGACGAGTACCGAGAGCCCAAGCACGTCTGGCAGAACATCCAACCCCGGCCGCAGCACTGGTTCCGCGGCTGAACGCCGAAAGAAGTCGATCATGACCCCAGCACAGACCGAGGTGTCGCAGCGGCGCGACACGTCCCAGCATCCCAAGGACCGCACCCCGGTCATCTCCGTGCGCCGGCTGTGGAAGGTGTTCGGGCCGAAGGCCGACGAGGTGCCGGGCTCCGAGGAGTTGTGCGGACTCACCCGCCGCGAGCTCATGGACCGCACCGGCTGCACCGCCGCCGTACGTGACGTCGACTTCGAGGTGTCGCCCGGCGAGGTCTTCGTCGTCATGGGCCTGTCCGGCTCGGGCAAGTCCACCCTGGTGCGATGTCTGACCCGGCTGATCGAACCCACCGCCGGAGAAGTCGTCTTCGAGGGCGAGGACATCCGTGACGCCGACGCCCGCCGGCTGCGCGAACTGCGGCGCAGCAAGTTCTCCATGGTCTTCCAGCACTTCGGCCTGCTGCCGCACCGCAAGGTCGTCGACAACGTGGCGTTCGGGCTGGAGATACGCGGCATGAGCAAGGCCCAGCGCACCAAGCGCGCGCTGGAGACCGTCGAACTGGTGGGCCTGGCCGGATACGAGAACTCCTACCCCGACCAGCTCTCCGGCGGTATGCAGCAGCGCGTCGGTCTCGCCCGCGCCCTGGCCGGAGACCCCGACGTCCTCTTCTTCGACGAGCCGTTCTCCGCGCTCGACCCGCTGATCCGCCGCGACATGCAGAGCGAGGTCATCCGTCTGCACCACGAGGTCGGCAAGACCATGGTGTTCATCACCCACGACCTCTCCGAGGCCCTGAAGCTCGGCGACCGCATCCTGATCATGCGCGACGGCAAGATGGTCCAGTGCGGCACCGGTGACGAACTGGTCGGCGCCCCGGCGGACGACTACGTACGCGACTTCGTCAAGGACGTGGCGCGCGGTGATGTCCTCACCCTGCGCTGGATCATGCGCCCGGTGGAGCCCGAAGACGCTCTGGACGGGCCCGAGCTGGGGCCGGACGTCGTGGTGCGCGAGGCGACCCGTACCGTGCTGGCCGCCCACAAGCCGGTCAAGGTCGTCGAGAACGGCAAGCTGCTCGGCATCGTCGGCGACGAGGAGATCCTCGCCGTCGTCGCCGGACAGGAAGGCGGTGCGTGATGGCCGTCGCCGCCGACGTGACCGCGCCGGTCGCGACGATACGTGAGAAGGTCAGCCGCCCCATGGTGGTGGCGGCGATCCTGCTGGCCTGGCTGGTGCTCTTCGCCGTGCTGCGCGGCCGGCAGACGCTGACCCTCGCCGCGGCCGACCTCACCGGCCTGCACCGCTGGCTGAACGACGTCAACGACAGCATCGGGGCCAACCGCAACTCCAACCCGGTCTTCCTGTACTTCTTCAACGAGATCCGGCTGGTCATCGACAACCTGGTGACCTTCGTCCAGTCGCTGATCTCCCAGCCCACCGGCACCCGCCCGGTCCCGCAGATCGGCTGGCTCGGCGTCGTCGGACTCACCGGCTATGTCTCCTGGGCCGTGGGCAACTGGCGGGTCGCGCTGCTGGCGGTCGCGGGCTTCACCTTCTTCGGGCTGCAGGGCCTGTGGCAGGAGAGCATGGACACCCTCGCGCTGACCCTGTCGGCGGTACTCGTGGCCCTGCTCATCGGCATCCCGCTGGGCGTGTGGGCCGGTCTCTCCGACCGGTTCAACCGGATCATGACGCCCTTCCTGGACTTCATGCAGACGATGCCGACCTTCGTCTACCTCGCCCCACTGACCCTGATCTTCCTCATCGGCGGTGCCTCCGCCGTGATCACCACGGTGATCTACGCGGCACCGCCCGCCATCCGCATCACCGCGCACGCCATCCGCTCGGTGCCCGAGACCACCGTCGAGGCCGCGGACTCGCTCGGCACCACACGGTCGCAGCAGCTGCTGAAGGTGCTGCTGCCGATGTCGAAGCGCACCGTGGTCATGGGCGTCAACCAGACCATCATGGCCGCCCTGGCCATGGTGACCATCGCCGCCCTGATCGACGCTCCCGGCCTCGGCAAGACCGTCGTACAGGCCCTGCAGTCGCTCGACGTCGGTACGGCCTTCAACGCGGGCCTGGCCATCGTCGTCATGGCCATCGTGCTCGACCGGGTCACCACCGCGGCGGCAGCACGCGCCGACGCGGCCCGGCGCAGCGGTGACCGCCTGAGGAAGTGGCGCCGTCCATTGCTGGTGGCGGGCGGGATCGCGGCCGCCGTGCTGGTCTACCTGTCGCACACGTACGTCTGGGCGGCCGAGTTCCCCGGCAACGGCAGCACCGGCAGTCACATCGCGAGCGCGGCCGACACGACGACCACCTGGCTGCAGGACCACCTCTCGGGACTGACCAACGGCATCCGGGACGTCATTACCAACGGTCTGCTGAACCCGTTCCAGACACTGCTCACGGACTCCCCGTGGTGGCTCGTCGGCATCACCCTGGTCGCGCTCGGCGCGGTGCTCGGAGGCCGGCTTGCCGCGGTGACGGCCGCCGTGTGCGTCGGGCTGCTCGTCGGCACCGGGCTGTGGTCGGACAGCATGACGACCCTCGCCTCGACCGCCGTGGCCACGGTGCTGGTGATGCTGTTCGGCGTCGTCTTCGGTGTGTGGATGGGGCGCAGCGGGCTCGTGGACCGGATAGTGCGGCCCAGCCTGGACGCCGCACAGGTCATGCCGCCGTTCGTCTATCTCGTGCCGTTCCTGGCCCTCTTCGGCGCCACCCGGTTCACCGCGATCGTCGCGGCCGTCGTCTACGCGGCGCCCGTCGCTATCAAGATCATCGCGGACGGTGTGCGGAACGTGTCCGAGTCAACCGTGGAGGCGGCCACCTCCGCCGGGTGCAACACCTGGCAGATCATCACCAAGGTCCAACTGCCGATGGCACGCAGTGCTCTGACCCTCGCGACCAACCAGGGTCTGATCTATGTGCTGTCGATGGTTGTGGTGGGCGGCCTGGTAGGGGCAGGCGCCCTCGGCTACGACGTCGTGGCCGGATTCTCGCAGGGACAGCTGTACGGCAAGGGGCTGGCGGCGGGGCTCGCCATCGTACTGCTGGGAGTCATGTTCGACCGGATCACTCAGGCTGCGGCGCGACGCACCAGGGCATAAGGAGCACGACACCATGGCAAGACACTGGCGAGCCGGAGCGGCCGGCCTGGCCGTCCTCGGCCTCACCCTCACGGCCTGCTCGGGAGCGAAGGTCGGCGACAGCACGTCCGCCGGCGCGAAGTCCTCGGGCGGCAAGTGCGGCACCTTCAACCTGGCCGTCAACCCGTGGGTCGGCTACGAGGCGGACGCGGCGGTCGTCGCGTACGTGGCGCAGCACGACCTCGGCTGTACGGTCCAGAAGAAGGACCTGAAGGAGGAGATCGCCTGGCAGGGCTTCGGGACAGGTGAGGTCGACGCCGTCCTGGAGAACTGGGGCCACGACGATCTGAAGAAGAAGTACATCACCGAGCAGAAGACCGCCGCGGAGGCGGGCTCCACGGGCAACAAGGGCGTCATCGGCTGGTTCGTGCCGCCGTGGCTGGCCAAGGCCCATCCGGACATCACCGACTGGAAGAACCTCAACAAGTACGCCGACAAATTCAAGACCTCGGAGTCGGGCGGCAAGGGCCAGCTGCTCGACGGCGACCCGTCGTACGTCACCAACGACGCCGCCCTGGTCAAGAACCTGAAGCTGAACTTCAAAGTGGTGTACGCGGGCAGCGAGACCGCGCTCATCCAGGCCTACCGCACCGCCGAGAAGAACAAGCAATGGGTGATCGGCTACTTCTACGAACCGCAGTGGTTCATGTCGGAAGTGCCGCTGGTGAAGGTCAACCTGCCCGCGTACACGAAGGGCTGCGACGCCGACGCGGCGAAGGTCGCCTGTGACTATCCCGTCTACGACCTGGACAAGATCGTCAGTGCGCGGTTCGCCAAGTCCGGCAGCCCTGCGTACAAGCTGGTGAAGAACTTCCAGTGGACGAACGACGACCAGAACACCGTGGCCAAGTACATCGCCGTGGACAAGATGTCGGACGACGCGGCGGCCAAGAAGTGGGTCGACGCCAACCGCGACAAGGTCGACGCCTGGCTGAAGTAGCACGGGGTCGGGAAGGCCGGCTGAGGATGCCCGGCGGGCGGTGTGCACCTGTGCGCACCGCCCGCCGGGCATTGGCGTGTTCCGGGCCGTTTTCCGACGTCACCGACCCCTTGACACCCTCCATGGCGACAGGCACATTGAGTTGCGCAACCTGAATCACGTTGCGCAACAAGCAACTGAACCGGTCTCAAGTTCGGAGGTTGGGCGATGGCGGGACCCCGAGTGGTCATCATCGGAGCGGGCGTCGTGGGAGCCGCCCTGGCGGACGAGATCTCCGCACGCGGCTGGACCGAGGTGACCGTGGTCGACCAGGGCCCCCTCCCGGCCACCGGGGGCTCCAGCTCGCACGCCCCGGGCCTGGTCTTCCAGACGAACGCCTCGAAGACCATGACGGAGCTGGCCCGGTACACGGTCGAGAAGTTCTGTTCCCTCGAGGTGGACGGCAAGCCCTGCTTCCTCCAGGTCGGCGGCCTCGAGGTGGCGACCAGCCCGGAGCGGCTCGCCGAACTCCGGCGGCGCCACGGCTGGATCACCGCCTGGGGCATCGAGGCGCGCCTGCTGACCCCGGACGAGTGCGTGGAGAAGCACCCGCTGGTGAACCGCGACAAGGTCCTGGGCGGCCTCCTGGTCCCCACCGACGGCCTCGCCAAGGCCGTCCTGGCCGTCGAGGCCCAGATCCGCCGGGCCGGCGAGCGCGGCGTGCGCTTCCTCGCCCGCCACGAGGTCCTCGACGTGCGGCAGAGCGAGGGCCGCGTCACCGCGGTGGTGACCGACCAGGGCGACATCGAAGCCGACATCGTCGTGTGCTGCGCCGGCATCTGGGGCCCGAAGATCGCCCGCATGGTCGGCATGAACCTGCCGCTCACCCCGCTCGCCCACCAGCTCGCCTGGACCGGCCCGGTCCCCGCGCTCGCCGGCCAGACCGAGGAGGCCATCCGCCCGATCCTGCGCCACCAGGACGCCGACCTCTACTACCGCGACCGCTTCGACGGTCTCGGCATCGGCTACTACGGCCACCGCCCGATGCCGGTCTCCGCCGACGACATCCTCTCCGTGGACGAGGCCGAGGAGATGCCCTCGGTCCTGAAGTTCACCGAGGAGGACTTCGAGGACGCCTGGACCGAGACCCAGTCCCTGCTGCCGGCGACCAAGGAGGCCAAGGTCGAGGAGGGCATCAACGGCCTGTTCTCCTTCACCACCGACGGCTACCCGCTGCTCGGCGAGTCCCCGGACGTCAAGGGCTTCTGGGTCGCCGAGGCCGTGTGGGTCACCCACTCCGCGGGCGTCGGCCGGGCCGTCGCCGAATGGCTGGTCGACGGCTACTGCTCCTCCTTCGACCTGCACGAGTGCGACGTCAACCGCTTCGAGCCGCACCAGCTCTCCCCCGAGTACGTCCTGGCCCGCGACTGCCAGAACTTCGTCGAGGTCTACGACATCCTCCACCCCCTCCAGCCGGCCGGGAAGCCGCGCCCGATCCGCACCAGCCCCTTCTACGCCCGCCAGCAGGAGCACGGCGCGTTCTTCCTGGAGGCGAACGGCTGGGAGCGCCCCCAGTGGTACGAGGCCAACGCGTCCCTGGTCGAAGGCCGCGACATCCCCACCCCCAACGACTGGGCCGCCCGCTACTGGTCGCCTATCGTCGGCGCCGAGGCCCAGGTCACCCGCGAGAAGGTCGCGATGTACGACATGACCGCCCTCAAGCGCCTGGAGGTCAGCGGCCCCGGAGCCGCCGACTTCCTGGAGGGCCTGGTCACCGGCAAGGTCGCCAAGTCCGTCGGCTCGGTGACGTACACCCTGCTCCTCGACCACGACGGCGGCATCCGCAGTGACATCACCGTCGCCCGCCTCGCCCGCGACCTCTTCCAGGTCGGCGCCAACGGCAACCTCGACCTCGACTGGTTCACCCGCCACCTGCCCGCCGATGGCCGCGTCCAGGTCCGCGACATCACCGCCGGCACCTGCTGCATCGGCCTGTGGGGCCCGCTCGCCCGGGAGGTGCTGCAGCCCCTGACCGACGAGGACTTCTCGGGTGACGGCCTGAAGTACTTCCGCGCCAAGCGCGCCTACATCGGCAGCGTCCCGGTCACGGCGATGCGCCTGTCGTACGTCGGAGAGCTGGGCTGGGAGCTGTACACGACCGCCGACCAGGGCCTGAAGCTGTGGGACACCCTGTGGGCCGCCGCCGAACCGCTCGGCGGCATCATCGCCGGCCGCGGCGCCTTCAACAGCCTGCGCCTGGAGAAGGGCTACCGCTCCTTCGGCACCGACATGACCTACGAGCACGACCCGTACGAGGCGGGCGTCGGCTTCGCCGTCAAGCTCGACAAGGGCGACTTCGTCGGCAAGGCCGCGCTGGAGCGGCGCAAGACCGACGTGCGGCGCAGGCTGAGCTGCCTCACCATCGACGACCCGCGATCGGTCGTCATGGGCAAGGAGCCCGTGTACGACGGTGACCGTGCCGTCGGCTATGTCACCAGCGCCGCGTACGGCTACACGATCGGCAAGGGGATCGCCTACGCGTGGCTCCCGGCGGAACTGGCCGAACCCGGTACGACCGTGCACATCGGCTACTTCGACCAGCGGATCGAGGCGGTCGTCGCCGAGGAGCCGTTGTTCGACCCGACCATGTCCCGCCTTCGCGGCTGAGCGTTCGAGGGAGTACCGCACGTGACCGCACAACTCCTCGACGGCAAGGCGACCGCCGCCACCATCCGTCGTGAACTCGCCGAGCGCGTGGCCAAGTTGACGGCCCTGACCGGCCGGCCGCCCGGCCTCGGTACCGTCCTCGTCGGCGACGACCCGGGCAGTCACGCCTACGTCTCCGGCAAGCACCGCGACTGCGCGCAGGTCGGCATCGCCTCCCTGCGCCGCGAGCTGCCCGCCGACGCCACCCAGCGGCAGGTCGAGGACGTCATCGACGAACTCAACGCCGACCCGGCCTGCACCGGCTACATCGTGCAGCTGCCGCTGCCGCGCCATCTGGACGCGAACGCCGTCCTGGAGCGCATGGACCCCGCCAAGGACGCCGACGGACTGCACCCGGTCAACCTCGGCCGGCTCACCCTCGGCGTCGAGGCGCCCCTGCCGTGCACCCCGCGCGGCATCGTCGAACTGCTCCGCCGCCACGACGTCCCGCTCGCCGGAGCACGGGTGTGCGTCGTCGGCCGGGGCATCACGGTCGGACGGCCCATCGGACTCCTGCTCACCCGCAGGTCCGAGAACGCCACCGTCACCCTCTGCCACACCGGAACCAAGGGCCTGGCCTGGCACGTGCGCGAGGCGGACATCGTCGTCGCGGCGGCCGGCTCACCCGGACTGATCACCAAGGACATGCTGCGCCCCGGCGCGGCCGTCCTGGACGTCGGCATCACCCGCACCGAGCACGGGCTCGTCGGTGACGTCCACCCGGAGGCCGCCGAGGTCGCCGGATGGCTCGCGCCGATGCCCGGGGGAGTGGGACCCATGACCCGAGCCATGCTGCTCGCCAACGTCGTCGAGGCCGCCGAGAGGAACGCGACCACCGTATGAACGCGCTGAACACGCCCCTGGCGGAGCTGGACCCCGAGGTCCACGAAGCCCTCCGTGCCGAGCTGCACCGCCAGCAGTCCACCCTGGAGATGATCGCCTCCGAGAACTTCGCGCCCACCGCCGTGATGGAGGCGCAGGGCTCGGTCGCGACCAACAAGTACGCCGAGGGCTATCCCGGCCGCCGCTACTACGGCGGCTGCGAACACGTCGACGTCACCGAGCGGCTGGCGATCGAACGCGTCAAGTCCCTGTTCGGTGCGGGCTACGCCAACGTCCAGCCGCACTCGGGCGCCCAGGCGAACACCGCCGTGTTCTTCGCCCTCCTCCAGCCCGGCGACACCGTCCTCGGCCTCGACCTCGCGCACGGCGGCCACCTCACCCACGGCATGCGCATCAACTACAGCGGCAAGATGCTCAACGTCGTGCCGTACCACGTCTCCGAGGCGGACAACCTCGTCGACATGGACGAGGTGGAGCGGCTGGCCAAGGAGCACCGGCCCAAGTTGATCATCGCGGGCTGGTCGGCGTACCCCAGGCAGCTGGACTTCGCGGCCTTCCGCCGGATCGCCGACGAGGTCGGTGCCCTCCTCATGGTCGACATGGCGCACTTCGCGGGCCTGGTCGCCGCCGGACTGCACCCCAGCCCCGTCCCGCACGCGCACGTGGTCACCACCACCACGCACAAGACGCTCGGCGGTCCCCGCGGCGGGGTGATCCTCACCAATGACGCCGACCTCGCCAAGAAGATCAACTCGGCGGTCTTCCCGGGCATGCAGGGCGGCCCGCTGGAGCACGTCATCGCGGCCAAGGCGGTCTCCTTCAAGGTCGCGGCGTCCCCCGCGTTCGCCGAACGCCAGGCCCGCACCCTGGCCGGCGCCCGCATCCTCGCCGAACGCCTCACCCGGCCCGACGCGGCCGCGGCCGGTGTGAAGGTGCTGACGGGCGGCACGGACGTCCACCTCGTCCTCGTCGACCTGCGGGACTCCGAACTCGACGGCAAGCGTGCCGAAGACCTCCTGCACGAGATCGGCATCACCGTCAACCGCAACGCCGTCCCCTTCGACCCGCGCCCGCCCATGGTCACCTCCGGCCTGCGCATCGGCACCCCGGCCCTGGCCACCCGGGGTTTCACCGAGGCGGACTTCGCCGAAGTCGCCGACGTGATCGCGCTGGCCCTCCAGCCCGAGCCGGACGTGTCCGCACTGCGCGCCCGCACCGAGGCGCTGGCCGCCAGGCACCCGCTCTATCCGCACCTCTCGCACGACGGAGACGCCCGATGAGCCCCCGCACCCCCGGCGCCGACCTGCCCGACCACCCGGACTGGCTCTGGCGCACCCCCGAGCCGAAGCGGTCGTACGACGTGGTGATCGTGGGCGGCGGCGGCCACGGCCTGGCCACGGCCCACTATCTGGCGAAGAACCACGGCATCACCGATGTCGCGGTCCTGGAGAAGGGCTGGCTCGCGGGCGGCAACATGGCTCGCAACACCACGATCATCCGCTCCAACTACCTCTGGGACGAGAGCGCCGGCATCTACGAGCACGCGCTCAAGCTCTGGGAGGGCCTGGAGGA
This sequence comes from Streptomyces sp. NPDC030820, assembly GCF_055572075.1. Lineage (NCBI taxonomy): Bacteria > Bacillati > Actinomycetota > Actinomycetes > Kitasatosporales > Streptomycetaceae > Streptomyces > Streptomyces sp. NPDC030820. The sequence goes on from NZ_JBVIEB010000006.1 coordinate 226,250, forward strand.
GGAGCTGGACTATCCGATCCTCTTCTCCCAGCGCGGCGTGCTGAACCTCGCCCACAGCCTGCAGGACGTGCGCGACAGCGTCCGCCGGGTCGAGGCCAACCGGCTCAACGGCGTCGACGCCGAATGGCTCGACGCGGAGCAGGTCAAAGAGGTCTGCCCGATCGTCAACATCTCGCCCGACGTGCGCTACCCGGTTCTCGGCGGCACCTACCAGCCGCGCGCCGGCATCGCCAAGCACGACTACGTGGCCTGGGGCTTCGCCCGCTCCGCGGACGCCGCCGGCATCGACATCATCCAGAACTGCGAGGTCACCGGACTGGACGTGGTCGGCGGCCGGGTGGTCGGCGTACAGACCACGCTCGGCCCGATCGCCGCGGGCAAGGTGGCCCTGTGCTCGGCCGGCCACACCTCGGTCCTCGCCGCCATGGCGGGCGTCGAACTGCCCGTCCAGAGCCACCCGTTGCAGGCACTGGTGTCGGAGCTCCTGGAGCCGGTGCACCCGACGGTCGTCATGTCCAATGCGGTCCACGTGTACGTCAGCCAGGCGCACAAGGGCGAACTGGTGATGGGCGCGGGCATCGACGCCTACAACTCCTACACCCAGCGCGGCGCGTTCCACATCATCGAAGAGCAGATGTCGGCCGCCCTGGAACTCTTCCCGGTCTTCGCCCGGGCCCACGTGCTGCGCACCTGGGGCGGCATCGTCGACGTCAGCCCCGACGCCTCGCCCATCGTCGGCCTCAGCCCGGTCGACAACCTCTACCTCAACTGCGGCTGGGGGACCGGTGGTTTCAAGGCCACTCCGGGTGTCGGCTGGGTCTACGCCCACACCATCGCCCACGACACCCCCCACGCCCTGAACGCCCCCTTCTCGCTCGACCGTTTCACCACCGGCGCGCTCGTCGACGAGCACGGCGCGGCCGCGGTGGCCCACTAGGGAGCCGAACCATGCTGCTCATCCCCTGCCCGTGGTGCGGGCCCCGCGACGAGGCCGAGTTCCACTACGGTGGCCAGGCCCACGTCCCCTACCCCGAGGACCCCGCCGCCCTCACCGACGAGGAGTGGGCGCGGTACCTGTTCTTCCGCGACAACCCCAAGGGCCCGTTCGCCGAGCGGTGGAGCCATGCTGCGGGCTGCCGCCGATGGTTCAACGCGGTGCGGAACACGGCGACGAATGAGATCCTCGCCGTCTACAAGGTGGGGGAGTCGCGTCCGGAGACGGTGGAGCGACCTGAGGCTTCGGCTGTGTCAGCCCGTCTGGGGGTACCCCCTCTGGGGGAGTTTGACGACAAGGCCCGTTCAGGGCCGGCGGGGGTCCAGGGGGCGGAGCCCTCTGGCGGGGTCGAAGAGGCGGAGCCCCTTCAGGATGGGACGGGTAGGGGCGGCGGAGGCGAACCATTCCGCACCCGCACCGGCGGCCGAATCGACCGCGACACCCCCCTCGCCTTCACCTTCGACGGCACCGAATACCAGGGCTACCGGGGCGACACCCTCGCCTCCGCCCTTCTCGCCAACGGCGTCATCCAGGCCGCCACCAGTATCAAGCTGGGCCGCCCGCGCGGCATCTTCTCGGCCGGGGTGGAGGAACCCAACGCGGTCGTCCAGATCGAGGCCCCCTTCCCGGAGCCGATGCTCCCCGCGACCACGGTCGAGCTCTACGACGGCCTGGTCGCGAGCGGCCTCCCGGGCCAGGGCCGCCTCGCCGCCGAACCGGACCCCGCCCGCTACGACGCCGTACACGCCCACTGCGACCTGCTGGTCGTCGGCGCGGGCCCGGCCGGGCTCGCGGCGGCAGCGGCGGCGGCGAGCAGCGGCGCCCGCGTCATCCTCGCCGACGACCAGCCCGAACTCGGCGGCAGCCTGCTCGGCACCGGCCGGCACCTCGACTGGGTCGAAGCGACGCGCGCCCGGCTCGAAGCCGCCCCCGAAGTACGCGTCCTGCGCCGCACCACCGTCTTCGGCCACTACGACGACAACCACCTCCTCGCCGTCGAGCGCCGCACCAACCACCTCGGCGCCGAGGCCCCGGCGAACGTCTCCCGCGAGCGCGTCTGGCGGATCCGCGCCCGGCACGTCGTACTCGCCACCGGCGCCCACGAGCGCTCGCTGGCGTTCGGCGACAACGACCGCCCCGGCGTGATGCTGGCGGCCTCGGCCCGGACGTACCTCCACCGGTACGCCGTGCTGCCCGGCCGGCACGCGGTCGTGTTCACCACGAACGACAGCGCCTACGCCGCCGCACTCGACCTGGCGGCCGCCGGCGTGGACATCGCGGCGATCGTCGACACCCGGCCCGAGCCGGGGGAGTGGGCCGAGCGCGCCCGGTCCGCCGGGATCGAAGTGCTCGCCGGGCACGCGGTCACCGGCACGGAGGGCGGGGCCCGGCTCACCGCCGTGACGGTCGCCCCGTACGGGGAGTTTGCCGCAGGCCAGCAGTCCACCGGACAGCGGGAGTTCGCCGTCGACCTGCTCCTGGTCTCCGGCGGCTGGAACCCGGTCGCGCACCTGTTCAGCCAGGCGGGCGGCAAGCTCCGCCACGACGAGGTGCTCGGCGCCTTCGTCCCGGACACCTGCCGTCAGGCGGTGGAGGTCGCGGGCAGCGCGAACGGCGCCTTCGACCTGGCCACGGTCCTCGCCCAGGGCGCGGCAGCCGGCGCCCGAGCGGTCGAGGCGGAGGGCTACCCGGCCGAGACGCCCTCGCTCCCGGCCGTGGCCGCACAGCCGTACACCCCGCCCATGCAGGTCTTCACCATCCCCACCGGCACCGGCGCCCCCCGGTTCGTCGACCTCCAGCGTGACGTCACGGTCGACGACCTGGCGCGGGCGACCGGCGCGGGCCTGCGCTCGGTGGAGCACACCAAGCGCTACACCACCGCCGGCACCGGGGGCGACCAGGGCCGGACGGCCGGCGTCCTGGCCAGCGGGGTCGTCGCCGAACTCCTCGGCGTGGACATCTCCGCGCTCGGCCTGCCCACCTTCCGGCCGCCGTACACCCCCGTCTCCTTCGCCGCCCTCGCCGGGCGCGACCGCGGCACGCTCAGCGACCCGGTCCGCACGACGGCCCTGCACGCGTGGCATGTGGCGCACGGCGCCCTGTTCGAGAACGTCGGCCAGTGGAAGCGGCCCTGGTACTACCCGCAGGACGGCGAGGACATGGAGACCGCCGTGCTGCGCGAGTGCCGCGCCGCCCGCGAGGGGGTGGCCTTCATGGACGCCTCCACCCTCGGCAAGATCGACGTACAGGGCCCGGACGCGGCGCTCTTCCTCGACCGGCTCTACACCAACATGATGGGCACCCTGAAGGTCGGGATGATCCGCTACGGCGTGATGTGCCGCCTGGACGGGATGGTCTTCGACGACGGCACGGTCATCCGGCTCGCCCAGGACCGCTTCCTGGTCACCACCACGACCGGCAACGCGGCGGCCGTCCTGGACTGGATGGAGGAGTGGCTGCAGACCGAGTGGCCCGAACTGCAGGTCCACTGCACCTCGGTCACCGAGCAGTGGGCCACGGTGGCCCTGGTCGGCCCGAAGTCCCGCGAGGTCCTCGGCACGCTGGCGCCCCGACTCGCCGTCGGCAACGACGACTTCCCGTTCATGGCGTGGCGGGACACCACCGTCGCCGGGATCGAGGCGCGGGTCTGCCGGATCAGCTTCTCCGGCGAACTCGCCTATGAGATCAACGTGTCACCGTGGGACGCGCTCGCGCTCTGGGAGGCGCTGTACGAGGCGGGCGCGCCGTACGGCATCACGCCGTACGGCACCGAGACCATGCACGTGCTGCGCGCGGAGAAGGGTTACCCGATCGTCGGCCAGGACACCGACGGCACGGTCACCCCGCAGGACCTCGGCATGGGCTGGGCGGTGTCGAAGAAGAAGCCCGACTTCATCGGCAAGCGCTCCTACGCCCGCGCCGACACCGTACGCCCCGACCGCAAGCACCTCGTCGGGCTCCTCCCCGAGGACCCGGCCGCCTTCCTCCCGGAGGGCACGCACCTGGTCGCCGAGAGCGAACTGCCCGCCCCGCCCGTGCCGATGCTCGGGCACGTCACCTCCAGCTACCGCAGCGCGGCGCTCGGCCGGACCTTCGCGCTCGCCCTGATCAAGGGAGGCCGGGACCGGATCGGTGAACGTCTCTTCGCACCCGTCGGCGACCGACTGGTCCCGGTGACCGTCGCAAGCCCCGTCCTCTACGACCCCGAGGGAGCCCGCCGCGATGGCTGACACCGCCCTGACCGCACGGCAGCGCAGCCCCCTGGGCGACGCCGCCCACCGCCTGGCCGCCGCGACCCGCTCCTCCCGGGGCGCGATCCGCCTGGCCGAACTCCCCTTCCTGGCCCAGGTGAACGTCCGTCTCGACGCCAAGAGCCCGGCCGCGGACGCCGTCGGACTCGCCCTGGGACTCCAACTGCCCCTGGAACCCGACACCGTCGTGCACGCGGGGGACGTGACCGCGGTGTGGCTCGGCCCCGACGAATGGCTCGTGGTGGGCCTGCGCGGTACCGAGCGGGACCTGGAGAGCCGGATCCGCTCGGCGGCGGGAGACGAACCGGTCTCCGTCACCGACGTCTCCGCCCAGCGCACCACCCTGCTGGTCGGCGGACCCCGGGCCCGCGACCTGCTGGCCCACGGCTGCTCGCTGGATCTGCACCCGCGTGCCTTCGGCCCCGGCCGCTGCGCCCAGACGACGCTGGCCCGCACCCAGGTCGTCCTGGTGGCCCGCGACGAACCCCGGGCCGGCTTCTGGGTCCTGGTGCGCTCCTCCTTCGCCGGCTATCTGGCGGACTGGCTGCTGGACGCGGCCGTCGAATACCGGTGAGCGGCCCGGCAGGGCGGCGGAGATGACCCGGCGGTGGGGGGGGGGGGGGGGGGGGGGGGGGGGGGGGGGGGGGTGGGGGGGGAGGGGGGGGGGGGGGGGGGGGGGGGGGGGGGGGGGGGGGGGTGGGGGGGGGGGGGGGTA
>NZ_JBVIEB010000006.1:231216-457304 GCF_055572075.1 Streptomyces sp. NPDC030820
GCTTGGTGGTTAACAGCGGCCTTAGAATCATGGTAAACCACCGGGAAGGGAGGCGGAACCCCCCTTTTGTTCCCGGCCCAACCCGACCGCTCCCCCCCCCACCGCCGTTCCGTACCCACCACCGGGCCGGCCACCGGAGACTGGACGTCCTCCCTCGACCGTGCCGCGTACACCGCGGGGGTGCGGCGCATCCGCGCGTACGTCGCGGCCGGCGAGGTCTACCAGGCCAACCTCTGCCGGGTGCTGCCCGCGCCCGTCGCTCCCGACGCGGACGTGGATGCACTGACCTGGTCCGCAATCTCCACCGTGCGGGGCGGACTGCGCCCCAGGGCCGGTCGGCCCGAGCCGCCGGCCGCCGCCTTCCCGCCCGGCTCGGTCACCGGTGCGCCCAAGTCCCTTGCCCTGCGCATCATCGAGGACGCCCGGGCGACTTCTTGACAACGGTGAGGGCCCACCTCAGACTGACGTTGCGCTAAACGCATCAAGTTTCGTAATACGCACCGAGGTGGTCCTGATGATTCCCGTGTGCCCTCTCGCCGATCTGCCCCGAGGCGAGGCGTTCCGGCTCGAGAACGACCCGCCTGTCGCCGTGTTCCACACCGAGGACGGCGAGGTTTACGCGATCGACGACACCTGCACCCACCAGGACGCCTCGCTGGCCGACGGCTGGCTGGAGGGGTGCGAGGTCGAATGCCCGCTGCACGCTTCGAAGTTCGATCTGCGCACCGGCAGCGCGGACGCTCCGCCGGCCCGGTTGCCCGTGCGCACCCACCAGGTCCTGGTCGAGGACGGCATGATCTACGTCAAGCTCTCCGACGCCCCACCGAACCTTCCGCCCTCCTGCGTCGCCGCCCGGCTCGGAGGCGTCGCGATCAGCGGAGGCGGCGCGTGAGGACCGTGGCGGTGGCCGTGCCCGGCGCGCACCGGGGGCGGCCGTTCCTGTGCCGGCGCCGACGGCCGGCCGCGGCGGCGGCGCGGAGGGCGGGGTCACCGTGAACGCCGCCGCCTGCGCCAGAGCGTCAACCCGTCCTGGAACACCGGAAGTTCATCCGTACGGGCTGCCGCGGCCCGGCCGGACACTGGTCATGGGCGTCGTGAACGTCACGCCGGACTCGTTCTCCGACGGCGGGCGCTCGTTCGCCACGGAGGCTGCCGTCGCACACGGACTCGCTCTGCTGGACCAGGGAGCCGACATCGTGGACGTGGGCGGCGAGTCGACCCGCCCCGGCGCGGTTCGCCCACCGGTCGAGGAGGAGCTGCGGCGCGTCCTGCCCGTCGTCCGGGAACTCGCGGCGGCGGGCGCGACCGTCAGCGTCGACACCATGCGGGCCGAGGTCGCCGCACATGCCCTCGACGCCGGTGCGCGGATGGTCAACGACGTCTCGGGCGGACTCGCCGACCCGGCGATGCTGCCGCTGATGGCCCGGGCGAACACGCCGTATGTCCTGATGCACTGGCGCGGTCACTCCGCCGGCATGCGGGCGAACGCCCGCTACGACGACGTCGTCGCCGACGTGGTCGACGAGCTGCGCCTGAGGATCGACGCCGCACTGGAGGCGGGAATCGCGCCCGGCTGCCTGATCGTCGATCCGGGGCTGGGCTTCGCCAAGGAGCCCGGGCACAACTGGGAGCTGCTGGCCCGGCTGGGGGAGGTCCGCGCGCTGGGCCGACCCGTTCTCGTGGGCGCCTCCCGCAAGTCGTTCCTGGGGCAGGTGCTGGCCGATCCGACGACGGGCCGACCGCGCCCGGCGCCGTTGCGGGACGCCGCGACCACCGCGGTGTCCGTGCTCGCCGCCGCACAGGGCGTCTGGTGCCTGCGTGTGCACGACGTGGGTTCCACCCTCGACGCGGTACGGGTCACGGCCCGTTGGGGCGCCGAGGCGCCGGCCACGGCACCGCTGCCCCTGCAACGCCTGGGCGTGTGACGGCGGTTCCCCGGCACGTCGACGTTGCGACTCAGCCCACGTATCCCATCCGGTGGCTGATCTCCTGCGCGCCCTTGAGGAGCAGGGGCGCCAGTTCGTGCATGCGCTCCTCGGTGAAGCGGTACGCGGGACCGGAGGCGCTGAGGGCGGCGACGACCTCGCCGTGGTGGGAACGGATCGGGGCCGCCATGGCGTGCAGCCCGACCTCCAGCTCCTCCAGCGTCACCGCGTACCCGCGTTCCCGGGCCTCGGTGAGGTTCTTCTCCAGCTTCGTCCTCGCGGTCAGGGTGTGCGGGGTGAGCTTCTGCAGTCCCGAGGCCGCGAGTACCTCGGCGCGCTCGTTCGCCGACAGGTGCGCGAGCAGGATCTTGCCGCTGGACGTGGCGTGCACCGGGGTGAGCTGCCCGACCCAGTTGTGGGTGCCGACGGCGCCCGGGCCGCGCACCTGGTAGAGGTTGACGGCGTAGTGCTCCTGCAGGACGGCGATGTTGACGGTCTCGCCGATCTCCTCGCTGAGCCGCTCGCACACTTCCCGGCCCTGCTGCGTGATGTCGAGGCGCCCCGTGACCGCGCCGGCCAGGCGCACGATCCCGAAGCCGAGCCGGTACTTGCCGCGCTCGCCCGCCTGCTCGACGAGACCGCGCGCCTCCAGCGCCCCGAGCAGGCGGAACGCGGTCGACTTGTGGACGTCGATCTCGGCGGCGACCTCGCTGACACCCGCCTCCCCGCGCTGAGCGAGGATCTCCAGGACGCTGACGGCGCGGTCGACGGACTGCACCCCGCTCACCGCCGGAGCTGTCGTTTCGCCATCTGCGGTGTAGTTGCTCATAGCGCAACTATACGCACTGGCGGCCGCTGGGTCCCGTGGTTCGCAGAGGGAGGGTATACGACGGCTCCGCGGGCAGGGGAGCCGTCGTCGTCGGTGGTTCTGGCGGGCTGTGCGACCGGCGGTGTCAGCGGAAGACGACCGTGCAGTTGCCGTTGGTCAGCACCCGGCTCTCGCTGTGCCACTGCACGGCTCGCGACAGGACCCGGGCCTCGACATCGCGGCCCATGGTGACCAGCTCGTCCGGGGTGTGGGAGTGGTTCACCCGGACGACGTCCTGCTCGATGATCGGGCCCTCGTCGAGGTCGGGGGTGACGTAGTGCGCCGTGGCCCCGACGAGCTTGACCCCGCGCTGGTGCGCCTGCACGTACGGCCGGGCGCCCTTGAAGCTCGGCAGGAACGAGTGGTGGATGTTGATGGCCCGGCCGTCGAGCCGCTTGCACAGGTCGTCGGAGAGGATCTGCATGTAGCGGGCGAGCACCACCAGGTCGATGTCGAGCTCGCCGACGAGCTCCAGCAGCCGGGCCTCGGCCTCGGCCTTGGTCTCCCGGGTCACCGGGATGTGGTGGAAGGGGATGCCGTAGTTCCGGGCCAGCGGCTCGAAGTCGCGGTGGTTGGAGACGATCGCCGGGATCTCGATGTTGAGCGAGCCCGTGGACTGGCGGAAGAGCAGGTCGTTCAGGCAGTGGCCGAACTTCGACACCATGATCAGCGCGCGCGTCGGCGTCGAGGCGTCATGCAGCTGCCAGGTGATCCGGTACGCCTCGGCGACCGGGCCGAAGTCGGTGCGCAGCTGCTCCAGGGACGTGGCCGGATGCGAGACCTCGAAGTGCACCCGCATGAAGAAGCGGTCCTGCAGGCGGTCGTCGAACTGCTGGCTTTCGAGGATGTTGCCTGAGTGGCTCACGAGAAAGCTGGTGACCGCGTGGACGAGGCCGGCCCGGTCGGGGCACGAGAGGGTGAGGACGAACTCGCGGCCGGGCTGCGGGCGAGGGGACATGACATCCTCCGTTAGTGCGTAATACGCAACGATGAGAGTGATACGCAACATGGTCCGGTGTGGACGGCGGTCGGTCAAGAGGCTTGTGCACAAACGCGCCTGAAGATGCGCCATGCGCAACACCCGGCCTCCGGGTCGGCCGAGGTGGCCGAGCCGGCTGGAGATGTCCTGGCTGCGGTCCGCACCAGGGCGGCGACCTCCCGCAGACGCTGCACGCTCAGCCGGAAGGACGGCCCCGACGCACCCTCGCCGAGACCAGTGCCCTGCCCGGAACCTCCCGGCCCGTGACGGCTGACAGGCGCCGCGACCTCGAACGATCCTGACGGCGCCCGTGCGCCGCACGCGTTCTGCGCCGACCTCTTGACACTGGTCACCCACAGGCATGACAGTGTGACTGTTTCTCATGATGAATCTCATCGCATAATACGCAACAATCTGTGGCGGCTCGTTCTCGGCCTTCCCCAGGCTCCGGGCACGTCGATCCGGACATCTCTTCTCCCTCCAGAACACCGGCCGAAGCCCGCACTCGGCCTCCCCTCAGCTAGGAGATCGGCAGTGACACACGAGGTACGCGCCGTCGTCGCCCTGAAGAAGGGCGCCCCGGTCTCGGTGGAGACCGTCCTGGTGCCGGACCCCGGCCCGGGAGAGGCGCTGGTGCAGGTGCAGGCCTGCGGCGTCTGCCACACCGACCTGCACTACCGCGAGGGCGGGATCGGCGACGCGTTCCCGTACCTGCTCGGCCACGAGGCGGCCGGCGTGGTCGAGGCGGTCGGCGAGGGCGTCACGGATGTCGCGCCCGGCGACTTCGTCGTCCTCAACTGGCGTGCCGTGTGCGGGAAGTGCCGTGCCTGTCGCAAGGGCAGGCCGTGGTACTGCTTCGCCACACACAACGCCGCCCAGCCGATGACCCTCATCGACGGCACGCCGCTGTCCCCGGCCCTGGGCATCGGCGCCTTCGCCGAGAAGACCCTGGTCGCCGCCGGACAGTGCACCAAGGTGGACCCGACCGCCTCGGCAGCGGCGGCGGGGCTGCTCGGCTGCGGCGTGATGGCCGGGTTCGGCGCCGCGGTCCACACCGGAGGCGTCGGCCGCGGGGACTCGATCGCCGTGATCGGCTGCGGCGGTGTGGGCATGGCCGCGATCGCGGGCGCCAAGGTGGCCGGTGCCGGCCGCATCATCGCCGTGGACGTCGACGAGCGGAAGCTGAAGTGGGCCGAGCGGTTCGGCGCCACCGACACCGTCGACTCCTCCAAGACCGACGCCGTCGAGGCCGTCCGCAGCCTCACCGGCGGCTTCGGCGCCGACGTCGTCGTGGACGCGGTGGGCCGCCCCGAGACCTACAAGCAGGCCTTCTACGCCCGCGACCTGGCCGGCACCGCCGTCCTGGTCGGCGTACCCACCCCGGAGCTGACCGTCGAGCTGCCCCTGCTGGACGTCTTCGGCCGCGGCGGGGCGCTGAAGTCCTCCTGGTACGGCGACTGCCTGCCCTCCCGTGACTTTCCCGCCCTGATCGACCTCTACCTCCAAGGCCGCTTCGACCTCCAGGAGTTCGTCACCGAGACGATCGCCCTGGACGAGGTCGAGGCGGCGTTCGACAAGATGCGCCGCGGTGAGGTCCTGCGCTCGGTGGTCGTCCTGTGACCGCGCGGATCGAGCACCTGGTCACCTCCGGAACCCTCGAACTCGACGGACGCAGCTGGGAGGTGGACAACAACGTCTGGCTGATCGGCGACGACCGCGAGGTCATCGTGATCGACGCCGCGCACGACGCCGCCGCCGTCGCAGGGCGGCGCCTGGTCGCCGTCGTCTGCACCCACGCCCACAACGACCACGTGAACGCCGCTCCGGCGCTGGCCGCCCGTACCGGGGCGCCCGTCCTGCTGCACCCGGCCGACGAGGTGCTGTGGAAGGCGGCCCACGCCCCACGGGAGCCCGGCTACTGGGAACTGATCGACGGCGAGGAGCTGACCGTGGCCGGCCTCGCCCTGCACGTGCTGCACACCCCGGGGCACTCGCCCGGAGCGGTCTGCCTGTACGTGCCCGAGCTGGGAGCGCTGTTCTCCGGCGACACCCTCTTCAAGGGCGGCCCCGGCGCCACCGGCCGCTGCTACTCCGACTTCGACACCATCATCGCGTCCATCCGCGACCGGCTGCTGACGCTTCCCGCCGGCACCACCGTGCACACCGGCCATGGCGACGACACCTCGATCGGAGCCGAAGCCCCCCGGCTCGACGCCTGGATCGCCCGCGGGCACTGAGCCGCCCGCCACGACACGAACCTGGAGGAAGACCATGGCGGCACAGCCGAAGGGAGGTCATCATCGACGCCGGCATCGTCGGGTGCGCACTCAGCGACGAACTGACCGCACGCGGCTGGACGGACGTCACCGTACTGGAGCAGGGCCCGCTGTTCGCCACGGGCGGCTCCACCTCGCACGCCCCCGGACTGGTCTTCCAGACCAACGGGTCCAGGACGATGACCGAGTTCGGGCGGTACACGGTCGAGAAGTACAGCACGCTGACCCTGGACGGGCAGTGGTGCTTCCAGCAGGTCGGCGGCCTGGAAGTGGCCACCAGCCCCGAGCGGCTCGCGGAACTCCGCCTGCATGTACAGCAACACCCCCGACGAGCACTTCGTCCTCGCCCGGCATCCGGACCACCCGCAGGTGACCGTGGCCTGCGGTTTCTCCGGGCACGGCTTCAAGTTCGTGCCCGTGATCGGCGAGATCATCGCCGACCTGGCCATCCAGGGCACCACCGAGCACCCCATCGCCCTTTTCGACCCGCGCCGCGTGCGCGTCTGACACATTCCGAGGTGATGACCATGACCACGACCAGCCTTCCCCCCAGCCTGATCGCCACGCTGTCCGGGGAGTACTACACCGATCCCGAGGTCTTCGCCCTGGAGCAGGACCGCATCTTCGAGGCCATGTGGTTCTGCGTGGCCCGCGCCTCGGAGCTGGCGAAGCCGGGCCAGTTCCGCACCGTCCAGGTGGGCCGCGAGAGCGTGTTGGTATCCCGCTCCCGGGACGGCTCGGTCAAGGCGTTCCTGAACATCTGTCGGCACCGCGGCGCGAAGCTCTGCCTGGAGGAGTCCGGCGAGGTCAAGCGCGCGTTCCAGTGCCCGTACCACGCCTGGACCTACGGCCTGGACGGCAAGCTGGTCGCGGCGCCGAACCTCACGTCCATGCCGGACATCGACCGCACCGAGTACGGCCTGATCAACGTGCATGTCCGTGAATGGCTCGGCTATGTGTGGGTGTGCCTGGCCGACACCCCGCCGTCCTTCGAGCAGGACGTGATCGGCGCGGTGGTCGAGCGGCTCGGCGACACCGAGTCGATCGAGAACTACGGCATCGAGGATCTGCAGGTCGGCCGGCGGATCACGTACGACGTGCAGGCCAACTGGAAGCTGATCATCGAGAACTTCATGGAGTGCTACCACTGCGCGACCATTCACCCCGAACTGACCGAGGTACTGCCGGAGTTCGCCGACGGCTACGCGGCGCAGTACTACGTCGGCCACGGCGCGGAGTTCGGTGAGGAGGTCAAGGGCTTCACGGTCGACGGCGGCGAGGGCCTGGACCGTATCCCGGGCGTCGCCGAGGGCCAGGACCGCCGGTACTACGCGATCACGGTCAAGCCGCAGGTGTTCATCAACCTGGTGCCGGACCACGTGATCTTCCACCGGATGTACCCGCTGGCGGCCGACCGCACGGTGGTGGAGTGCGACTGGCTGTACCTGCCGCACGTGGTGGAGAGCGGCAAGGACGTGGACCGCTCGGTGGAGCTGTTCCACCGCGTCAACCAGCAGGACTTCGACGCATGTGAACGAACCCAGCCGGGCATGAGCTCGCGGGCCTACGCCAAGGGAGGCGTGCTGGTGCCCAGCGAGCACCACATCGGTGCCTTCCACACCTGGCTGCAGGACAGGCTCGACGTCCGCCCCGCCCGCTGACCCCGCCCACCCGGTTCCGCCCGTCCACCTGCCGCCCGGCCTCCCGGCAGGTGGGCTCGCGCCGTCTGCGGTCCGCTTCGGACGGGTCCTGCGGGCAGCCACCCATACTGGACATATGGCCATGCAACGGCGTGCGACCCGAAGGCCAGGCACCGCACCGGCGGCGGGGCCCAGCGACGAGGGGCAGGCCTCGCGGCCGCCACCGGCACGGCTGCCCTCCGTCCTCAACGCGCACAGCATCGCCGGCCAGGTCCTCATCCTCCAGGTGGGGGTCGTGCTGCTCCTCGTCGTCGCCGCGGTGGTGGCCCTGTGGCTGCAGGCCCGCAACTCCAGCCTGCAGGCGGCCCGGGCCCGCTCACTCGTAGGCGCCGAGACCTTCGCGCACGCCCCGGGGACGGTGGCCGCCATGAAATCCGCCGACCCCAGCGCACTGCTGCAGCCGCGCGCGGAGGAGGCCCGGAAACTGGCCAGGGTCAACTACGTCATCGCGTTCAGTCCGACCGGCATCCGCTGGACCCACCCCGACCCGCACCTCATCGGCAGGCACGTCGTCGGCTCCTACGCCGACGCGCTGGCGGGCAAGGTGCACCAGGCCACGTACAACACGCCCGGAGTCGGCCGTGCCGTGGACACGATGGTCCCGGTCACCGACGGCCACGGCAAGGTCGTCGGACTGGTCTCCGTCGGCATCTCGGTCCAGCGAGTGGACCGCATGGTGATGAAGCAGATGCCGCTGCTGTTCGGTTCCGCCGCCGTCGGGCTGGTGCTGATCACGGGCGGATCGGCCCTGGTGAGCCGGCGACTGCGGCGGCAGACGCACGGTCTGGAACCGGCCGAGATGACGCGGATGTACGAGCACCACGACGCGGTCCTGCACTCGGTCCGCGAAGGCGTGCTCGTCATCGACGGGGACGAGCGGCTGCAGCTGGCCAACGACGAGGCGAGCCGCCTGCTGGATCTGCCCCCGGACGCGACGGGCAGGCGCATCACCGAGCTCGGTCTGTCCCCGCGTGCCGCGACGCTGCTCGCCTCGGACCGGGCCGTGAGCGACGAGGTGGTCCTGGCGGGGGAGCGGCTGCTGGCGGTCAACGTGCGTCCGACCGCCCCGCACGGCGGACCGGGCGGCAGCGTGGCGACCCTGCGGGACACCACCGAACTGCGCGAGCTGGCCGGCCGCGCCCGGATCGCGCGGGAGCGTCTGCAACTGCTCTACGACGCCGGGGTACGGATCGGTACCACACTCGACGTGGTGCGCACGGCGGAGGAACTGACCGAGATCGCCGTGCCCAGGTTCGCGGACTTCGCCAGCGTCGCGCTGTTGGAGGCGGTACGCCGGGGTGAGGAACCGGACGATGCAAGCCTCGGCATGCACCGTACGGCCGTACGCGGCATTCGCGACGACCATCCGCTGTACCGGGTGGACGAGATGATCACCTGGCTGCCGGAGACGCCGCAGGCACAGGGGCTGCGCCGTGGCCACGCCGTGCTGGAGCCCGATCTGCGTGCGACGCGAAGCTGGCGGTCGCAGGACCCCGAGCGCGCGCGGCGCATGCTGGACTTCGGCATCCGCTCGCTGATCACCGTGCCGTTGCAGGCCCGCGACATCGCGTTGGGAGTGGCCGACTTCTGGCGCTCGGACTCGGATCCGTTCACGGAGGAGGATCTCGCCGTCGCCGAGGAGTTGGCGGCCCGTGCGGCGGTCGCGATCGACAACGCCCGCCGCTACACCCGTGAGCACACCATGGCGGCCACCCTGCAACGCAGCCTCCTGCCCCGTGCCCTGCCCCAGCAGTCGGCCCTGGACGTGGCCTACCGCTACCTCCCCGCTCAGGCCGGGGCGAGCGGGGACTGGTTCGACGTCATCCCCCTGCCCGGGACCCGGGTCGCCCTCGTCGTCGGTGATGTCGTCGGCCACGGACTGCACGCCGCCGCGACCATGGGCCGCCTGCGCACGGCGGTCCACAATTTCTGTGCCCTCGATCTGTCCCCCGACGAACTCCTGGGCCATCTGGACGAGCTGGTCGCACAGATCGACGAGACCGAGACCGCCGAGGACCAGGGCGCCGGCATCACCGGTGCCACCTGCCTTTTCGCGATCTACGATCCCGTCTCCGGCCGCTGCTGCGTCGCCCGGGCCGGTCATCCGGGGCCGGCCCTCGTCGGCCCGCACGGCACGGTCACCTTTCCCGACGTTCCCGTCTCACCGCCGCTCGGCCTGTGTTCCGGTCTGCCCGTCGAGACCGCCGAACTGCACCTGGCCGAGGGCTCCCGGCTCGCCCTCTACACCGACGGACTCCTCGAGAACCGTGACCGCGACCTCGACACCGGCCTCCGGCTCCTCGCCGGCACCCTGGCCGAACCCGACCGGACACCGGACCAGGACTGTCAGGCCGTGCTCGACGCCCTGCTGCCCGA
The DNA here is from genome assembly GCF_055572075.1 of Streptomyces sp. NPDC030820. Classification (NCBI taxonomy): domain Bacteria; kingdom Bacillati; phylum Actinomycetota; class Actinomycetes; order Kitasatosporales; family Streptomycetaceae; genus Streptomyces; species Streptomyces sp. NPDC030820. The sequence continues at coordinate 241,341 of NZ_JBVIEB010000006.1, forward strand.
CCGTCCCAGTGACGACATCGCCCTCCTGGTCGCCCGCACCCGGCTCACGGATCCGGACCGGGTCTCCGACTGGGACGTGCCCTCCGATCCCGCCGCCATCGCTCCCCTGCGCGCCGCCTGCGCCCGCCGCCTGGAGTCCTGGGGTCTGGACGAGATCTCTTACACGACCGAACTCATCCTCAGCGAACTGGTGACCAATGCCATCCGCTACGGCGGCGAACCCATCCGGCTCCGTCTGCTGCTCGGCCAGGACAGTCTGATCTGCGAGGTCGCCGACGGCAGCAGCACATCACCGCACATGCGCCGCGCGGCCACCACCGACGAGGGCGGCCGAGGCCTGTTCCTCGTGGCCCAGTTCGCCCGCCGCTGGGGGGTCAGGTACACCGCTCGCGGCAAGGTCATCTGGTGCGAACAGTCACTGGAAACCGCCGAGGGCGGGCCTGCGGAAGCCATGGGCGACGCCCTGCTGGACCAGTGGGACGAGCCTGCCCTCTGACATCGGCCCCCGCCCGCTTCGGTGACCATCCGTTGCGCAATGCGCAATTTTCTTCGCCATAGGGGACTGGTGTATCCCGTCCCCTTGACAGTGGCCCGAAGGGGCAGAAAGCATGTTGCGTATAGCGATCGTTGTTGTGTCATTCGAGACAGTCTCTTCGGGGAGCCCGCATGAGGAGCATCACCGTCGTCGGCGCGTCGCTGGCAGGCCTGAGCACGGTCCGCGCGCTGCGCGCACAGGGCTACGACGGCGAGATCGTCGTCGTAGGGGAGGAGCGGCACGCCCCCTACGACCGCCCGCCGCTGTCCAAGGACTTCCTCAAGGGCGATCTCGACGCCGACGCGCTCGCGCTCGGCGACGCGGACGAATACGAGGATCTCGACGTGCAGTGGCTGCTCGGCGAGCGCGCCGTGCGGCTCGACCCCGCTGCCCGGACCGTCACTCTGGCCGGAGGGCGGCATGTGCGCACCGAAGGCGTCGTCGTCGCCACTGGCGCCGCTCCCCGGACGCTCCCCGGTGCGGACGGACTGGCCGGCGTCCACACCCTGCGCACCCTGGACGACGCCCAGGCCCTGCGCGCCGAGCTGTTGAACGGTCTGCCGCGCGTCGTCGTCATCGGCGCCGGCTTCATCGGCGCCGAGGTGGCCTCCACCGCCCACCGGCTCGGGCTCCACGTCACCGTCGTCGAAGCGCTGAACGTGCCGCTGGAACGCCAACTGGGCCGCGAGATGGGGCTGGTGTGCTCCTCGCTCCACAGTGACCACGGGGTCGCCCTGCTGTGCGGAACCGGCGTGGCGGGACTCGCTGGCACCGGCCGGGTGACCGGCGTACGGCTGACGGACGGGCGCGTGCTGCCCGCCGACATCGTCGTGGTCGGGGTGGGCGTACGGCCCGCCACCGACTGGCTCGCCGGTTCCGGCGTCCAGGTGGACGACGGCGTGGTGTGCGACGCCGGCTGTGCCACCGGCGTCCCGGGCGTGGTCGCCGTGGGAGACGTCGCCCGCTGCCCCAACCCGTTCACCGGGCGGCACGCGCGCATCGAGCACTGGAGCAACGCCACGGAGCAGGCGACGACCGCCGCCCGCACGCTGCTCTCGGGCGTGTCGGCCCCCGCCCCGGTCACTGCGCCGTACTTCTGGTCCGACCAGTACCAGGTGCGCATTCAACTCGCCGGACACGTCGCTCCCGGCGCGGAGCCCCAGGTCGTCGACGGCGACCTGGACAGCCGTTCCTTCACTGCCGTCTACCGGCGCGAGGACACGCCGGTCGCGGTGCTCTCCCTGAACCAGCCGAAGCTGTTCAACCGGCTCCGCCGCACCCTCACCCCCGCCGCCGTGCCCGCCACTTCATGAGCTGAGGGGGACCCTCCGTCCAGCGCCCTCGCCGCCCAGGCCTGTAACCGACAACCCCGCCCCCAGGGCGTGCCGGCAGATGCCCGGCACGCTCCACCCATCCCATGGAGTATGGCGTGGCAATCAGCGTCTTCGACCTGTTCTCCATCGGCATCGGCCCGTCCAGCTCGCACACCGTCGGCCCGATGCGCGCCGCCGCGATGTTCACCGCCCGGCTGAAGAAGGACGGCGTACTGGCCCAGACCGCCGCGGTACGAGCCGAGCTGTTCGGCTCCCTCGGCGCGACCGGCCACGGACACGGCACCCCCAAGGCCGTCCTGCTCGGCCTGGAGGGCAACGAACCGCACACGGTCGACGTCGCCCAGGCCGACCTGGACGTCGAGCGGATCCGCACCACCGGGCGTATCCGCCTCCTCGGTGCCGAGATCGGCTCCGCCCACGAGATCGACTTCGACGCCTCGACCCAGCTCATCCTGCACCGCCGGCGCGCACTGCCGTACCACGCCAACGGAATGACCCTGTTCGCGTACGACGCCGACGGTCTGCCGCTGCTGGAGAAGACGTACTACTCGGTCGGCGGCGGCTTCGTGGTCGACGAGGATGCCGTGGGGCACGACCGGATCAAGCCCGACGACAGCGAGTTGGCCCACCCGTTCCGCACCGGTGACGAACTGCTGGGACTCGCCCGCGAGACCGGCCTGTCCATCTCCGCGCTGATGCTGGAGAACGAGAAGGCCTGGCGCAGCGAGGACGAGATCCGCGCGGGTCTGCTGGAGATCTGGCGGGTCATGGCATGCTGCGTCTCCCGCGGCCTGTCCCGCGAGGGCATCCTCCCCGGCGGCCTGAAGGTCCGCCGGCGGGCCGCGGCGGCGGCCCGGGCACTGCGCAGCGAGGGCGACCCGGCGAGCCGGGCGATGGAGTGGGTGACGCTCTACGCAATGGCGGTGAACGAGGAGAACGCCGCCGGCGGCCGGGTCGTGACCGCTCCGACGAACGGCGCGGCCGGCATCATCCCGGCGGTCCTGCACTACTACATCAACTTCGTCCCCGGCGCCGACGAGGACGGCATCGTCCGCTTTCTCCTCGCCGCCGGCGCCATCGGCATGCTCTTCAAGGAGAACGCCTCCATCTCCGGCGCCGAGGTCGGCTGCCAGGGCGAGGTCGGCTCCGCCTGCTCGATGGCCGCGGGCGGCCTCGCCGAGGTGCTGGGCGGCAGCCCGGAGCAGGTGGAGAACGCGGCCGAGATCGGCATGGAGCACAACCTCGGCCTGACCTGCGACCCGGTCGGCGGCCTCGTCCAGATCCCGTGCATCGAACGCAACGGCATGGCCGCGGTCAAGGCCGTGACCGCCGCCCGGATGGCCCTGCGTGGCGACGGCCGCCACCACGTCTCGCTCGACAAGGTCATCAAGACCATGAAGGAGACCGGCGCCGACATGAAGGTCAAGTACAAGGAGACCGCCCGCGGCGGACTCGCCGTCAATGTCATCGAGTGCTGAGGAGGCCGGTTCGCGCAGGAGCAGGCCGATCCACGCGGAGCGCCGGGCCGACGCCCCGGGACGTCACGACTTCGGCAACCAGCAGCTACAGGACCGGGAGTGAGGCGATGGCACCGGTCACCGAGCGGGGAAGTGTGCTGCGCATCGGCCCGCCCAGGCCGCGGCCGTCCGGCGCGCACAGCCGGCCCCGGCGCATCGCGATGCTCAGCGTGCACACTTCACCGCTGCACCAGCCGGGCACCAGCGACGCCGGCGGGATGAACGTCTACATCGTCGAGCTCGCCAAGCGCCTCGCCGCCATCGACATCGAGGTGGAGATCTTCACGCGGGCCACCTCCGCCGCACTCCCGCCCAGCGTCGAACTGGCACCAGGAGTCCTGGTACGGCACGTGACCGCCGGACCCTACGAGGGCCTGGCCAAGGAGGACCTTCCCGCCCAGCTCTGCGCCTTCGCGCACGGGGTGACGCAGGCCTGGGCCGACCACCGCCCCGGTCACTACGACCTGCTCCACTCGCACTACTGGCTCTCCGGCCACGTCGGCCGCCTCGCCGCCGAACGCTGGGGCGTCCCGCTGGTGCACGCCATGCACACCATGGCCAAGGTCAAGAACGCCTCCCTCGCCGTGGGAGACACCCCCGAGCCCACGAACCGCGTGACCGGCGAGACACAAGTCGTACGGGCCGCCGACCGGTTGATAGCGAACACCGAGCGGGAGGCGGAGGAACTCCTGCGCCATTACGACGCCGACACCGACCGGGTCGCCGTCGTCCACCCGGGGGTCGACCTGGAGCGGTTCCGGCCCGACACGTCCGGCATCGCGGCCGGCCGGGCCGCCGCCCGGGCCCGCCTCGGCCTCCCGCAGGACGCCCTGATCCCGCTCTTCGCCGGCCGCATACAGCCGCTGAAGGCGCCCGACATCCTGCTGCGCTCGGTGGCCAGGCTGCTCGCGGACCGGCCACGGCTCCGCGAGCGGATCAGGGTGCCCGTGGTGGGCGGGCCGAGCGGCAGCGGTCTGGCCAAGCCGGAAGGACTGCAGAAGCTGGCGGCCGGGCTCGGCATCTCCGACGTCGTCCTGTTCCGCCCGCCGGTCGGCCAGGACCGGCTCGCCGACTGGTACCGGGCGGCGTCCGTTCTGGTCATGCCGTCCTACAGCGAGTCCTTCGGCCTCGTCGCGATCGAGGCACAGGCCTGCGGCACACCGGTGATCGCCGCCGAGGTGGGCGGTCTTCCGGTGGCGGTGAGAAACGGCGTGAGCGGCGTTCTCGTACGAGGGCACGATCCGGTGGACTACGCACGGGCGCTGTGCGCCTTCGCCGACGACCCGTCACTTTCCGCCCGGATGGGCGCGGCCGCGGCCCGGCACGCCCGTCGCTTCGGCTGGGACACGGCCGCGGCGACGACGGCGGACGTGTACGCGGCGGCGCTGCACGAGCGCCGCCTCCACAGGTGAAGCGACCGGAGGGAGAACCCACCCTGACCATCGGCTGCCGCGCCGGGGACGGGCTCGGGCCGAAGGACCCCAGGCCCGGCCCGAGTGGCCGGTGGCGGCCCCGGCCGGACGCGACCACGCTGGGAGCAGAGGCCACGAAGGGAGCCGGTGCGATGACCTCCACCACCATGAGCGCGGCTCTGGAACCCGTTTACCGCGAACAGCTGATGCGCCAGGCCCACGAGGTCTCCTTCCAGGCCGGGTCCCGCCTGTTCGAAGAGGGCCGGCGCGCCGACCGGTTCTGGATCGTGCGCACCGGCACCGTCGCCCTCGACCTGCACGTACCGGGCCGCCGGGCCGCCCTCGTCGAGACCCTCGGGACGGGCGAGCTGATCGGCTGGTCCTGGCACATCCCGCCGTACCTGTGGCACCTGGGCGGCGAGGCCCTGAGCCCGGTGCGTGCCTGGGAGTTCGACGCCGGGGCCGTGCGGGCGATGTGCACCGAGGACCCCGGGTTCGGCCGGGCGATGGCCGGCTGGGTCGGACGCGTGGTCGCCCAACGGCTGCATGCCTCCCGGGTCCGGTTGCTCGACCTCTACGCCCCCTACGGCAGCGGTGATCTGACGTGACCCCGGTTCTGTGAGGAGAACGCCATGGACAGCAGCCCGCACCGGGTGAGCGACGTGATGACGCGAGCCGTCGTCGCCGTGGGCCGCAAGGCTCCGTTCAAGGACATCGTCGAGCGCATGGAGCAGTGGCAGGTCAGTGCCCTGCCGGTGCTGGAGGGCGACGGCCGGGTGGTCGGCGTGGTGTCCGAGGCGGACCTGCTGCTCAAGGAGGAGTTCCGGGACAGCGATCCGGACCGGTTCACACAGCTGCACCGGCTGTCGGACCTCGCCAAGGCGGGAGCCGTGTGCGCCGACGAAGTGATGAGCACACCGGCCGTCACCGTGCACGCCGACGCCACGCTGGCCGAGGCCGCACGCATCATGGCGCTGCGGCACGTCAAGCGGCTGCCCGTCGTGAACGCAGAGGGCGTGCTGGAAGGCGTGGTCAGCCGCGGGGACCTGCTGAAAGTGTTCCTGCGGCCGGACAACGACCTGGCCGACGAGATCCGGCGCAATGTCATTGACCCGCTCTTCCCGGCCCCGGTCGAGCCGGTCCACGTCATGGTCACCGAAGGCGTCGTGACCCTGACCGGGCGGGTGCAGGACGGCGCACGGATTCCGCTCGCCGCACGCCTGGCGCGCGGTGTGGAGGGTGTCGTGGGCGTGGACTGCAGGCTCACCGCGGCCGACGCCGAGTGAGATACGCGGCCGTCGACCGACGGCCGCATCCTGTCGCCCGGCCGACGCCGTCCCTCAGGGCGTGTGCACCCGGCCGGCCTCGGGGAGGTCGGGGTCGAGGACCGGACGGCGGGGCGGTCCGGCCAGCGCGCAGTGCACGTCCACCACGCCCGCCACGGCCCGTGCGAGCCGCGCAGCGACCGGGATCAGGGCTGTTTCACGAACCCGCCCGGCCAGCGTGACGACACCGTCATGCACCTCCACCCGGACCGTGGCGGTGCGCGGGCCGAAGAGGCGTACGACGACCTCGCGCCCGATCTCCTCGGCGATCTCCTCGTCGTCCCGCAGAAAGACCTTCAGCAGGTCGGAGCGGCTGACGATGCCACGCAGAGTACCGTCACGGCCGACGACCGGCAGCCGCTTGACCCCGGTGCGGGCCATGAGGCGCGCGGCGTGGGCGAGCGTCGCGTCGGGCGCCACGGTGACGGCCGGGGCGGTCATCAGCTCGCCCGCGGTCACGGCGTCCGCCTTACCGACCTCGGCGGGGTACCGAATCTCTCCGTACCGGCCGATGTCACCGTCCCGGTACTCCTCCTTGGCCAGCAGATCGCCCTCGGAGACGACGCCGACGACACGGCCGGCGTCGTCCAGCACCGGCAGGGCGCTGACCTGCCACTCCCGCATGACCTTCACGATGTCCTTGAAGGCCGCCCCCGCGCGCAGGGCGACGACCCGGTGCGTCATCACGTCGTTCACGAGGGCCGGAGTGCCGTTCATGGCGTCCTCCAGAGGAGTGAGTGCCGTCGCGGACACTTTCAGGCTGCGGCGGCGGATCCGTTCGCGGCATGGGCCGAGTGGTCCCGATCCCCTGCCCCGTCGGCCCTGCGCGCTCCGCGGCGGGGGCCGAGGACGGGCGCGGCCTACTCGGCGGGCAGCGGGACGTGCCAGTCGAGTGCGGTACCGCCTCTCTCGGGGCTCGTCACCTCGAGCCGTCCGCCGAGGTTCTCCGCCCGTTCGGCCATGTTGAGCAGCCCACTGCGCCGGCCGCCGGACGGGATGCCCACGCCGTTGTCCGAGACCCTCAGACGCACCTCGCGGCCGTCGGCCGTCAGCACCACCTGGGCCCGGTCGGCGTGGGCGTGCCGGGCGATGTTGGTGAGGGCCTCGGTCAGCACGGCCACGACGTGGTCGGCGGTCTCGGGCGGCACATCGGTGTCGACCAGGCCTTCCATGCGGACGCTGGGGGCGAAGCCCAGCACGGGGGCGGCGTCGCCGACCGCGCGGACGACCCTCGCTCGCAGGCCGCTGTCGGCGGTGCCCGCACGGGACCGCAGCCCGAAGATCGTCGACCTGATGATCTTGATGGTCTCGTCGAGGTCGTCCACGGCCCGCAGCACCCGCTCGGATGCCTCGGAGTGCTCGATGAAACGGCCCGCGCTCTGCAGGGTCATCCCGGTGGCGAACAGCCGCTGGATGGCGAGGTCGTGCAGATCCCGGGCGATGCGGTCGCGGTCCTCCAGCAGCGCGATCTGCTGGGCGTCCTGCCTGCGGTCGGCCAGCTCCATCGCGATCGCGGCCTGGGCGGCGAACCCCTGCAGCAACTCGGTCTCCTGCTGGAGGAAGGCGGGCCCGCCGGCTTCGCGGGCCACCAGGACCACGCCACGTACTCCGCGCTCACCCGTGCCGATCGGGACGGCCACGGCGGGGCCGAGCCCCTCGAAACGCGGCGGCTCGGGGGTGATTCGTGCATCGTGCATGACATCGCCGCTGGTGACCGGTGCGGTTGCGGTGTACGCCAGCCCCATGAGGCTTGCGTCCATGGGCAGCACCAGTCCCCGGTGTGCCTCCGCGTCCACTCCCACGGCGATCTCCACCGTGAGCGACTTCGTGCCCTCCATGGGCATGGCGACGGCCGCCAGGGCCGAGCCCGAGATCTCCCGGGCCCGCTCGGCGATCAGCCCCAGCGACTCGGCCCGGTCGGTGCCGGACATCAGGCTGTGGCTGATCTCCGCGTTCGCCCGCTGCCATCGCTCGCGCAGCCGGGAGTCCTCGTACAGGCGCGCGTTGTCGATGGCCACCCCGGCGGCCACGGCCAGCGTGGACAGCACCGACTCGTCCTCCTCGTCGAACTCCACGCTGCCGCGCTTCTCGGTCAGGTAGAGGTTTCCGAAGACCTGGTCGCGGACCCGGATCGGGACACCGAGGAAGCTCTTCATCGGCGGGTGGCCCGGCGGAAAGCCGTACGAGGCGTGGTGCCGGGAGATCTCCGGGATCCGCAGCGGATGCGGGTGCCGGATCAGCTCGCCCAGGATGCCGTGGCCCTCCGGAAAGGGGCCGATCGCGGCGATCTGCTCCTTGGTGACGCCCACCGTGTGGAAGGCGGCCAACCTGGTGCCGTCAGGCGCGATGACGCCGAGGGCGGCGTACTCGGCGTCCACGAGCACCGCGGCTGCCTCCACGATGGAGCGCAGGACCTGCTCCACGTCCAGCTCCCGGCCGACGGAGAGGACGGCCTCCAGCAGACTGTGCACCCGGTTCTGCGTGCCACGCGCCGCGTTGATCCGGGCCTGCAGCTCCTCCAGCAGCTCGTCGAGCTTCAGCTGCGGCAGTCGTACGCGCGGTTCCTCCGTACCGTCCACCAGGTCCTCCAGTTCCCATCAGCACCGGGCTCCGAACCGATGGGTTTCTCCAAACGGTATCCCCTCCCGGGACGCGCGGAGGTGCGATCCGGCAACCGATCGCCCCGGGTGCGCGCCTGCCGGACGCTGGTGGCTGAAGGTGTCGCGGCCTCGGTCGCCGGGCGCTCTCCTCGATTCGGCCACGACCGTCACGCCCCGTCTCCGTCATGCCGCCGGGACGGCCACCTCCGCATGCTGCTCGCCGCCGAGCACGATCTTGAGCGCGCCGGTCTCCGCGGCCCGGGAGAAGACGTCGTAGGCCTCCTCCATGTGGTCCAGCGGGAAGGTGTGGGTCACCAGTTGCCGGATCGGCAGCCGGCCGGCGGCGGCCATCCGCAGCAGGGTGGGCGTGGAGCGGGTGTCCACCAGGCCGGTCGTGATGGTCACGTTCTTGATCCAGAGGTCTTCGAGGTGCAGCGTCGCGGGCTTGCCGTGCACGCCGATGTTGGCCACGTGCCCGCCGGGACGGACCATGCGGGTGCACAGCTCGAAACTCTCCGGGACACCCACCGCCTCCATGACCACGTCCGCGCCGAGCCCGTCGGTCAGATCGGCGACCAGCTGGGCGGGTTCCTCGCGGACGTCGGCGACGGCGTCGGCACCGAGCCGCCGCGCGACCTCCAGCCGGGCCGGAGTCATGTCGACCGAGATGATCCGTTCCGGGGCGAACAGCCGCGCCGTGACGACGGCCGCGAGTCCGATGGGTCCGGCGCCGACGATGGCGACCGTGTCACCGGGGCGCACGTGCCCGTTGAGGACACCGACCTCGTAGGAGGTCGGGAAGATGTCCGCGAGCAGGACGGCGTCCTCGCTGCGCAGGGCGGCGGGCAGCGCATGCACGGACAGGTCGGCGTAGGGCACGCGGACGTACTCGGCCTGGGTGCCGTCGATCAGGTGGCCGAGCATCCATCCTCCGCCGCCCCGGCACTGGCCGTAGGAGCCGTCCCGGCAGAACCGGCACCGGCCGCACGAGGTGATGCAGGACACCAGCACCCGGTCCCCCGGCCGTACGGTGCGCACGTCGCTGCCGGCCTCGACGACCTCGCCGACCGCCTCGTGCCCGAGCACCGTGCCGGAGCGGACCTCGGGGACGTCGCCCTTGAGGATGTGCAGGTCCGTCCCGCAGATGGTCACGGCGCCGACCTTCACGATGGCGTCGGTGGCCTCCTCGATGGCGGGGTCCGGGACCTCCTGCCAGGACGCCTGCCCCGGACCGTGGAAAACGAAGCCCTTCATGGCAGCTCCTCGTCGCCTCTTCGTACGATGGCGGAACGGCCCGCCCTTTCAGCTTCGCGAGTGGGGGAGTGGTGCCGCTTGGGCCGTCCGGCCCTCGTCCCGCGGTCGTCGTGAGGCCCAGCAGTGTCCCGTACGGATGGCAGTCAGGGCCGGATGGCCCTACCGCCCCGTCGGGCCCGCCCGGTTCGCTCGTGCCATGTCCGAGAACGACACGGCTCATGTCGCCGGGCAACACACTGCACATGAAGTGCACGTGGCCCACCGCGTGGCCGGCGGAGCAACCGTCGTGTCCCTGCACGGCGTGATCGACGTGCTGACCGCCCCCGCGCTGTCGCTACGGCTCGACGCGCTCACCACCAGCCCCGAGCTCGACCTGGTACTCGACCTGCGGCCGGTGACGTTCATCGACTGCGCCGGAATCGGGGTCCTGTGCCGTGCTCGCAACCGGACGCTGGCCCGGCGGGGCCGACTGCGGCTGATCACGGAGAGCGCGAGCCTCCGGCGGCTCCTGCGGGTCACGGGGCTGGGGGACGTCTTCGAGGTGCACACACGACTCCCTCAGCCGCTGCCGGGGGCCCAGGGCTGAGCGGAGTACGGCGTCGCCGCCCCGGTGTCCGGGGCCGGGGCGCCCCCTGGACGACGGACGGCTGCCGAGGCCCACCCGCTGGGGGCGTTCGGGGATGTGCCGTAGCCACGTGTACGGCCCCAGGAACGTCAGGCGGGTTCCGGTACGACGGCCACCGGGCAGGGCGCGTGGTGGAGCACCCCGTGGGCGACGCGGCCGAGCTGGAGGCCGAAGTGACCGTGCCTGCGCCGGGCGCCGACGACGAGCAGGTCGGCCGCGCGCGAGACGGCGATCAGGGCGTCGCGGGCGTGGCCCTCGACGGTGTGGCGGTCCACCTCCAGCCCGGCGGGTGCGTCGCGAAGGGCCTGCTCCAGCAACTCGACGGCCTGCCGCTCCCTGAGGTGCGCCGGCTCGCCGACGAGCAACTGGTGACCGGTGTGCGCGTGCGCGGGGCGCCGCCAGGCCCGCACGGCTTCCAGGGGGACGCCGCGCAGGGACGCCTCCTCGACGGCGAACCGCACGGCGGCCGAGCCGGTCGGCTGCTCGCCCACCCCGAGCACGATCCGTCCCTTGATCCCGGCGCGAGCCCGGCTGTCCGGGCCGCCGTCGGGGCTGCCGCGCAGGACGATCACCGGGCACCGTGCATGGGCGGCGACCGCGAGGCTGACGGAACCCAGCAGCGCCTCGGCCATGCCGCTGCGGCCACGACACCCCAGCACCATGGCGAGGGCGGTGCCGCTCTCCCGTACGAGTCCGTGCTCCGGCTCCTCGGGCAGCACATCGGTGGTGATCTTCAACTGCGGCCGGCGGTGTCGGGCCCGCTCCGCCGCGGTACCGACGACGTCCCGGGCCATCACCTCCTCCAGCGGCTTGTCGAGTTCCTGTGCGAGCAGGGCGCCTTCGTAGCGGTCCCACAGGGAGGCGTACACCAGCCGGAGCGGGGCCCCGCGCAGGGCGGCCTCGTCGGCCGCCCAGTCGACTGCCCGCAGGCTCGGCTCGGAACTGTCGACGCCTACGACGATCGGAAGGTCCAACGTGCTCACCGCTCTCTCGGAGGATCAGTCGTGCGGAACCACGGCGACCGGGGCCACGACATGGTGCAGTACGGCATGCGCGACATGGCCGATGTGGGCGCCGAGCGGGCTGGTGCGGACGCGCCGGCCCACGACGACCAGCGAGGCCTCGCGGGAGGCGTCGACGAGAACCTGGGCCGCGCCGCCGCACCGGCTCGCCTCGATCACTTCCACGTCCGGGAACTTCTGCCGCCAGGACCGCAGGACCTCGGTCAGGGCCTTGGCCTGCCCACGGGCGAGCTCGTCGTAGAGCTCGGCGTCACCGTAGAAACGGTAGAAGGAGGTGGGCGGCTCGCTCCAGCCGTGCACGACCCGGAGGGACGCGCCTCGGCGGGCGGCGGCGTCGAAGGCGAACCCGAGCAGCGTCTCGTCGGGGGTGGCGATGTCGAGGCCGAGGACGACGGGCCGGAAGGGGGTCGCGGCGGACGGTACGCCCGCCGGGTCCGCCTTGTGCTCGTCCGCGGCCTGCTCGCCGGCCCGGACCAGCACCACAGGACGTTCGGCGTGGGCGAGGACGGCCAGGCTGACCGAGCCGACCATGAAGCCGGCGAGCCCGCCGAAGCCGCGCGAGCCCAGCGCCATCAGCTCGGCGCAGTCCGCCGCCTCGGTGAGGGCGCGGGCCGGATTCCCGGTGAACCGGTCGGTGATCACCTCGACACCGGGATGGCGCAGCCGCAGCCCCTCGGCGGCCTCACGGGGAACCTCCTCGGTCCAGTGCTGCTGGGTCTCGCCGCCGAGCAGCGGGGCCTGGGCCATGGGTTCGGGCACCGGCTCCCAGACATGGACGATCTTGAGCGGCAGACCGCGCAGCGCTGCTTCGCGCGCCGCCCATTCGGCGGCGGCCCGGCTCTCGGGCGACCCGTCGAGACCTACCGTGACCGTTCCCGTCATCGCGTACACCTCCCGGCACGAGGAATCCGGTTTCCAGCGTGGCGCCGCCGCGCTCGCGGGGTGAGAGGCCGCAAGTCCCTGCAGGGGACCGACAGGCCCCGAGGACCCGAACCTCCCCGTGCGCTTCCGCGGAGCCGAACGGCCCACCTGGGGGACGGGTGGCCCCTGGCCGGGTCCCGGGCACCGGCACATGCTGAGAACGGACCGGCCACCACGGCTCACGGAGGTCACCATGTACGGCATCCCGCACATCGTCAGCGATGTCATGACCCTCACGGTCGCCGCCGTGGGGCGGCACGCCCCCTTCAAGGAGATCGTCCAGCTGATGCAGGACTGGCAGGTCAGCGCCCTGCCCGTGATCGAGGGCGAGGGCCGGGTGGTCGGCGTGGTCTCCGAGGCCGACCTGCTGCCCACGGAGGAACTGCGGGACGCCCCGGAGGCCGGTTACCTCCGGCTTCGCCGGCCGGTCGACATGGCGAAGGCAGGCGGCCTCACCGCAGATGACCTCATGTCGTCGCCCGCCGTCACGGTCCGGGCGAACGCCACCCTGGCCGAAGCCGCGCGCATCATGGCACGCGAGGGGGTCAAGAGGCTGCCGGTGGTGGACGAGGCCGGACTGCTGGCGGGCATCGTCAGTCGCGCCGACCTGCTCAAGGTCTTCCTGCGCGACGATGACGCCATCGCCGAGGAGGTCCGGCGCGAGACCGTGGCGTACCTTCTCCCCCCGCCGGCCTCGGCGATCCAGGTGGACGTGCACGACGGAGTCGTCACGCTGACGGGCCGGATCCGCGACACCGCGCTGGTCCCGGTGGCCGCGCGCCTGGTGCGGGCCGTGGAAGGCGTGGTGGACGTGCAGTTCGACCTCGCCCGCGACGATCAGGGAGTGACCAGGGAGTAGGTCGTCATGACCGAGACACGCACCTTCACGGAGCAGAATCCGATCCGGGTGTTCCTGCTGGACGACCACGAGGTCGTACGACGCGGCCTGGCCGACCTGCTCGACGCCGAACCGGACATCTCCGTGGTCGGCGACGCGGACACCGCCGAGCACGCGCTCTCTCGCGGGCCCGCGCTGCGCCCGGACGTCGCCGTGCTCGACGTGCGGCTTCCGGACGGCGACGGCATCTCGGTCTGCCGGGAGCTGCGCAGCGGGATGCCGGAGCTGGCCTGTCTGATGCTGACCTCGTTCGACGACGAGGACGCGCTGCTGGACGCCATCATGGCCGGGGCCTCCGGCTATGTGCTGAAGCAGATCAAGGGCTCGGACCTCGTCTCCGCCGTGCGTACCGTCGCCTCGGGACAGTCGATGCTCGACCCGGCGACCACGGCCCGCCTGATGCGCTCCCTGCGCACCGAACCGGCACAGACCCCTTCGGTGCCGTCCGAACTGGCGAGCCTGTCGCCCCGCGAGCGGGACATCCTCGCCCTGATCGGCGACGGTCTCACCAACCGGGAGATCGGCAAGCGGCTGTACCTGTCGGAGAAGACCGTCAAGAACCACATCTCGCGGATGCTGGCGAAGCTGGGAGTCCAGCGCCGGGTCCAGGCGGCGGTCCTCGCATCCCACCTGGAGCCGCAGAGCAACGGGCAACGCTCGGACCACTGAGGGCGAACCGTGCAGCGAGCCTGCGGGGACGGCCGACGGCTCGACAGGGCTGTTCCCGCGGAGCGCGACGCACCGGCGTGCCCGCATCGAGCCCGCCGGTGAGTGAACGGATTCGTCAGCTGCCGTGCCGGATCTCGACATGCCTGGCCTCCGCCTTCTCGGCGCTCAGGCCCACGCTGATGGTCAGCATGCCGTCGGTGTAGTCGGCCGTGACGTCGTCCTCGTCGGCACCGGTCGGCAGCGTCACGCTGCGGCTCAGCGCGCCGTAGCGGATCTCGCTGTGGTGCTTTTCCACATCCCGTTCGGTGCGCTCTGCCCTGACCGTCAGCATCCCGTCGCCGACGACGACGTCGATGTCCTCGGCAGACATGCCGGGAAGCTCGGCACGCATGATGTAGCGGTCGTTCTCTGTGTAGTCCTCGATTCGGACGGAGGGCATCGCGAACTTGCTCGGAAGGGTCTCGAACCAGTCCGACATGTCCGGGAAGGGGATCCTCTGCCTGCGGGTGAGTGTGCCCATGGCCGTACCTCCTCGGTCTTCGCCTGCTTTCAGTGAAGCGCGCCCGACGCTCCCGTGCTGAGGCCGAACAGCCCATGACATGGGTGCTCAAGGTCCCTTTTGCCCGGTGACCAGGAAGGGCGGTGAGGCCGACCTGCCCGAAGCAGGGACCAACGGCCCCTGGCACCTCGTACGACGCGCGCCTTGCATGGGATCGGACGGCGGCGGCAGGACCGCAGCACGGTCCCCGCCACCGCAGCGAGGAGGCGAGGACCATGACCACGCCCGCACGGCCACAGCGAAGCGACTTCCCGGCTGGAGACGATCATGTCCGGGCCGAGTGAGCGCCGGCCGATCGTGGTCGGTGTGGAGACGGACTCCACCCGGCGGTCGGCGCTGGCCTGGGCGGCCGACGAGGCGGCCCGCCGGCGGGTGCCGCTGCGGCCGGTCCGCGCCGAGGGTGTGCCGACCAGGGGGCAGCGGAGGCCGGACGTCCCGCCGTCCTGGGAGGAGTGGAACGAGGGGCTGCACCGGAGCGGAAAGCAGGTCCTCGCCGAGGCCGTGGACTTCGTCGCGGACCGGCATCCCGAGGTCGAGGTGGACGCCGTACTCGCCGAAGGCGACCCCGTGTGGGTGCTGGGCGAGGAGAGCCGTACCGCCAGGGCCGTCGTGCTCGGCTCGCAGCACCTCAGCCGGGCGCAGGAGGTGTTCGGCTCCGCTGCGGTCGCCCTGCCCCTGATGGCCCGGGCGCACTGCCCCGTGGTGGTAGTGCCGGAAGCGGAGCACGCCGCCCGGGAGCCCGCGTTCTACGTCGTCGGCGTCGATGGCAGTGAGCACTCGACCGCCGCCGTGGACCTGGCGTTCGAGGAGGCCTCACTGCGCGGTGCCGAGGTGCGGGCACTGTATGTCTGGGAGCCGGGACCGCTGAGGATCTTCGACGAGTACGGAGTTCAGCAGCAGTGCCGGCGGCTGCTCTCGGAGACCGTGGCCGGTCGCCATGCCCGCTATCCCGACGTGGATCTGCGGCACGAACTGGCCGTCGGGCATCCGGTGCAGGCCCTCACCGACGCCTCCGCCGACGCTCTGGGCCTGGTCGTGGGTACGCGAGGGCACGGTGGCTTCACGGGGATGCTGCTGGGCTCGGTCAGCCAGGGAGTGCTGCACTACGCCCGCTGCCCAGTCCTCGTCGTTCCACCGAAGCGGACCTGAGCATCCGCGCAACCGGCGGCCACCTCGACGACCAGGAGGGCCGCGGCCGCGGACCGTCGGCAGCTCGCGGACCGCGAAGCCGGTCGCAATGCCGCTCGTGCCGGGTTCGCCGGCAGCGAGTACCACCCGGCCGCGCGTGCCCGCGATGCGACGATGTCGTCCGACGGCCGGGGCGCACGGTGCCGGTCGCCCGAGGGGCCCACTCGGCCCCGGGTCGGGTCCGGGCGGCCCCTGTCGCGGACAGGGAGCGCCACCCAGGCTGGAGACAGGCTCGTATGCCGTCCCGCGGCACGGTGCGGGTCGTCACCCGCGACGCGCGGCGGTCGGGCCAGCAACCCCAGGGAGGCCATCGTGATCACGCCACCCCTCGCCACGTACGACATCACCGCCCTCGTGGCCGACGCCGAGGCAGCCCCCTCACTGCACAACGCACAGCCCTGGCACTTCCGCTACCGGCGCGACAGCGGTGTCCTTCGCCTCTACGCCGACCCGGAGCGCGCCCTGCCGCGAACCGATCCGGACAACCGCGGCCTGCACCTCGGATGTGGCGCGGCGCTGCTCAACCTGCGCGTGGCCGCCGCCGCGGCCGGCCTGGACCCGGTGGTCCGGCTGCTCCCCGACCCGGCCGATCCGTTGCTGCTGGCCGAACTGGACCTCGGCGGCGGCCGGGCTCAGCCCGATCAGGCCCTCGCCGTGCTGCAGCCGGCGATCCGCCGCCGGCACTCCAGCCGTCATCCCTACCGCGAGGAGGGGATACCGGGCGCGCTGAAGGACCGGTTGTGCGAGGCGGCCCGCGCCGAGGGAGCGGAGCTGCTGTTCCCGGGCCCGTGGCATGTGGTGTCGCTCCTGGAGCTGGTGCAGGACGCCGAGGGCCGGGAGGCGCTGGATCCCCGTGTACGGGGTGAGACGGCCCGCTGGACCAGAACGGAACCGACGGAACCGACGAGCGGCACTGCGGCCTCGGACGGCATCCCCGCCGAGGCGTTGGGGCCGCGCAGCCGCCGGGCTGCCGCTCCGGTACGCGATTTCGCCGCGGGTCGTGCCGTGCCCGGCCGCAGCTGGGCGGCCTTCGAACGCAACCCGCAGATCGGCCTGCTGGGCACCGCCCACGACCGGCCGGTGGACTGGCTGCGCGCGGGCCAGGCGCTGGAGCGGGTCCTGCTCCAGGCCACGACGGACGGGCTGGTCGCCTCGCTGACGTCACAGCCCCTGGAGTGGGCCGAGCTGCGATGGGCGGTCCGCGACCCCGTCTCGGCCATGGCGCACGTCCAGATGGTCATCCGGCTCGGCTACGGGCCCGAAGGCCGTCCGAGTCCCCGTCGGCCCGTCGCCGACGTGCTGGACGTCGTATGAGAGCCCATGGGACGGGTGGATGACGTCGGTGCTGGTCGGACACCGGGTCACTGCTTCTGAGCGTGCACGATCACGACCGGGCAGCTCGCGTGCTGCGACACATGCTGGCTGACCGAGCCGAGCAGGGCGGCGGCGAATCCGCCCCGGCCCCGGCTGCCGACCACCAGGGCCTCGGCTCCCTCGGCGGCCCGCAGCAGCACGTCGGCGGCGTTGCCGTGCACCACATGACTGCGGACCGAGTCGGCCGCGTCCGCGCCGAGCACGTCGGTCAGCTCCTTCCGCACCCGCTGCCGGGCCTCCTCCGCGTCGACGTCCATGTCCACGGCGGGCGCCGACCAGCCGTAGCGGCCCGGCAGTTCCCACACCGCGACCGCGTCCACGGTGGCGCCGATGAAGCCCGCGTACCGGACGGCCCAGCGCAGGGCCTCGTACGAGGACGGCGATCCGTCGACACCGACGACCACCCGGGGCTCGGAGGCATCCCTGTCCATGTGTCCCACCTCTCCTACGGCTCTCCCACCCCGTCGATCGGCCACCTTCCTCTCCACGCTGCACGCGGTCCCGCGTTCTCGCCAGGGCAACGCGTCCCGGGTGCAGCGATCAGTGCGTGCAGCGGGCCCGCGCTGTGCCGTCCGAGGGCGATCCGCTGAGAAAAGGACGATGATATTCGGGGAGTGGGTGCTCATGCAGACGAACGCGGGTGACGTACCGCGCCTCATGTCGCGGGAGGAGCCATGAGCAAGGGGGCACGGGCCCGGCCACGGGCCAAGGCGAAGGGCTGTGGCTCCCGGCTGCCGACGCGCAGGGCGGAACGGACCGCCGTCGTCCGCAGGGCCTCGTCGACGAAGGGCGACTGGCTGCTGCTGCCGGGCGGCTCGTGGCGGCACGTCGAAACGATCAGGGTGCGCAGTCTGTTCGGCTGACAGCACCACGCGGTGCCCCGCCCGAAGCCGAGGCACCGCGATCCACCACTGAGTCCCTCGAGAGGGCCGAGAGGGCCGAGAGGGAACAACTCCCGCGCAGGAAGCGCTGTTTCTGATACCCCGGCGGGTATAGGGGCCGCGGGGGACGGAATCGCGCGGCGGAGGAGTGTGAGCCCGATGGCGACGGCAGCGGACGAGCGGCTGTGCACGAACGACGGGAGCCGAACCGACGAGACCCTCCTGGTGACCAGGTGCGGACGCAGGATCGAAGTGCGGTGCCTGCTGCTCGGACACCCGGACCGGCCGGTCAGCCGGATCGCCCTGGACGTGGGGGAGGACCAGGGTGGCGAACCGGGAGTCTGGGCGGCACTCACCCCGGACGAGGCTCGCGGACTGGCCCGCCTGCTTCTTCAGCGGGTCGGCGCGGCCGAGCAGCCCGCCGACGCCCGGCTGCGCAACGGCACTTCCTGACAAGGGAGTCGGCCGTGCCGTGTCGCCTCCGTGCGGCTCCCGGTCGTCCCACCTGTCAGGGCGGCGGCGCTCAGCCTCGGCGCAGTGCGGCGAGCGTCGCGGCGAGGTCCGCCGGGCGGGGACGGTTGTGCGGCAGCATGCCCAGTGCCACGGCCATGCCGCAGGTGTCGGTGAGCGCGGAGAAGACGAGGCCGCCCGCGATACCGGCCGAGAGGATCTGGAAGGCCGGATGCACCAGCAGGCCGAGGAGCAGGCCCAGAAGTACCACCGTGCCCGCGGTGAAGCGCACCTGCCGCTCCATGCTCCAGCCGGCCCGCGTGTCGCAGGCGGCCGGCCGGTGCAGTTCGTGTCCATCGCCGGCCCAGGCGCTGGTGCCGCCGGTGAGGGTGGCCGTCGGAATGCCCTCCTCGGCCAGCAGCCGGCGCGCCCTCTCAGAGCGGGCGCCGGAGGCACACACCACGAGGACGTCGCCGCGTCCGGCGGCGTGCCGTAGCTCGGGCAGCGCGCGCCGGATCCGGTCCAGAGGGATGTTGAGGGCGCCGGGCAGGTGGCCGGAGGCGTACTCGCCGGGGGTGCGCACATCGATGACGGTGAGTTCGTCCAGCCGGGCGCGGGCCTGGTCGGTGTCGAGGGTGAGGGGAGTGGTGGTCATGGCAGATGTGATCCTTGATGGTCGCCGCCGTCCCGAACCGGGACGTACAGTACCCCTAGGGGTATTTTTCGAGGAGTGAGCGTGGAACTGGAGCTTGAGGGCGCGTCCCTGAGGGCCGTGCTGAACCGGCTGCGGCGTGCGCAGGGCCAGATCTCCGGCGTGATCCGGATGATCGAGGAGGGGCGGGACTGCGAGGACGTCGTCACGCAGCTGGCCGCCGCCTCGCGGGCACTCGACCGGGCCGGGTTCGCGATCATCGCCACCGGACTGCAGCAGTGTGTGGCCGACATCGAATCGGGCCGCAAGAACGGCGAGGACACCGAGGCGATGCGCGCGCGGCTGGAGAAGCTGTTCCTGTCGCTGGCGTAGGGAAAGGCGGTCGGGCGGTCATCCCACCGCCGCATCGACCAGCATGAAGCCCGCCACCGCCAGCAGGACGAGAGCGAAGACCCGCTGCAGGGTGTGCCCGGAAAGCTTCGCCGACAGGCGTTTGCCGTCCCAGGCGCCCAGGATCGCCGCCCCGGCGAACGGTCCGATGACCGACCAGTCCAGGCCGTCGGCCGTACCGGCGCGCATCGCCAGCGCCGCCAGTGAGTTGACGGTGATGACGAGCAGACTCGTGCCCACGGCCGCCCGCATCCGCATGCCGAGGACGTTGACCAGGGCGGGGACCGCGAGGAAGCCGCCGCCCACGCCGAGCACGCCGGTGACCGCACCCAGTCCGGCTCCCGCGGCCGCCGCCCGCCCCTGCCGTACGTGGACGGTGCTGTCCGCGTCGGAGCGGGGCCTGAGCATGCGTACCGCGGCTACGGCCGCGACCACGGCGAAGGCCACGGTCAGCGCGGCTGCCGGCAGGCGTCCGGCGAGCGCGCCGCCCAGCGCGGCCGGGCCGATCCCGGCCGCCGCGAACAGCAGCCCCGTACGCCAGCGGACCTGTCCGTCGCGGGCGTGCACGGACAGGGCGGTGGCGGAGGTGACGGTGACGATGACCAGACTGGCCGTGGTGGCCGCGACCGGGGTGAATCCGAGCAGATAGATCAGGGCGGGTACGGCCAGCACACTGCCTCCGCCGCCCAGGGCGCCGAGCGCGAGGCCGATGACGGCCCCGGCGATCAGCGCGAGTATCACAGCGCTCACGCGACGGTTCCGTTCCCGCCCCGCGCGTCCACGACCGGCAGCCCCGCCCCGGCCCACTCCTGCATGCCGCCGAGGACGTCGACGGCCTCGACGCCCCTGGCCCGCAGCAGTTCGGCGGCCCGCCGGGAGCGTCGGCCCGAACGGCAGATCACGACGACCGGCCGCGCCTGCGCCTCGGCGGGCAGCCCGGCACCGGCGGCCAGTGCCGTGAGGGGCAGGTGTATCGCGCCGGGGGCGTGGCCGGCCTGCCACTCGTGGGCTTCCCGTACGTCGAGCAGCACGGACGGCCCGCTGACTCCGGCCGCCCGCGCGCAGTCCGTGCGGGCGGCGGCCTCCTGCACGGTCACCCGCGCCGGGCCGCCCCGGCCACGTCCGAAGAGGCTCATCGTGGTTCTCGCTCCTGTTCGTCTTCTCGGTTGCGATGCGCTGCGGCGGACGTCGTCAGGGGGTGTGGACGGTGAGCCCGGCCCGCTCGGCCGACTCGAAGCGGTCGTCGACCGCGACGACGTCACGGCCCACGGCGTCCAGCAGGGAGGCGGCGATGGCGGCGCGCATGCCGCCCGCGCAGTGCACCCACACCTGCCCGCCGGGGACCTCGTCGAGGCGGCGGTGCAGGACGTGGACGGGGATGTGGACCGATCCCGCCACATGGCCCGACGCCCGCTCCGAGTCGCGGCGGACGTCCAGTACGACGATGCCGTCTTCGGAGTGCTGTGCGAGGTCGGCGAACGTGGCCCGCGGGAACGAGGCGAGAGCTTCGCCCTCCCGTGCCCAGCGCGCCGGATCTCCGGTGGCCGCGGCGGCCGGGCGGTCGATGCCGACCCGGGTCAGCTCGCGCTGGGCGGCGGCGAGTTGTCCGGCGGACTCGGCGAGCAGGGTCACCGGCTTGCCCCACGGGATCAGCCAGGCCAGGTAGGTGGCGAGCTGTCCCTCGGCCTCGAAGTTGAACGAGCCGGCGACATGCCCTTCCGCGAAGGCGACCCGGTTGCGCAGATCGACCACCCACTCCCCGGCGGCGAGCCGGCCGGCGATCTCGTCGGCGTCCGCGAGGGCGGGCGGGGTGAGGTCGAGCGCCGCGGGCCCCGCAGCGTTGGCCGGGCCCATGTGGGCGTAGTACGCGGGAATGTCGTCGAGACCGGCGAGCAGATCGGCGACGAAGCCGTCCACATCACGGGTCAGGGCCGTGTTGGACGCCTTCTCCTTGCCGATCGTGGTGGCCGCGCCCTCCGCCCGGGCGGCCGAGCAGAAGCTGCCGAAGCCGTGCGTGGGCAGCACGGCGGCGTCGTCCGGCAGCTCGGTGGCCAGACGGTGCGCGGAGGCGTGCTGGGCCCGGGCGAGGTCCGCCGTCAGCCGTGGTTCGACCAGGTCGGGCCGGCCCACGGTGCCGATCAGCAGTGAGCCGCCGGTGAACACGGCGACGGCCGTGCCGTTCTCCTCCAGCGCGTACGAGGTGTGGTGCGGGGTGTGGCCGGGCGTCGCGATCGCGCGCAGCACCAGTGCGGCGTCGGCGTCGATCTCGTGGCGGTCGCCGTCGTGCACCGGTACGCGCTCGTACGAGACCCGGGCAGCGGCGGGGACGAGGTAGGTGGCGCCCGTGATCCGGGCCAGCTCCAGCCCGCCGGTGACGTAGTCGTTGTGGAGGTGCGTCTCGACGACGTGGGATATCCGCACCCCGCGCCGTGCGGCGGCGCCGATCACCTGGTCGATGTCACGGGGTGGATCGACCACCGCGGCCGTCCGCTCGCCGCCCGCCAGATAGCTGCGGTTGCCGAGCCCGGCCACCTCGATCGTGTCGACGAAGAACACGGGGACTCCCTTCCGGTGAAATTACCCCCCGGGGTATATGTCGACGGTAGCACGAGTACCCCCGGGGGTATTTCGGGGCGCCGCGAACCGCGTCATGCCCGACCTGCACCCGGCACACAGGTGCCCAACAGGTCCTGCGATGAGGCCGAAGGGCCCCTGCCGCCGTTCGCCGCTCCTGGGAAGAGTGGGGAGCAGGACCCCTTCTGGGCAGGTGAGCTGCGATGATGTACTGGGATGGCGGCTGGGCGTGGATGGCCTTCATGCCGTTGCTGTGGATCGCGCTGATCGCTGTGGCCGTGTGGGCCGGAATCCGCTTCGCCCACCACCCCACGACGCGCGGCGACGGCACCACAACACGTGGCGAGGGCACCCACCGGACTCCGGAACCGAGAGAGACGCCGGAGGAGATCCTCGACCGGCGCTTCGCCACAGGCGAGATCGACGCGGACACATACACCGAGGCGCGCCAACGCCTCGCCGCCCACAAGCCGGGGCCCCGATGACCGGGCTGACCCGCCGAGGGCTCTTCCTGACGGTGCTGGTCGCCGCGGTGGCCGCGCTCATCGCCTCGCTCGTGTGGGTCATGGGCGTCGGTTCCGGGCCATGGCGTCCGGGCCCCGGGGTGATGACGGGCGCCGCTGCCCGCGCGGGCCCCGTCCGCAGCACGGCCGACGCGGACCGTGCCGCGGGACGCTTCGCCGACCGGTGGGGCCTGCGGGTCGGGGAGGTCATGCGGTTCAGCAACGGCTACTACGCGGAACTCGTCGACCCCGACGGCCGTCCTGCCACCGAAGTCCTCATCGACCCCAGGAGCGGCACCGTGCACCTGGAGTTCGGCCCCGCCATGATGTGGAACACGGTCTACGGAATGATGGGCGCATCCCGCAGCAGCGGCGCACCGGCAGTCGGACCCGGCCAGGCGGTACGCATCGCCGACCAGTGGCTGAGCGATCACCACACCGGACTGCACGCCGCCGAAGCCGATCGGTTCCCCGGCTACTACACCCTGCACACCCTGCGCGATCAGCACGTCGTCGGCATGCTCTCCGTCAACGCGACCACCGGCGCGGTCTGGTACCACTCATGGCACGGCCGCTTCCTCCAGATGCGGGAATCCCCCGACCGCACGGCGCCGGGCGCCCGTGCGACGACCTCCACCGCGAAGTGATCAGGCTTGGGCCCGATGGCGGCCGACCGCGGCCTCCCTCGTGAAACGATGGCTTTGTGACCGGCTCCCGCTCACGCACGCAGGCGAGACACGCACCGGCCCCCGACCGGTCCCTGCACTGGCAGCCCGGCTTCGCCGTGGACGCGCGGCTGACCCTGGAGAGTCTGCGCCGTGGACACGACGACCCCACGCACCGCGTCGAGGCTGACGGCGCCCTGTGGCGCTCGGCGCTGACGGCCTCCGGACCGGTGACGTACCGCATCCGGCAGCAGCGCCTGGACGACCTTCAGATCGATGCCTGGGGAGCCGGGGCCGCCGAGCTCGTCGACGGCATCCGCACCGAGTTGGGCGCGGGTGACCAGCCCGAACTGTTCCGGCCCGGGCATCCGCTCCTCCGGGCCGCCTGCCGGCGTATGCCCGGCCTGCGTGTGCCGTGTACCGGCCGCCTCTTCGAAGCGATCGTCCCGGCGATCATCGAGCAGCGGGTGATCGGCCTGGACGCCGCCGCGTCCTTCAGCCGTCTGGTCCGGGCCCACGGGGAGCCGGCGCCCGGTCCGGCGCCCGTGGGCATGCGGGTTCCGCCCGCGCCTGAGGTCTGGCGGACCGTCCCGAGCTGGGAATGGCGCCGGGCCGGCGTCGACCTGCAGCGCTCCCGCACCGTCATCCGGACCGCCCGCCACGCCGCACGGCTCGACCAGGCCGCGGGTGACCCGGCCCGGGCCTACGAGCTGATGGCCAAGCTGCCCGGCGTCGGCACCTGGACGGCCGCCCAGGTCGGTCACAGGGCTCTCGGCGACGCCGACGCGCTGCCGCTGGGCGACTACCGCCTCGGCCGTATGACCGGGATGGCCCTGCTCGGCCGGCCGCTGGCGGACGACGAGATCGAGGAGTTCTACGAGCCCTTCAGGCCACACCGCTACCGGGTCGTCCGGCTGATCGAACTCAACGCTTGCCCGGCTCCCCGCCGGGCACCCCGCGCACCCCTGCGCCGGCCGCTGTACTGAGAAGGACGGACGCTGTACGGGCTGGACCTCAGCCCTGGGCCGGTCCGAAGGGACCGCCTTGCCGCCGGCCGTGGACCGAACGGCCCTGTCGGGTACCCGGTGGTCCGCCGGATGGTGGGTGCTGTGTGCCCGCCCGGGCACGCGTTCACGCCCCGACCGCCGTCCGATCCGGAAGGAATCCCGATGTCCGTCGACACGCAGCAGGCGCCCGCCGGGCTCACGGACGAGGAGCTCGCCACGCTGGACGCCCACTGGCGCGCCGCGAACTACCTCTCCGTCGGCCAGATCTACCTCATGGCCAACCCCTTGCTGACCCAACCGCTGCGCCCGGAGCACGTCAAGCCGCGCCTGCTGGGGCACTGGGGCACCTCACCCGGCCTCAACCTCGTGCACACCCACCTCAACCGCCTGATCAAGGCCCGCGGCCTGAACGCCCTGTGCATCTGGGGACCGGGCCACGGGGGTCCCGCCGTCCTGGCCAACTCCTGGCTGGAGGGGTCGTACACAGACACCTATCCGGACGTCACCCGGGACGCCGCGGGCATGGCCCGGCTGTTCAAGCAGTTCTCCTTCCCGGGCGGGGTGCCCAGCCATGTCGCGCCGGAGACCCCGGGCTCGATCCACGAAGGAGGCGAGCTGGGATACTCCCTCGCACACGCCTACGGCGCCGCCCTCGACAATCCGGATCTGCTGGTCGCCTGTGTGATCGGCGACGGCGAGGCGGAGACCGGACCGCTGGCCGCCTCCTGGCACTCCAACAAGTTCCTCGACCCGGTCCACGACGGCGCCGTCCTGCCGATCCTGCACCTCAACGGCTACAAGATCGCCAACCCGACCGTGCTGGCCCGGCTCCCCGAACCGGAACTCGACGACCTGCTCAGGGGCTACGGCCACGATCCCATCCATGTCACCGGCGACGACCCGGCCGCCGTACACCGCGCGATGGCCGCGGCCATGGACACCGCCGTGGACCGCATCACCGCCCTGCAGCGGGCCGCCCGCGAGGGCGGGGCCACGGACCGGCCCCGCTGGCCGGTGATCGTGCTCCGTACGCCGAAGGGCTGGACCGGCCCCGCCGAGGTCGACGGGCTGCCGGTCGAGGGCACCTGGCGCTCCCACCAGGTGCCGCTCGCCGCCGTCCGGGAAAACCCCGAGCACCTGCGGCGGTTGGAGCAGTGGCTGCGGTCGTACCGCCCCGAAGAACTGTTCGACGAGCACGGCGCCCCACGCCCGGACGTACTCGCCTGCGTCCCCGAGGGAACCCACAGGCTCGGGTCCACCCCGCACGCCAACGGTGGGCTCCTGGTGCGCGAGCTGCCCCTGCCGCCGCTGGAGCGGTACGCCGTGGCGGTCGACAAGCCCGGCGCCACCCTGCACGAACCGACCCGTGTCCTCGGCGACCTGCTCCAGGACGTCATGGCGGCCACCGCCGACCGCCGTGACTTCCGCCTGGTCGGCCCCGACGAGACGGCCTCCAACCGGCTGCAGGCCGTCTACGGCGCCAGCGGCAAGGCCTGGCAGGCCGCGACCCTGCCCGTCGACGAACACCTCGACCGGCACGGACGGGTCATGGAGATCCTCTCCGAACACACCTGCCAGGGCTGGCTGGAGGGCTACCTCCTCACCGGGCGGCACGGGCTGTTCTCCTGCTACGAGGCGTTCGTGCACATCGTCGACTCGATGGTCAACCAGCACATCAAATGGCTGCGCACCACGCGCCGCCTGTCCTGGCGTGCCCCCATCGCCTCCCTCAACTACCTGCTCACCTCCCATGTGTGGCGACAGGACCACAACGGCTTCTCCCACCAGGATCCCGGGTTCGTCGACCACATCCTGAACAAGAGCCCGGAGGCGGTACGGGTCTATCTGCCGCCGGACACCAACACCCTGCTGTCGGTGGCCGACCATGTGCTGCGCAGCCGCGACTACGTCAACGTCGTCGTGGCCGGCAAGCAGCCCTGCTTCGACTGGCTGTCGATGGAAGAGGCGAAGACCCACTGCGCGCGCGGCGCCGGCATCTGGGAGTGGGCCGGCACCGAGGACGGCACCCGCGAACCCGATGTGGTGCTGGCCTGCGCGGGCGACGTGCCCACACTGGAGGTGCTGGCGGCGGCCCGGTTGCTGCGCCGCGAGCTGCCCGAGCTGACGGTGCGCGTGGTGAACGTCGTGGACATCGCCCGGCTGCTGCCGAGCGAGGAACACCCGCACGGAATGAGCGACTTCGAGTACGACGGCCTCTTCACCGCAGACAAGCCGGTCCTCTTCGCCTACCACGGCTATCCGTGGCTGATCCACCGCCTCGCCTACCGGCGCACCGGGCACCACAACCTGCACGTGCGCGGCTACAAGGAGATCGGCACCACCACGACGCCGTTCGACATGGTGGTCCGCAACGACCTGGACCGCTACCGCCTCGTGATGGACGTCATCGACCGCGTCCCCGGTCTGGCGGTGCGTGGGGCCGCCGTACGCCAGCGGATGGAGGACACCCGGCAGCGGCACCACCTCTGGATCCGGGAACACGGCACGGACCTGCCGGAGGTGGCCGACTGGTCGTGGGACGGCTGAACGGGCCCGGGACTGCGGCGTTCCCCCGCCCGGACCGTGGCGGGGGCGGGTTCACAGGTGTGCCGCGTGGTCCGGGACATAGGTCTGCAGGTCACGCGGCGGTCGTTCGTAGCCGGTGGCCGGAGGGCGCTGCGGCAGCTCCAGCACGGGTGGCGGCACCTCGTGGTACGGGACGGACGACAGCAGGTGGGCCATCATGTTCAGCCGGGCGCGCCGCTTGTCGTCGCTCTCGACGATGTACCAGGGCGCCTCGGCGATGTCGGTGTGCACCATCATCTCGTCCTTCGCCCGGGAGTACTCCTCCCAACGGGTGATCGACTCCAGGTCCATCGGCGACAGCTTCCAGCGTCGCAGCGGATCCTGCAGGCGGCGTTGGAAGCGCTCCTGCTGTACGGCGTCGCTCACCGAGAACCAGTACTTGCGCAGCAGGATCCCGTCCTCGACCAGCATCCGCTCGAAGATCGGGCACTGGCGCAGGAACAGCTGGTGCTCTTCCCGGGTGCAGAAGCCCATGACGCGCTCGACGCCGGCCCGGTTGTACCAGGACCGGTCGAAGAGCACGAGCTCCCCGGCGGCCGGGAGGTGCTCGACGTACCGCTGGAAGTACCACTGGGTGCGCTCGCGCTCCGTCGGCTTGGGCAGCGCCACGATCCGGGCGACACGGGGGTTGAGGTACTGGGTGACGCGCTGGATGGCGCCCCCCTTTCCGGCCGCGTCCCGCCCCTCGAAGACGACGACCAGCCGGGCACCCTCGGCGCGCACCCACTCCTGCATCTTGACCAACTCGGTCTGCAGCCGCAGCAGTTCGGCCTCGTAGGTCTTGCGTGACAGCGTCGCCGCCTTCTTGTCCGTCATGGGGCCATTCTCTCCCGGCCACCCGGCCTCCACGGCACCACACAACTGAGGTTCATCTGCCCCAGATCCTGCGGTACGCCTCCCGGTAGCCAGGTGGGTCCCAGGTCGTGGCACCGGCGCTGTTGGCGGCGGTCGAGACGTGGACGGGGGCGACGTAGCCGCTGGCGGGACGAGCGGAGAAGGCGCGGTTGAACTCGTCGACGATCTGCCAGCCCTGCTGCGACAGCGGCTCGGGAACGGTGGCGGCCTGGTACTGCCTGTCGTTGATGCGCTGGAAGGCGGACGGGTCACCGTCGCCGGCGCCGATGTTGAAAGGCGGGCCCGCCGACGGCCTGCCGGCGGCCCGGAAGGCGGGGGCGGCGTCGGCGAAGTACAGGTCGTTGATGGCGACGGAGTACGTCCACCTGCTCTGGAAGCGGGAGAGGAGGGTGGAGATCTCACGCGGGGTGCGGCTGCTCGCGTCCGGGATCGGGATGTTCTCGTACGCGAGCAGCCGCACGCCGGAACAGGTGGCGAGTTCCTTTCTGATCAGATCGGACTTCTTCCTCGCGAAGGGGATCGAGGCGTCGCTGATGAGCACGACCCCGGCCCGGCCGTTGGAGAGCGAAATGATCCACTGCGCGCTGATGCGGGCCACGTCCTCGACCCGGGTGGTGACGTTGGTGAACAGCTCTGGCCGCCTGCTGGGGCCGGGGGAAGCGACCGCGTGCCAGCCGATGAGAGGGATGCCGGCCGCGTTGGCCTGAGCGACCTGCTGCGAGGTCGAACCAGGATCGAAGCCGCCGATGACGATGCCCGAGGGTCTGAGAGCCACGGCCTCGCTCATGGCGGCCTGGATGCCGGCGGGGCTGCCGCCACCGTCGATCACCCGGACGTTCCAGCCGATGACTCTCGCGGCGTCCCGCACGCCGTTTACGACGCCTGCGACTCCGGGGTT
Organism: Streptomyces sp. NPDC030820; assembly: GCF_055572075.1. Lineage (NCBI taxonomy): Bacteria > Bacillati > Actinomycetota > Actinomycetes > Kitasatosporales > Streptomycetaceae > Streptomyces > Streptomyces sp. NPDC030820. The sequence continues at coordinate 270,035 of NZ_JBVIEB010000006.1, forward strand.
GGTCATGGTCTGGGCGACGTAGACGATCGTCTTGCCGGACACCGCCGCTGGGCCGCTGGTCGGCCCGTTCCAGGCGGTGTCGGTCTGCTCCGCTCGTGCGACGGCGGCCTGGGACCCGGTCTGGACCGCGGGGCAGCCGCCCGGGCCGTTGGTGGACGGCGTGGGGCCGTTCGACGAGCCGCGCCCGCAGCCGGTGAAGGCGGTTGCCGCGACCAGCAGCGCGATCGCGACGGACCGGGCAGTGACGGCGCGGGGGGTGGCCTTGCGGATTGGGTGCACGGGTGCTCCTCGCGGAGGGGCGAGCGTCAGGGCGCGGCCGGTGTCCGGGGTCCGGCCCTGGTGCAGGTCATGGAGGAATGTCGGCGGTTCCGCCTCCGGGCGCCGACGGCGGCTGCTGCGCTGCGGCCGGCGCATCGCGGGCCGCGTCGGCCCCGGTGCGCAGCCGGCGGGCGGAGTAGCCGGCCAGCCCGACGGCGAGCAGCAGGGTGCCGCCGTAGAACAGGGGGATCGTCCAGAAGTCGGCACCCAGCTGTCCGATGCCGGTGAGGCCGACGGCGAGCACGGCGACGGCGACGACCGTGCCCAGGGCGTTGGGACGGCCGGGTCTGATCGCCGTCGAGCCGAGGAGGGCGCCCACGAAGGCCGGCAGGAGATAGTCGAGGCCGACGCTGGGATTGCCGATCTCCTGCTGAGCTGCCAGCAGCACCCCCGCGCAGCCGACGATCAGCCCCGACGCGGCGAACGCGTAGACGGTGTACCTGCGCGTCGGGATGCCGGCCAGATCGGCGGCGCGTGGATTGGAACCGATGACGTACAGGTACCGGCCGAGCGGCAGCCGCTCCAGCACCACCCAGAGGGCGACGGCGAGGGCGAGCACGTACAGGGCGGGCAGCGGGAGGCCGAGGACCCTGGAGTCGTAGATGCCGGTGAAGGCGGCCGGCAGACCGTGCGGGCCCGGGACGATCCGGCCGCCGCCCGTGACCCACCCGGTCACGGCGTACAGCATGCTGCCGGTTCCGAGGGTGGCGATGAAGGAGTCGATCCGGCCGAACTCGACGACGACACCGTTGAGGACGCCCACGACCGCCCCTCCGGCGAGCACCACGAGGCAGGCCCAGGGCCACGGCCATCCGTCGTTGACGATGAGTTGCAGCACCATGACGTGCGCCAGGCCGAGGCCGTAGCCGAGGGAGAGGTCGAACGAGCCGGTCACGATGGGGACCATGGCGGCGAGCGCGAGGACGGCCGGGATCGACTGGTTGGACAGGATCGAGTCGACGGTGTCCCGGGTGGGAAAGGTATGCGGCAGCGTGAGGGAGAAGACCAGGAAGAGCAGGGCGGTGAGGACCAGAAGGCCGTAGGCGCTCACGAGGTGCCAGGCCGTGCTCCGTCGGCGCGGCCGGGAGCGGCGTGGGAAGAGCGAGGGCGGGGAGGTCATGAGTTCGGGGCGGTGCCGGAGGCCGGCAGGGCCGAGGCCGCCCGGGTCAGCCCCGCGACCGTGAGGCCCGCACCGCTCAGCTCGGCCGTCACGGATCCGCGGACGAACACCAGGGCGCGGCGGCACACGTCCGCAACCTCCTCGAAGTCGGTCGAGACGAGCAGGACCGCGAGGCCGGCGGCCAGCGCCTCGTCGAGCAGGCGGTAGACCGCGGCCTTGGCTCCGACGTCCACGCTCGCGGTCGGCTCCTCCAGGATCAGCAGACGCAGGTCGACCCGCAGCCACCGGCCGATCAGGACCTTCTGCTGGTTTCCGCCGGACAGAGTGGCGAGGGGGGCCTCGCTGTCGCGGGGCTGCACCGCGAACCGTCCGATCAGCTGCGCGGCCAGGGCGCGTTCACGGCGGGGACCGATCCAGCGCGGTGGGGGCAGACCTCCCGCACGGGGATTGGCCATGAGGTTCTCACGTACGGTCAGCCCCGCGGCGCAGCCCTCCCGCTGTCTGTCACCGGGCACGAAGCCGACGCCGCGAGCGACGGCGTCGGCGACCGTGCGAGGGCTGTAGGGCCTGCCGCCGAGGAGTACCCGCCCGCCGAGGAGAGGCCGCGCGCCCGCGAGAGCGCGGCCCAGGTCCATGTGCCCGGCGCCCGAGAGGCCGACCAGGCCCAGGACCTCCCCGGCCCTCAGTTCGAGGGTGACCGCTCCGGTGCCGGCGGTCCGTGCGCCGTCGAGGACGAGGACGGCGGGGCCGCCCGCGGGGCCGGCAACGGGGCGATGGCGGGTCGGTTCCTCGCCGACGATGTCGTGCATCAGCCGGGCGGGGCTGTGGCCCGCAAGCGGGCCGTGGCTGACGAGCCGGCCGTCGCGCAGGACGGCGAAGGCGTCCGCGACCTTGTACACCTCGTCCAGGCGATGAGTGACGTAGAGGATGCCGTGCCCCCGGTCGCGCAGGGCGTGCAGGACGCGGAAGAGCCGGGCACAGTCCGCGGCGGGAAGACGGGCGGTCGGCTCGTCGAGGACGACGAGCTTCGCGCGGGCCGCCAGGGCGCGGGCGATGGCGACCAGCGAGCGTTCTGCGGGGCCGAGCCGGGCGATCGGCGTGTCGGGATCGAGGTGTCCGGCGACGGTTCCCAGAGCGTCGGCGCACTGCTCCCGGGTCCGCTGCCAGGAGATCAGTCCGGCGCGCCGCGCATATCCGATGGTCAGGGCGAAGTTCTCGGCGATCGTCATCCACTCCACGAGCCCGAGGTCCTGGTGGATGAAGGACATGCTGCGGGAGGCGCTGTGACTGCCGAGCGGATGCCCGTCCACCGTGATCCGGCCCGCATCGGCGTGGTGGACGCCCGCCAGCACCCTGATGAGCGTGGACTTCCCGGCACCGTTGGGGCCGAGCAGGGCGAGAACGCTGCCGGCCCGGACGTCGAGGTCCACCCCGTCCAGTGCGAGGGTCCCGCCGAACCGCTTGACCAGCCCGCGGATGCGGACCAGGGGGTCGGCCTCGAAGGCCCTGACCGCGTTCGCAGAGGTGTCGGGAGGGTCGTGCACGGACATCTCCGGGGGTCGGCATGGCGATTGCTTCCCGACTTTCGCAGTGATGCTAGTCGAGCACATCGCGGTATTCCGGATTTGCCGCCTGCTGTGACACCAACGGGTCAGCCGCGCCGGTGGCCTCAGGCGCCGTCGAGTTCCCATTCGGCCCAGATGACCTTGCCCTGCCGGATGTAGCGCGTACCCCAGCTCTGTGCCAGCTGGGCCACGAGGAACAGTCCCCGGCCGCCCTCGTCGGTGGTGGCTGCCCGGCGCAGGTGCGGAGCGGTGTTGCTGGTGTCGGAGATCTCGCAGATCAGGGTACGGTCGCGCAGCAGACGTACGCGGATGGGCCCGGAGCCATGGCGGATGGCGTTGGTGACCAGTTCGCTCAGCACCAGTTCCGCGGCGAAGGAGGTCTCCTCGAGCCCCCAGTCGGCCAGCTGCCGCAGGGCCCAGGCGCGGACCTCGCTGACGAGGGAAGGGTCGGCGGGCAGGTCCCGGGTGGCGATCCGATGAGGGTCCAGAGCGCGGGTACGGGCGACGAGCAGGGCGATGTCGTCATGGGGGTGGGCCGGCGCCACCGTGTCCAGGACCGCCTTGCAGATCTCCTCGGGTGTGCGTTCCGGATGGGCCAGGGTGCCGCGCAGCCGGTCGAGGACCACGTCGACGTCGCGGTTCCGGTCCTCGATGAGCCCGTCGGTGTAGAGCACCAGCCCGCTGCCCTCGGGGAGGTCGACCTCGGCGGCTTCGAACGGCAGGCCTCCCAGGCCCAGCGGGGGCCCGGCGGGCAGATCGGGGAAGGACACCGTGCCGTCGGGGCGGACCAGGGCCGGGGGAGGATGACCGGCGCGGGCCATGGCGCACTGCTGTGTGGTCGGGTCGTACACGGCGTACAGGCAGGTCGCGCCGATGATGCCCGATTCCCCTGCGTCGGGGTCCTCCCGGTCGAGGCGTCCCACCAGGTTGTCGAGGTGGGTGAGGACTTCGTCCGGGGGGAAGTCGAGTTCGGCGAAGCTGCGTGCGGCGGTGCGCAGCCGGCCCATCGTGGCGGCGGAGAGCATGCCGTGGCCGACGACGTCGCCGACCAGGAGGCCGACTCGGGTGCCGGAGAGGGGTATGACGTCGTACCAGTCCCCGCCCACGTCGGACTCCGCGGGCAGGTAGCGGTGCGCCACCTCGACGGCGTCCTGGTCGGGCTGACCCTGCGGGAGCAGGCTGCGCTGCAGGGCCAGCACCATGGTGCGCTCGCGCGTGTAACGCCGGGCGTTGTCGATGGACAGGGCGGCGCGGGTGGCGAGGTCATGGGCGAGGGAACGGTCGTCGTCACCGAAGGGCGCGGGATCCTGCCCGCGGTAGAAGGCGGCCACGCCCAGGACGACGCCGCGGGCGACCAGGGGGACCGCGATGAGCGAGTGGACGTGGGCCAGCAGCTCCTCGGTGCGCTCGGGGTCGTGGGCGAGCCAGCCCGCGGCGGTCTTCAGGTCCGGTTCCAGCACGGCCTGGCCGCTGGTCAGACAGCGCAGTTGCGGAGTCGTCGGGCCGTAGTCGACGCTTTTGCCGACCGGGTGGAACGGACAGTCGTCGCGGATGCCGTGGACCACCGTTCGGCACAGGTCGGTGAGGGGGTCGGCGGCCTCTTCACCGCGCAGTACGGCCTCGGGCAGGTCGATCGTGACGTAGTCGGCCAGTCGCGGTACCGCTGTGTCGGCGAGCTCCTGGGCGGTACGGCGCACGTCCAGGGTGGTGCCTATGCGCGTGCTCGCGTCGGTCAGCAACTCCAGGCGGCGGCGCGCGGCGAGGGCGTACCGCCCCACGTGCGGCTCACCCACCAGCACGAGCCCCCTCGCCGGGGGCGTGGAGCCGGGGTGACCGCCCGCCGTGTCGCCGGGCCCGCCCCCCGTTCCGCCTCTGCCGGGCGTGTCGGCCCGGCCCGGCACGAGGCCGGGCGCCGTGACGCGGGGAACGGCCCCGGACGGCGGGACGGCGGTGGCGGCGGCTTCGGCGGGGTGGCGCTGTGGCTTCTCGGCCGACCGCGGGACGGTGAGGGGCTCGTGCGGTGAGGGGCCGGGCAGGATGGCCTCGATGGCGAAGCCCTCCACCCCGGTGGCACTCTGCATCGGACGGCTCACCAGTGCGACGCACCGGCCGTCGGACAGGGGAACGCGGACAGCGGCCAGCTGCGCGCAGGAGATCAGCTCGACGGCCTTTTCCATGAGGATCGCTCGGTCATGGGGGTGCAGCCCGAGGGCCAGATCGCCGACCCGGACGCTGTGATGAGGGCCGGCGGCGGTTTCGGCCGTGGTGCCCAGGTACGCCCGCAGCAGGGCGCGCTCACGTTCGGAACTCTGTGCCAGCAGCCGCCTCTCGATGGCGCGGGCCGCCCTGCGTAGCACGGTGGCCAGCGCCGGGTCCTCGGCGCTGCGTGGATAGCCGAGGCACAGCACGCCCTCGATGCGGCCGCTGACCGGGTCGCGGACGGGAAGCGCGCGGCAGGCGTTTCCCTGGGAGCGCTCCGCGAAGTGCTCCGCGCCGTAGACCTGGATGAGCTGTCGCTCCGCCAGGGCGAGACCGATGCCGTTGGTGCCGGCGTACTGCTCGGCGAACACGAATCCGGGCTCGCGCTGGAACTCCGGGAGGCTTCTGGCCAGGGACGCCTCTCCGAAGCGGCGCAGAAGGACCGTCCCGCTCGCGTCGGCGACGGAGATGTTCATCTTGCTGCCGGCGAACCAGGACTGCAGCCGGTCGAGCACCGGCACGGCCGCTCGGACGATACGGGGATCACGCTCGAAGTCGGCCCGGAAGGGAGGGCTGGACTGGTCGGGCGAGAGCCCGAGCGCCCGGCAGCGCTGCCACGAGTTCGAGATGGCGGCGCGCACGCAGGCCTCGACCGGCTCACCCGCCAGGAAATGCTCACGGGAACGGGCGGGCCCCGTGCCGTCTGTCGCACGCGCTGCCGGTATCGCTCTTCCGCTGGGCCGAACCATGCTTCGCCTCACTCGCGCCCGCAGAGTCCGTCTTCCAAACAATATGACATCGATGAGAATACGGACATCAGGTGCGTATGGTCACAGGACGGCGACCGGAGTGACGGGCGAGCCCGTCCCGCCCGGGACGTTCAGCGGCGCCACGACGAGCAGGAACTCATGCCGCCCTGCCTCCGCCGTCGCGGCCGACAGGGCCTCCAGATCCAGGTTGTCCAGCAGCGGCACGCCCATCGCGGCGACGACCAGGGCATGGACGGGCGAGTGCACGCCCTCGACGGGTGAGGGGCGTACGTCACTGTCGCCGTCGCCGCCGAGCAGCGCGATGCCGCGCTCGGCCAGCAGCGGTACGGCGTCCACGTGGAGGCCCGCGCTTGCCGAGTCGGAGTCCCAGGCACCGAGCTCCCTGCGGCGGCGGACGTGCCCGGAGCGCAACAGCACCGCGTCGCCCTCGCCGATCCTCACACCGAGTGCCTTCTCCGCGGTGATGACGTCCTTCGCGTGCGCCGCCTGCCCAGGCTCCAGCCAGCGGACCCCCAGGACGGCGGGGAGGTCGAGGAGAACTCCCCTCGTGACGAGGGGACCGAGCGCCGACACCGCTCCGAACCGGGCACCTCCCGCGCCGACGAAGTCCTTTGCCGTCCGCCCGTCGTAGAGCTGCCCCCGATAGGCCACGTGGCACAGGGCGTCGAGATGGGAGACGGCCTTGCCGTGGTAGTCGGCGGCGATGAAGTCCTTGTGGGTGGAGGGTTCCGGGCTCTGGACGTCACCGAGATCGGTCATGTGGTGCAGAGCGGGCCTGGGGTTGTCGGGGCCGGGCAGAGTGTTCCAGGGCAGCGCCAGCGGGACGACCTGCCCGGACCGCACCGCGGCCGTGGCCCGCCGCACATGCTCCGCGGTCACCCGGTTCCAGGCACCGCGGTCGGCCGGGGTCCAGCGGCCCCATGTGCGGACCGCCTCGAAGAGCGCGTCGAACTCCCGACGGGAGACGGCAGGCCCGTTGCCGGCACCGGTCGGCCCGGGATCCGGGCCGTTCGCGGAACTCGGGCTCATTCGTACTCACCGCTCCCAGCGTCGACGCGGCCCCGGCAACGGGGCACCGCTCCGACGGCCGGGATACTGCCGCGCGTGCCCGTCGACCGGATTCCCAGCTTGGCACGACCCGCACCGAATCGCTGGCTCACAAGTCCGTCGGCCTGTCCTCGAAGGCCTGTGTCTGGGGCTCGTCCGGACGTGGTCGTGTTGAATGCGCCGGGCAGGTGGGCCGCACGCCAGCCGCGTGCGCGTGCCTCGGCGGCCAGGCCGTCGTACGGAGGGCCGAACAGCAGGTAGGAGCAGGGCTGGTCGTCCCAGCCGTCGGGGACCGGACCGGGAACACGGGTGCGACGTCCGCCTCGTCCCACCAGTCGGTTCAGCGTGGCAGCCTGCCGTCAAATGCTCTGCCCAGGGGTTACGGGATGACGCTGGTGCGGACGAGACGGAACGCGGCTGCCGGATCGGGGGCGCGTGTGACCGTGCGCCCCACGATGACGTGCGAGGCGCCGGCGGCGATGGCGGCGCGTGGGGTTCCGGGGCGGGCGTGCTCGGCCGGGGAGTCGCCGGGCAGAGTGACTCCCGGAGTGATGATCAGGAGATCGGACCCCAGTGTGCTGCGCAGGGCCGTGACGTCCTGAGGCGAGGCGATCAGCCCGTGACAGCCGGCCTTGCCCGCGAGCCGGGCCAGTCTGAGCACCTGCTGCTCGGTCGAGCCTTCGATCCCGATGTCGGTGAGGTCCTCGTCGGTCATGCTGGTGACCACGGTCAGCGCGAGAATCCGCAGTCCGGGGAAGGCACGGGCGGCGTCGACAGCGGCGGTCATGACGCCCAGGCCACCCATGGCGTGCACCGTCACCACGGAGACGCCCAGAGCCCCCGCGGCGCGGACCGCACCGGCGACCGAGTTGGGGATCTCGAACAACTTGAGGTCCAGGAAGACCTCCTTGCCCTGCGCGACAAGGCGCTTGACGAAGTCGGGACCGGCCGCGGTGAGCAACTCCAGGCCGACCTTGTAGAAGCGGCACTCGTCGCCGAGCTGATCGACGATGCGCTCGGCGGCGGCACGGTTGTCGCAGTCCAGGGCGACGATGATCCGGTTGCGCATGTCCACGCCGCCATTGTGCCTGCCACCGGTGGCCCCCTCCTCCACTCTGCACGGCTTTCAGCGGTCGGTACCAGGGCTCCAGGGAGCGGTTCCCGATCGCCGCTCCCAGCGGAACCCTGTCCGGCCGGCACAGGGTCTCCCTCGCCGAGACCAGGGACATGAGGCCGGTGTCGGGGTCAGCGTGGTGACGGATCTGACGCTCCGGCTGCGCCCGTCCTGCCTCGATGCCGGTCGGCTGCAGGAGACGATGGAGCGTCACATCATGGTGCTCTGCGGTCCGGCGCCCAGCCCAAGCGTGAGCCGCTCGGCGCGCGGGGCGGGGGAGGTGCGTCGGCGTCCGTCCCCCATCGAGTCCGGCGCATGGCGATGTCAGTGGTGGCTGCAAGGCTGGCCATATGGACAGGAACGATGAACAACTGCTGCGCGGCCGGGTCTACGGTCAGGATCACGACCAAGCGGGCCCGCGGCCGGGACGCCGGTACGCCGAACTGGTCGGCGGGCCGTTGGACGGGCTCCTGCTCGACATAACCGGCTGGACACAGGCCGAGCTCGGCACCGGCGCGGCCCTCCGCACCGAGCTGGGGCAGTTCGGTGCCGGCGGCCGGGCGACGTACGCCCCACGCCCCGGCGACCCCCGCCACTTCGACTGGGACGGAGACGCACCGTGACGGCTGACGGCCGCCTCGGGACGTGGCCCGTGCCGGCGCTGTCAGGGTTTCGAAGTCCCAGGTGAGCGCGCCGGAGCGGAGATCGGAGGTGACCGCGTCGAGCCATGCGAGCTCCGCGGTCAGTACGGCGCGGCGGTACTCCTCCGCCGGCATGGTGACGCGTGGCAGTGCCAGTTGCCGTGCTCCCGCGACAGCGGCCTCCAACCCGTGGCCGCTCGAGCGACCGGATTCAGCACGTCATGGTGTCCGCGATGACCGTGGTGACGACCTTCTCGACATCTGCGGGCGCCGGCGATGTGCCTTCCCGGTCGGCGAACAGCAGGTGGGCGGCCCCGATCAGGGTGGGGGCGAGCGTGTCGATGTCGGCGTCGGCCGCGATCCGGCCCAGTTCGCGCTCGGCGTCGAGGTAGGAGGAGATCATGAGAGTGGCCTCCCTCAGTACCGGCACGCCACCTCCGGTGAGTTCGCGCAGTCGTGTACGTACGGCGTCGCGGGAGATGACCAGGCCGACGATTCTCAGGGCGATCGACCCGAACAGGTCGGTCAATGCGTGGGTCAGATGGAAGACGACGCTGCCGGTGCCGGCGGAGTCCCGCAGCGCGGCGGCCTGGATCTCGATCCGGCCGATGCGGTCGAGCACGAACTGGGTCAGAAAGTCGTCGAAGTCCGCGAAGTGCCGGTGCAGCAGACCTTTGGCGACTCCCGCCTCGGTGGTGACCGCGCGGCTGGTCAGCGCGTTCGCCCCGTCCCGGAGCAGTACGCGCTCCGCGGCGGCGAACAGTTGCTCACGCGCGTCACGCAGAGCGATACCAGTCGGCACGGCACACCTCGATCCTTCGTCGATTCAAGTTCACCCCGTTGCGAGTGGGCATGCGCCCACTTAGGGTGGGCGCATGCCCACTCTACCTCCCGAGCGCCAAGGGCGTCTCGCCGAGAACCACGCACACGCACAGCGCAAAGTAGCCGAGTCGTACGGCGAGGACGCCGAACGCTACGACCGGACCCGGCCCCGCTACCCGGACGCCCTGGTGGAGCGCATCATCGCCACCAGCCCCGGCCGCGACGTCCTCGACGTGGGCGCGGGCACCGGCATCGCCGGGCTGGCGTTCCAGACCGCGGGCTGCACCGTCCTCGGGGTCGAACCCGACCCACGCATGGCCGAGTTCGCCCGCCGCAAGGGCCTTGAGGTCGAGGTCGCCAGGTTCGAGGACTGGGACCCGGCCGATCGGAGCTTCGACACCCTGATCGCCGGGACGGCCTGGCACTGGATCGACCCGGTGGCCGGCGCCGTCAAGGCGGCCCGCACACTGCGGCCCGGTGGCCGGCTCGCGCTCTTCTGGAACGCATTCCAGCCCGCCCCCGACGTGGCCGAGGCGTTCGGCGCGGTCTACGCCCGGGTGTTGCCCGACTCACCCGTCTACCGGCTGGCGATGGCCGGTCCGGAGAGCTACGCCGGTGTGGTCGCCAGGGCGTCCGACGGGCTCGCGCAGTCGGGCGCGTTCGACGAGCCCGCGCAGTGGCACTTCGGCTGGGACCGCGACTACACCCGCGACGACTGGCTGGACCAGGTGCCGACCTTCGGCGGCCACGGTCAACTCCCGCCGGACCGGCTGGACGCGCTCCTCACCGGCATCGGCGACGCCGTCGACTCGATGGGCGGCGCCTTCACCATGCACTACACCGCACTGGTGCTCACCAGCGTCCGCTCCGGCTGAAGGCCGCTCGGGCCCGCCGCAGGGCGGAAGCCGCCCGTACGGTCGACCGGACGCCCTTGCGGCTGGGCGTGGACGGGCAGACAGTACAGAGGCGCCGTGCCGAGCGGGTTTCCCGACCCCGGCACGCACCGCGCGGATGGCCGGCCGGCGATGGTCGGCGCGGCAGATCACCATGAGGGGCTCGGCCGGCCGGGCCACTACCGAGGAGTCGTCACGTGAGGGTCGTCATCACCGGTGGATTCGGCTTCCTGGGGCACAGGCTGGCCACCGCGCTGCTGCGGACGCGGACGTTCGGCGGCGCACCGATCGAACGACTGGTGCTCGCCGACCGCACCGTACAGCCCGGCTCACCACCGGCGACCGACCCCCTCGTGGACGTTGTGCACGGCGACCTCATGGGCCGGCTGGACGACGTGTTCGCTGAGCCGGTCGATGTGCTCTTCCATCTCGCCGCCGCGGTGTCGGCCGAGTGCGAGGCCGACGTCGACCTCGGCATGCGCGCCAACGTGGACACGACCCGCGCCCTGCTCGACGCGGCCCGGGCACAGACGGCCACCGGCGGCCCGTTGCCGAGGGTGGTGTTCTCCAGCAGCCTCGCCGTCTACGGCGGCGGGCCCGAGCTGCCCCTGCCCCCGGTGGTCGATGAATCGACCCTGCCGCTGCCGCAGTCGAGTTACGGAACCCAGAAGCTCATCTGCGAGCACCTGATCGCCGACTACACCCGCCACGGCTTCCTCGACGGACGCATCGCCCGCCTGATGACCGTCTCGGTACGGCCCGGGAAACCGAACGCCGCCGCATCCGGCTTCCTGTCCGGCATCATCCGCGAACCGCTGGCGGGACTCCCGGCGACCTGCCCGGTGCGCCCCGGCCTACGGGTGGCCCTGTCCTCACCAGGCCGCACGGTCCACGGACTGCTCCGTATCGCCGAGGCCGAGCGTGGCACCGGGCCCGGTCGGCTCGACGGCACGGCGCCGGTCAACCTTCCCGCGCTCACGGTCTCGGTCGCCGACATGCTCGCCACCCTGCGGCAGATGGCCGGCGATGCCGTCGCCGACCTCGTGACCATCACGCCCGACCCGGCCGTCGAAGCCATCGTCGCCTCATGGCCCGCCGTCTTCGACAACAGACGCGCCGCCGCACTCGGTCTTGAGCCCGACCCGGGCTTCCGGTCGGTCGTACAGGACTACATCGCCGAGCACGCCGACGCCGTCCGCGTCGGCCTTCCCTCCTGGCAGGTACCGCGCCGAGATTGGTGATCATGCAAGAATTCCGGTCACGGTGCCGACGCTGAACCAGACGGTCCCCGGTGCCGACCCCACCACGAGGAGGGTCGCGATCATGCGTGAACTGGCCGAGACAGCAGGGCAGTGGGCGGCTCAGGGACGTGCCGGCGTCCTCGCCCGCCCCCTCACCGAACGGGGCTTCGGTCCCCGGCGCCCCGCTGACGCCCTCCTGATCGACCAGGACGGGCACTGCCACGGCACGCTCTACCGCGGTGCGTTCGACGCGTACCTGGCGGCGGAGGCCGCTGCCCTGCCCGCGGACCACACCGCGGGCGTACGCGAGGTGTCCGTCCACGACGACGAGGTGGAGCGGGCGGGCCTGACCTGCGGTGGCCGGGCCGAAGTGCTGCTGCAGTCCCTGCACACGGTCCCCGCCCGCTGGTGGGACCTGCTGGCTGAGGGAGCCGACGCCGCGCTGATCACCCGGCTGGACGAGGCGCGGACGCGGGTGACCAGCACCGTGGCGACACCCGCGCCGGAAGGTGGTGACGGGCCCGCCGAGGCCGTCGAACGTGCTCGGGAACTGCTCAGCCGCCGCCGCGCCGGCCGGGACATCCGCTCGATGGACGACGGACTCGTCCTCATCGAGACGTTCCCGGCCGTACCCCACCTGGTCATCGTGGGAGGCGGCGAACTCGCCGAGCTGCTCGCCGCGCAGGCCCGCCTGCTGGACTGGCACGCCACGGTGGAGTCCGCCGCCGAGAACTCCGTACGGCTGCTCGGGCGGCGTCCGGCCGCCGCCTGCTTGGTCGTCCTCAGCCATGAACCGGACGTCGACGTCCCCGTGCTGTCCGCCGCGCTGACCACCGGCATCCCGTACGTCGGTGCGCTGGGCTCGCGCCATACCCAGGCCCGCCGTGCCGCGGATCTCGCCAAGGCCGGACTGGACGAGGAACTCCTCGGGCGCATCCACGGCCCCATCGGCCTCGACCTGGGCGCGCGCACCCCGGCCGAGACGGCACTGGCCATCTGCGCCGAGGTACTCGCCACCCTCGACGGCAGCGAGGTCCGCGTGGTGCGCGAGGGCGCCGGTCCGATCAACCCCTGACCAGGGTTCGGGAGACGGTGGACGACATGGTGACCCTGGTCGTCACGGGCGGACCGACGACCGCACGCGGGGAAGTCCTCGGGCACCGCGCCGAACCGGCCCTGCGGGCCGCGCTCGCCCGCCGCAACCTGGCCGGGGCCGGGGCGGTGGAGGTGGTGACGGCCGAGTTCGAGAAGTGGCCGCTGCCTGACGAGCCGTTCGACGCGGTCGTCTCGGCGACGGCGTTCCACTGGATCGACCCGGCGGTCCGGATGGCCAAGGCCGCCGACGCGCTGCGTCCCGGTGGCGCGCTCGCCGTGGTGCGCACCCAGCATGTGCGGGGCGGAACCTAGGAGTTCTTCGTGGAGGTCCAGCGCTGCTACGAGCGTTTCGACCCCGGGACGCCGCCCGGGCTGCGGCCTCCCGCGGCCGCCGACATCGACGGCTCGGACCATGCGGTGGTGCGCAGCGGCCGGTTCGGCCCCACCGTGTTCCGCCGCTACGAGCGGGAGCTCACCTACACCACGGGGGACTATCTCGAGCTCCTGCGCACCTACTCCGGCCACCGTGCTCTTCCGGATGCCGCCAGAACCGGACTGTTGGACTGCATCGCGGCGCTGATCGACCGGCGGTACGGCGGCCGGGTGACCAAGCGCTACCTCATCGATCTGGGCGTGTCGCGGCGTCGGTGACCGTCGGGCACGACTGCGGTCACGAGGGTCCGTTGCTCCCGGACGAGGTCCAGTTCCAGGTAACCTCAGGTTCTCCCGTCGCTCTTCGACGATGTGGTGCGGACCTCGGCGTCCGGCGCCAGCCGCAGGCCGGCCATGGCGAGGAAGCCGTCGAGTTCGATCGAGCCGCCATCGGTTCCGTCGTCCCAGCTGGTCCAGAGCCTCGACTTCTCACCGTCCCAGGTGTCCGTGTCTTCGCTCGGGTGCTGCTCGACGGTCCCTTCGCCGTGCCGGTACCGCAGGTACAGGTACTGACCCCTCGTCGTCCAGGCATCCCACTGCGACGGGTTGCCCGAGCAGGTCTGTACCACCCGCGCGAGAGTCACGTCCTCGTGCAGGTGGGCCTCGACAGCACCCAGGTGCTGATCGTGGGCGATGAGGAGGTCGTCGTCGAGACCGAGCAGACGGATGCTCCCGCCGGGGAACTAGAGCGTGAGGCCGGCCGTGAAGTCGACCCGGTCGTCGCCGTAGCCGATCTCCCGAACCGAGCGGATCGACTGTCCTACGAACCGGGTCACCGGAACATCCGGCGAATCGTCGACCACTGAGACGCTGCCGTGCTCCTCCAGCGAGTACGGTCCGTGCGGCTCGTGGATGAACAGCGACAAGCCGGTCGACGGCGTGTGGAACAGAACCGGGCCCAGCTCCTCCAGATGAAGCCACAGATGCACCAGCGACGACGCCCCGTCGGAGTGGTGATGCCAAGCCGTGGTCACCTTCAGCAGTCGCTTCCCGATCAGGTCGGCTCCGGACAGCTCCGCATTGTCGATCATCCGCCGATGCTCGCACGGCCTCACCGCCAAGACACCCGAATTCTCAACCGCTGACAGGTGTCAGGCGCGCAGCAGACGCAGGTCTATCGCGTCGGCCATGGCCTTCATGCCCTCGTCGTCGGGGTGGATGTGGTCGCCCGAGTCGTACGCCGGGTTGAGGGCGGCCGGGTTCGCGGGGTCACGCATGGTCCGGTCGAAGTCGATGACGCCGTCGAAGGCGCCGCCGGTGCGGATCCACTGGTTGACGCTCTGGCGGATCGCCTCGGCGGCAGGTGTGTAGTACCCGTTGCCCTCGTCCGGCATGAGGGTCGCGCCGATGACGCCGACGTGGGCGGCATGGGCCTCGTCGATCAGGGTGCGATAGCCGTTGACGAGGTCCTGGGCGGTCAGCGGCCGGCCGTCGGGGCCTGCGTTGTTGCCGATGTCGTTGATGCCCTCGAAGAGGATCACGTCCTTGACGCCCGGCCGGCCCAGGGCGTCGTGCCCGAACCGCTTGAGAGCGCTGACGCCCTGCCACAGGTTCGGGACGTCCGTGAGGACCCGGTTGCCGCCTATGCCGGCGTTGACGACGCTCAGCCTCTGCGGACCCGGGCCGGCGCCCAACCGGCGTCCGAGGAAGTCGGGCCATCGGCTGTAGGTGCCGGTCGAGGAGTGGTAGCCGTCCGTGATGGAGTCACCGAAGGCGACGACGGTGCCCCGCGCGGTCGATGCCACGACGTCCAGCCCTGCGAGGTAGTACCAGGAGGTCGTGGTGGTGCCGAACGCGGCGGCGCTGTCGTCACCGGTGTGGTTTCCGGAGGCGAGGTAGGTGGTGTCGAACGCGTCGGAGTGCCAGGTCGACATCCCCGTCGTACCGGGCAGGTAGAGGCTGACGAGCAGGTTCTCCCCGGCGCCGACCGAGATGGGGACGATGTCGCTGACCGCCTCTTCGCCGGCGGGGATCGTGAGGTGGCGGGATCCGCCGAAGGTGATGTTCCGCGTGGTGCCGCGCGTCGCCTCGCCACCGCTCGCCTGGACGGCCAGGTCGACAGTGCTGACGTCGAGCGGGGTGGTGCTGTACCGGTTGGACAGGGTGATGCGGGCGCCCGAGCCCGAGACGCTGCTGTGCACCACCATTCGGATGGTCTGGTCGGTGAAGGACGGGCCGCCGGTCGTCATGCTGGGCGACCAGGCGCTGACCCGTGTGCCCTTGGCCGGGGACGCGGACGTGGCGGCGCTTGCCACATGAGCGGTGCTCAGCGGAACTGCCGTCAGGGCCAAGCCGGTTATCGCTGCGAACACGGACAGCAGGGTTCTACGATGCGGTCGGCGACCCGCCGCCGTGCTTCCGTTCTCCGGGGTCATCGTCGTTCTCTCCACTCTTCTCGTGGTCCGCACCGTCAGCCGAAGGTGCCCAGCGTGACGGACTCACCGGGCTTGAGGCTGATCCTTCGCGAGGCGCCGCCCGCGAACACGGTCGTGTCCCGGCCGCCGACGCTCCTGAGCGTCACCTGTGTGACCTTGCCGTTCTTCCATCCGAGGTCGGCCACGAAGCCGCCGCGGACTCCGACGCCGGACACCGAGCCCGATGCCGCCCATGCGGCCGGCAGCGCGGGCAGCAACTCGACGTGACCCGGCCGCGAGTAGAGCAGCATCTCGATGATCGCGGAGGGCGTGCCGAAGTTCGCGTCTATCTGGAAGATGCCACGGCCTTGTCCCATGTCCATGATGTCGAAGAGGTTCGGCGCGGTGCCGTTGCTGCCGTTCACCGACGGCTTGAGGTTGTTGACGACGAGCCGGTAGGCGTTCTCCGCGTTCTTCAGCCGCGACCAGCACAGGCTGCGCCAGGCGTTGGACCAGCCGTAGCTGTTCATGCCACGCGCGGTCAGGAGGGCCGTCGCGCCGGCGAGGATGTCCTTCGGGGTGGAGTCGTCCGGGCGGATCCGGTCGCCGGGGAAGAGGCCGATGAGCGGAGACAGGTGCCGGTGTGTGGTCTCGCCGAGGTTGTCCGGCGACATCCACTCCTCCAGCCAGCCGGTCTCGGGGCTGACCACGGGCAGGTACAGGCGCCCGCGCAAGCCGTCGATGGTCGCGCTGTAGGAGATGTCCCTGCCGAGCACCTGGGTCGCGGTGTGGTAGTTGCCGAAGAGGTTCCACACCAGTTCCTGGGCGTAGGTGATGCCCTTGGCGTCCAGCGGCCCCTGTTCGGGCGACCAGTCGCTGTCGGCGACCAGGACCTCCCGCGAGGCTCCGGAGGCGTCGGTGACGGTCGTGGTGATGAGACGGGCCTCCCAGAACTCCACGGCACCCTTGATGAGGGGGTAGATCTTCTGGAGGTAGGCCCGGTCCTGGGTGTACTCGTAGTGCTCGAACAGGCTTTGGCACAGCCAGGCGTTGCCGGCCGGATGCCACCACCAGCCGCCACCGCCGTAGGGGTTGGTGGAGATGGCCACGGTCCAGCCGGCGAGCTTCCCGCTGGAGTTGCGGTATCTGTTGGCCGGGCTGTTGAACAGCCGCTGTGTGACGTCCGTCCAGGAGGGCAGCTGCGCCAGGCAGTAGTCCGCGAAGGCGTCGAAGCAGTCGGACAGGCCGGCGCGGTCGGCCATCCAGTAGTTCATCTGGAGGTTGATGTCGGTGTGGTAGTCGCCCATCCAGTCCGGGTCGTTGCCGTCCAGCCATGGGCCCTGCAGGCCCATCGGCAGCGTGCCCCGCGACCCGGATATCATCAGGTAGCGGCCGAACTGCAGGTAGGCGGCCTCGAGTTCGGGGTCGGGGACGTCGTCCCGGTAGCGGGCCTGCACCCGTTGCCAGGTGTCCAGCCTGCGCTGTGCGGCGGACGACGTGCCGAGGTCGATGTCCAACTGCTCGAACACCGGGCGGAAGTCGGCGACATGGGTGTGCAGCAGTGTGCCGGCGGAGTGACCGGCCGCGTTCATGACCTTGGTCCGGGCCAGGCGCTCCGGATCGAGGGCAGGGTCACGGAACTCGGCGGCCGCGTCCGGCGCGTAGTTGGTGCCGCCGCTGACCACGACGGTGAGGTCCTTGCAGCCGCTGAAGGAGATCGACGTACCGTCGACGGTGACCGTGCCGCTGCTGCTGCGAGCCGTGACGGCGGCGCCGTACTTGAGCCCGTTGGTGAAGGAGGCACCGAACGAGGCGCAGCGTCCGGCGCTGTGGGCGGTGGTCGTCTCGCCGTGGGTGCCGGCGAGGGTCACGGCGCCGGTGTAGGTGCCGCCGCCCTGCTGGGAGAAGTAGAGGACGATCACGTCGTCGGGGCGGCTGGCGAAGATCTGCCGCTGGTAGGTGACGCCGGCCAGGTCGTAGGAGGAGCTGACGAGTCCCTGGGCCAAGTCTAGGGAGCGGCGGTAGTTGTCCACGGCGCCCGGGTCGTGCCCGGGGATGTCGACGGTGAGCTCGGCCAGCAGGGTCAGGGAGCCGAAGTCGTCCCGGCCGTAGGGGAACTGGCCGTCGCTCTGCAGGGTGTCGTTGAGGCCGCCGGTCCACAGGGTGGCGTCGCTGATCGTCAGCAGTTCGGCGGCAGGGTCGTTGCTGACGAGCGCTCCGAGGCGCCCGTTTCCCACCGGCAGGCCCTGCTGGATCATCGAGTTGGCGGATCCGGGAGCCTGCCACCACAGCTGGTTCCGCGCGGCGGCGGCCGTGGACAGCAGGGGCGAGGAGGTGGGTCGGGCGGGGGCCGCCGAGGCGGTGAAGGCGGGCAGACCGCCGAGGGCGGCGGCCGCGCCGGCGGTGGCGGCGAGAGCGAGAAGGCCTCTGCGGCTCGGGTGGTTGTCGCGCGATTCGGTGTGCTCGGTGTGTTCGGTGTCCACGTGGTGCACTCCATGTCGGGGGAATGGCGCAGGCGGGGGACGGCTACGGGCGGTCGGGCGTGGGTGTGCCCGGTCGCTGCGGAACCGGATGGCGGCGGGGCGGGGCCGGGGGGTGTGCCACCCCGGGCCCCGCGCGAAGGGTCAGGCGGACTTGGGGACGTCGATCCTGTCGATGTCAGGGGAGTAGTCCCAGCCGCTGTCGAACGTGATGGTGTTGGAGCCCGCCTTCAGCGCCAACTGGACGCTGACGGTGTCGACCGTGCTCCAGTCGCCCGTGGAGGGGAACCTCAGGCTGGTGCCGTGGCCGCTGTTGGAGTAGACGGTGACCGAGCGGGGGTCGCCGCTGACATAGGCGATGTTGACGGTGTAGATGCCGTCCTTCTTCACCGTGATGTCGTTGAACTGCAGCTTGCTGTCGAGATAGAGGTTGCCGATCTTCTTGCCGCCGGAACAGGAGTCGCATGTCGCGACGGAGGCGTTGCCGGTGAGGGTGTTGTCCGCGGACTCGGCCTCGTAGCGGATGGTGGCCAGCGGGGTGCCGGCGGGCTTGACGGTGAACAGCCGTGAGCCGTGTGCGGGCAGCGCCTCGGTGATCTTGTTCCGGTAGGTGCCGAGGTTCTGGTGGTTCCACAGATCGCGCACGGAGGCCGCGCCGGTGAAGCCGAAGGACGCCCAGTCGGCGGTGACGGAGGCCGAAGAGCTGCCGAGGTTGAACAGGGCCACGGTGTATGTGCCGTCGGCGTTCCTGGTGCCCCAGACCTGCTGGTCGCCCAACGGCGTGACGGGGCGCGCGACGGGCGAGTCGTTCTGGTCGACGCCGATGACCTCCTGGTTGGTCAGCAGGGAGAGGCCGTAACCGTCCAGCTTGGTGAGGTCGTCACCGGTGAACAGCGGCGACTTGTTGATGGCCCAGAGCGTCATGTAGCTCTGTCGCTCGGCGTCGCTGAGACCGTCCATCGCGCCGTTGCCGACGTCGATCGCGTCGAGGTCGTTCCAGCCGCCCGGGCCTGCCCTGTCGCTCCACGCGGGAGCGTCGTTCCACCGGTCGTTGACCGAGTTCTCCCAGGTGACCAGGGTGTTGCAGTAGCACTCCACATCGGTGTCGATGCGCCAGCCGTTGGAGTACCTCTTCCAGTCGGCGGCATGGCCGATGTCGAGCGACCAGGACAGCTCCAGATGGATCGGGCGCCCGGCGGCGGCGATGGCCTGGTGCCAGGCGGCCACGTCCGGGACGTTGTTGTAGTTGTCACCGGACTTGAACGAGCCGGGGCCCACCCCGTCCAGTTTGAGGAAGTCGTAGCCCCAGTCCGCGAGCATCTGTGCCTGCGAGTCGATGTACTTCTGTGCGCACGGGTTGTCGAAGTCCAGCTTGTAGGCGCTGTCCCAGCCGTTCGTGGTGCGCAGATCCGGGTAGACGATGTCCGCCGTGGTGCAGCCGGGCGCGTTCCGGATCGGCGCCTTGCCGTCGCCGTACGCCCCCTTCTCCAGGCCCACGGGCAGGTAGATGCCGGCCTTGAGGCCCTTGGCGTGGATGTGGTCGGCTACCGACTTCATGCCGTCGGGGAAGCGGACCGGGTCGGGTGTCTGACGGCCGTACTGGTCGAACTCGGACGTCCAGTTCTTGTCCATCCACCAGCCGGCGTCGATGTTGACATGGTCGTAGCCGTACTTCTTCAGGGTGGCGGCGAGGGCGTCCGTCTGCTTCAGAACGTTCGCCTCGGTGAGGTAGCTGTAGTTGCCGTCCGGGTTCAGGCCCGGGTACTGGGAGGACTGCATGCTCCAGCTGGACCAGCCCATGTACGGCTTGGCCGCAAGGCCGGAGGCGGCGTCGTCCGCGGTCGCGGCCGAGGTGACGGCCGTGCTCGTGGAGTCGGAGGCGATGGCGTTGGTGGTGGCGGCCGGGACCACGGTGGCGAGTCCGGCCGTGACGGCCAGGACCAGCGTTGCTCGGACGGTGCGGCGCGGGAAGCCGGGGAGGGCTCCGCGCAGGACTCTGTACGGGGATGACCGCATGGGTCGCCTCCTGAAGTGAGGTGAAGGGGAACGTGCGGTGGCACCCGGTGGGGGACGGGCATTGCTCCGGGCGGGGAGGGGCGTGGTAGCACGCCCGACGCCGCAGCGAAGAGGTCGGGTGGCCGGACCGGGGTGGCGGCCGCCGAGGTGTCGGGCCGGCGGCTCAGCCCAGGCCCGAGCCGATGGGGAGCCCGCTGATCAACCGGCGCTGCACCGTGCGGCACATCAGGAGGGCGGGGATCGCGGTCATGAAAACCCCTGCTGCGATGAGGTCGGATGGTGCGGGCGGCTTCGGCTCTGCAGCGTCATCGCTACTCCTTCTCACATGCCCGATCCCATGAAGGACTGAATGGCGGTGGCCGCGGCCCCCCGCGCCCACTCCTCGAAGGGCAGGGGCCGTGTCACCAGGTCGCACTGTGCAGCGGTGCCGAAGGCGGACGCGGCGAACGCGTCCCGGATGCCCTCGGCGACCAGGTCGTAGGCGGCCAGGCCCTCTCCGGAGATGACCACCCGTTCGGGACCGAGGATGTTCACCAAGAAGCCGATGGCCTTGCCGATGGCTTCACCGGCTTGCGCATAGACCGCTCTGACAGCGGGGTCTCCGCCGTGGGCCAGCTCCAGCGCCTCGGCCGCATCGGTCACCTGCTCGCCCGTGGCCGCGCGCACTGCGCGGAGTATGGCCGGATCGGCCGCGATCGCCTCCACACACCCCCGGTTGCCGCAGTGGCAGAGTGGGCCGAGCGGATCGAGTGACAGATGCCCTATCTCGCCGGCCACGCCGTGCACGCCCGACACCACCTGCCCATGGACCACCAGGCCGCATCCGATGCCGGCGCCCACGGTCACCAGGGCGAAGTCCGCGAGACCGACTCCGGCCCCGAACCAGTGCTCGGCGACCGTGAGCGCCCGCACGTCGTTGTCGACCGTGACCGGCAGCCCGGTCGCGGTCCGGGCGATCTCGGCGAGCGGTACGTCCCGCCACTCCAGGAAGGGCGAGTAGCGGACCACACCGTCCGCGCGGTCCACGTCCCCGGAGATCGCGATGCCCACGCCCCGCACCTGCACGCCGAATCCGTCGGCCTCGGTGAGCAACTCCTGTACCAGCGCGGTGATGACGGGGAGCACCGCCTCCGGCGCGCGGCCCGTGAGCCGTACGTGCCGGGACAGCCGGATACGGCAGCACAGGTCGGTCAGTACGGCGATGATCTCGTCGCCTGTCACCTTGATCCCGATGAAGAGCGCCCTCCCGCCGTCCACCCACACCAGGTTGGCCGGACGCCCCACCGCGGGCCGCGCCTCTTCGTCCACGCCCTCGACCAGATAGCCGAGTTCCATCAGCGGACGTACCGCCTTGGTCACGGCGGCCGGAGAGAGCTGGGTCCGCCGCCCCACCTCGGCCCGAGTGAGCGGACCGTGGGAGAGCAGCGTGGTGAAGACGAGGGAAGCGGCCGGCGTCATGTCCGGGGCCGCCTGGTGGGAGGGGGCCGAGCGCATGGCCGGAAACTTAGAGAGGTTCTTTTTCTCTGTCAATGAAAAAAGCAGAGTCCTTTATATAGGCATGAGTTGGCGGCAACAGGCCTTGAAAACTTAGGAAACAGGCGCGAGTTGGCGCATGTTGAAAGCCTTGGGTGGCCGACGTCTGTCAGTGGCTGCGGCGGTCCGGCGCGCCGTCGGTCCTGGGCGTGATGCTGCTCGGCGCCGTCCTGATCAATCTGTGGGTCCAGCGCACGGCGACCCGGAGGTAACCGATGACATCCACCAACGGAACGGGCACCCACGGCGAGATCACCGCCGACTCCGTCCCCGAGGCATCCGCGCCCTGCACGGCGTGAGCCTGCAGGTGCACCCCGGCAAGGTGACATGCGTTCTCGGCGACAACGGCGCCGGCAAGTCCACCCTCATCAAGATCGTCTCCGGGCTGCACCAGCACACCGAGGGCGAGTTCCTCGTCGACGGGCACCCGGTGCGGTTCTCCACCCCGCGTGAGGCCCTGGACAAGGGCATCGCGGCGGTCTACCAGGACCTGGCCACGGTGCCGCTGATGCCGGTGTGGCGCAACTTCTTCCTCGGCTCGGAGATGACCAAGGGGCCGTGGCCGCTCCGGCGGCTGGACATCGCGCGGATGAAGAAGGCCGCGGACGAGGAACTGCGCCACATGGGCATCGTCCTGGACGACCTGGAACAGCCCATCGGCACCCTCTCCGGCGGCCAGCGCCAGTGCGTGGCCATCGCCCGCGCCGTCTACTTCGGCGCCCGCGTCCTGATCCTGGACGAGCCCACCGCCGCCCTGGGCGTCAAGCAGTCCGGCGTGGTGCTGAAGTACATCGCCGCCGCCCGCGACCGCGGCCTCGGCGTCATCTTCATCACCCACAACCCCCACCACGCCTACATGGTCGGCGACCACTTCAGCGTGCTGCGCCTGGGCACCCTGGAGCTGTCCGCCTCCCGCGCCGAGGTCGGCCTGGAGGAGCTGACCAACCACATGGCCGGCGGCGCCGAACTCGCCGCCCTCAAACACGAACTGGCCCAGGTACGCGGCGTCGACACCGAGGAACTCCCCGAGGAGAGCGACCTCACCGCACCCGTGGCAACCGGTACCGATGCGGCCCCCTGACGTAGGCGAACACACGAGAAAGCGGAACAGCGCCGTCTGAACACGCGTGTGGGGACCACTCCATGAGTGGACTCTGTCGGCGGGTCTCGGCCAGGTCGTCAGCGGTCCGCCGGGATGTCCGGCGGCTGCGGCAGCAGTGATTGCAGGGCCAGCCGGGTCAGTTCCGCCTCGACGGTGTCGCGGTCCGGGACGACGGCCGCACGGAAGGAGCGGCCGGCCAGGAGCGAGACGAGCCACCAGGCGGCCGTGTGCGGCTCGATGTCGGCGCGGACGTCGCCGGCGGCCTGCCCGCGGCGCAGCAGGTCGGCGAGCGTGTCGGCGAGGTGCTGGTGGACCTGGCCGAGGGCCTCGCCGAGGTCCGGGTCGTGGGCCAGGGCAGTGGCGTCGGCGAAGAGGAAGCCGTGGGAGCCGGGCCGGTGGAAGCGGTCCATGTGGGCGGGGTCCAGGAACGCCGCGAGCACCTCGGGGACCGGCCGGCCCGCGTCGGCCGCCTGGTGCAGGAGCGCGGAGACCGCGCCGGTGGCGTGGTCGAGGACCGCCCGGTACAGCGCGGACTTGGAGCCGAAGTTCTGGAAGACGACGGGCTCGGTGACGCCGACCCGCCGGGCGATGTCGGAGACCCTGCCGCGCTGGTAGCCCGTCTCGGAGAACACCTCCGTGGCCGCGGCGAGGATCGAGGCGCGGCGCTCCGCGGCCTTCAGACGGGTACGCGTGCGGGATCGGGGCTCGGTCACACCGATCATCGTATGCCGCTCTTGCCGTTCGTCTTAGTCAGGACTAAGTTGGAATCGTACTTAGTCATGGCTAAGTTATGGAGGAGGATCATGCCTCTCGGACACCTCATGCAGGGCAAGCCGCACCCGGACACGCCCGGCGTGACCATCGCGACCCCACGGGCGTACGAAGCCTTCGGCGCCCTCTTCTTCGCCGGCCGCCGCGGCCGCGTCTTCACCCGCCTCGCGGAGCTGAGCGGCGCCGCACCCGGTGACCGCGTCCTCGATGTGGGATGCGGCACCGGCTACCTGACGCGGCACATGGCCGCACGCGTCGGTCCGGACGGCGAGGTGACCGGCGTGGATCCCTCGCCGCCGGTCCTCGACTACGCCCGCGGCAGGAACCGGCGCCCGGGCAGTGCACCCTGTGACTACCGTGAGGGCGTCGCCGAGGCCCTCGACTTTCCGGACGCCTCCTTCGACACGGTCGTCACCAGCTTGATGCTGCACCATCTGCCGGAGGAGCTGCGGCCCACGGCCCTGCGCGAGATGTACCGCGTGCTGCGGCCCGGCGGGCGGCTGCTGGTCGCTGAGTTCCGTCCGCCGAAGAGCCGGATCGGCCGGCACCTGGTGCACGGCGGGACCGACCAGGCCATGGCGCACCATCGGGTCGATCTGCTGGACACCTTCGTCACGGACGTCGGCTTCGAGCTGATCGGGCGCGGCGACCTGCGGCCGTGGCTGTCCTACGTGCAGGCGAAGCGGACGCGGTAGCGCCGGGCACCGATCCGACCCACTCTCAGTGCGGCACGTCCTGCGGCAGCTGCTGCTCCGCCCAGATGGTCTTGCCCGTGGGGGTGTACCGCGTGCCCCAGCGCTGGGCGACCTGCGCGACGAGGAACAGACCTCGCCCTCCCTCGTCGGTGGTGCGGGCGCGGCGCATATGGGGGGAGGTGTTGCTGGCGTCCGACACCTCGCAGATGAGGGTCCGTTCGTGGATCAGACGCAGGTTGATCGGTCCGTAGGCATGCGTGATGGCGTTGGTGATCAGCTCGCTCACGATCAGCTCGGTGGTGAAGGCGAGATCCTCCAGACCCCACGCGGCCAGACAGCGGGCGGTGTTGTCGCGCGTCTCGTGCACCGCCCGGGGATCGGCGGGCACCTCCCAGGAGGCCACCCGGTCGGAGGGGAGGGCGCGGGTGCGGGCGATGAGGAAGGCGACGTCGTCGTGCGGACGCTCGGGCAGAAGAATGCGGACCATCGTGTCGCAGATCTCCTCCAGCGGCCGGTCGGGATGGGCCAGGGCGAAGCAGAGCCGCTCGAAGCCGACGTCGACATCGCGGTCGGAGGCCTCGATCAGCCCGTCGGTGTACAGGGCGACGACGCTGCCCTCCGCCAGCTCGATCTCGGCCGACTCGAAGGGTAGACCGCCCAGTCCCAGCGGGGGGCCGGCCGGGATGTCGGGCAGTTCGACCGGCTCGCTGAGGTGGGCGATGGCAGGGGTGGGGTGTCCGGCGCGCGCCACGTTGAGTTTCCGCGAGATCGGGTCGTAGACCGCGTAGACGCAGGTCGCGCCGATCACCATCGGCCCGTGCTCGGCCGCTTCCGCCTCATCGGCCAGGCGCAGGACGAGATCGTCGACATGGGCGAGAAGCTCCTCGGGGGGCAGATCCATGTCGGCCAGTGTCTGTACCGCCGCGCGCAGCCGGCCCATGCTGGCCGCGGCGTGGATGCCGTGGCCCACCACGTCCCCCACGACCAGGGCGATGCGGGCGCCGGAGAGCGGGATGACGTCGAACCAGTCGCCGCCGACGCCGGCCTCGGCGTCGGCCGGCAGATAGCGGTAGGCGACCTCGACGGCGCAGTGATCGGGCAGGTCAGGGGGCAGCAGACTGGTCTGGAGGGCGAGGGCCGCGTTGTGCTCGCGGACGAATCGCCGGGCGTTGTCCACGCACACCGCGGCGCGCGCCACCAGCTCCTCCACGAGCAGCAGGTCGTCCTCGTCGAACGGGCTGGGGTTCTCCCAGCGCAGCAGCGTGACCACTCCCATGGTCGCGCCCCGCGCCCGGAGCGGCACCACCAGGTGGGTGTGCACACCGAGACTGACGATCTTGGCCAGGCGCTGTGGGTCGTCGGCCAGCCACCATGTCGTCGGCTCCAGCACCGGATCGAGGATCGGCCGGCTCGTGGTCAGACAACGGCGTTGCGGGGACTTCGGCGGGTACCCGGTGGGCTCCCCGATGGGAACGATCGCCTCCGGCACCTCCTCGTGGATCGACACGTGCGCCGCCCGCTGGAGCGTGCCGCCGGTGATCGGCCCCGGGTTGAGGTCCCTGGCCGCGAGGACTCCCTGGAAGAGGTCGATCGCCACGAAGTCGGCGAGCTGCGGCACCAGGACCTCGGCCAGTTCCTGCACCGTGCGGTCGAGGTCCAGGGTGGTGCCTATGCGCTGGGCAGCCTCGTTGACCAGGGCGAGCCGCACGCGTGCCCGGTCCTCGGCGGTGAAGTCGACGGCGGTGTGACACACCCCGAGCGTCTTGCCGTCGACGTCCTTCAGCGGGAACGACGAGCGGAGCCTGAGCCGGCCCTGCGAGTTCCGGCGGGACATGCCGTGCCGGGGCGCCACATGCTCCACGGCCGGAGTGACCCGGCCGGATATCAGCGCCTGGCGCGCCTGCCAGTCCACGGCCGAGGGCACCTGTTCCGGACCGGAGGGCGCAGCCGTGCGCGGGGCCGCGGTGTCGGCCGGCAGGCCCTCCATGGCGGCCAGCGCCTGGTTCACCCACTGGCAGCGCAGCTCACTGTCGAGGACGGCGATGCCGATCGGCGACTCCTCCAGAAGGCCGCGCACCACGGCCTGATCGAGTTCCCATCGGCGGGAGTCGGACACCGCACAGGCCACGGCGAGCCAGCCGGAGCCCTGCTCCGCGTGCAGCGGACACACTCGCAGGGCCAGCTCGACCGGGTGGCCCGCCCGGTGACGCGCGGTGATCAGCCCTTCCCAGCCCTCCCCGGTCTGCTGCGCCGCGGCGAGCAGCGACGCCGGTGAGCGGTCGCTGGTGAGGAGGGAGGTCGCGGGCTGCCCCAGCACGCTGGGCGCCGGATACCCGAGGAGGTCTTCCGCCCTGCGGCTCCAGTAGCGGATCAGACCGTGCGCGTCCACGAGGGCGACGGCGGCGGACGTGATGCCGAACGGATCGCCCCCGTGCTTGTCGGCCAGATCCCTGAGATCCATCGTGTCGGCCGCATCCGCAGAGGGGGGTGCTGACACCACAGTCTCACATGGACCAGGGGGTGTCTTCGAGCCGACAGCCCAGGCATGCGCGCGGGCCGCGGAGGATCACGCCGCCGTACCTGACAGCAGGCCTCCGCAAGGGCGCCGGTGGTCCGCCTGGGCACGGTCCGCGGCGGGCCGGCGGCCCGCCGCGGACCGTGCCCGAGCGGCTCCGCGCGCGTTACTGTCGCGGGCGCTCGAAGGTGAGCAGCAGGCCTTCCACGGCTCCGGGCCCTATGCGGCCCTTGACGTCGGCGGAGGTGATGGCCTTCAGGCCCCAGCCGTCCTCGGCGTGCTTGTTCAGGACCTTCTCCAGCTTGTCGCTGTCCAGCGCGTCGCCGATCAGCGACTCCCGGAAGGTGACGACCTTGTACTCGTACGCGTAGCCACTGCTCATGGTGCGGAGTCCTCCTGACTGCCGGGGCGGATGGTGGCGCGAAGGCCGGGGCAAGCTAATCATCATCGGGCCCCGCAGCAGAAGGACGTAGCGTGGTCGGCGGCAGCAGCGGAGGCCTGTGGTGACCGCTCGGCGGCGACCCCTTGGTGGCGTGATGTGCTGGAGTGCGACGGCGGATCTCGTGGCAGGCACCACTGTCGCGGCGGTGGGGGTGGCTTGCGTGGCGCTCGTGCGCGACGGCCGGGAACTCCCGCTCGCCGCAGTGCCGTTGCTGCTGGGGGCCCACCAGATCGTCGAGTCGCTGGTGTGGCACTCGGGCGGGGGCGGCGGACCCGCGACCGTCGCATGGGCCGTGATAGCGCTACCGCTGCTGTCGGTGTGGGTCCCGGCGGGAGTGATGTGTGCGGCCCCGCCTCACGCGAGGCTCCGGCTGGTCCTCCCGCTCACCGCAGGAGCGGTGACCGCCGCGTCGCTCGCCCACAGCCTTGCCACCGAACCGGTGACGGCCGAGATCCGCGGCCGCACCGTCGGGTACGTCCTGCACATTTCGCCCGCACCTCTGCTCGTCATGGGCTACTTGCTGGCCACGGTGGGCTCGCTGCTGCTGTCCGGTGACCGGCGGCTGCTCATGCTGGGCGTTCTGGTCGCCGCGGGCGCGACGGTGTGCTGGGCGCTCTGGCGGCTGGAGTTCGTCTCGACCTGGTGCGCTTGCGCCGCGCTGTGCTCGGTGGTGCTGCTCTGCTGGGTGCGCGCACGCCGGACGTCCGCATAGAGCATGTGCGCCGTGGCGGTAGCCGTGCCCGCGCCCGGCGCGGACGGTCGTCAGCCGCTTCGGGTTCTCCTCCGTAGGTCTCTTTCTGCGTCCGTCGGGAGTCGTAACAAGACCGGCCTGTAGGGGGATTCGCGCACCTGCGCCGCCACGAAATGGTCGTTCCGTCCTGGAAGTTGACCGAAAGGAACGGCCATCGTGCGGATAGGACGCATGGCGCCCTTGCTCGCCGTGGGGGTCACGGCAACGCTGGTCCCCGCCCTCACCCCGGCGCAGGCATCCGCGGCGGAACCGCTGAAGAGATTCGCGGACCAGAAACCCGCGTGGCACAGATGCGACGCGTCGCAGCCCGCCGCGTTCCAGTGCGCGACGATCGACGTCCCGCTCGACTACAGCCGGCCCGACGCCAAGACGATCAAGCTGGCCGTCTCCCGCATCAGGACCGGTGTCCCCGGCAAGCGGCACGGCGCGATCCTCTTCAACCCCGGCGGACCGGGCGGCGAGGGCCTGGACATGCCGGTCATGATGAAGGACACGATGCCCAAGGAGGTACGCGAGCAGTACGACCTCATCGGGTTCGACCCACGCGGCGTGGGCCGGAGCAGCCCGCTCAGCTGCGGTCTCACGGCCACGGAGCAGGCCTTTGAACACCCCTACAAGCCGGAGACGTTCAGCCGTGACGTGAAGTGGGCCCGGACCGTCGCCGACAAGTGCCGTGCCACGAACGGCGACAGGCTCGCCTACTTCACCACCCGCAACACCGCCCGCGACATGGACGTCATCCGGGCCGTTCTGGGCGAACGGAAGATCTCCTACCTGGGCTACTCCTACGGCACCTACCTCGGGGCCGTCTTCGCGCAGATGTTCCCCCAGCGCACCGATCGCATCGTGCTGGACAGCGCGGTCGACCCCGCGCGGGTATGGCGCGGCATGATCCAGGTCTGGGCGGAGGGCTCCGAGCCCGCCTTCACCCGCTGGACGAGGTGGACAGCGAAGCACGACCGCACCTACCGACTCGGCACCACCCCGGCCAAGGTGAAGAAGACGTTCTGGGACCTGGTCGCCCGAGCCGACCGCACTCCCGTCGACGACGGTACCGAGAAGCTCACCGGGGACGACATCCGTGCCGCCCTGCGACCCGAGTTCTTCCGTCCCAAGGTGGCGGCCGAGGCGGTCGTCAACCTCAAGAAGGCTGCCGACGGCCATGCGCCCTCCGGCCGTTCCCTCGTACCGGACGGCCGGCAGGGACCACGCCGACCCGGGCCTCCGGGGGCACAGCCGCCGGACGACAACGGCTCCGTCGTCTTCTGGACCGTGGTCTGCGGCGACACCTCGGCCTGGCCACGCGACCCCGAGCAGTACCGGCGTGACGCGATCCGGGACAAGGCCGAGTACCCCCTCTACGGCGACTTCGGCTCCAACATCACGCCCTGCGCCTTCTGGGGCAAGCCGGCCGAGCCCGTCACCACGGTGGACAACAACGTCGGCGTGCTCACCGTCCAGAACCAGTGGGACTCCCAGACGCCCCTGGTCAGCGGACTCGGCATGCACCACGCCCTGAGGGGCTCACGCATGGTGTACGTCAAGGGCGGCGAGGGCCACGGCGTCTACTCCGAAGACCCACGCGCCTGCGCCAACCGCGCCGTCAACGCCTACCTGAGCAGCGGGAGGCTTCCGGCACACGACGTCACGTGCAAGCCGTCCGGCCGCCACAGTCCCGGCGTGAACCCGCGGATCGCCCGGGCGCCGCAGCACACAGCGCCGGCACCCCGCTTCTGACCCGGTTCCCCGAGCCGACCCGGCGACCGGCCTGCGGCCTGCGCGACGTGGTCGTCGGCGGTCCGGCGGGGGTGTGCTCGGCTTCTCGGACACGCCACGCCACCCCCATGCTGACGTACCGTCATTGGCCGTGCCGGCAGGCCCCGTCGCCCCTCGGCCGCTGGACGCCGGTATGGGTCGACCATCTCGCCGTGGCTGACGGACCGACAGGCGAGCCGCGCCCCGGGGCGCCGAGTGGCCCCGGGGCGCGCCGAGCGGGTGTCATCCCGCGGCCAGGGCGGTCCGCTCCGCACCCTTCTCCGCCGGCGACGCGCTCTGCTCCCCTGTACGCCCGCGCAGTGCCGTCACCACCAGGAGCGCCGAGAACAGCGCGGCCGAGCCGCACACCACGAATCCGAGCGCGTAGCCGTGGCCGAGGGCGTCCAGGGCGTACGCGCGGGCCGCGCCCGGCGGGGAGGTGGCGGGGACGGAGTTCAGGGCGAGGGGGCCGCCCTCCTGCAGCACCTCGTGTGCCGCGGCCGTCGACTCGGGGGTCAGGGGCGGCGAGCCGGCCAGCGCGGAGGTCACCCGGGAGGCCGCCTGGCTCAGCGCGACCGCGCCGATGACCGCGGGCCCGAGGGTGAAGCCGAAGTCGCGCAGCAGGTTGGTCGCCGCGCTCGCCATGCCGGCCAGCGGCAGCGGCACCGTGTTCACGGCGGTCGCCGTTATGGACGACACCGTGAAGGCGAAGCCGATGCCGACCAGCCCGAGAGGCAGGATCAGCGAGGCCAGGTTCCGGTCGCCGACGTCGAGCCCGGCGGCCAGGAAGTCGCCCGCGGCGATCAGCGCCAGCCCGCCGGTGAGCAGTGCCCGCGCGGGCAGCCGGTGCAGCAGCCGGGAGGTCAGCGGGGTGAGGACCGGGGCGATGCCGTTGAGCAGGAGGAACGCGAAGGCGGTGCGCATCGGGCTCTGATGCTGGATGGGGCCGAGCCGGATGCTCGCCGCATACGCCGTGCCCAGGAAGCTGAACATGCCGACGACCGCGACGATCGACGCGATCGCGAAGGAACGGTTGCGGAACAGGTCCAGGCGCAGCAGCGGGGAGCGGGCCCGGCTCTCGGCGGCCACGAACAGGCCCACGAACACCGCGGCGATCACGAACGCCACGACCACCGGAGCCGATCCCCAGCCGTCCGTCGGCCCCTGGATGACGGCGTACAGCAGCGCGAACAGACCGACACCGATGGTGATCTGGCCGCCGACGTCGAGTGAACGGCCTTCGGGAGCCCGGGAGTTGGTGGCGAGCCACAGACTCACCAGGGCGCTCGTCGCCGCCAGTACGGCGACCACCACGAACGCCGAGCGCCAGGAGCCGTAGGTGCCGGTGACACCGCCGAGCAGCGGGGCGAGGAAGCCGCCCGCGGACAGGCTGGAGGCCCATACGGCGATGGCGCGGGCACGCTGCGGGCCGGTGTGCGTGCCGGCCGCGATCATGGCGAGTGAGGTGGGGAAGAGCGCTGCGGCGCCGAGCCCGGCCAGTGCCTGCCCCACCCACAGCTGATGGATGCCGGCGGCGCTCGCGGCGACGACCTCGCCCGCGCACAGCACGGCGGCGCCGCCGACGAGGAGCTGCTTGCGGCCGAAGAGGTCGCCGAGCACGCCGAAGGAGAGTTCGAGCACGGCGACGGGGAGCAGGAACGCGTCGGAGATCCAGGTGAGTTGGGAGCCGACGGGGTGGAGGTGTTCCTGGAACAGACCGTTGAGGGTGGCCGGTATCGCGAGGCCGATCTGCGCGAGACAGACGGCGAGACAGCCGGCGACGAGCGTGCCGAGGGGCAGGGATGTGCGCGGAGTGGCGGATGCGTCGGACATGGGCGGGTCCCGATCTCAGTGGTGGGTGGGATGCGCCGGGCGGTCCCGGCCGACCGTCAGGCGCGCCGGTCGGTAGGGGACGTACGCCGCCCCGTCCAGACCGAGCGCGGTGGCGGACCGCTGGAGCGCGGCCGGCGTCGCGGCGTCGTCCCAGTGGCCGGACGAGACGCGGTGTTCGAGCGCGTGCAGCGCAGCCAGGGTCTCGGCGGTGGTGAACGTGCAGTGGCCCTGCCGCTCGACGTAGGCCTGCCGCAGCAGCGCTCCGTCCCCGGCCGTACGCACCCGGTCGCCGAACTGCCGTTCCTGTTCGACCGGGACCAGGTTGTCGGCGATCGTGTGCACGTCCAGCAGCGGTACGCCGAGGCCCTGACCGGCGGAGGAGGTGCGCTGCGCGGTACGGACCGCGGCGGGGTCGGCGGTGATCGCGGCGCCCCGGGTCAGGGACGACAGGTCGGCACGAAGGTCGAGTCCGGCCGACCGGTACAGGGCGCGGACCTGCGGCGCGTGGACGGATCCGGCGAGCAGGCGGGCGTAGTCCACGCCGGCGTTCCAGGAGTTGTTGCCGTCGGCCGACTGCTCGACGGCGTACCGGCCGCCCTCGACGAACGACAGGATGCCCTGCGCGAACCACGCGTACTGCTGCTCCTCCTGGCCCGCCCAGTCCGTCGGGGCCGGCCGGTCCTGTCCGGGCGCCCAGGCGGGCAGGTTGAGGAAGGCCGCGGCCAGTGCGATCCGGGCGCGGCCCTGTGGGCTGGTCTGTGCGGCGGTGACGGCGTCGGTGAGCTTCTTGGCGGTGGCGGCCGCTGCGTCGGCGGAGCCGAAGCGGACGAGGTCGACGTCCTGCCCGGGCAGGAGCAGCCGGGCGAGGGTGTACTCGGCGTCGAGCTGGTAGTTGTCCAGGTCGGTACCGCCCGCGACCAGGCCGCACAGGCCGAGCGCGCCGTCGACGCGGCCGGCGCCGTCGCGGGCGATCTGCGCGTTGACGAGCCCGCCCATGGACTGGCCGACGGCGAGGGTGCGCCGCGGGGTGCCGATCTTCGCGGTGACGGCGTCGAGCGTGGCGAACTGGTCGCGTTCGGCGCTGTTCAGGGCCCACATCGAGCCATGGGGGTCGTACGACGACCCGGCCGTCGCATAGCCCTCTGCGAGCAACTCGGTGCGTACGGCGTCGGAGGGCGCGTCCTTGGCGACGGTGGGGCCGAAACCGTGGCTGAACAGCAGCAGGGTGCCGTTCCAGTGGGCGGGGACGTCCGCGATCCAGGTCGCGCCGTCGGAGAGGGTGCCGGTGAGGTGGCCGGTGGTCGGCGTGTCCGCCTGGGCGGCCGGCGCGGGGCTGGTGGTGAGGGCCGCGGACGCCAGCGTGGCCAGGGCGGCCAGGGCGATGCGCAGACGGGTGCGAGGAGTTCGGGGGCGGGTGCTGGCAGGCATGGAGGTGGCTCCTTGTGGGCGGCTGCGGAGCGGAGACCCTGGGAGATCGCAGATGCTCAGTGCACTGAACGAAGGTGTGGAGGAATGTAGGGCTTACTTCTTACGGCGGTCAAGAAGATGCACAACATTGCTGCGGCGAAGAGTGTGCGGGGGTGTAGGCACGTGTGTACGGCGCTATGCCGCCGGAATGGTCTCGATCAGCCGGCGCGCCGCGTCCCTGGCGGGCGCTTCCAGCAGGGAGTGGACCGCGCGGAACGTGGCCTCCGCCGCGGCCGCCGGCCAGTCCGCCGGCAGGTGCCGTACGGGCAACCGGGGGTCGCCGCGGATGACTTGGAGCCACTCGGCGGTCAGCCGGAGGCGCAGCGCGAGGGCGTCCTCGGCGGCCAGGTCCGCGCCACCCGACGCGTACGGCCGCCAGGACGCCTCGAAGTCCCGGTAAAGATCGGCCAGTTCGGCCAGGTCCCAGGTGTCGTCGATCATCTCGGCGATGTCCATGCCGGCGTCCGCATGCGCCCGGAAGACCTTCACCTGCGCTTCCAGGCCCAACTCGGCGACGATCCCGGAGACATCGACCTCACCGGGCGCGATCCACAGCCCGCTGAACAGCGCACCGAAGCCCGCCCAGGTCAACTGGGAACGCAGGTCGTGCCGTTGGCGCTGCCATGACTCCGGGAGCGAGAAGCCGAGCAGGGTCCAGGTGCCGTCCCAGTCCCGGTTGACCGCGCCCGTCTTCCAGATGCGCCGCTCGCCGTCGCGCAGGATCGCCTCCGAGCGGTCGGTGAGACCGACATAGGTCCGCCGGCCCTCGCGGCGGCGGCTCAGCAGACCACGGCCGACCATGCGGGTGAGCGTGGACCGGGTGGCCTGCTCCCCGACGCCGGCGCGCCGGAACACCTCGATGACGCTCCCCGTGTACACGCACACCCCGCGGCCCAGCACCTCGTCACCGAGGAAGCTGAGCAGGAGGGACTGGGGGCGGGGGACAGGACCGGTCACGCGGATAGATTACGAGGCCGCGTCCGCCTGTCTGCACACGGCGACCGAAGCGTCAGGTGAGCCCGTTGCCGGCGACACGCAGCAGAAGGGTGTGCAGCGTCTCCCGTTCGGCGGGGTCGAGCGGGGTGAGCAGTTCGTCCGTCACGCGTTGGCCCGCCTGGTCCGTGTCGCGGAGGAATGCCCGACCGCCCTCGGTGAGGACGACGATGCGACTGCGGCGGTCCTCCGGGGCGGGGCGGCGCTCGGCGAAGCCCAGCTTCTCCAGGTCGTCGACCAGGCCGACGATCGCGCTCGGGTCGTAGCCGAGCCGTGCGCTGAGCTCGCGCTGGAGCGCGCCCTCGCAGGTGGCGAGGAAGCGCAGCACGGCGTAGTGCCGCAGCCGCAGCCCCGACTCCTGCAGGAACGTGTTGAACAACTGACCGGAGCGCAGGCCCAGGCGGTACAGCAGGTAACCCGTGTCCGCGTGCAGTCCCCGCATCCACGGCTCGTCGGCGTCGATGGGGGTCGGCTGGTCTGAGTGCTGGCGGGGTATGGCGGGCTCCTTGGTCTCGGTCCCAAGGGGAGCCGGTCTGGCTCCCCCTGGGGGTGGTTTCTCGCGTGCGGAGTCCAGCATGACGCACCCGCAAGGTCGGCAACAACTATTGACGACAACAATTATTGCTCTTAGCTTCGATCTCCCCACGACCACACCCCATGCGAAGGGACCGCTCGTGCCCACCATCGATCTGACCGGCAAGGCCGCCGTCGTCACCGGAAGCGGCCGGGGCCTCGGCCTCGCCTATGCGCACGCCCTCGCCGCCCACGGGGCGTCCGTGGTCGTCAACGACATCGACGAAGCCGTGGCCGAGCAGGCCGTCAAGTCCATCACCGAGGCCGGCGGCACCGCCGTCGCCGAAGTGGTCCCGGTCGGCACGGCCGAGGCCGCCGACCGGCTGGTGAACCGTGCCGTCGAGGAGTTCGGCCGGCTCGACATCCTGGTCACCAACGCGGGCATCCTGCGCGACAAGGTGCTGTGGAAGATGACCGACGACGACTTCGACGCGGTGCTCACCACCCACCTCAGGGGGACCTTCACCTGCGCCCGCGCCGCCGCCGTCCGCATGCGCGAGCAGGGCGAGGGCGGCACGCTCGTCCTCGTCGGCTCCCCGGCCGGGCAGCGCGGCAACTTCGGCCAGACCAACTACGCCGCCGCCAAGGCCGGGATCGCCGCGATGGCCCGCACCTGGTCGATGGAACTGGCCCGCGCCGACATCACCGTCAACGCGATCGTGCCGGTCGCCGCGACCGCGATGACCGAGACCATCCCCGCCTTCGCCCCGTACATCGAGGTCATGAGGAACGGCGAACCGCTGCCGGCGTTCCTGCGCAAGGGTGAGGGCTTCGGCACCCCCGAGGACTGCGCGGCCCTCGTCCCCTTCCTGGCCTCCGAGGCCGCCCGCGGCATCACCGGCCAGTGCATCGGCATCGGCGGTGACAAGGTGGCACTGTGGTCGCATCCACAGGAGGTCAGGACCGCCTACGCCGACGGCGGCTGGACCCCCGAGGCCCTGGCCGACGCCTGGCCCACCTCGGTCGGCGCCGAGCCGCAGACCGTCGGTATCCCCGCACCGAGGATCCCGGAGGCGTGATGGC
The DNA here is from genome assembly GCF_055572075.1 of Streptomyces sp. NPDC030820. NCBI lineage: Bacteria > Bacillati > Actinomycetota > Actinomycetes > Kitasatosporales > Streptomycetaceae > Streptomyces > Streptomyces sp. NPDC030820. Next base: position 305,595 of record NZ_JBVIEB010000006.1, read on the forward strand.
ACCCGCACCGAGGCTGGAAGAACTGGTGGCGATCGACGTCCACACCCACGCGGAGGTCTCCTCCAAGGGCCACTCCTCCCTGGACGACGACCTGCACGACGCCTCCTCCGCCTACTTCAAGGTCGAAGGCAAACGGAAACCCACCCTGGAGGAGACCGCCGCCTACTACCGCGAGCGGCGGATGGCCGCCGTCGTCTTCACGGTGGACGCCGAGTCCGCGACCGGCACCGAGCCCGTCCCCAACGAGGAGGTCGCCGAGGCCGCGGCCGCACACCCCGACGTGCTGATCCCGTTCGCCTCCATCGACCCCTTCCGCGGGAAGGCGGGCGTGCGGCAGGCCCGACGGCTCGTCGAGGAATACGGGGTGAAGGGCTTCAAGTTCCACCCCAGCATCCAGGGCTTCTTCCCCAACGACCGCTCCGTGGCGTACGGCCTGTACGAGGTGATCGAGGAGACCGGCACCATCGCGCTCTTCCACACCGGCCAGACCGGCATCGGCGCCGGCGTCCCCGGCGGGGGCGGCATCCGCCTGAAGTACTCCAACCCGCTCCACGTGGACGACGTGGCAGCCGACTTCCCCCATCTGAAGATCATCCTCGCCCATCCGTCGTTCCCCTGGCAGGACGAGGCCCTGGCAGTGGCGACCCACAAGCCCGGAGTGCACATCGACCTCTCGGGATGGTCGCCGAAGTACTTCCCGCCGCAGCTGGTGCACTACGCCAACACGCTGCTGAAGGACAAGGTCCTGTTCGGCTCCGACTTCCCGGTGCTCACCCCGGACCGGTGGCTGGCCGACTTCGCCAAGCTGTCCGTCAAGGACGAGGTCAGGCCGAAGATCCTCAAGGAGAACGCGGCCCGTCTGCTCGGGCTGACGAAACCGTAAGGGGTGCCAGATGCGCAACGAGGGACTGGGGTCGTGGCCCGCACGCCGGGCCCGCAAGACCCCGCACCGCACGGCCCTGATCCACGGCGAACAGTCGACCGACTACCGCACCCTGTACACGCGAGTCACCCGCCTCGCCCACGCCCTGCGTGCCCGCGGAGTCCGGCGCGGCGACCGCGTCGCCCACCTCGGCCCCAACCACCCCGCCTACCTGGAGACCCTGTTCGCCACCGGCACCCTCGGCACCGTCTTCGTCCCCCTCAACACCCGTCTCACCGGCCCCGAGATCGCCTACCAGCTCGCCGACTCCGGAGCCAAGGCCCTCGTCCACGGCCCCGCACAGGCCGGGCTCGTCGCGGGACTGCCCGGCGAGACGGACGTACGGACCTGCATCGAGGTCGGTGCCCCATACGAACAGGCCCTGGCAGCCGCGTCGGACGAGCCGATCGACGAACCGGTCTCTCCCGACGACACCTGCATCATCATGTACACCTCGGGGACGACCGGCCGCCCCAAGGGCGCGATGCTCACCCACGGCAACCTCACCTGGAACGCCGTCAACGTCCTGATCGACCACGACCTGATCGCCGACGAACGCGCCCTGGTCTCCGCCCCGCTGTTCCACACCGCAGGCCTGAACATGCTGACCCTGCCGGTGCTGCTCAAGGGCGGCACCTGTGTCCTGGTCGAGGCCTTCGACCCGGGTACCACCCTCGACCTGATCGAACGGCACCGGATCACCTTCATGTTCGGCGTGCCGACGATGTTCGAACGGATCGCCCGGCATCCCCGCTGGCCATCGGCAGACCTGTCCTCCCTGCGCATCCTCACCTGCGGCGGATCGCCGGTGCCCACCCCGCTCATCACCGCCTATCAGGAGCGCGGGCTCACCTTCCTGCAGGGCTACGGCATGACCGAGGCCGCGCCCGGCACGCTCTTCCTGGACGCGGAGCACGCGGTCGCCAAGGCGGGCTCGGCGGGCGTACCGCACTTCTTCAGCGACGTACGGGTCGTACGGCCGGACCTCAGCCCCGTCGACGTCGGCGAGACCGGCGAGGTCGTGGTGCGCGGACCGCATGTCATGCCCGGCTACTGGGGACTGCCCGAGGAGACGGAAGCCGCCTTCGCGGACGGCTGGTTCCGCAGCGGGGACGCGGCCCGGGTCGACGAAGACGGTTACGTGCACATCGTCGACCGGATCAAGGACATGATCATCTCCGGCGGCGAGAACATCTACCCAGCCGAGATCGAGGACCTCCTCCTCGCCCACCCCGGCATCGCCGAGTGCGCGGTGATCGGTGTGCCGGACGACAAGTGGGGCGAGGTGCCCCGCGCGGTCGTCGTCCCCGTCCCGGGAGCCGAACTCGACCCGGACGAGGTACTGGCCGCACTGTCCGGGCGGCTCGCCAAGTACAAGATCCCCAAGTCGGTGGTGGTCGCGGACGAACTGCCGCGCACCGCCTCGGGAAAACTCCTCAAGTCCCGGGTGCGCCACCGCTACGGCACCCCAACACCCTGAAACGGAAGGCAGCTTATGAGCATCACCGTCAACGGCCTGGACGAACTGAAGAAGCTCGCCGGCAGCGACCTCGGCACCAGCGAGTGGATCGAGGTCACGCAGGAACGCATCGACACCTTCGCCGACGCCACCGGCGACCACCAGTGGATCCACACCGACCCGGAGCGGGCGGCCCAGGGTCCCTTCGGCGCGCCGATCGCGCACGGCTACCTCACCTTGTCCCTGTTCATCCCGCTCTTCACCGAACTGCTGGACGTGCAGGGAGTGACCACCAAGGTCAACTACGGCCTGAACAAGGTGCGTTTCCCCGCGCCGGTGAAGGTCGGATCCCGTATCCGGCTCGCCGCCCGGCTCACCTCGGTCGAGGACGTGCCCGGCGGCGTGCAGATCACCGTCGACGGCACGATCGAGGTGGAGGCCGGCGCCAAGCCTGCCGCGGTGCTCCAGAGTGTGTCCCGGTTCTACGCCTGACCCAAGTCAGACCCGGAAACACGATGGACAGGGCGTGCACCGCCGCATAGCTTGACCGCGTCGGCGATCGTGCGAGTGAGTGGGGCGCGTGGGATGAGGGTCCGGGTGGATGCGGCGGACGTCCGGCAGCCGCGAGCACAGACCCCGACCTCTTCCGATCGAAGGAAACCCCGAAGTGGATCTTCCACGTAGTTTCACCATTCGCGAGAGCAGCCACCGCATCCACAACCCCTTCACCAGCGAGAAGCTGGCCGTCCTCGGCCGGGCGCTCGGGCCGGCGCCCGGGGCGAGCGTGCTGGACCTGGCCTGCGGTTCGGGCGAGATGCTGTGCACCTGGGCCCGCGACCACGGGATCACCGGGACCGGGGTGGACATCAGCACGGTGTTCACCGCCAGCGCTCGCGCCCGGGCCCTGGAACTGGGTGTCGCCGACCGGATCACCTTCATCCACGGCGATGCCTCAGATCACGTCGCCGAGGACCCGGTCGACATCGCGGCCTGCATCGGCGCCACCTGGATCGGCGGCGGCGTCCCCGGCACGGTCCGGCTGCTGCAGAGCAGCCTTCGCCCGGGCGGGACGATCCTGATCGGCGAGCCGTTCTGGCGGCGCGAGCCCCCGACCCAGGAGGCCGTCGAAGCCTGCCACGCCGGCAGTCGCGGGGACTTCCTCCCGCTGGCCGGACTGATCGAGCAGTTCGGCGCGCTCGGCTACGACGTGGTCGAGATGGTGCTCGCGGACCAGGACAGCTGGGACCGCTACCGCGCCGCCCAGTGGCTCAACATCCGCCGCTGGCTCGACAGCAACCCCGAGGACGAACTCGCCCCCGCGTTCCGGGAGGAACTCAGTACAGATCCCGTTCGCTACGCACTCTATGAGCGTGAGTACCTGGGCTGGGGTGTCTTCGCGCTGATGCGCCGCTGACCGAGTTCGCGCTCAGATCCGCGCAGTGATCGGGGTGTTCATGTGTGTTCACCACGGCGTGCAGTTAGCTCGCGCACTGGCGCATGCTCCCACAGAGGCCGTCGCCACACATCGGCCGGGCCCGGTCCACCGCCCGCGCCGTACTCATGTACTCAGCCGGAGCTGAGTACATGAGCTCTGCTCGGCAAGAGGCGTGGGCTGTCACGCTCGATCCATGCGCCAAGGACTGACGAGAGCCGTTGCCCACCTGTTGCCGATCCTTGTGCTTGCGGGGGTGTCACTCGCGGCGTGGGCCGCATGGCTGGGCTGGGACCAGCACCGGGACGTGCACTCCGACGGCTCGACGACCGGCCCGTACGAGGCATGGCAGGTGATCGGGCTGGTACTCACCCTGCTTGTACCTGTGTGTTGGGCGGCATCCCGGCGCCATCTCGCCGGCACGGTCCTGGGCCCCCCGCTCGGGCTCACCCTTGCCGCCTTCTACGACTGGTCGGACGACTCCAGCGGACTGTTCATCATCGGCGTGGGACTCGTCATGATCGGCAGCCTGGTCACGACCGCCCTCGTCTGCACCGTGTTCACCTGGCGCACGGCCCGCGCGCGACGCCCGTAACGCCGCACACGCGCTGCCCGGACCACCGTATGGGTACCGGCCTGCGTGGCGAGGAGCAGCTGATCGCGGCACGCGTGACCGGCGACGTCCGGGGCCGACGAGGACGCCACACCCTCGGGAATCGGCTTCGACCAGTCCGGCGGATCCGGCGCAAAAGCCCAACCGGCGCTGACGGCCGCCAGTTTCACCTCCGTGATCAGCCGCTGCCCTTCCGGCGCCTGAGCTCGCACATCCAGGCATGGGTGCGCAGGATCGCAGTCAGCCCGTCGTACCAAGCGGGGGCTGTCCGAGCGCGGAAAGGCAGGCCACCCATTCCCGACCGGCGTCCGCGGTACCCCGTGGCACACTGACGATCCATGATCGATGAGTTCGCGAAAGAATACCTTCACAACGATCTGCGGCAGGTACGTGAGGCGCTGGTCTGGAAGCTCGACGGGCTCTCCGAGTACGACATACGCCGCCCCCTGACCGCTACTGGGACCAACCTCCTCGGGCTGGTCAAGCATCTGGCGTTCTCCGACGCGCGGTACTTCGGCGAGGTCTTCGACCGGCCTTTCCCCGACACGGTCCCCCGTTGGAACGACGAGGCCGCGTGGAAGGACGAACACTGGGCTACCGAGCACGAGACACGCGAACAGATCGTCGGTCTCTACCGGCGCGTGGGTGAGCACACGGACGCGACGATCAAGGCCCTGGCCATCGACGCGCCCGGTTTCGTGCCCTGGTGGCCGCGTCCCCACGTGAAGCTTTTCAATGTCATGGTCCATTCGCTCAGCGAGACCACCCGGCACGCCGGACACGCCGACATCCTGCGGGAACAGCTGGACGGCGCGGTCGGGACGGACCCGGGGAGCAAGGCCTTGCACGGGCAGGACAGGGACTACTGGGAGACCAAGTACGCGATGATCGAGCGGGCGGCCAGAGCAGCCGATCCCACTGATGGCCCTACGCCCTGAAGCGTGTTGTTGATCGTGCAGTTCGGGTGAGCGTCCGGTATCCAGCCGGTGCCGCTGTCAGCCGGTGACGCGGTCCATGACGCGGCGGGCGGCCTCGGCCTCTGCGGCGGGCGGGGACAGCTCGTCGAGGGTGTCGAGCTCGTCATCGGACTCCAGTTCCCGTTCCCAGGCCGCTGCGAGCTGTTCCTGTTCCTGGCGCGGTTTGGCGCCGACTGCGTCCCTGTGCTCGGGGTCCAGGGCCGCCAGGAATCGTACGACCGGATCTGTGAGCATGCCGTGCTCCCTTGTCGCATGGAGGGGTGCCACCCTTGTCCAGCATCGCTGAACGAGCCCGCGTTGTCTGCTCGACGTGCCCGCCGGCGGTGGGCCCCGCCCTCGCTACTCGACGGCCGGGTCCTCCTGGCTGCGTTGCACGGCCTTCTGCACGGCCTGCTCGACCTCGTGCGGGCTGGACCCGGTGGCTGCGGCGTGCGCGGTGATGGCCGCGTGTACGGCGTCGGACGCCTCGCGCCAACGGCGCAGCTGAGCGTCGTACTCGTCACCGGTGAGGCCCGCGAGTTTCGCGCGCTCCTCCTCGGCGGTGCGTTCCAGCCTGATCAACTCATCGGGGACCTCTGCCACGGTCGGATCCTAGACGGCGAGTCCGACGCCTCCGCCGCCTCGCTTACCGCCCGATCGGGTGGAGCCGCCCCCGTCATCTGTCGGACGGCCGATCCGCTCCCGCGCCAGTCCGACCGGCGTGGCTTCCTCGGCCGAAGTCGCGCTCCGAAGCGCAGCGACACCGCCATGTCGCACGGTGTTCATGCTCGCCGCCACGCGGTTCGCGAACGGCGACGCCGCCGACGCCTTCGCCACGGTGCTCACGCCAGGCTCACCCACGTCCCCTGCCGGGCCGAGCGCTCCATGGCGTCCAGTGCCACCGCGCCGGCCACGGCATCGCCGAGCGTGGTCCCGACCGCGGTTCCCTCGGCGATGGAGCGGAGGAAGCGGTAGGCCTCGATGACCTTCAGGTCGTCATAGCCCATCGCATTGGCCGCGCCCGGCTGGAACGCGGCGAACTCGCCGGCGCCCGGGCCGACGTACACCGTGCTGACCGGCTGGTCCTGATAGGTCGTGCCGCGGCTGACGGCGAGTTCGCCCATGCGGCGGAAGTCCCAGAAGACGGCGCCCTGGGTGCCGTGCACCTCGAAGCCGTAGTTGTTCTGCTCGCCGACCGAGACGCGGCAGGCCTCCAGGACGCCGCGGGCGCCGGAGGCGAAGCGCAGCAGGCAGTTGACGTAGTCCTCGTTCTCGACCGGCCCGAGTGTGCCGCCGGTGGCGAGGGTGTGCCCCGCGGTTGCGCCGGTCGGCCGGGCGCGTTCGGGGAGGAAGATCGCGGTGTCGGCGGTGAGCGAGGCGATGTCGCCGAGCAGGTACCGGGCCAGGTCGACGCCGTGCGAGGCGAGGTCGCCGAGCACCCCGCTGCCGCCGCGTGCCCGCTCGTAGCGCCAGGTCAGGGCGCCGTCCGGGTGGGCGGCGTAGTCGCTGAAGAGGCGGATCCGGGCGTGGGTGACCGTGCCGATCTCGCCGGAGGCGATCAGATCGCGGGCGGCCTCGACGGCGGGCGCGTTGCGGTAGTTGAAGCCGACGGTGCCCTGCACGCCGGCCTCGGCGGCCGCGTCGGCGACCGCCCGGGCGTCGTCGGCGGTGAGCCCGACCGGCTTCTCGATCCAGATGTGCTTGCCGGCCTCGGCCATCGCGACGCCGATCTCGCGGTGCAGGAAGTTCGGGGCGGTGATGCTGACGGCCTGGATACGCGGATCGGCGGCCACCTCCCGCCAGTCGCGGGTCCCGGCGGCGAAGCCGTACCGCGCGGCCGCCTCCTCCGCCCGGCCCGGCACCTCGTCCGCGACGGCGAGCAGCTCCGGCCGCAGGGACAGCTGGGGGAAGTGGTGCGGCAGGCGGGCATAGGCCTGGGTGTGCACCCGACCCATCCAGCCGAATCCCACGACGGCGACGCCGAGCGTATTCACCATGAGCGCCCTTCTTTGGACCGTTCCAAACCTGGCCGCTCACCATGGATCCCGCTTCTGCCTGGTGTCAAGGGTCTTTACGGGAGCCGTTGGATTGTGGAACGGTCCAGCCATGAGCACTCCGACCATCCGTGACGTCGCCGAACGGGCCGGCGTGTCCAAGTCCCTGGTGTCGCTCGTGCTGCGCGGCGCGGAGGGAGTCCGGCCGGAGAAGCGCGAGGCCGTCCTCGCGGCGGTCGAAGCGCTCGGTTACCGGCCCAACGCGGCCGCGCGCAGCCTGAGCGAGCGGCGCACCCGCACGGTCGGGGTGCTGCTCAACGACATGCGCAACCCCTGGTTCGTGGAGCTGCTCGACGGCCTGAACGCACGGCTGTACGACAACGGCCTGCACATGCTGCTCGCCGACGGCCACCTCAACCGGCGCCTCGGCGAGGACCTCACCCGGACCTTCACCGAACTCCGCGTCGACGGCCTGATCGCCGTAGGCACCCTCCAGGACCCACAGGCCCTGCGCGCCGCCGCCGGCCTGGTCCCCACGGTCGTCGCCGGCACCCGGGAACCGGTGCTGCCCGGCGTGGACATCGTCGCCAACGACGACGAGCACGGAGCCCGCCTGGCCACCGAGCACCTCATCGGCCTCGGCCACCGGCACATCGCCCACATCGCCGGTCAGGGCGCGGTCGGCGACCTGCGCCGGCGCAGCTTCGAGGCCACCATGCGCGAGCACGGCCTGGCCGACACGGCGGTCGTGGAACAGGGCGACCTCACCGAGGAGGGCGGCTACCGGGCGACGGTCCGGCTCCTGAGCCGCCCGCGGCGCCCGACCGCCGTCTTCGCGGTCAACGACATGACCTGCGTCGGCGCGCTCTCCGCCGCCGAGGAGACCGGTCTCCAGGTGCCACGGGACCTCTCCCTGGTCGGCTACGACAACACATACCTCTCCCGGCTGCGCCATCTGTGGCTGACCACCGTGGACAACGCCAGCCATGAGGTGGGCCGACGCGCCGCCCAGCGGCTGCTCGACCGGATCGGCGAGCCGGACCGCCCGAGCGAGGTGGACCTCGCCGCCCCGGTCCTCGAAGTGAGGGGCACGACGGCGCCGCCGCTCGCCTGCGCCTGACGGTCATGCCGTGAAGTTGCCTCGTTGTTGTGCGCCCAGGAACGATAGAAAGGTGACATGGGCGAATTTTCGGGTCGATCCGGGCGTGGTGCGCCTGATGCGTCCGGGCGCACTCATGTGCCGGATCGGCCCCGTCGGCGGGGAGAGGCGTGGCGGTCGCTGCTGAGCGTGCGCAGCCTCGCCGGCCAGGTCTTCCTGCTGCAGCTGGCGGTCGTGGTGCTCCTCGTCGCCGCCACCTTGCTGGCCCTCGTGGTGCAGGCTCAGCGCGACAACATGGCGGACGCCCGGACCCGGACGCTCGCCACCGCGCAGACATTCGCCAACTCCCCGGGGATCGTGGCGGCGCTGCACAGCGCCCACCCGTCCGCGGAGCTGCAGCCGTATGCCGAGGCGGCCCGCAAGGCCGCGGGCGTCGACGCCGTCATCGTGTACGGGCTCAACGGCGTCACCCTCACCCACAGCGACCCGCACCGCATCGGGAAACGCGTCATCGGGCCTTACGCGCAGGCGGCGAACGGCAAGCCGTTCACCAGCACCTTCCAGGGGTCCCTGGGGCTCTCCGTGGTCTCGGCGGTCCCCGTCAAGGGGCCCGACGGCTCGGTCATCGCCATCGTCTCCGTGCCCGTCACGGTCGAGAAGGTGCAGCACAGGGTGAACCGGCAGCTGCCGGTCCTCGTCGGCGGCGCCGCTGCGGCCCTTGCCATCGCCGCCGGCGGGTCTGCCCTGGTGAGCCGTCGGTTGCGGCGGCAGACCCATGGCCTGGGGCCGGTGGAGATGACCCGGATGTACGAGCACCACGACGCGGTCCTGCACGCCGTGCGGGAAGGGGTGCTGATCGTCGGCGGTGACGGCAGGCTGCAGCTGGCCAACGACGAGGCACGGCGGCTGCTGGACCTGCCGACGGACGCGGAGCGTCGGCACATCACCGATCTGGGGCTGGAGGAGGACCTCGCCGCGCTGCTGGCCTCCGACCGCCCCGCGACCGACGAGGTGTACCGGGCGGGCGACCGGCTGCTCGCGGTCAACAAGCGGCTCACCGCACCGCACGGACCGGTCGGCAGCGTGGTGACGCTCCGGGACACCACCGAGCTGCAGGCTCTCTCCGGCCGCGCGGAGGTGGCCCGCGAGCGGTTGAAGCTGCTCTACGAAGCCGGGCTGCAGATCGGCACCACGCTCGATGTCAGACGCACAGCCGAGGAACTGGCCAAGGTGGCGGTGCCCCGGTTCGCCGACATCGTCACCGTCGAACTGCTGGACCCCGTCCTGCGCGGCGAGGAGTCCTTCGATGCGACCGCCCGGACCACCGAGTTGCGCCGCAGCGCGGTCGCCGGTCTGGACGAGGGGCATCTCCTCCACCCCGTCGGCGAGCTGATCCGTTTCGTTCCGGACCACCCCGTCTCCACGGCGCTGGCCGAGGGCCGAACAGTGCTGGTCGGGGACCTGAGCGTCGCCCAAGGCTGGCTGGCCCAGCACCCCGAACGTGCCCGGGGGATCCTCGACCACGGCATCCACTCGATGCTCGTGGTTCCGTTGCGGGCCCGCGGCGTGGTGCTGGGCGTGGTGGACTTCTGGCGTGCAGAGGGCTCCCCGTCGTTCGAGAACGACGACATGTCCTTCGCCGAGGAGCTGGCCGCCCGGGCGGCGCTGAGCATCGACAACGCCCGCCGCTACACCCGCGAACACACCATGGCCGTCACCCTGCAGCACAGTCTGCTGCCACGCGGGCTGCCCGAACAGTCGGCCCTCGACGTGGCCTACCGCTACCTGCCGGCCCAGGCCGGGGTGGGCGGGGACTGGTTCGATGTCATCCCGCTGTCCGGCACCCGGGTGGCACTGGTCGTGGGCGACGTCGTCGGCCACGGTCTGCATGCCGCGGCGACCATGGGCAGGCTGCGTACCGCCGTGCACAACTTCTCCAGCCTGGACCTGCCCGTGGAGGAGCTGCTGGGCCGGCTGGACGAGCTGGTGGCCCAGATCGACGCCGAGGAGATCGCCGCGACGGAGGACGGACAGAAGATGATCACCGGGGCGACCTGCCAGTACGCCGTCTACGACCCCACCTCCGGGCGGCTGGTCCTCGCCACCGCCGGCCATCCGGGACCCGCGGTGGTCCGGCCCGACGGGACCGTCGACTTCCCCCAGCCGCCCGTCTCCCCACCCCTGGGGCTCAGCGCAGGCCTGCCGGTCGAGACCGCCGAGTTCACCGTGCCGGAGGGGTCCCGGCTGGTGCTCTTCACCGACGGACTGATCGAGGACCGCGGCCGCGACCTGGACGCCGGTCTGGAGGCCCTGCGCGATGCTCTGTCAGGGCCCGAGCGCACACCGGAGGCCACCTGCGCGGCGGTGATGGAGGCCATGCTGTCCGACCGGCCCAGGGACGACATCGCGCTCCTGGTGGCCCGCACATGCCGACTCGGGCCGGCACAGGTCGCCGAGTGGGACGTGCCCCGTGACCCCGCGGCGGTGGCCCCGGCGCGCACCGCCTGCGCCCGCCGGCTGGCGGAGTGGGGACTGGAGCAGGTCGTCTTCACCGCCGAACTCATCCTCAGCGAGCTGATCACCAACGCCATCCGCTACGGCAGCGAGCCCATCTCGGTCCGGCTGCTGCGCACGGTGCCGGTCAGCCGCCCCGCCGCGGGCACCCTGATCTTCGAGGTCTCCGACGGCAGCAGCACCTCACCGCGGCTGCGCCGGGCGAAAGCCACCGACGAAGGCGGCCGCGGCCTCTTCCTCGTCGCCCAGTTCGCCGAACGCTGGGGGACCCGCTACACGCCCACCGGCAAGGTCATCTGGGCCGAACAGTCCCTCCACGGCGGCGCCACGCCGGAGGGGGAGGAACTCGGCGAGATCCTGCTCGGCCAGTGGGACGATACGGAGCTGTGAGACGACACGGCGGGGTGAGACGACACGGCAGAACGAGGAGAGCGTGTACATCCCACCCGTTCCTCCGCTGCCGGACACGCCGCGGGCCGGCACGGCGCGACCGCGGCCCAAGGGGTGCGCAGGCCACGTCCCGCCGGGTATACACACTGATGGCGGGCTTACCGGACGGGATTCCGCCGTCGGGGCGGCCGGGTACCCTGGCCTCGATGCCCCCTGCGTCGACGCAGTAGACCCGAGGAAGCCAGAGAGGTGTCGGCGGACCGGAGTACTTCGGCTCTCGGCCTTCCACGGCTTTCCCGACTCCACGGCGGCGCCACGCGGCACCGGGCATTCCCCGGCGGTTCGACACACCCTGTGACAAGCCCAGCTCCCTCGGCGACAACCGCGTTTCCCACCCCAGGAGCAGTCGTGACCAGACCCCGTGCCCGAGCAGCGGTCGTCCTCGGCTGCTTCTCTGTCGTGGCGCTGGGCCTGAGCGCCTGCGAGCACCCACCGAGCACCAAAATCGAGAAGCCGTCGAAGGCCACCTCCGCCGAGAACGTGGGCGGCATGCGGGCACTGATCGCCGCGGCGAAACGGGAGGGCACGCTCAGGGCGATCGCTCTGCCGCGTGACTGGGCCAACTACGGCGGCCTGATCGACGGCTTCGAGAAGAAGTACGGGATCAAGGTCACGGTCGAGAATCCGCACGGCCACAGCGAGGACGAGATCGACGCCGTGAAGAAGAGCGGGAAGCGGCCGACAGCCCCCGATGTGATCGACGTGGGCGACACGTTCGCGCGGAACGCAGCGGGCCAGAATCTGCTCGCGCCGTACAAGGTCGCGGCCTACGACTCGATCCCCGGCAACCAGAAGGACTCCAAGGCCCGCTGGTCCAACAACTACGGGGGCTACATCTCCATCGGCTGCGACGCCAACCGGGTCAAGACCTGTCCGGAGACCTTCGCCGATCTGCTGAAACCCGCGTACAGGGGCAAGGTCGCGCTCGAAGGCGACCCGCCCCGGTCGGCCACCGCCTTCGACAGCGTCTACGCGGCCGCGCTGGCGAACAACGGGTCGTTCGACAACGTCCAGCCCGGCCTCGACTTCTTCGCCCAGCTCAACAAGATCGGCAACTTCAACCCCCTCAACTCCACCACGGCAACGGTCGAGGACGGCCGGACCCCCATCAGCATCAACTGGGACTACATCAACCTCCACTACGCCGACCAGCTCCGCCACAAGGGCGTCAACTGGCAGGTCGCGATCCCCTTCGACGGCAGCTTCGCCCAGTACTTCGCGTTGGCGGTCAACAAAAACGCCCCGCACCCGGCGGCTGCCCGCCTGTGGCAGGAGTACCTGTTCAGCCCAGAGGGCCAGAACCTCCGGCTGCGCGGCTACGCCCGCCCGGTGCTCATGGACGTCATGAGGCAGGACGGCACCCTCGACAGGGCCGCCGCCGCGCGCTTGCCGACGGTCGAGGGAACGCCGCAGTTCCCCACGGACGCGCAACTGGAAAAGGCGCGGACGACGGTGGACCAGGGTTGGTCGAAGGCCATGTCCGGCTAGCCGCGCCACCGCCGCGCGCGTGTCGGACGCGGCCGAGCGGGTGCCTTCCGGCGCGCCGGACGGTCGACGTACCGTGCCCGTCCGCACGTGGCTTCTAGCCTCGGCGGCATGCTGGGGCTTCCTGCGCACGTCCGTGCCTGCCTGTTCGACCCGGACGGGGTGCTCACCCGGACCGCGAAGGCGCACGCGGCCGCCTGGAAGGAGATGTTCGACGGATGTCTCCGTGACCGCGCGACGCGAGAGGAGACCGCGGGCGTGCGCACGTTCCTCGCCGCACGCGGGGTGCACCTGCCCGAGGGATCGCCCCAGGACCCGCCGGAGGGGGTGGAACCGTACGACGGCCCGGTCCGGTTCGTGCACGCGGCGCGGGCGGCAGGCCTGCGCTCGGCGGTGGTGTCGTCGAGCGCGAACACCCGGGACGTCCTGAGAGCGGCCGGCATCGAGGACCTGTTCGACGAGCGGATCGACTCAGTGGCCGCGCACGAGCGCCGGCTGCGGGGCGAGCCCGCCCCGGACACCTACCTGGAGGCGGCCCGAGGGCAGGCGGGGCAACTGCGGGCGCACGGCGCCGATGTGGTGGTCCGTGACCAGGCCGACCTTCTGGAGGAGCGATGATCACCCATCCCAGCTTCACGGTCGAGCCGTGGTCGCTGCGCGAGACCGAGCTCAATCTTGACGTGCTCGCGCAGAGCGAATCGGTCTTCGCCCTCTCCAACGGGCACATCGGGTGGCGCGGCAATCTCGAGGAGGGCGAGCCGCACGGACTGCCCGGCGCGTACCTCAACGGCGTCTACGAACGGCATCCGCTGCCCTACGCCGAAGCGGGCTACGGATACCCCGAGTCCGGCCAGACCATGATCAACGTCACCGACGGCAAGATCTTCCGGCTGCTGGTCGACGACCACCCGTACGATCTGCGCTACGGCCGGCTGGTCGCCCACGAGCGGGTCCTGGACTTCCGCTCGGGCATCCTCAGCCGCACCGCACGGTGGACCTCACCCGGCGGCCGTACGGTGCGGATCTCCTCGCGGCGGCTTGTGTCCTTCACCCAGCGAGCGGTGGCCGCGGTGGTGTACGAGGTCGAGCCGGTCGACGGGCCGACCACGGTGGCCGTGCAGTCCGAGCTCGTCGCCAACGCGCAGCTACCGCGCTTCGAAGGCGATCCGCGCGTGGCCGCGGCGATCGGGTCACCGCTGGTGGCCGAGGAGAACTTCGCGCAGGACACCCGGCTGCGGCTGGTGCACTGCACCGACCGCAGCGCGCTGCGGGTGGGAGCAGCGGCCGACCATCTCGTCGAAGGGCCTGAGACCACCCGCTGGACGGCGCAGTGCGAGCCCGACGTCAGCCGTCTGACGGTGACCGCGGACCTGGAGCCCGGGCAACCGCTCCGGCTGGTCAAGTTCGTGGCGTACGGCTGGTCGGGGGAACGTTCGCTGCCGGCCGTGCACGATCAGGTGGACGCGGCGGTGGCGGCCGCGGTCAGCACCGGCTGGGACGGTCTGGCCGCGGCGCAGCGGACGTACCTGGATCGCTTCTGGGCCGGCGCGGACGTCGAGGTCGAGGGCAGCGCGCGCATCCAGCAGGCGGTACGGTTCGCCCTCTTCCATGTGCTCCAGGCGGCGGCCCGCGGTGAGAACCGCGCGATTCCCGCCAAGGGCCTGACCGGAACCGGGTACGACGGACACTGTTTCTGGGACACCGAGTCCTATGTGCTGCCCGTGCTGACCTACAGCGCTCCGGAGGCCGTGGCATCGGCGCTCAGGGCGCGGCACCGGATGCTGCCGGCGGCGCGGGAACGCGCGCGTCAGCTGGGGCTCGCGGGAGCGGCGTTCCCCTGGCGCACGATCGACGGTGCCGAGTGTTCCGCCTACTGGCCGGCCGGGACGGCCGCCTTCCATGTCAACGCCGCCGTCGCTATGGCCGCCGACCGGTACGTCATGGTGACCGGGGACGGGGACTTCGAACGCGAAGAAGGGCTCGAGATCCTCGTGGACACCGCCCGGCTGTGGCGCTCGCTCGGACACCACGACGCGGAAGGCGTCTTCCACATCGACGGGGTCACGGGGCCCGACGAGTACAGCGCGATCGCCCGCGACAACCTGTACACCAACCTGATGGCCCGGCAGAACCTGGTCTCGGCCGCGAATGCCGCGGCGCGTCATCCGGAACGCGCCGCGGAACTCGGTGTCGACGACGAGGAGACCGCGGCGTGGCGGGACGCCGCGGCCCGCATGGCGGTGCCGTACAACGACTCGCTCGGCGTGCACGAGCAGTCGGCCGGTTTCACGAGTTTCCAGCGCTGGGACTTCGAGGCGACCCCGCCCGAGAACTACCCGCTCCTGCTGCACTACCCCTACTTCGACCTGTATCGCAAGCAGGTGGTGAAGCAGGCCGACGTGGTGCTGGCGATGATGGAGTGCCCGGATGTCTTCTCCGACGAGCAGAAGGCACGCAACTTCGCCTACTACGAGGCGCTGACCGTCCGTGACTCCTCCCTGTCGGCGTGCTTCCAGGCGGTGCTCGCCGCCGAGACCGGGCATCTGCGCCTGGCCTACGCCTACCTCGGCGAGGCCGCACTGATGGACCTGGACGACCTGGAACACAACACCCGCGACGGGCTCCACATCGCCTCCCTCGCCGGGACATGGATCGCGCTGGTCAGCGGGTTCGGAGGCCTGCGCCGGTACGCCGGCGACGACGGCAGCCAGGACCGGCTGGCGTTCGCACCGCGCCTGCCGGAGGAGCTGTCCAGGGTGGCGTTCACGCTGCTCGTACGCGGATGCAGGCTGAAGGTGGACATCGGGCCGTCCCATGTGCGGTACCGCCTCGAGGACGGCGAACCGCTGGTCGTGCTCCATCACGGAGAGCCGATCACCCTGAACCCCGACACCCCGGTGGACTGCAGGATGCCGCCCGCACCCGTGCGCCCCGAACCGCAACAGCCGCCCAGCCGCCGCCCGGTGGGCCTGCCCGTCGAGGAGGAGGACCGGGAGGCGACACAGGAGTAGAGCACGGCGGGGCACTGTCGGCTCGGGTGCGGGAGTGACAAGTCTCACCCAGGGCATGGTTGCGGTCGCCGCCTCGGGTTTTCGGCCGCACTCCGGCCGAGCACCGGATGCCTGGGCCGACCGTGTCTTCGCGCTGGTCACGGGGGGTTCGGCAGCGGTACGGGAAACGCGTACGGCTCTGCTCGGCGGGGCCATGTGACCGGCAGGCGAGGACAACGTTGGAATGGCGATACACGTCCAACGCATGGCCGTAACCCTTCTTGTCTAGGGTTGCCGCCGTCTGCACAGGCAACGCACAGGAAGACTGCCGAGCAACGGGGAAGGCGTATTCCGTATGGACGGCCGCTCCACTGCCAGCCCACCACGTCGTGTCGACATCCCACAGAACCCGTCCGACTCCATGGACGCGCAACGGCTGTGGCTGGAGCAACATCCCGGGCCCGGGAGAGGCCAAGGGGACACGGGAGCGGCAGAGTTCAAGGGGAGCGACACGCCGGGCGCCCTTCCCACCCCGCGGACGGCGCGCACCGTGCTGCGGCTGACCCTGTTCGCGCATCTGCTGATCACCACCCTGAACATGCTCCGTGACCTGCGCGGTGCACCGGTCGAACTCTGCGGGTTCCTCGACCTGTTCGCGGTGTTCCTCGTGCAACTGGTCCACAGCACTCCGGGAACGCACCGGGCTCCCGCCTGGCGCAGGGGCCTGTCGCTGGGTGCACAGGCGGTCCTGACCTATACGCCGCTCCTCGCCTGGCACGCCGAGTGGGGTGCCATGGCCGGCTTTCTCAGCGGCTCCGTGCTGCTGCTCCTGCCCCCGGCGCTCTCGTGGGCCCTCTTCGCCGTGATCGGGGCGAGCATGCTGGTCTGGCCGCTGACGGCCGGTCTGGGGCTGGACTCCGCCGTGTACCTGGGCGGTTCGACCATGCTCACCGGACTGGTGGTGTACGGACTGTCGTCGCTCGCCCAGCTGGTCGCCAGGATCCACGCCGCACGCGAGCAGCTGGCGACGTTCGAGGTGGCGAACGAACGCATGCGCTTCGCCCATGATCTGCACGATCTGCTCGGGTACAGCCTGTGCGCCATCACCGTGAAGGGAGAACTGATCCGCCGGATCATGCAGGGGGACCCCGAGCGCGCGTCGGAGGAGGTCTCCTCGATCGTCACGATCTCGCGGCAGTCGATCGCCGACGTGCGGGCGGTGGCGCGGGGATACCCGGAGATGCGGCTGCGGCACGAGGCCGACTCGGTGGCATCCCTGCTCGCCGCGGCCGATGTGAAGGTCACCGTCGACATCGAGCTGGGTGAGCTGCCGGACGTGGTGGACACGACCCTGGCCACGGTCCTGCGCGAGGGCGTGGCCAACATGCTCCGGCACAGCGACGCCCGCCAGTGCGTCATCCATGGAGCCGAGCGCGACGGGGCGGTCGAGATGTGCGTGGCGAACGACGGTGTGGAGCCCGGCAGGCACGGGACCGGCCACGACGGCCGGGGCGGGCTGGGCAGCCTGGTCCAGCGGGTCAGCGCGGTGGGCGGCACGCTCACCGCCGGTGTCCACAACGGTTCCTGGTTCTGCCTGCGGGTGGTCGTGCCACGGGCGACGCGCCGCCACGGCCGGCCGGCACGCACCGGCAGGGACGGGAGCCCGCGCACCGGGCCCCGGCCACCGTAGTGCGGCATTCCGGCCACCGGCGTGCCCGCGAAAACCCTCAACCCCGGTTCCACCGGACCTCCAGCCCACCGGACGACTCTGAAGCCGAACGAAGACTGATCCGTTTCGCGCGCTCCGCGAAGCACATTTCGGTGATTCAGCTGAGGGCCCGACCGACAGTGGCGGTGAGAGGGAATGGCGGTAGACCCGAACAGTTTCCGGGAATTCTTCGGATCGTTTCCGACTTCGGTTGCGATCGTCACGGCTTTGGACGAGAGAAATGAGCCGCGCGGTTTCACCTGCAACGCGCTGACAGCGGTGTCGGCGGAACCGCCGCTGCTGTCGGTCTGTGTGGACAAGCGCTCTCAGACGCTGCCGGCACTGGCCCATTCAGGAGCGTTTGTGGTGCATGTGCTCGCCGAAGGCGCGCAGGAAGCCTCGGAGGTGTTCGCGGGCAAGTCCGAGCGCAAGTTCGCCGGACGCAGCTGGAAGCCGTCGTCCGCGGCACAGGGCGCCCCGGTGCTGGCGGACATCGCGCTGGCGTACGCCGAGTGCGCCGTGGTGCAGCGGGTCGAGGCGGGTGACCACTGGATCTACATCGCACGGGTGGACGGCGCGGAGGCCTTCCCGCGTCGGCCTCTGCTGTATCACCAGCGGCACTACAGCGTCTGGTCACCGGCCGGGCGGCTCACCGCCGCCGTCCGCTGAGCGGCGCTCGGGGACGGCCGACGGGCCGGCCGTCCCCGGGGGTCGCCGCGCCGCGGGCGAGCCTCGCCGGCCGTCCCCTCAGGCCCGGCAGATCGGCAGTCCGCCGTGGTGCTCGATCATTTCCGCGAAGAGCGCCCCGATGTCCATCGGGGCCCCGGGGGGCAGACCGCGCTCCTCCGCGTACGCGCGATGCAGGTTGGGCACCAGCCGCTCGGAGTCGAGCAGTGCGGCGTACTCGCCCAGATCGGTCTCCCTGGCCACCTCCAGCGGTGTGAGTCCGGCTGCGATTCCCTCCCGTGCCAGCCGCCGCACCCAGAGCAGATAGCCCTCGGCGATGTCGAGCTCCTCCGGCCCGGCCACCGGGCCGTGCCCGGTCACCAGGACCCGCGAACGCCGAACTCCCGCAGCCGGGCGATCGCGGCGAGCGAGCCGGACAACGAGCCCATCGGGAAGAACGGGGTGACACCGGACATCACGAGGTCCCCGGTGAAGAGCACCCGCTGCCGAGGCAGCCAGACCACGGTGTCGTTCGTGGTGTGGGCGGGGCCCACATGCACCAACCGCGCCTCGATGTCACCGATGTGCACCGTGAGCGCCTCCCGGTAGGTGACGGAGGGCGGTTCGAGGGTCAACTCGCCCCAGTGGACGTCCGGCCACAGCGTGGTCAGGTGCAGCCCGGCCGCCGCCATCTCGGTCCGGCACAGCTCATGCCCCACGACGACCGCCTCCGGGGTGAAGACGCAGTTCCCGAAGGCGTGATCGCCGTGGAAATGGGTGTTGACCACGACGCGCGGGGCATGCGGCGTCAGGGCCGTCACGGCATCCCTCAGCAGCTGCGCGCGGGCCTGGGTGGCAGCCGTGTCCACCAGCGCGGTGCTGCCGTCCGCGACGATGATCCCGGCGTTGTTCAGACACCAGCCGCCGTCCGGCTGGACATGGGCGAAGACCCCGTCGGCGACCTCCTCGGTCCGGGGTGGTGCGATGGGTCCGTGCGCGGTGTTCGTGCTGCTCACCAGGCCTCCCGACGCTGTCGTCCGGCCGCGGACCGGCCGCGGCGCTGGATTCACCGTGCAGACCGCCGATCGAGGTCGGGTGGAGGGGGACCGGAACCCGTGTGACGACGCGATCTGACGCCTTGTCCGGTACCGGGAACACGCGTCTGGCCGGGCGCTGGTTTGTTAACGTTTAACTGTACCCAAGTCGGTCAACTGGCTTGATCCTGTGGTGACTTGAGGCGCAGTGCAACGGGGGGAACATTGATCAGGATTTTGCTCGCCGAGGATATGCGCATGCTCCGCGACGCGCTTGAGGCGTTACTCGGTCTCGAGAGCGACCTCGATGTGGTCGTCACGGTCGAGCGGGGCGACCAGATCGTGCCCGCGGCGGTGGAACATCGCGTGGACGTGGCGGTCATCGACGTCAACCTGCCGGGTCAGGACGGGTTGTCCGCGGTCGAGGATCTGCGCAGGCGGCTGCCGAGTTGCCGGCCGCTGATCCTCACCGGCATCGGTCACGCAGGCCTCCTGCGCAGGGCGCTGGCGCTGCAGGTGCCTGGTTACCTCCTCAAGGAGGCACCGCCCGAGGAACTCGCCGAGGCGATCCGGCGCATCGCGGACGGCCAGCGCGTGATCGACCCGCAACTGGCACTGTCGGCCTGGGACGCCAAGGGGCGGCCGCTCACCGAACGCGAACGTGAAGTGCTGAGCGTCGCCGCGGAGGGCGCGGACGTGACAGAAATCGCTTCCCGGCTGCATCTCTCGGCCGGCACGGTCCGCAATTATCTGACGTCGGCGGTAACCAAGATGAGTGCGCGCAATCGCGTGGACGCCATTCGCATAGCACGGGAATCGGGCTGGATTCTGTAACCCGTGGGTGATGTGCATCACGTGGATTCTTCACGTCGGTTCTGATGACGCATGCACTGGGCCCGATCGCCCTGCGAGTGAAAGTCTATTGCTCGGTGAATTCGGGCCCCTGGGCGAGCCTCGTGCAGGGGCACACCAGGCAGGGGGATTCAGGGTGGAGATCAAGGTTCTCGGTCCGCTGGAGGTCCTGGAGAACGGCGTATCGGTGGCGCCCAGTGCATGCAAGCCGCGCCAGGTGCTCGCACTGCTCGCTCTGCGCGCCAGCCGTGTGGTGCCGGTGCCCACGCTCATGGAGGAGATCTGGGGCGAGCGCATTCCGCAGAGCGCCGTCACCACACTGCAGACGTACATCCTGCAGTTGCGGCGCAAGCTGTCCGCCGCACAGGAGAGCACCGGTGGTGACCGCTCCAGCAAGGACATACTCGCCACCACCTACGGCGGTTACCTGCTGGCACCCGACGGCGCCGGCTCCGACGTCGTCGAGTTCGAACAGCTCGCGGCCCGCGGTACGCACGCACTGGAGAGCGGCGACGCCCGGCAGGCCTCCACGCTGCTGGCCAGGGCCCTCGGGCTGTGGCGAGGTCCGGCGCTGGTCGACGTCCAGGCCGGGCATGTCCTCGGCCTGGAGGTGCAGGGTCTGGAGGAGGCGCGCATGCAGGTGCTGAGCCAGCGCATAGAGGCGGACCTCAGGCTCGGCCGCCATGCCGTGCTCCTGCGCGAGCTGCGGGTGCTCGTCGCTCAGCATCCGCTGCACGAGACCCTGTGCGGGCAGTTCATGCTCGCCCTGTACCGGTCGGGCAGCGCCTGGCGGGCCCTGGGGGCCTACCAGCACCTGCGCCGGACGCTCGCCGAGGAACTGGGCATCGAACCGTCCCGGCAGCTGCAGCGGCTGCACCAGGCGATGCTGACGGGCGATCCCGCGCTGACCCCCGAACCGGCACCCCTCGTGGAGAGCTTCGTCCTGGCTTCCTCCCGGTGAACGAGGCGCTCCTACGGCTCGGTCGCAGATAGCCTGAAGCGCGGCCGATCAGCCGGTGCGCTCCTCGGCCGCGCGGCAGACGGCCACGGCGAGGACGGCGTGCTGCGGCAGCGCATATGTGCCGAACCACCAGCCGTCGGCGGCGGCCGGCGTGCCGTCGGCGTGCCGCAGCGTCGGCGGCACGCCGTCCCGCGCCGTCACCGGCGCGAACCCGACGTCACGGAACGGCAGCCGCAGTCCGAGGCCCATGGCCTTGCTGTACGCCTCCTTGAGCGTCCACAGCCGGATCAGCGCGGCACGGCGCTCCTCGTCCGGCAGCCGTGCCAGGGCGGTGCGTTCGTGCGCGGTGCAGAACTCCCGGCCCAGCGCGTCGGCATGGACGGTGCGGGTGTAGAGTTCCGCGTCCACTCCGATCGGCCCCACTCGGCTGATGCCGACGACGAGCAGATCGCCGGTGTGACTGAGGCTGACGGACATCCGCTCGGCACCCCGCAGATACGGACGGCCGCTCGGCGTCCGGGCCACCTCCAGCACGTCCTCATCCGTCCCCGTTGCCACCGCGACCGCGTGCCTGAGCAGTGTCCTTGCCGCAGAGGAACGGCGTGCTGCCCGCCCCAACAGCCCATGACGGCCGCTCGGTACGCTCCCGGGCATCCGCTCCGCCACCGGGCCGGCGGCCGGGTCGGGATGCCAGTCGGCCAGGTGCGCCGAGGCCACGGCCCAGCCGGTGGTCTCCAGGGACTCCCGGAGGTCTCCCCAGCCGCTGCCGGAGGCCGCGGCCACGACCGGCGGGGACCCGGTCACAGCGGTGTTCCGAGCGGGTCGAATCCGCGGCCCTGGACGCACCGCACGAGGACCTCCGCCGTCGCGCACTCGGCGACATCCGGAGCCGTCACCCGTACCGGGGCGGCACCGAGCCGTGCCGAGGTCCGCACCAGGACCCCGGTCAGCCAGGCCGGGTCGGCGAGGAACGCCGAGGGCTCCTCCGCACGGGCCGCCAGCCACACCTCCGCGCACACCGCCGCCGCCGTGAGCAGCGCACGGCGTTCGGCAAGAGCCTTCTGCGGTGTGCGCCGGACAGCCACTGCTGGACGGGACCGCTCGAACCCCTCGCCGTCGATCGAGGCGAGTTCGTCCAGGAACACCCCGGCTGCCGACCGCAGCCAGTCCGTGCCCGGTTCACCGCCCGTGACCGAGCGCAGCCCGCGGAGTGCGGCAGCGAGGTGGTCCCCGTCGAGGCGGTCGGGCCCGTCTTCCCTCGAGGTTGGCGCCAACTCATGTTCCATTGCGCTCAGTTGCTCTCGGCCGACAGTCGTGTGCCCGCCGGGGACGGTGGGTACATGAGGTCCGAAGTAGAGGCCCAGTTCCTCCGCGCTCTGCCGCAGCAGGCGAGGCACCAGGCAGGCGGCCGCTGCGGGCTGTGGGGCGCTGAGCAGGCAGTGACAGCACAGTACGTCGAGGAAGACGCCGCCCAGCGTCCGGCGTGCGGAGCGGCTGCCGAGCGGCCGGACGCCGGTCCCCCCTTCCGCTGCGGTCGCCACCGCACAGCGCAGCGCGGTCTCCAGCCTGCCGAGGGCTGCCGTCAGCGCCCGTACCCGGGTGGCCGGCGCCGGAGCCGCCGGCCGTACCAGAACGTCCGCTCGCATCAGAACATCTGGTCGTGCGTCACCAGCCGGGACCGGGTGAGCACCTGGTCACCGGCGACCTCCAGCACGTCGTGCACGACGCAGCTCGGCGCGATCTCCGGCTTGCCGCCGGGGCGGACGGTGACGACCAGCGCGTAGACGGTGGAGCGTATGGACCCGTCGGACTGCGGTTCCAGCGCGATGTGGTTGAACCAGTGCCGGCGCCGTACCGGATCGTTCTCGAAGCGCTTGTGGAACTCCACCAGCTCGCGGACGATCCCCGGCCGGGTCCTCGCGGGTTCCGCGCCGGGGGAGTGCTGGAAGGTGCCGTCCTCGGTGAAGGTCGCCGCGTAGTCCTCGAAACGCAGGCCGTCCAGCGCCTGCATCTGGTGGGCGTAGAAGTGCTGCACCTGCGCGTACAGGTCGGTCAGGGTGCGGGCGGTCACGGTCGTGGTCATGGCTTCCTCCGGCACGGGCGATGGACGGACGGGGCCCGGTGGTGCCCCGTCGCACGGGACAGTGGCCGAGCCCGCTCGAGAAAGACTCGACCTGCGGATCGTCCGGCCGCGGGGGCTGTCCAGCGTCGTTCCACCGAGCCTCTAGAGAGAGCCGGAAGTCTCGGCGCTGCCGTCGCGCGACAGGCCAGGTTCGGTGAGGGAGGAAGCATGACGGAGGCAGTCAAGCCGGTGTCGCTGGTCACCGGTGCCACGAGCGGGATCGGTCTCGAGGTGGCCAGGCGGCTGGCCGGGCTCGGTGCCCGGGTCTATCTGTGCGCCCGCCGCGGCGAGGAGCTGGCGGCCACCGTGAAGTCCCTGCAGGACGAGGGGCTGGACGTCGACGGCAGCGTCTGCGACGTGTCGGAACCGGAGCAGATCCGCGCCTGTGTGCGGGCCGCCGTGGACCGCTTCGGGCCGGTGGACATCCTGGTCAACAACGCCGGCCGGAGCGGCGGCGGGGCGACCGCTCAGATCGCCGACGACCTCTGGTTCGACGTGATCAACACCAATCTGAACAGCGTGTTCCTGATGACGAAGGAAGTCCTCAACGCCGGCGGAATGCTGGCCAAGGACCGGGGGCGGATCATCAACATCGCCTCCACCGGAGGCAAGCAGGGCGTGGTGCACGCCGCGCCCTACTCGGCGTCCAAACACGGAGTGGTCGGTTTCACCAAGGCGCTCGGTCTGGAGCTCGCCCGGACGGGGATCACGGTCAACGCGGTCTGCCCGGGCTTCGTCGAGACCCCCATGGCCGAACGGGTGCGCGAGCACTACGCGGGGATCTGGGGAGTCACCGAGCAGGAGGCGCACGACCGCATCACCACACGGGTGCCGCTGGGCCGGTACGTGGAGACCCGCGAGGTCGCGGCCATGGTCGAGTACCTGGTCAGCGACGACGCCGCGGCCGTCACCGCACAGGCCCTGAACGTGTGCGGCGGTCTGGGCAACTACTGACACCGCCGAGCGGTCGCGACCGCGCCAGGCCACGTCACCGGCCTGGTCGGCCGGCTCCGACTCCCTTGATCCGACGCTCAGTTCTGGAGGCACCATGACCATGCAGCACGAGGCGACGCCGTCCGCCCCACCCGGGCTGCTGTTCCACGACGACTTCCGCGAGGGCCTGCTGCACGACGGCCCCGAGGCGCGCTGGCAGCTGCGTGCGGTGGAGGACATGCCCCAAGGAGACGGACTGATCAGCAGCTCCGACGAGGGGTTGGTGGTCCTCCCCACCGGGCGCAACGAGACCACCGGGGAGCCCGCCTTCGCCCGGCCCGAGGACCCCGAGGCGACCACCGAGTTCCTGCGCTGGGCCGCGTTCGTCGACCGCACCACGGAGGACGGCGGATTCGGATTCGCCACCCGCCCCGGCGAAGTCCTCACCGTCACCACGGAGTTCGCGGTCCGCACCTACGGCACCGCCGCCCATCCCCTCGGCGACACGGTCACCGACCACGACGCCGACATGCGGCTCGGCGCCGGCGCCCTGATCTGCATAGACCGCGCCACCGGCATGGTCTTCGACTTCGTGCTCACCAACACCGCCGTGCTCGCCCTCTACGAACGCCTGCCGAGGCCCGACGCCGAGCACGCCACGTTCTCGTACGCCGTCCCCGTCGGCACCCGCGAGCCGGACCGGTTCCACACCTGCTCGGTGGAGCTGGACGCCGACGCGGGAGTGGTGCGCTGGATCCTCGACGGCGAGGAGGTGCTCACCGTCGACAAGATCGGTCACAAGGTGCTCGACGCCTCCCGGCTGATCTGGCAGAGCGAGGGCGAGGAGCGCACCGCCACCCCTCGCCAGCTCAACTTCGGCCTCTCCACCTTCACCGGCAAGGTCTGGGGCCAGGGAGTCCGACTCGCCGCACGCCGGCTGACCATCGCGTCGGTGCCCGGCCCGCGCACAAGCGACTGACAGGAGAGATCGACGATCATGCGGTTGCACACCTACATCCCCAGCGAGACCCCGGGACAGGACGCCGTCGAGGCGGCGGACGTCGCGGTGCACGCCGAACGCCTGGGCTACCACGGCGTCTGGCTCCCGGACCATCCCCTGCCCTACTACGAGTACCGGGACTTCTACGGCGGTGTCTGGGAACCGCTGGTCATGCTCGCGAACATCGCCGCCCGCACCACCACCGTACGGCTCGGCAGCGGCGTCCTGGTCGCGGCGATGCGCAATCCCTTCGCGGTGGCCAAGCAGGCCGCGACCATCGACCGGCTCTCCCACGGACGGCTGGACCTGGGCATCGGCGTCGGCATCGTGCTCAAGGAGTTCCAGAACATGGGCGCCGACTTCCACACCCGCGGTGCGCGCACCGACGAGATCATCCGGCTGATACGCCACCTGTTCAAGGAGGGCCGGGGCCCCTTCGACGGGACGCACTACCCGCTGGGCGAGGAAGCCGTCTTCGCCCCCAAGCCGGTGCAGCCGGAGGTGCCCATCTGGATCGGCGGCCGCACCGAGGCCGCCTGGAAGCGCGCCGCGCGCACCGGCGACGCCTGGCTGTGCGCGATGACCGAGCCGGACGTCTTCGCCGCCAACCTCGCCCGGATGCGCGACCTCACGGACCGCAAGGTCCTGGCGGGCGCCCGGATCCAGTTCACCGCCGCCGAAGCCTCCTTCGAGCGGGCCGTCGAGGAGATCGAGGCATGGAAGGCCGCCGGCACCGACGACCTGGTCGTCTGGTTCGGCGCCCCCGACGGCTATGTGGACCGCATGACGATGTTCGCCGAGGCCCTGGCCAAGACGCAGGACGCCTGACCACACCGTGGACCGGGCACGCCCCGCCGACAAGGCAGGCGCCTGCCCCCACAAGGAGGTGCACATGACCGACAAGCCCGTCGCCCTCGTGACCGGGTCCTCCTCCGGCATCGGGGAGGCCGTCGTCCGCAGGCTGTCCACCGCCGGGATGCGCGTGGTCGTCAACTCCGCCCGGTCGGCCGAGGCCGGGCGGAAGCTCGCGGAATCCCTGCCCGACGCGCTGTACGTACAGGCCGACATCTCCGCGGAGTCCGACGCCCGGCGGCTGGTCGCCACGGCGGTCGAGCACTTCGGCCGACTGGACGTCCTGGTCAACAACGCGGGCACCACCCGCCGTATCCCGCACGCCGACCTGGCCGCCGCCACCCCGGAGATCTGGCGGGAGATCCTCGACGTCAATCTGATCGGCACCTGGCAGACCACGGTGGCCGCCGTACCCCACCTGACGGAGTCGGCGGGCACCGTGGTCAACATCTCCTCGATCGCGGGCAGCAGGCCCGCCGGAAGTTCCATCCCCTACGCCGTGAGCAAGGCGGCGATCGAGCATCTGACGCGCCTGTTGGCCGGCGTGCTCGGCCCCCGCATCCGGGTGAACGCGGTGGCTCCCGGGCTCATCGAGACGCCCTGGACCAGGGACTTCACCGACATCGCCCAGCACGTGCGGGAGACCACCCCACTGCGCCGCGTGGGACTCCCCGAGGACGTCGCCGAGGCGGTGCTGGCCATGGCCGGTGCCACCTACACCACCGGAACGGTGCAGCTGGTGGACGGCGGAGCCCACCTCATCTGACGGCCTGCCGGCCGTGCCACCGGCCGCGGGACACGTCCCGCGGCCGGTTCGTCCTCTTGCACAGGGTTCTTGCCCTCCCCAGGTCCAAGGAGACACTGTCATGAAGCTGGGAGCGAATCTGGTGTACCAGGGCGCGGGCGAGCTGGCCCGCGCCGCGGAACGCCTCGGGTACGACGTGGTACTGGCGCCCGAGGGCTACCGCTCGGACGCCGCCAGCGTGCTGGGACTGATCGCGGGGCAGACCGAGCGGATCGGGCTGGCCTCCGGTGTCATGCAGATCCCCGCCCGGCCGCCGGGCCTGGCCGCGCTGACCGCGGCCACGCTGGACGCGCTCAGCGGCGGGCGGTTCCGGCTCGGCCTCGGGGTGTCCAACCCCGATGTCTCCGACGGCTGGTACGGAGCCCGGTTCGACCAGCCCCTCGCCCGCACCCGGGAGTACGTGGAGATAGTCCGCAGGGCGATGGCCGGAGGCCCGGTGGAGTACCAGGGCCGCCACTTCCGGCTCCCCGCCTCCGGGCCGGGCGGCGGGGCACCGCTCCACATTCTCACCGAGTCGCCCCGCCCGCGCATCCCCGTCTACCTGGCCGCGGTCGGGCCGAAGAACCTGCGGCTGGCCGGCGAGATCGCGGACGGCTGGATCGGCGTGTTCACCTCCCCGGAGGCGGTGGCCAAGTCGGTCACCGAGATCCGCGCCGGGCGTGAGCGGGCCGGCGCGGACATGGCGGGCTTCGACGTGCTGCCGAGTCTGCCGACGGCCGTGGCCGACGACGTGGCCACCGCCGCGGACGCCCTGCGCTCCCACTATGTCTACATGCTCGGCATCGGCGATCCCGACCGGAACTTCTACTGCGCGATGGCCCGGCAGATGGGCTTCGAGCGGGAGATCACGCACCTGCGTGAGCGTCTGTCCGCCGCAGACCGGGCCGGCGCGGGCGCCGCCGTGCCGCTGGAGTTCATCGACCGCACGGCGCTGCTCGGCCCCGTGGCACGGCTGGCCGAGCGAATGGTGGCCTATCAGGAAGCCGGAGTGACCACCCTCGGCATCATGGTGTCGGCCGCGGCCACCTCGCCGGCCGGCCGGCTGCGCCTGCTGCGGCAGGCGGCCGAGGCGCTGGAGCGCTCGGGCGTGGGGGAGTAGCGCACGCATACGGCGAAGGGTGCCGACCGCACGATGTGGTCGGCACCCTTCGCCGTATGCCGGTTCACCGGACGGCGTCAGGCGGACGGCCCCTCGGGCACGTTGCGCTTCTGCATGCCCGGGTGGTCCGGATCGATGCCCCAGCTCAGGATGCGGCGCGGGTACACCCTGATGAGCTCCTGGCTGAAGTGCGCCTGGGCAGGCGTGTGCCCGGAGATGGCCTCGGCCCGGCCGCGGATCTCGATGCCGCGTACCGTCCACGGGCGGGCGGAGACCAGGTCGTCGATGACGAAGGCCACCTGCGGATTGCCGAGGATGTTCTTGAACTTGCGGCTCTCCGCGAGATTGCGGCCGCCGATGTCGAAGGTCCCCAGCTCGGTGTTGTACCGGAACGAGACGGGGTTGTTCTGCGGTGCGCCCTTGCTGTCGACCGTCGACAGACGGCCCAGGTACTGGCTGTTCACATAGGCCAGTTCGGCCTCGGTCAGCGACACGACGATGGCTTCCCTTCCTGGTCCACTGCGGTCCTGCTGCGGTTCTGCGCCGGCGCCGTCAGCGGCCGGCGGGTGCATCGGCGTTCCCGGCCGCGGAAGCCAGCGTGGCACGGCTGTTGCGGCCGAGGGCGTCACGGACATGGGCGCGGGCCTCGGCGAGGGTGGTGCCCGCACCCAGCACCTCCTCCACGGCCGCGGGGTTCAGCACGACCGTGTGCCGTGCCGTGACCGAGCTGCCGTCCGGACCCTCCGCGAACGTCCACAGGCCACTGTGCCCCAACAACAGCTTCGGTGTCCGCCGTTGCTTGTACGCGATCCACTGCCCGCTCTCGCAGATGCGCACCGAGCTGGTGGTGTGCGCGGCGCCGTCCGAGGTCACCGTGTCCATCTCCAGCTCCTGGACGCCCGGCTCGGCCTCGGTGAGCCGTACCCGGGACACATGCGGAAGCCGGTCGGCCCAGCGGTCCGCCCGGTACACGAAGTCGTAGGCGGCCTTGACGTCGGTGGCGAGCCGCACGGTGTCGGTGAAGGAGAAGACGACGTCGCCCACCGGGTGGCCGAACTCCGCCGTGCGAGCGAGCGCGTGGAGCTCCTCGGGACTGTTGCGGTCCAGAGCCTCGTTGATCCACCGCACCGTCTCCGGCGCGTCGTCGACTGCGGTGAAGTCGTGCCGGAGCACGATCTCGGTACGGTCGCCGTGCAGCGAGCGGAACAGCCACTCGCCGCCCATGGAGGCGATCGGCGGCCGGCTGCGCTCCTGCCGGAAGGTGATGCGCAGCCCTTCCGGGTCGAACGTACGGCGCGACACCCAGCTGGTGACCTGCCCGCCCACGAGAGCCCAGATCCGGAACCGCTCCGCACGCTCCTCGCGCTCCAGGTGGTGCACATGCACGCTCGGACCGAAGACGGCGGGCCAGCACGTCACATCGGCGACCAGCTCGTAGAGGACGTGCGGTGGAGCCGCGACGACGACGGTGTGCTCGGTGCTGTGCTGACTGCCTTCTGCCATGGTGGGTCTCCTCGGCTGATCCATGCGGGAAGTGGACCGGTGCCGCCGTCTCGGGACGGCGGCACCGGTGGGTCTGCGGGGGCGGGATCAGGCCGCGGCCGTGATTCCCTCGTTCACCAGGGTGAGCAGCGCCCGGGGCGTCTCCACCTCGGTGATCTCGTCGTCGGGGATGCTCACGCCGAACTCCTGGTTGATCCGGGCCGCGGTCTCCATCAGGGCCAGCGAGTCGTAGCCCAGCTCCTCGAAGGACGCGTCGAGCACGTCCCCCTCCGGGGCGCCGAGGCCGTCCTCGGCGCCGGCGCACTCGACGAGGATGCGCCGCAGGTCGTCAAGGGTCATGGTGGTCATGGGTTGTCTCCTGGTGTTCGGGTGACCGGTTGTCAGGCGTGCGGGATGCGCTCCGGGGGCAGCGGCCGGGCCGTCGTACCGTTCAGGACCGGGGAACGGCGCGGACGACCACGGCCGCGTTGAAGCCGCGGTGACCGCGCGCGAGCACCAGTGCGGTGCGCACGGGCCGTTCCCGTGGTTCCTCCAGGACCAGGTCCAGTCCGTACTCCTGCGGGACGTCCGAGGTGTTGCCGGTCGGCGGGATCACACCGTCGCGGATGGACAGCAGGGCGGTCGCCACATCCAGCGGGCCGCCGCCCGCGTGGAGCCGGCCGGTCAGCGACTTGGGCGCGGTGACCGGCACGCCGCCCGGACCGAAGAGCTCGCGGATCGCCGCGGCTTCCGCCCGGTCCAGCTCGGCGCTGCCCGCCGCGTCCGCGAAGACCACGTCCACGTCGGCCGGCGCGACGCCGGCGTCGGCCAGGGCCGCCTCGGCCGCCCGGCGCAGTCCCGGCGGACGGCCGGAGCCGGGCCGTGGGTCGAAGGTCGCGGCATACCCGGCGATCTCGCCGTACACATCGGCGCCCGTGGCGCCCCGCTCGCGCGCCGAGTCCGCGTCCTCCACCACGAGCAGGGCACCGCCCTCTCCCGGAACATGGCCGCAGGCGCGGGAGTCGAAGGGCAGATACGCGCCGTCCGGGTCCGACACGGTGCTCACCCGTCCGCCGGCCAACTGGGAGACGTACCCCCAGGGGTCGAAGGCGGAGTCGACACCACCGGTGACGACGAGCCGTGTGCCGCGCCGGAGGGTACGGCGGGCATGACCGAGCGCGTCGAGACCGCCCGCCTGCTCCCCGACCAGGGCCGCGCTCGGCCCGCGCATCCCGTGCCGGATGGAGATCTGACCGGTGTTCACCGCGTAGAACCATGCGAACGACTCGTAGACGCTCACGAACTCCGGCCCCTGGCTCCAGAGTTTGCGGAACTCGTGATGGGTGAAGTCGAAGCCGCCCAAGGCGTTGGACATGACCACGCCCATGTCGTAGTCGGCCAGGGCCCCGGCCCCGATACCCGCATCGGCGAGCGCCCAGTCGGCGGCCACGAGGGCGAGGCGCGTGGAGATGTCGGTCTGCGGCAGCAGCCGGCCCGGCAGATGCTCCTCGGGCCGGAAGCCGGTGATCTGACCGGCGAGCCGTGCCGGATAGCGCGACGTGTCGAAGCGGGTGAGCTCGCTGATCCCGTTGCGGCCGTCGAGTGCGGCCTTCCAGTACTCCTGCGTACCGAGGCCGTTGGGTGCGGTCACCCCGATCCCGGTGACCACCGCTGCGGTGCTCATGCGCGGGCTCCTTCCGGACGCCGGAGGACCATGGCGCTCTGGAACCCGCCGAATCCGCTGCCCACCGTCAGCACGGTGTCCACACGCTGTTCGCGTGCCGTCAGCGGGACATAGTCCAGGTCGCACTCCGGGTCGGGCTGGTGCAGATTGGCCGTGGGCGGGATGACACCGTGCTCGATGGCGAGGGCACAGGCCGCGATCTCGATGGAGCCGATGGCGCCGAGCGAGTGGCCCACCATGGACTTGATGGAGCTGACCGGAATGTCGTAGGCGTGCTCGCCGAGGCTCCGCTTGAACGCCGCGGTCTCGTGGCGGTCGTTCTGCTTCGTGCCCGAGCCGTGCGCGTTGATGTAGTCCACCGCGGTGGGGTCCAGGCGGGACTCGTCCAGCGCCGTCCGGATGGCCTCGGCCATCTCGCGGCCGTCCTTCTTCAGCCCCGTCATGTGGTACGCGTTGCAGCGGGTCGCGTACCCGGTCACCTCCGCGTAGATCCGGGCGCCGCGGGCCCGGGCCGCCTCGTACTCCTCCAGCACGAACATCGCGGCACCCTCGGCCAGCACGAACCCGTTGCGGGAGCCGTCGAACGGCCGGGAGGCGTGCTCCGGATCGTCGTTGCGGGTGGTGGTCGCCTTGATGGCATCGAAGCAGGCCACCACGATCGGTGAGATGGGCGTGTCCGTGGCACCGGCGACCATGACGTCGGCGGAGCCCTCACGGATCAGCTGGACGGCGTAGCCGACCGCGTCCAGACCCGAGGTGCAGCCGTCCGAGACCATCGTCACCGGCCCCTCCGCGCCCACCTCCCAGGCCACCTCGGCGGGCATCACGCCGGGGCTGAGGTAGTCGAACATGTGGGACGAGAGATAGGCGTGGTCCACCAGCCACTCCCGGCCGGCGTCCGACATCACCAGATACTCGTTCTCCAGGCTGGTCGCGGACGCCACCGCGCTGCCCAGGGCGACACCGACCCGCTGCGGATCGCCCGCCCGCGTCTCCAGCCCGCTGTCCACCACGGCCTCCCGCGTACACGCGACGGCGAACTGGGTGGCGCGGTCCATCCGGCGGATCTGCCGCGGGCTCAGACCTTCCGCCTCGGCGTCGAACACCACCTGGCCGGCGACCTGGGAGCGGAAGGGGCCGGGGTCGAAGAAGTCGATCCGCCGAGTGGCCGTACGGCCCGCGGTCAGCAGATCCCAGAACTCCTTCGTTCCGGTCCCACCGGGCGCACGTACACCGATACCTGTGATCACGACGCGCCGGGTCACCGCACACCTCCGGCACGACGGGGTTCTTTCGAGCAGACCATCGCAGTGCGTTCCTTTCGCCTGTGCCCGACGGGGTTCTCCACCGTCGGCGGTAGGGCAACGCCGCCCGCGTCGAGCAGCCTGTGCCGCACGGCTCGAGCCCGGCTCGAAACCGGGTGGTAGCGCCCCCGCCCGGCGGCCGACCGAGGGATTCCAGCGGTCGGCGAGGCAGTCTCGAGCGGACCGGACGACCGTCGTCGCACAGGAGCGGGCCCCACGGCGCGTCCCCGCCGCCGTCACGAGGAGGGAATCCTGATGGAACGCCGAACCAACGAGGAGGCGTCACGGCCGGCCGACGGCGCCGTCGCCGCGCTGGCCGAACTCGCCGCCGCGCACGCCGCGAAGGCGGAGCTCGACCGCCGGCTGTCCCCGGAGACGTACGAGGCGATCCGGGGCGCCGGTTTCGCCCGGCACTTCGTGCCCGCCCGCTGGGGCGGCAGCGAGGGAACCTTCGGCGACTATGTGCGCGATGTGGCAGCGGTCGCCGAAGGGGACCCCTCGGCCGCCTGGTGCGCCTCCATCGCGGCCACCATCGGCCGGATGGCGGGATTCCTGCCCGAGGAGGCGCAGCGTGTCATCTGGGGTGAGGGGCCGGACGTCTTCCTCGTCGGGGCGCTGCTGCCCGCGGGCACCGCGGAGCCCGTGGCAGGCGGCTGGCTGCTCAGCGGCCGCTGGCCGTACATGAGCGGGGTCCACTTCTCGGACCACGCGATGCTGTGCTGCCCGGTGCCCCTGGCCCGTGGTGGCAACGAGGTGCGTTTCCTGCTGGTGCCGCGGGCGTCCTACACCGTCGAGGAGAGCTGGTTCATGACGGGGATGCGGGCCACCGGCAGCGACACGCTGGTGCTGGAACCCACCTTCGTACCCGTCGAGCACTCCGTGGCGCGGCACGATGTGATCTCCGGGCGGGCCCCGGGTTCGTCGCCCGCCTGCCACGCGGTGCCGCTGAAGGCGGTGAGCGGACTCTCCTTCGCCGCCCCCGTGCTGGGCGCCGCCCGGGGAGCGCTGGCCCAGTGGACGGCCAAGGTCGCCCAGAAGCGGGCGGCGCCGTCCACGAACCGGCTGCTCGGCGTCAGTGAGGCCGCCACCGACGCGGTGCTGGCCCGCACGGCCGGGCAGATCGACGCGGCCCAACTCCTCCTGGAACGCGCGGCAAGGGAAGCCGACCGCGGCGAGACCACCCCGCTTGCGGCCGCCCGCGCCCATCGGGACCAGACCCTGGCGGCCGACATCGTGGTGACCGCGGTCAACGAGCTGTTCCGCAACGCCGGAACCAGCGGCGCGAGCGAGACGGGTTCCCTGGCCCGCTTCTGGCGGGACGCCAACACCGGCGCGGCCCACGCGGTCCTGCAGTTCGAACCCGCCGCCCGCGCCTACGCCGAACTGGCCTTGGCCGAGGCGGCCATGGGGCAGAGGGGCTGAGATCCGGGGCGGGGCACGGGAGAGGTCACAGAGGTAGCTCCGGGTGCGGCCGGGGCGGGAGGCGGAGGCTGCTCCGGATCTGCCCCGATCGGGGGAAGCGGAGGCGGGCTCCGGGTGCGGCTGGAGGCGGCGCGGGGCGGTGGAGGTGGGTCCGGGTGCGGCCGGGTCAGGAGCCCGGCCGCCTCTTGCCGTCGTCCGTGTGGCGGGCCGGCCGGCGGGCGTTCCTCCGGGTGTGCTTCAACGAGGCGTTGAACGGCGGGCGTTCGCGCTGTGTGGTCCAGCGGAGCGCTCTCCGGGGTGGCGCTTGGCCGTAACGTTGGGCCTTCCTGCGCCGTGTTCCTCGCGCTGGGTCCCACCGAGGCTCCGTCCGGCGGGTGTTCCCACCGTGCGCGGCAAGGAGTGCGCGCGGCGGCGCGCTCACCGGCTCGGCGCTGTCCGCGAGGGACGCCTCCGCACGGTGCGCCTTCCGGTGGTGCGGAGTCCCACGGTGCGCCCCGGAGTGCCTTCGTACGACACCTTCCTACGACACCTTCCTACGGCGCCCCTTCCTGCGGCGTCCCTTCCTACGGCGTCCCTTCCTGCGGTGCGCCATCCTGCTGTGCCCCGTCCTGCGGCCCGCTGTCCCGCGACGTGCCCTCCTCCGCGCCGACGCCCTCCGCGCCGCCACCGGCCTCTCCCGCCCCGCCCGGGGCCAGTTGGCGGACCAGGTTGCGGAGGCCTCGTTCGTAGCGGGCGCGGAAGTCCGGGTCGTCGATGTCGGTGCCGAACAGCCGGCGTGCCATGTCGGGGAACACCACGGGAGCCGCCACCGCGCCGAGCAGCATCAGGCGGAGCGACGCCGGGTCCAGGTCGGGCGCCACCTCGCCCTCCTCCTGACGGCGGCGTACCCCGGACAGGTCCTCCGGCTCGGCGGGAGGCCGGGCGGCGGCGGTGTCCTGGGGCTCGGAGAGACCGCGCCAGGCGAGCAGCCGCATGGGGCGCGGATCGCGGAGCGCGTCGTCCAGGTATCTGGCGGCGAGGTCGGCGAGCGGCAGCGACGGGTCGGCGAAGGCCGCCTCGCGTTGCAGCCAGGCGCGCTGCACCGCCAGGTACAGCCCCTCCTTGCTGTCGAAGTGGTAGTTGACGAGGTCCTTGCTGACACCCGCGCGTGCGGCGATGTCGCGCACCCGGGCCCCCGTGAAGCCACGGGCCGCGAACTCCTCCAGGGCGGCATCGAGCAGGGCCGTGCGGGTGCGCTCGGCGTCGACTTGCCGGTCCTCGGGGGTCCGGGCACGCCGTGGCGTGCGACGGGGCGAGGCGGCGGAGCGGGAATCGGCGGTCGTCATGGGCCAAGATTACGGCTTAGACAGACGTTTGACATCGCTCGACAGCTGTCTAACAATGGTCGGCATGAGCGCTGTCCCCACGCAAGGCACCGCACAGGCCACCGCACCGGTGCCCTTCTCACCCGCGTTACGACGCGCCATAGGCGTGATCATGATCGGCGCGTCGCTCTCGTTCCTCGACTCCACGGTCGTCAACGTGGCGCTGGACACCGTCGCCTCCGACCTGGCCGTACCGCTCACCGACGTGCAGTGGACGGTCACCGCGTATCTGCTGGCCTTCGCCGCGGTCATCCCGGTGACCGCCTGGGCCGCCCAGCGGCTGGGTGCCGCGCGGCTCTACCTCGTGTCCCTGCTGGTGTTCACCCTCGGTTCCGCATGCTGCGCGCTGTCGGACAGCATCGGCCAACTGGTGGCGAGCCGGGCCCTGCAGGGTCTCGGCGGCGGGGCGATCATGCCGGTCGGCACGATCATCTGGACCCGCATGGCCGACCGGTCGCAGATGGCGCGCGTGATGAGCATGGTCGGCATTCCGATCGTGCTCGCCCCGATGATCGGCCCGCTCATCGGCGGGCTCCTGGTCAAGGGGGCGGGCTGGCAGTCCATCTTCTGGATCAACATCCCCCTGGGCCTGGTGGGCGCCGTACTCGCGCGGCGGCTGCTGCCCCGTGACGGCGGCTCAGCGGCCGGGCCGCTCGACATCCCGGGCCTGGTGCTCGCCGCCGGAGGACTGGTCGGACTGACCTACGGCCTGGCCGACATCGGCACCCGGGCCGAGCTCACCGCGCGCTCGATCGCCGTGCTCGTGGCCGCGGTCGTGTTCCTCGCCCTGTTCGTCGTGCGCTCGCTGCGCGTGCCCCATCCGCTGCTGGACATGAGGCTGTACGCCAACCGGCTGTTCAGCGCCGCGGCCCTGACCATGTTCAGCCTAGGTGTCGCCCTGTTCGGCGGCATGATCCTGCTGCCGCTGTACTTCCAGATCGTCCGGGGCGAGGACGTCGTCAGCACCGGGCTGCTGCTGGTGCCGAGCGGAGTCGGCGCGCTGGCCGCCAACCGGCTGGCGGCGCCCCTGACGGACAAGCTGGGCGGGGGAACGACCGCACTGCTCGGCGGTGTCATCGCCGCGGTCTGCACGATCCCCTTCCTCTTCCTCACCGCCGGCACCTCCTATCCGCTGCTCGCCATCGCCATGGCCACGCGAGGAGCCGGCATCGGACTGTCCCTCACCCCGGTGATGACCTCCGCCTACCGCACCCTGCCACCGCAGAAGATCAAGGACGCGACACCTCAGCTCAACGTCCTGCAGCGGGTGGGTGGTTCGATCGGCACCGCCGTCCTCACCATCGTCCTCTCCCACCAACTCGCCGGTCAGGCACGACCGTCCGGCCGGGCCCAGGCCTTCGGGGACACCTTCGGCTGGGTCATCATCGCCGCTGTCATGGCGATCGTCCCCACGGTCCTGCTCTTCGTCACCGAGCGGGCACAGCGTGCGGCCTCCACCGCACACGAGAAGCACTCTTGACCACGTTGGACAAGGAGTACGCATGACCACGGTTCTCGTCATCGGCGCCACGGGCAAGCAGGGCAGGGCGGTCACCGAACTGCTGCTGCGGCGAGGCCATGACGTTCTCGCCCTGACCCGCGACACCGGTTCCCCCGCGGCCCGCGCGCTGGCCGACCTGGGCGCCCGCCCGGTCGCCGGCAGCCCTGCGGACGCCGAGGCACTGTCCAAGGCCGTCACCGGCGTGGACGCGGTGTTCGGTCTCTCGCTGCCGTTCGGCCCCGGAGGCAAGGAGCAGGAGGTCGCCCAGGGGCGGCTGTTGGTCGACACCGCCGCGCAGGCGGGCGTACACCTGGTGTACTCCTCGCTGCGCGGAGCCGATCGCATCGTCAACAGCCAGGTCGCCCATGCCGGCAGCAAGCAGCAGATCGAGGCCTATCTGCGGGAGAAGGACGGGCTGCGCGCGACCGTCCTCGGCCCCGTCTACTTCATGGAGAACATGCTCAACGTCAGGTTCAACGGACTGGCCGGCGGCCGGCTCGCCATGCCGCTGTCGCCCGGCAAGAAGCTGGACCAGGTGACGGTGCTGGACATCGCGGGCCTGGCCGTGCACGCCATCGAGAACCCCGACGAGCTGGCCGGCCGGCGGATCGATCTCGCCTCCGACAGTGTCACCGGGACGGAGGCCGCGGCCGCGCTCAGCGCTGTGCTCGGCAAGGAGATCCCCTACCACCAGATGCCGATCGAGCAGGTGCGGCAGTGGGCCGGCGACGAGGTCGCCAGCATGTTCCAGCGCTTCGAGGAGAACACCCACTTCGTCGACCGGACGGCGCTGCATGCCGCGTATCCGGAGGTGTCCTGGCACACCTTCGAGCAGTGGGCCCGCACCGTGGACTGGGAGCAGTTGCTGCAGGCGTGACGCCCGCGAACCCATGACGGCGCCGCCGCCCCGGAGGTCCGGGCCGGCGGCGCCGTCCCGAGGTCCCGCGTGACCTCAGCCCGCGTACGGAAACCGGTACATGCCGTGTGCCTTTGCCTCCGCCTCCCGCCGGGAACGCGCACCCGTGAGCGACAGATCCAGGATGTGGCCGAAGAGCACGGCCTGGGTCGTGAAGGCGAGCGGGTCCGACCTCGGCTCCCGAGGAGCGCGAGGCGCGTCGGGACGTCGACGGACGACACCGAGGTCGAACGCGGTTGTCGAGAGAGCGGCTTTGTCCTGCATGCTGACGCACCACCATCCTGCTGGTCCGGACGCCGGTCCGTTCCCGGCCGGTCACCGGCAGCGTTCCAGTCAGGCCTCGAGCGACACTGAACCGTCGGTGGACCGTCCCTGGGCGATTCATTCCACCGGACGCCACACGATGTCGTCTCGGGCGGAGAGTGCTGCGACTGCGTCGGCGGCGTCGAGCGACAGCGGCATCGGACAGCGCCTGCGGATCTTGCTGAGTTCCCGGTGCGAGCGGACGAAGCCGGCGAAGTCGCGTGGGTATGCGGCGGCATCCACGCCCGTCAGAAGTCCGATCTTGCGTGCGCGGGCGGCCGTACGCTGCCAGGCCTGTGCATCGGCCAGCCCGATGGAGTCGGTGCCGTGGTTGAACAGCAGGATCCGGATCTCGTCGTACGGGGCAGAGACGTCCAGGTAGGACTCCAGTTTCGCGCGGGACGCCTCCGTGCCGAAGACGGTCCAGTACGGTACCGATCCGGTGCGCAGGGTCCACCAGGGTTCGAGCAGGAGGAACGACTCGACGAGGAGTCGCCCGGTGGGCAAGCCACGGTCGGCGTACCAGGACCGGTAGAGGTCGGCCACGGCGGGGCTGAGCCGTTGCGGCGTGTCGAAGCGCAGCAGATGGGCGTCGAGCCGGTGCTGTCCGGCGTAGGTGCGGATGTCGTCGAGCAGCCTGGGATCCAGGCCCCATTCCGCCTCCGGGCTCTCGCCGTCGGCGGCAGGCGGATCCCAGCGGCGCACCGGGGCGCCGTAGCGGGCGAGCAGGTCGGCGACGCGGGGACCGCCCTGGCGATATTCCTCGGGCGTGGCGTCGCCGAGGGCGCCGAACTGGAACAGGTACCGGTCGTCGATCCTGGTCGTGGGCCAGCGCAGCGTGCAGTCGACGATGACGAGCAAGCCGCCGGGGGCCAGATGGTCGCGGATGAACCGGCGGTAGGCGGCGGGCAGACGGCGCCACTTGACCCGGAAGTACGTCATTCCGGCGATCATGAGGCGGTCCTGGTTGGGATCGTGCATATGGTGCAGGACAAGATCCGGGTTGGCCGCGAGCAGCGCCCGGCCGGACGCACGGACGGCGGCCAGGTCGCCACGTGGATCGTCCGGAGCGACACCGCGGCGGCGCACCGGCAGCAGCAGCGTCTGCGGCAGCCAGGCCGCGTCGAGAGCGGCGGCCAGGTGCACCAGGGCGCCATTGGCGGATCCGACGAAGATCACCGGGTAGCGACGCCGGGGGTAGTGACCGGTGATCCACTCGGCGAGTGCCTCCGCACGCACATCGCCGACGCGGTGCCGCGGGACGGCCTCCGCCCAGCCACTCGCCGCGTACACCCGTTCCCGGGCCGCGATCGGCAGCCGGTTCAGCCCACCGAGCAGGCCGGACAGCGGCAACTCGAAGGCGGCGGGCAACTTGCCGAGGGCCGGGGTGTCCCGGCCCGCGAGGAAACGCGACAGCGCACGCAGCATGCCGGTGGCCGAGTCGAACGAGGCGACCGCCTTGGCCGCCTTCATGTCGCAGGCCTCTGCTCCTGCGGCCCCGTGCGACCGTCCGCACCGGCGGCCGCGCATGTGTGAGCGAGGAAATCGGTGACGAGCCCGGCCAGCGAGTGTGCCTGCCGGTAGGGGACCATGTGGCCGGACTTCTCCACCACGGCCAGCCGTCCCGCGGGCAGCAGCCGGGTCACCTCCTCCGCCCACTCCTGGGGAACCATCCGATCCTGCGCCCCGCGCACCACCAGCGTCGGCATGACCACGTGGGGGAGCTTGTCCTCGATGCGGTCACGCAGCGACTCGGTGAACGCGCCGACGATCCGGCGTCCGCCCGCGTCACGGTAGTCGGCGAGGTTGAGCGGTGCCATCGAGACGCGCTCGTGGGGCGCGTTGCGCATCCAGCGCAGCAGCTGACGCACGAAGCCGCGGGCGACCGGGTCGACGGTCGGTCCCACGAGGACCAGGCCGGCGACGCGGTCCGGATGCCGGACGGCGGCATCGACGGCCACCTGGCAGCCGAAGGACCCGCCGAGCAGCACCGCCTGCTCGAGGCCGACGGCGGTCAGCCACTCCACGACCGCGTCGGCCAGCGCCCGCAACCCCAGCGGGTACCGGGGGCCGGCGCTGGCGCCGAAACCGGGAAGATCGACGGTCCACGCGTCGTGGCGAAGGCCGAGGACCTCGAGGAACGGCTGGAACTCGCGGCTGGAGACCCCGGCACCGTGGACGCACACCACCGGCGGTGGCCGTCCGGCGATCCGCCAGGCCACCATCGGCCGGCCACTCACCTCCGCCGTGATCCGTTGCACGATCCATCCCTACCCCGTCATGCGGAACGACGAGCACGGCACCGGTGCCGAGGGCGTACGGAAACGTGCCGCGACCTCGTCGTCCCGTGTATGTGTCGGTCTCACGGGCACCCGTGGCAACGCGGCCCTCAGGGGCGCCGCTCGGCCCCCTCGGGCATGAAACTCCGTCCGTATCAGTGGGAGGCAGCATGATCACCCATCAGCATCTGGTGGAAGAGGTGGCGTCGCGGGCCCGGCTCGACGACACCGAGGCCGCCGACGCGGCCGTGCACCTGGTCCTCGCGGCGCTGAGCCGCCGTCTGGACGCCCCGCACCGTGAACATCTGCGCCAGGCCGTACCGGCCCATGAACGCGGGGCGCTGGCGTACGGCGGCGACGAGGCGGACGTCTCCGCCATGCGGCTCGACGAACTGCTGGCCGACGTCGCCCGGCCGGTGGGCGCCACTCCGGAGCAGGCGCTGTTCCTGGCCCAGACGGTGGTCTCCCGGCTCTCGGCGGAGGACACGGAGCTGGGGGCGGACCTGCAAGGTGCCCTGCCGGACGAGTTCGGCACGCTGTTCGTGGAGCCCGACCCGCTGCCCGAGCGGTCCAGCCGCGCCACGGACGCCCCGGCCCCGCTCGGCGAGTAGGAGATCGCCACGGCGTGCGGCAGCCTCCCGGCTGGACGGGTGACACCCATGAGCTGTCCCGTACGGTGGCCCTGCCGGCCGACCGCGTTGAGCTGCTGCTGACGCAGGTCGAGCGCGCCGCCGACGACCTCGGTCACCGCCCCCGTACCGAGCGGATGCAGGACGGGGTGCGCTTCACCGTCCAGTCCCGGTCGGTGCAGGCCGTGACCCCGCTGGACCTCGACCTCGCCGACCGGATCGACGACGCGGTGCAGGCGGTCGGAGGCGGGTTCATCGGCTGATCAGCGCTTGCCGCCAGGGGCCCAGCCGGCTCACCGTGCCCTTGCCGCGAGCTCCCGTACCGGCTGCGACCAGGCATCGGGGAACGGCCAGGGGAACGTGTGTGCCCGCGGTACTTCGAGATACGTGCCGTCGGGGACCAGCGTGGTGAGCCGCCGGCCCCACTCGGGAGTGCTGATCCGGTCGTCCCGGCCGCGGATCACGAGCAGGGGCACCCGCCGCCGGGCGACGGCGTCCTCCAGGTCGTCGTCGACATGCACGCGCGCGCGATGTGCACCATGCGCCGCAGTCCGGCCCGCTTCCACTCCGGGTGGTGCGACTCGGACAGGCCGGAGGGCTCGTGCCGGGAGTCCAGCCGCCAGCGCAGCAGCCGCGGCAGGGTGCGCGCCATCGGGTCGACCGTGGGGCTCGCCAGCACCAGCGCGACGACGTTCGGCGCGGCCGATGCCGCGCGTGCGGCGACCTGGGTACCGCTGGAGTGGCCCATGAGTACCGTACGGGCGGGGCCCCGCGCCCGGAGCCAGTCCGCGACCGAGCGGCCGAACTCCGGCACGTCGAGTTCGTGCGGCGGATCCCCGCTGCCCGCGAAACCCGGCAACTCCAGCAGGTGCGCGCGGGTCCACCGGCCGAGCGTGGCCAGCCCGGGCAGCAGGTAGTCGGCCACGCCCATGCCCTGCACCAGGAGGACCTCGGGCATCTGCGGCTGCGGTCGTCCGACGGCACGAGGGCATACGACCCAACACGCCGTCGTGGAAGGCGATGTCGACGTCCTCGGGGAAGGGCGGACCGGTCGGGTCCGGGGGCATCACGGCACGTCAGGATACGGCGTGGGGCGCCGGGCACGGCCGAGCGCCGACGTGGGTGAGGGCATGCTGCCGCCGCCGTCAGCGCTGGTAGAGCCCGACGATCGTGCCGCTGGCCAGCTGCTCCCGGTCGAGGACGGCGTGTACGTCGTCGGCGCTGGCCCGGTCGGGTAGCGAGACCGGGGCGGGGAGGGCGTAGATGCGGAAGAAGTAACGGTGGGCGTCGTCGCCGACCGGGGGCTGCGGGCCACCCCAGCCCCGCTCCCCGAAGCCGTTGCGATGCGCCTGGCTGCCCTGTGGTGTCTCGCCGGCGTCCAGGCCCCCGACATGGGGGTCGATGCCGGTGACGAGCCAGTGCACGAAGGTTCCGGACGGTGCGTCCGGGTCTTCGCACAACAGGGCCAGCTCCGCCGCGTCGTCCGGCACTCCGGACCAGGCGAGCGGCGGTGAGACGTTGTCCGCGTCATGGGCATGGTGACGCGGGATCATGGTGTGATCACTGAAAGCTGCGCTTCTGAGTTCGATACCGGCCATGCGACCGGAGTACCCGGCGCGGGCAGGGACATACGGCCGGACCGCACGGGATGACCGGAGAGGCGCGGGGTACCCGCCCGACTGACACATCCACGTGCGAGGAGATGACTGGTATGCGGTTCATCGGACTGCTCCTTCTCGCGGGCGCGGGCGCCTTCACGGCTCTCGCGATCGCGGGCAACCTGTCCGGCGGGCCCGAGTACACGGTGTCCGTCCTCGATCACGACGTCGCCACCATGAACAGCCTCGCCCTGTTCAGCTCCGGACTCGCACTGGCGCTCATCTTCTGCGTGGGGCTGGCGATCATGGTGGGCGGTGCGACACACGCCGGCCGGCACCGGGGACCCCGGTCGCGCCGGACGCGGCATACGACGTTCGGCGGGACGGCGGGCCCCGACACCCGGGCCTGAACAGCGCCCGGAGGGCTCAGCCCGCCCAGTCCAGCAGGCGCTCGCCCGTCTCGGGTGCCCGCAGCCGGGTGAGCGACTGCTTCTCCAGCTGGCGCACGCGTTCCCGGGTCAGCCCCACCTGATCGGCCACCTGTTGCAGCGTGCGGGGATGCCCGTCGTGCAGTCCGTAGCGCAGGCTGAGGATCATGGCTTCCCGGGGTTCCAGCACACCCAGGGCGTCCCTGAGTTCCTCGGCGAGCGCCCGGTACTCGGCGACCTGCGGAGCCTGGAGTACGTCGGTGGTCGGGATGAGGTCGCCGACCACGGTCTCGCCGGTCTCGTCGACCGGGGTGTCCAGACTCAGCGTCTGCCGCCCGACCCGGCGCAGCCAGGCGACCCGTTCCTCGTCCAACCCGCTCTCCCGGGCCACCTCGCCGTCCGTCGGCTCGTGGTCGTGGCGCAGCTGGAGCTGCCGTTCGACCTTCGCGAGCTTCTGCAGTTGCTCCACGACGTGCATCGGCAGCCGTACGGTACGGGCGTGCTGGGCCAGGCCTCTTTCGATCGCCTGCCGGATCCACCAGGTGGCGTAGGTCGAGAACTTGAAACCCTTGGTGTGGTCGAACTTCTCCACCGCCCGCATCAGTCCGAGGTTGCCCTCCTGGATGAGGTCGAGCAGGGGTGCGCCCCGGTGGGCGTGCCGCTTGGCGATCGACACCACGAGCCGCAGATTGGCCCGGATCATGTGGTCCTTCGCCCGCGTGCCGTCCCGGACGGCTGCCTCCAGTTCACGGCGCCGCACCGGTGAGAGGGCTCGCTCGCCGCTCTCCGCCCGCTCCAGCTCCTCGGCGGCGTGCAGGCCGGCCTCCATGCGCTGGGCCAGCCGTACCTCGTCCGCGGCGTCGAGCAGCGGGGTCGCGGCGATCTGGGCCAGGTACTGGCCGAGCAGGTCCGGCTCGTCGCCGGTCTCCGGGACCCGGCTGCGCGGGCGTGCGGACCGAGCGGCGGCACGGCGGCGTTCTCGGGGGTCCGCCACAGCGGACCGTGCCGGGGCAGGCATCGTTCCGGCCTCCGACTTCTGTCGCTTCGACTCTGTGCTTCCAGAAGCGCTTCCCGAGTGCGGGTACCCGGCCGGAGCGTCAGGACACGCTCGCTCCCCGCGCGCGGCCGCTTGCTGGT
Organism: Streptomyces sp. NPDC030820; assembly: GCF_055572075.1. Classification (NCBI taxonomy): domain Bacteria; kingdom Bacillati; phylum Actinomycetota; class Actinomycetes; order Kitasatosporales; family Streptomycetaceae; genus Streptomyces; species Streptomyces sp. NPDC030820. The sequence goes on from NZ_JBVIEB010000006.1 coordinate 349,588, forward strand.
GCGGGGCGAGGCTGTGCGCACGGCGTTTCGGGCGCGGCTGCGCGGGAACCCGGTGCGGCATCCGCGGAAAGGGGAGCATCCGTGCCCGACACCGACCTGGACCGCATCCAGAGCCAGGCTCTGCCGCTGACCGATCCGGCGTCGCTTGACCCGCTGATGGAGCGCATTGGCGACGCCCGCTACGTGCTGCTCGGCGAGGCCTCCCACGGCACCGCGGAGTACTACCGGCTGCGAGACGTGCTGACGCGCCGGCTGATCGAGGAGAAGGGCTTCTCCTTCGTCGCGGTGGAGGGCGACTGGCCGGACTGCCAGGCCGTGCACTGCTCCGTCGTGGCCGCGCGGGATGCGCCCGAGGATCCCGGCGAGGTACTGGAGGGCTTCAGGCGGTGGCCGACATGGATGTGGGGAAACACCGATGTGGCCGTCTTCACCCGGTGGTTGCGCCGGCACAATGAGGCTCTGCCGCCCGAGCGGCGCGTAGGCTTTTTCGGGCTGGACGTCTACAGCCTGTGGGAGTCGCTGCACGCGGTGCTGACCCATCTGCGCGAGCACGACCCCGACCGGGTGGAGCACGCCCTGGAGACGTTCCGCTGCTTCGAGCCCTATGCGGAGAATCCGCAGGCGTACGCGCTGGCCACCCGTTGCGTGCCGGAGGGCTGCGAACCCCAGGTGGTGGCTCTGCTCACCGAGCTGCGGCGGCGGGCCGCGCAGGCGGCGGCCATGGACGGCTCGCTCGCGGAGTTCGCAGCCAGGCAGAACGCCGAGGTGCTGGCCGGGGCCGAGGCCTATTACCGGGTCATGCTCGACAGCGGGCCCGAGTCGTGGAACATCCGGGACCGTCATATGGCCGACACCCTGGACCGGCTGATGGAGCATCATGGCCCCGACGCCAAGGCGGTGGTGTGGGAGCACAACACCCACATCGGTGATGCGCGTGCCACGGACATGGTCGACGTCGGCGAGGTCAACGTCGGCCAACTGGTGCGCGAGCGACATATGGGCAGGGGAGTGGTGCTGGTCGGGTTCGGCTCGCACTCCGGCACCGTGATCGCCGCGGACGCGTGGGGCGACGTTCCCAGGATCATGGGCGTGCCGCCCGCGCGCACGGGCAGCGTGGAGGATCTTCTGCACCGGGCGCTGCCCGGCAAGCGGGCGCTGTTCGTCTTCCCGCATGTGCAGCTCCAGCGTCCGCCGTCCTCCGGCCGGGGCGAGTGGTTCCACGAGGAGCACGGCCACCGCGCGATCGGCGTGGTGTACCGGCCGCAGTACGACCCCGTCGGCAACTACGTCCCCACGGTTCTCGCCCAGCGCTACGACGCGTTCTGCTACTTCGACCGCACGCACGCGCTCACCCCGCTGCACCCCTTGGCCGAGGTGAGCCGGGAGGAGCAGACCTGGCCTGTGGGCGTGTGAGCCCGCGGTGCACGGCGGCCGGTCCTCGTCCGTGAGCCGGGCGAAGTCCTTGTACCACTGGCCCACGGCCATGAAGTGTCTGGCCGGTGCACGCAGACCAGTAAGCCAGGGGGGGACGAACCGGCGTGTCACCTCCGGGTCGCTCCGCATCCAGCTGTCCGGGCGCCTCGTGGTCCAGATCGCGCAAGAGGTGTGCGGGGCACCGGGCAGGTGGACCTGCTCGTACGCCCTACGCGGCAGTACCTCGACGAGCTGGGCCATGTCCTGCTCGACGGGTCGTGATCGCCAAGCGTCAGGTCAGCTCGGGATGGCCGAACAGCGCGGCGTATCCGCTCGGCAACAGGCTGAGCAGTTTGTGCAACTCACCGCCCGACACGGTGTCGCCCACGGCGGTGAGGACCACTTCCGCGTCCCTCCGCGCGGTCGTCTCGTCCTCGGCGGCGGCCCTGGCCACCTGGCGGACGAACTCCTCCACCCCCCAGGTCCGTCCGGTGTTGCCCACGCCGGTGACGAAATGGCCGATCTCCAGCGGCAGCTGATCCGCGAGATGATCCGCCGCGGTGGGCTGCAGCCGGTCACCGAGCGTGCTGAGGACGGCTTCGGTGACGCGGCTCGCCTCGTCGAGGTCGGTGTACTCTCCGTGCTCCCGCACGGTGGCGAGGAATTCGGTGGACGTCATGATTCGCTCCCCAGTGGTGCTCCCTGTGGCAGGTTGATCAGCGCCAGGCCGAGAGGTCCCGGGCGAGGACCACGACGAACACCGCGGCCGGCGACTCCTGCACCTGCTGCCACTCCATGCGCGCCCGGGTACCCGCGCCGTATGGCACCAACCGCCGTCCGGCAGCGGCCACGCCGACGGGACGCGCAGCGCTCCTCTGCCGGCCTCGTGGAGCGATACGGCCTACTACGGATCCTCGCCCGGCACAGCCCGATAGCGCAGCAGGACACCCACTCCTTCGGCCATGTCGATGCGATCCGGCGGCAGCACGATCAGTTCGGCCCCGGTGCGGACGGCGGCGTACAGCAAGGCCGCAAGGGCCGGTTCCTCCTCGACGGCCGTCGCTCCGAAGGTCTCCAGGTCCGCAGCGGACAGCGCGATCTGCGGCGGCTCCCTGCCCAGCCACAACCCCTCGGAGAGCTGGGCGCGGGGGTCGAGCAGGAGGGCTCGGGCCTGCCCCTGCTGCAGAGCGCGGACGGCCACGGCGACGCCCTCCGATTGCCGGGGGTGGCGGGCGCGTTGCGCCAGAAACATGTCCAGCTGCCTCTGGTCCGCCGCGTTCAGGCGCCCTTCCAGCACCCGAGCCGTGTGTTCCTCCAGCAGCGTCGGGCCGGCGGCGGCCTCCGGACCGGTGATGCAGTCGTCCTCCACGACCGCCACCCGGTTCCGCAGAGTGTCGGGCCAGCGGTTCACGAGCACGCCCGATGCCCAGGCGTCCTCCCGGGCCCGGCACACCACGATCGACTCGGCGCGGTGCCGCTGCGCGAGGTCGCCCAGTTCCCGGGCGACCTCAGGGGCTGCGCGCCGCCATCCGTCGGTAGGAATCTGATGACTCAGCCGGTGTTCCGGCCTGACCCTGCCGGTGGGCCACCGCCCTGCTTCGGAGACGACCAGCACGTAGTGGCCCGGGACGTGGTCGCCGGTGCTCTCGTCCGGGGCCCACTCGTCGCCGCAGGTGAGGGCCACGGCCAGGTACGGAATGTCCGGTGCATGCTGAACGGCCAGCGGCGCCGCGTCGGGGAGTGCGTCGAGCCGGGCCGTGTCCCGTACGGGCGGGTCGGGCAGCTCCTCCACCAGGGCGAGGTGCCCGCGCGTCGCGAACAACGCCTGACCGTGCCGTCCCGGCAGCACCCGATCCGTGCCCACGGCCACCGCGAGAGCGGAAACGGTGGCATGGTCCGCTCCCTGGGCCAGCAGGGCATCCCGCTGATGCCGCCAGCGGAGGTCGATCGCCCTGTCGGGATCGTCGATGTCCCGTGAGGTGTCGAGGTAGACGCTGGCCCAAGGGCCGGATTCGCCGAAGAGCGGTTCGAGAAACGCGAGCTTCACGGGCCCCGGGTACCCCCGGTACACGGGGTACTCGCTGGTCATAGCGTGCCCGGGGCGGTGAGTGGCCATGGCGAACGACATCCTCGAACGAGGCGACATCTATTTCGTGTACCGGCCCAGAGTCGAACGGGAGCAGGCTCATGACATCGAGGACGTCCAGCGCCTCTTCGTGATCCTGCAGCCCTCCGACAGCGACCGCAGCCGGCGCCTCGTCATCGGGCGCAAGCACTTGCCCCGGCCGGAGGAACACGAGCGGTTCTGGGGCTTCGTCGACGAGGTGGCCACTCGGCCGGAACCCGTCGCGCAGGACCTGGAGCGGCGGACGTACGAGACACGGACGCGGGGCAGGCGGACACAACCCGAGGCGAGGCCGGCGGGGGAAGGCCGCTACGCGATCGTCCGGCACGGCGGTCACACGCATCTGACGTACGAGCTCGAAATGCCCGCCCAGCCGGGCGCCGTGCAGAAGGAGCTGACCATCGAGCCCGAGGCGAGCTACATCCTCGCGGTGAAGAATCCCGGGGCGGGCGCGCCGGCCGGGGCCGGTCTGTCTCCGCGGCAGCGGGCCGATCTGCCGAGACGCGATCAGGAACGATTCGAGGGGCGGCGGTTCACCAGCGCCGAGCCCGAGTTGCTCGACCAGGAGGGCACCGAGTTCGTACTGATCGGCGCCGCCCACGACGTCGAGGAAGAGCTGGACGTCCAACTCGACACGGAGGCCGAGAACCCCGAGTCGGCTGAGATCTTCCGCCGCCTTCGTCTGCCGCGCGAGAAGCACCCCACGGAACCGCTCACCGAGGGGGAGTGGCGTTAGCGCTCTCGATCGGCCACCCGCAGCGCTGTGCCGTGCGGCCTTTCACGGAGAAGGACTTTCACGGAGAAGGAATGGTGCCGCCCCCGGCTCCAGCCGGCCCGCTGACCGGGTCGGCTGGAGCCGGAGGTGCGGTCTCGGTCGTGCCGACTCGGTCGTCAGGCGGGCAGTGCCTGGTCCCGGGTCTCGGGGGCCAGCCGGACCAGGCCCATGCCGATGACGAAGACGACGGCGGTGAGGGTGAGGGGGACGGTGAGCGAGCCGGTGGCGTGGATGCCGTAGCCGATGAGGAAGGTGCCGGCGGCGGCCACTCAGCGGGAGAAGGGCCGACAGCAGGGTGCCGGCCATCGCCCATTCACCGCCGACGCCGACCGCGGCGAGGAAGCGGTAGGTGTTCCATTCCCAGAGGTTGGTAGCGACGCCGGCCAGCGCGGTGAAGATCGCGTACATCAGAATGGAGGCCATCATCGCGGGTTTGCGGCCGAAGCGGTCGGCGATCGCGCCCCAGATCGCCGAGCAGCCCCAGCGCGGCGATGCTCCGGCCATCGGGCCGAATGTGCCGGAAGGCGGGCGCGGCCAGGGTGACCGCGCCGGCCGGCAGGCAGTAGGGCATGGTCAGGGCCGGCGGCTCCCGTAGGCGCCGAACCGCCAGTCCGCCGGCAACCGTGCGAGGGTGGAGACAGCGCCTGCCCGAGCGCTGTCCAGGAACATGACCTGCGCGAGGCCGCGCAGCACGCGGACCGCGAACCTCGGACTGCGGCCGAGCGCCTGCATCGTCACATGGCGCCGCATACTCAATCCCACCCCACTTTTTCCACTCCGCATCACCGGGAGGTTCCGTATGCTGTCGCTCGATCTCCACCCGATCTTCCGCAACAACCGCGACATCGAACTGGCGCTGCGTCAGTTCCTCTTCAGAGCGAACCATTCGGGCGAGCCCGTTGTGGAGATCATTCCGGGCAAGGGTTCCGGGCGGCTCAGGGCTCGCGTGCTCGCGTTCCTGGACCAGAAGCACATCAGGAGGCTGTACGTCCGGCGCGAGGTCGACACGGGCAACAGCGGACGCATTCTCGTCTACTTCCAGTGACCGGGCGCGGCTCTACAGCGGCGCAGGGGAAGAAGCCCCCGGGATCAGCAGGTGCGGGGTTCCCGAGCCGTCCGCGGGCACGCTCCACAGGTCACTGCTGCCCACCTTGCCGTTCGTGGGGAGGGCATAGGCGACGGTGTGGTCGTCGACCCAGGTGGCCTGGTCGTCGACGCTGTGGCGCTCGGCCAGCGCCGTCTCGTGCAGGGTGCGCAGGTCGAGGACGTACTCGTGCCAGAGGTCGGTACGGGACAACACCCGCTTCTTGAAGGCGACGCGGGTGCCGTCGGGGGAGAGGGACGGGCACTCCACGTTCTCGACCAGGGTGGTGACCGTGCGCCGGGAGATCGAACCCCGGATCAGGTAGGTCTTGTCGGCGGTGTTGAGGGTGGCGTAGAAGGTGTCGTCGTCGGAGGCGAAGGTGACGCCCCAGAAGTTGATGTCCGAGGCGTGGTAGGGCTTGCCGTCCCTGATGATGGAGAACGTCTCCAGACTGGGAGTCAGCCGCATGTTCCGGGTGTCCAGGATCGAGGTCCGGGTGGAGAAGAAGGCGGACGAATAGGACTCGCCGGAGACGAAGACGGTCCAGGCGACGAAGCGGCCGCTGGGCGAGACCCGGGCCCGGCTGGGGGTGCCCGCGAGCGGGAAGGTGCGCTTGGTGCGCAGGTCGGCGTCCAGGAGCAGCGCGCGGTTGCTCTGCTTGAGGACACCGGGGTTGGACTGCAGACAGATGCCCGTGCCGGCGGCCGCGTAGAAGCGCGCGCACTTCAGTACCGAGGCGGTGCGATCGCCCTTCGGGTCCGTGGCCGGTACCGAGGCGACCGCGGTGCGGTGCGGACCAGGGGCCGCGTTGAGGAAGGCCAGGCGGCCCTTCTGATGGAGAGTCAGCTTGCCCGAGCGGACAGCGGGATCGCCGGACTGCGGCTGGTTCGCCCGGTCCGCGCGGGCGGCGGCGTGCAGGACCACGCCGGTGCCCAGGCCCCCGAGCAGCAGGGCCGCCGCGACGAGTATCAGCAGACGGCGGCGCAGCGATGTCATCCGGATCCTTGTGGCTGTAGTGGTCATGGGGTTTCGCCGGTCGGCCGCAGCACCACGCCCGCGACGGCCGCGCAGCACAGCAGACCGACCGCCGAGCCGGCCAGCGCCGGGCCGTCTCCCCACGCCGTCCAGGCGGCACCGAAGGCCAGGGAGCAGCAGAACCGGGCCAGTGCCTGGCTGGTGCCGACGATGGCCAGACCGCTGGCGCGCAGATTCTCGGGCACGAGGCCGGCGAGGGCGGCCGGGAGCACCCCGTCGGTGGCCGCGTAGAACGTGCCGTGCAGGGCGAGCACGCCAGGGGCGAGGAGCGGTGTGTCCGGGGCCCACAACAGGAGGGCGTAGGCGGTGAGCAGCCCCACGTGCCCGGCGAGGAACACGGGGCGCCGCCCGACCCGGTCGGCCAGCGCCCCGACGGGCACGGCCAGCAGCAGGAACACGGCGGCCGTGCCCAGCGGCAGCAGCGTGAACCACACCTCGCCGACACCCGCGCGCCGCTGGAGGAGCAGATACACGAAGGCGTCGCTGACGGTGGTCAGGCCGAGCAGCGCGGCACAGCCGGCGAGCGCCCGCAGCCGCGGCAGGCGCAGCAGGTCCAGCGCCTCGCGTACGCGGACGGGCGGCCTGCCTTTGACCACACCCTGCTCGTTCTGACGCCTGCCCGGCACGAACAGCACCAGCACGACCACGCCGAGGGCGGCGACGCACGCGCTCACGCCGAACACGGCGTCGTAACCGTCGGCCGCCGCGCGCAGGATGAGGAAGGCTGTCAGCGGGCCGAGCATCGCGCCGGTGGTGTCCATCGCCCGGTGCACACCGAAGGCCCGGCCCTGGTTCTCGGCCGGCGTGGCCAGGGAGATCATCGCGTCGCGCGGGGCGGTGCGCAGGCCCTTGCCGGTCCGTTCCAGAGCCAGGACCGTGCCGAGCGTGCCGAGGCTGCCGGCGATCAGGAGCAGCGGCTTGCACAGCGCGGACAGGCCGTAGCCGAGCCCGGCCAGCAGCTTGTGGCCCCGTACCCGGTCGGCGAGGTGGCCGCCGGTGAGCTGGACCAGCGCGCTGACGCCGTTGTAGACGCCGTCGAGGGTGCCGAATCCCAGCGGGCTGAAGCCGAGCGTGGTGACGAGGTAGAGCGGCAGGACGGCGGTGACCATCTCCGAGGAGATGTCCGTGATCAGGCTGACCGCGCCCAGCACGAGCACGACCGGGGCGACCCTGGGCCCCGGACCGCGTCTTCGGCCCCGGTCGGTCTCCGCCCTGGCAGGTGCGGAGCGGTCGGTGAGATACAAGACAAGGCTCCAGGTGCGATGTGATCAGTTCTGCCGGCTGCTCTCGTCCCGCAGCCAGGTACCGAAGTCCTCTGCCCTGATGGCCTTTCGGGCACCACGACGGGCGACGACGGCCGCCGCCACGAAGACCACGACACCCGCGAAGAGCCTCGGCTCCCTGCGCAGCAGGGCCTTCAGATCCGCCTTGCTGGTGCGCGCCGAGGCCTGTTCCGGTCCCTGATGCTGTTCGACCTGGGCGGTGGACACCGCGGCCCGGATCCGCCGCTTGATCAAGTCCGGCCAGGTGCGCGGCGGTTGGATCACGACACTGGCCGCGCCGACCACGAGCCGCTCCTCGGGGGCGAACGCCAGGGACGCGGCCAGGTCGTCCGCCATCAGCGGCGGCAGCTCGGCGATCCGGGCCTGCCCGGCCTTGGACACCGCGATCACGCCCCGGCCGAACAGCCCCTCGCGTACGGCAGGGAGCCGCTGCCACACCTGGTAGTAGGCCCGTACCCGCCATGCGCAGTCGGCCAGCGGGATCCGCCGTTCGGGGGCCGTGGCGAGGATGCCCGAGGTGTCGTCGGTCAGGGGCTCGGTCAGTGCCCGTACGTCGGCGCCCGTGATCACGACGTCGGCGTCCACGTAGAGGCGGGGGAAGCCGCGCGCGTGATCGTCACCCGTCCGCAGGGCGGCGTGCTTGGAAGGGACGGGGATCTCGACCACCCGGACGCGCGGCCCGCGAGCGGCGGCGATCCGCGCGGTGTCATCCGTGCAGCCGTTGCACACGACCACGATGTCGGTGTCGTCCGCGGAGGAGTCGGCCAGCAGCGAATCGAGGAGCCGGCCGATGACGCGTGCCTCGTTGTGGGCCGGGATCACGATGCTCGTCACCCGGGCAGTATGGCCTCGAAGTCGCCATTGTGCTGCGTGTTTCGTCCAACTGTTCACGGGACTGCGTTCAGTGGTCTAGATTGAGGTCCGCCGGTCCGGTTTGGGAGGGGTACTTGTTTCTTGACGGCACGTCAAGTGCCGTATCCGGGACGGATGTGAAACAAGGCAGTAACCAACATGCGGGGAGCATGAGGCGGTTGGGGAACCGCTGAGGGCTTCCTCGTCTTTGCAGTGCCGCTGTTATTCGGTGCCGCTGTGTGGAGGAGACACATGCGGTACTGATCCAGCCCTGGCCGCGTACCTGCGACCGTAGGTCCGGTTGCGTTTGGGCAGGGGGAGCCGCGCCTGTGGTGGGGGGACATGACCATTGAGGTCACGCATGAGCAACTGGTCGTGGAACACATACGTCCGGAGGCTCGTCGAAGACGCTGGGAACGGAAGTACCGGACGGTCCTGTTGCTCGCGGACGGCCTCGCAGCCGTTGCCGCGGCCTTAGTGATCCACGGGGCGTACGGCCGCTGGGCAGTTGCCCTGGCGCTGCCCCCGACATGGATCATGGCGATGCTGGCCCACCGCTCCTACGATCGCAGTGCCTTCGGCCTGGGGTCCGAGGAATATCGTCGGGTGCTGCGCGGGGCCGTCGCGCTCCCGGCGCTCGCCGCCCTCGCGTATTGGTTGTTCACGCGCGATTCAAACCTCCCTCATGACATGGCCGTGGCCGCGGCACCGGCCGCGGCGATCGCCCTGCCGGTCCGGTACACGCTGCGCCGCCGGCTGCACAGGCGGTGGGCACGGGGCCAGGACCGGAGCACGACACTGCTGGTCGGTCCGTCAGGCGGCATCATCGAGCTGCTCGCCGTGCTGCGGCGCGGCGGCGTACAGGAACTGCAGGCCGCCGGAGTGTGCCTGAGCGACCCACAGAACGCCGCGGAGATCCGCAAGTTGGGGCTCCCTGTCCTCGGCGGCGTCGGTGACATGGACGACGTCGTCCGGGGCCTGGGCATCAGCACCGTGGTGGCACTGCCGGTACCCGGGACCGACGCCTCCGTCCTGCGTCGGATGGCCTGGACGGCGGCCGCCCAGGGCGTCGACTTCCTGCTGGCCCCCGTGCTGGCCGATGTCTCCGCCTCCCGGCTGGCGGTACGGCCCACCAACGGGGTGCCGCTGCTGCGGATCCAGGCGCCGAACCTCTCCCGGACCTCCCGGCTGCCCAAGGACCTGCTGGACCGGACGCTCGCGGCGGCACTCCTGCTCTTCCTCGCGCTGCCCATGCTGCTGATCGCCCTGATCGTCCGGCTGGACAGCTCCGGACCCGCCCTGTTCAGACAGCAGCGGGTGGGCCGGTACGGCGACCACTTCACCATGCTGAAGTTCCGCACGATGCGGCCTGACTCGGAGGCGTTGCGGGCGGAACTGGAGCACCTCAACCAGAACAGCGACGGCCTGCTGTTCAAGGTGAAGGAAGACCCGCGGATCACCCGCGTCGGCTCGTTCCTGCGCCGCAGTTCGCTCGACGAACTGCCGCAACTGCTCAACGTCGTCAAGGGCCACATGTCGCTCGTCGGCCCCCGCCCGCCGCTGCCCGAAGAGGTGGAGGAGTACACGCCGGACATCAAGCGCCGGCTGCTCGTCAAGCCCGGCCTCACCGGACTCTGGCAGGTCAGCGGCCGCTCCGACCTGCCCTGGGAGGAGGCGGTCCGGCTCGATCTCGGATACGTGGACAACTGGTCGATGGGCCTGGACCTGTCGATCCTGCTGCGCACCGGGTCCGCGGTGGTGCGGGGAACGGGGGCCTACTGATGGAGCGCCTGCAGACGGACCGCCTACCGATGGACCAAGGAGAGAGGAACCAAGTGACGCAGACCACGGAGCCGTTGGGGGTCGCGGTCGTCGGGGCCGGCTACTGGGGCCCCAACCTCGTCCGCAACTTCCAGGCCAGCGAGCGGTTCCGGCTGCGCTTGCTGTGCGACCTCGACGTGGACCGGGCCCGACGGGTCCTCGGCGGCTACTCGACGGTCGAGGCCACCGCGGACTACGCGGCCGTCCTCGCCGACCCCTCCGTGGACGCCGTCGCCGTGGCCACGCCCGCCGGAACCCACCTCGACATCGCCCTGGCCGCCCTGCGCGCAGGCAAGCACGTCCTCGTGGAGAAGCCGCTCGCGGCGACCTACGCCGACGGAATGCGCCTGGTGACCGAGGCGGAAGAACGCGGGCTCACCCTGATGTGCGACCACACCTACTGCTACACGCCCGCCGTGGGCCGCATCCGGGAACTGGTCCGCTCCGGCGAACTCGGCGAGATCCACTTCGTCGACTCGGTCCGGATCAACCTCGGGCTCGTCCAGAAGGACATCGACGTCCTGTGGGACCTCGCCCCCCATGACCTGTCGATCCTGGACTTCATCCTCCCCGACAACGTGGAGCCGGTCGCCGTCGCCGCCCACGGGGCCGATCCGCTCGGCGCCGGACAGGCCTGCGTGGCCTATCTGACACTCACGCTCAGCACCGGGGCCATCGCCCACGTGCACGTCAACTGGCTGTCCCCGACGAAGGTACGGACCACCATGGTGGGCGGCGCCAAACGCACCCTGGTCTGGGACGACCTCAACCCCCTGCAGCGGGTGGCCGTCTACGACCGGGGCGTGGACCTGGCCTCGCCCCAGGAGATCGGCGACGACGAGCGCCGGGACATGCTCATCTCGTACCGCTCCGGAGACATGGTCGCGCCCGCCATCGGTGAGAAGGAGGCGCTGCGCAGCATGGTCGACGAGTTCGCCGACGCGATCAGGAACGAGCGGGCTCCGCTGACCGACGGCCGGGCGGGCCTGCGCGTGCTGGACATTCTCGAGGCCGCGTCCCGGAGCCTCGAATTCAAGGGCGCGGTCGTCGGCCTGCGTGCCGGGCGTTGAGCAGATCGAACTCACCGAGAGGGCAAGGCAGTTGAACAGGGTACGAGGCAAGAAGATCCTGGTCACCGGGGGAGCGGGCACCATCGGCTCCAACCTCGTCGACCTCCTGGCCGAGGGCGGCGCCCGCGAGATCGTGGTGTTGGACAACTTCGTGCGCGGGCGGCGGGCCAACCTCGCCCAGGCCCTGCCCAGCGGCGTTGTGGAGATCGTAGAGGGCGACGTCCGGGACGCCGCCACCGTACGGAAGGTCACCGAGGGCGCCGACCTGGTGTTCCACCTGGCCGCAATCCGCATCACCCAGTGCGCGGAGGAACCCCGGCTCGCCAACGAGGTCCTGGTCGACGGCACCTTCAACGTCCTGGAGGCGGCGGCCGAGGCCGGAGTCGCCAAGGTGATCGCCTCCTCCTCGGCGTCCGTCTACGGCATGGCCGAGACCTTCCCGACGACCGAGCGCCACCACCCGTACAACAACGACACCTTCTACGGCGCGGCGAAGGCCTTCAACGAGGGCATGCTGCGCAGCTTCCACGCCATGTACGGACTGGACTACGTGGCGCTGCGCTACTTCAACGTCTACGGCCCCCGGATGGACATCCACGGCCTCTACACGGAGGTGCTCATCCGCTGGATGGAGCGCATCGAGGCGGGCGAGCCGCCGCTGATCCTCGGCGACGGCACGCAGACCATGGACTTCGTCGACGTCCGCGACATCGCCCGGGCCAATGTGCTGGCCGCCGAGTCGGATCTCACCGACGAGGTGTTCAACATCGCCAGCGGTACGGAGACCTCGCTGAAGGAACTCGCCGAGGGGCTGTTGGAAGCGATGGGGGCGTCCGGTCTGGAGCCGGTGCACGGGCCCGCCCGCAGCGTGAACTCGGTGGTACGGCGGCTCGCGGACACCTCACAGGCCGCCGAGCGGCTCGGGTTCACCGCGCAGATCGACCTGCGTACGGGACTGCGGGACCTGGTCGACTGGTGGCGCGCGGAGCGGGAGGCCGCCAAGTGAGCACCGACCGCATCCCGGTGATGATCCCCTGGCTCGGCTCGGAGGAGGCCAAGGCCGCCTCCGAGGCCGTCCTGTCCGGCTGGGTCGCCCAGGGCCCGAGGGTCGCCGCCTTCGAGAAGGCCTTCGCCGAGCGGGTGGGCGCCGAGCACGGCGTCGCCGTCAGCTCCTGCACCACCGCCCTGCACCTGTCGCTGGTCACGCTCGGCCTCGGCCCCGGCGACCAGGTCGTGGTGCCCTCCCTGTCGTTCATCGCCACCGCCAACGCCGTGCGGTACGTCGGCGCCGAGCCGGTGTTCGCCGACGTCGACCTCGCCACCGGCAACCTGACCGTGGCCACCGTGGACGCGGTCCGCACCCCCCGCACCAGGGCCGTTCTCGCCGTCCACCAGGGCGGCGTACCGGCCGATGTGCACGCCCTGCGCGCCGCGTGCGCCGACTGGGACCTGCCCCTGGTCGAGGACGCGGCCTGCGCCATCGGCTCGTCCGTCGGGGGCAAGCCCGTCGGGCACGGGGCGCTGATCGCCGCCTGGTCCTTCCACCCCCGCAAGCTCGTCACCACGGGCGAGGGCGGCATGATCACCACCGACGACGCCGAGTGGGCGGCACGCCTGCGCCGGCTGCGCGAGCACGGGATGAACGCCTCGGCGGCCCAGCGCCATGCGAGCAAGCAGCCCGTCCTGGAGAGCTACCTGGAGGTCGGCTACAACTACCGGATGACGGACGTCCAGGCCGCGATCGGCCTGGTCCAGCTCGGCAGACTCGACACGTTGATCGCCCGCCGCCGCGAACTGGCCGCCCGCTACGACACGTTGCTGCATGACATCCCCGGCCTCACCCCCGTACGCGACCCCGCGCTCGGGCAGAGCAACTTCCAGTCCTACTGGGTGCTCCTGGACGAGGACTTCCCCGTCGGCCGGGACGACCTGCTCGCAGCTCTCGCCGAGGCTGGCATCTCCGCCCGGCGCGGGATCATGGCCGCCCACCTCGAACCCGCCTACACCGGCCATCCCCACGCGCCCCTGCCGGTCACCGAGCGGATCACCCACGACACGCTGATCCTGCCGCTGTTCCACACGATGACCGAGGCCCAGCAGGACCGCGTCGTGGCAGCGCTGCACGAACAGGCCCGAGGATGAGCGGGCTGCTGATCGTCGGCGCGGGCGGCTTCGCCCGGGAGACCGCGCAGACCGTACGGGACACGGGCGAGTTCGAGCTGCTCGGGCACCTGGACGACAACCCCGCCCTGCACGGCAGCGAGGTCGACGGCGTGTCCGTCCTCGGCGGCTGCGACCTGGTCCACGACCTGCCCGAGGCCCGGGTGGTGATCTGCGTGGGCAATCCCCGGGACTACGCGGCCCGCGCCCGGCTGGTCCGCAGGCTCGGCCTGCCCGCGGACCGCTACGCCACCGTGATCCACCCGACCGCGGCGGTGTCGGCGACCTCCGGGATCGGCCCCGGCTCGGTCCTGCTCGCACACTGCGTCCTGACCGCCGCCGTACGGGTGGGCGCGCATGTCGCGGTGATGCCGCAGGTCGTCCTCACCCACGACGACGTGGTCGAGGACTTCGCCACGCTGGCCTCCGGGGTCCGCCTGGGCGGGGGCGCGCGACTGGAGCGGGGCGCCTATGTGGGCTCCGGGGCGCTGGTCCGGGAGGGCACGACGGTCGGCGCCTGGTCGTTGATCGGGATGGGGAGCAGCGTGCTCGGCGATGTTCCGCCGGGCGAGGTCTGGGTGGGGAGCCCGGCCCGGCGGCTGCGCGCGGCGGAAGCGCCCGCGCTTGACGAACTTGCGCCGCGAACAGGACTCGCGCCGCGAACAGTGGGGGGACCGCTGACATGAACCAGATTCCGCTCGTGGACCTCAAGGCGGCCCACGAGGAAGTCGCCGACGAGGTGCGGGCCGGGTTCGAACGGATCCTGGCCGGCACCGCGTTCATCGGAGGCGACGAGGTCCGCCAATTCGAGCGTGAATACGCCGACTTCGGCGGTGTCGCCCACTGCGTCGGCGTCGCCAACGGCACCGATGCCGTCGAACTGGCCCTCCGCGCGAGCGGGGTGGGACCCGGCGACGAGGTCGTGATACCCGCCAACACCTTCATCGCCACCGCGGGCGCCGTGGCCAGAACCGGGGCTCGACCGGTACTCGCGGACTGCCTGCCCGACACCTACCTGCTCGACCCCCAGGCCGCGGTGGACAGGGTCGGCCCGGCCACCCGCGCGGTCGTACCCGTGCACCTCTATGGGCAGATGACCGACGTGACGGCACTGTCCGGCGGACTGCCCGACCGGATACGGGTGGTCGAGGACGCCGCCCAGTGCCAGGGCGCCACCCGCGACGGACGCGGGCCCGGCAGCGGCGGGATCGCCGCCACCAGCTTCTACCCGGGCAAGAACCTCGGCGCGTACGGCGACGCGGGCGCGGTCCTGACCGACGACGAGGAACTCGCAGGCCAGGTACGCGCGATCGCCAACCACGGCGGCGTCGCCAAGTACCGCCACGACGTACCCGGGTTCAACAGCCGTCTGGACGGACTCCAGGCCGTCGTCCTGCGCGCCAAGCTGGCACGGCTGGCGGACGGCAACGCGGCCCGGCGCGCGGCCGCGGCCCGCTACCACGCGCTGCTCGCCGACCTGACGGCCGCCGGCCGGGTCGTACTGCCGACGACAGCCCCCGGCAACGTCCACGTATGGCACCTGTACGTCATCCAGGTCATCGGCGCGGACCGGGACGCCGTCGTCGGCAAGCTCAACGCGGAGGGCATCGGCGCGGGGGTGCACTATCCCGCCCCGGTCCACCTCACGCCGGCGTACCGCCATCTCGGCCACACCCGTGGCGACTTCCCGAACGCCGAGAAGGCGGCGGACCGGATCCTGTCGCTGCCGCTCTACCCGCAGATCACCCCCGACCAGCAGCAGCGCGTCGTGGACACACTCGCCGACGCGCTCGGAAGCTGATCGCTCCCCGGTTTTCACGCTCCACCCCGGCCGCACGGGTCGGTCCTGCACAGCACCGCTGAGAGGTACACATGAACAGATGGAGCAGACGGCTCCGGGGCGGCCGCCTCGCCGTCGTAGCAGCACTGGTATGGGCGGTGCTGCCGCAGGCCGCGACCGCCCAGGCGGCATCCGATCCGTGCGGCACGGGCTCGAACCCGATCGTCTGCGAGAACTCCAAGCCGGGCAGCCCCAAGTCCGACTGGTTCTCGCCCAACGCGTACGGCGACATCCAGGGCTTCTCCACCAAGGAGAGCGTCCAGGCCGGCGACACCGTCCAGTTCAAGGTCCAGTCGAAAGTCCCCTACCACATCGAGATCTACCGGCTGGGCTGGTACGGCGGAGACGGCGCGCGCGAGATGTCCACGGCGACCCAGGCGGCCGTGGCGTATCCGGCCAACTACGCCACAAAGCCAGCAAGTTGCACCACCAAGAGCAGCACCGGCCTGGTCGACTGCGGCAACTGGCCGGTGACCGCGAGCTGGACCGTGCCCAGCGACGCCGTGTCCGGGCTGTACATCGCGAACCTGACGCAGACGGACGGCAACGGCCTGATGCCGTACCCGTTCGTCGTCCGCAAGGACTCCAGCACCTCCGACCTCGTCGTGCAGACCAGCGACCAGACCTGGCAGGCCTACAACGACTACGGCGGCCAGGACCTCTACGGCGGCACCGGGCCCGCGCCGGACGGCCGCGCCTACGAGGTCAGCTACAACCGGCCGCTGGACATCGGCGGCGACAACGGCATCTACGGATCCGAGTACATGATGCTGGCCTGGCTGGAGCGCAACGGCTACGACGTCAGCTATCTGTCGGGCGTGGACGTGTCGTCGACCAACGGTGCCACCTTGCTGAAGCAGCACAACGTGTACATGTCCTCCGGCCATGACGAGTACTGGACGCAGAGCCAGTACTCCAACGTCCTGGCGGCCAGGAAGGCCGGCGTCCGGCAGGCCTTCTTCAGCGGCAACGAGGTCTTCTGGAAGACCCGGCTCGCGCCGAGCATCGACGGCACGAACACGGCGGACCGGACCCTGGTCTGCTACAAGATGACCAAGATGGCGCAGAACAACGGCATCGCCGACCCCAGCGGCATCTGGACCGGCACCTGGATGGACCCGACCAGCACCAACTACGGCCAGACCTATCAGCCGCCGAACATCCTCACCGGTTCCATGTTCCAGGTGAACGGCTACCGCAGCGACGCGATCACGGTCCCCGGCTCGTACGGCAGGAACCGGATCTGGCGCAACACCTCCATCGCGAACCTCACCGCCGGTCAGACCGCCACCTTCCCGACGGGCACCCTCGGCTACGAGTGGGACAGCGACATCGACAACAGCACCAGACCCGCCGGAGCCATCGACGTGTCCTCCACGACGGTGGACGTCAACGACGGCAAGCTCCGCATGGACTGGGGCAATGTGTACGGCAACGGCACGGCGACCCACAATCTCGTCGAGTTCCGCGACCAGGACTCCGGAGCCCTGGTGTTCGGGTCGGGGACCGTGCAGTGGTCCTGGGGCCTGACCAACGTCCCGACGTACAACCCCGCCGACACGGTGGTCACCGAGGACGCCCGGATGCAGCAGGCGACGGTGAACATCCTCGCCGACATGGGCGTCCAGCCGCTGACCCGGCAGAGCAACCTCGTCGCGGCCGGGGCCTCCACCGACACCACCGGCCCGACGGTCACCGTGTCGAGCCCCGCCTCCGGAATCACCGTCCCGGCGCTGAAGCCGGTCACCATCACCGGCACCGCCGCCGACTCCGGCGGGGGCGTGGTGGCACGCGTGGAGGTCTCCACGGACGGCGGAACGACCTGGAAGGCCGCCAAGGGCCTCGCGTCCTGGAGCTACAGCTGGACCCCGACGACCCCGGGTTCGGCGTCCATCAAGGTCCGTGCGGTCGACGACAGCGTCAACGTGGGAGCCGTCACCACCGTCCCGTTGACCGTCGGCCCCCAGACCTGCCCGTGCAGCGTCTTCGCGGCCTCGGCCGTGCCCGGCACCGTCAACGCGGGCGACGGCAGCTCGGTGGAGCTCGGCGTCAAGTTCCGTACCACGGTGGCCGGTTCCATCACGGCCGTCCGCTTCTACAAGTCACCCGCCAACACCGGAACCCACACCGGCAGCCTGTGGAGCTCCTCCGGCACCCGCCTGGCCACCGGCACCTTCACCAATGAGACGGCCTCCGGATGGCAGCAGCTGAACTTCGCCACCCCGGTGACCGTCAAGGCCAACACCACCTATGTCGCCTCCTACTTCGCCCCCAACGGCGGATACTCCTACGACGGCGGCTACTTCTCCGGCAGCGACGCGGGCCTCGCCCCGCTCACGGCCCTGAAGTCCGGCACCGACGGCGGCAACGGCGTCTACCACTACGGCTCGACCAGCGCCTTCCCCTCCTCTCAGTCCTCCGGCAGCAACTACTGGGTCGACGTGGTGCTGGACACCTCGACAGCCAGCACGACCCCGCCCACCGTCAGCTCCACCTCCCCGACCTCCGGGGCGACCGACGCGTCGATCACGGCACCGGTGTCGGCCACGTTCAGCGCGGCCGTCGACCCCGACAGCATGACATTCACCGTGAAGGACCCGAACGGCAACACGGTGCCCGGGGCCGTCACCTACCCCGCGTCGAACAAGGCCACCTTCACCCCGTCGACGCAGCTGGAGCTGCACACCACGTACACCGCCTCCGTCCAGGCCTCCGACGTGTGGGGCAATGCCATGGCGGACCCGGTGACCTGGTCCTTCACCACCAGCTCCACGCCACCCGCAGTCACCTGCCCCTGCACGCTGTGGAGTTCCTCCGCCACGCCGGCCACGACCGACATGACCGGTGACGCCAACTCCGTCGAGCTCGGCACCCGGTTCACGTCCTCGACGGACGGCTGGGTCACCGGTGTGACCTTCTACAAGGGCACCGGCAACACGGGCACGCACACCGGCAGCCTCTGGTCCGACACCGGCACGCTGCTCGCCACCGGCACCTTCATCAACGAGACGGCCTCCGGCTGGCAGACGCTGACCTTCGCCACCCCGGTGGCCGTCACCGCCGGCACGCCGTACGTCGTCTCCTACCACGCCCCGAACGGCAACTACGCGGTGGACGGCGGCTACTTCGCGGCAGCCCACCAGTCGTATCCGCTGACCGCCACCGCCGACACCACCGCGCACCACAACGGGCTCTACCGGTACGGCGCCGACTCGGCCTTCCCCAACAGCTCCTACGGATCCGCGAACTACTGGGTCGGCCCGGTCTTCAGCGCCGACAACCCCAGCGCCTCTCTGACGACGGCCACCGCCTCCGAGGTGACCGCGTCCTCGGTGGCGCACACCGCCGACGCGGCGAGCGCCCTCGTCATGTCGGTGCCGGACAAGGCCGCGGTGTCGTCCGTGAAGGCGACCGTGACCATCCTGCGCGGTTCCAAGGCAGCAAAGAAGCTCCACGTCACGGCCGTCACCTTCTACGACCGTGCCACCCACAAGGTCTCCGTCCATCTGTCGGTCCCGCTGCCGGACGGCACCCGGTTCACCGTCACGGTCACGGCCCGGGACAAGCACGGCCACCCGGTGAAGTCCCGCAGCTGGACCCTGACCAGCAAGACCGTCCGCAAGAAGAAGAACTGACCGACCCGAACGCACCGGTGGTGGTCTCCGCCCGACGCGGCGGCCGCCACCGGGGATTGGCTTGCCTCCGATGAGCACCGTCAGTGTTGTCATCCCCTGCTACAAGTACGGCCATTTCCTCGCCGACTGCGTCAGCAGTGTCCTGGACGAGCAGAACGGCGTCGACGTCCGGGTGCTCATCATCGACGACGCCTCGCCCGACGACTCGGCGGAGATCGCGCAGAAACTGGCCGCCGCCGACCCGCGTGTCGAGGTTCGGGTACACGAAACCAACAAGGGCCACATCGCCACCTACAACGAGGGCCTCCTGGAATGGGCCGACGGGGACTACGTCGCTCTCCTCTCCGCCGACGACCGGCTGGTCCCGGGCGCGCTGGTCCGGGCCGCCGCACTCCTGGACGCCCATCCCGAGGCGGGGTTCGCCTACGGGCGTCCCCTGCGCTTCCAGCACGGCGGCCCGCTGCCACGGGCCCGTACGCAGAGCACCGGCTCGGTCGTCTATCCCGGGCAGTGGTGGCTGGAGCGGCGCTTCCGCGAGGGCACGGGCTGCGTCACCTCGCCGGAGGTTGTCGTCCGCACCAGCCTCCAGCGGAAGGTCGGCGGCTACGACCCCGCGCTTCCGCACGCCGGCGACATCGAGATGTGGATGCGGCTCGCCGCACACGCCGACGTCGGCTACATACGCGGCGCCGACCAGGCCTACTACCGCGTCCACGGCAACAACATGTCCACCGTCGACTTCGGCGGCCAGCTCGACGACCTGCGCCAGCGTCTCGTGGCCTTCGACTCGGTGCTCGAAAAATGCGCCGACCGGCTGCCCCAGGCCGACCGCCTGGCCGACCAGGTGCACACCCGGCTCGCCCGCTTCGCGCTGCGCCGTGCGTACCGTGCCTACGACCGGGCACGCACGGGGGTCGTACCGGTCGATGAGTGCGTGGCGTTCGCCGAGGAGTGCCTGCCGGGATACGCGGCGCTGCCGGAGTACCGCGCGCTGCGGCTCAGGCGGCGCATCGGTCCCAAGGTGATGCCCTATCTGCAGCCGCTGGTGTGGTCGGCCGTGGCCGAGCGCGGCCGGGAGTGGCTGTGGTGGGAGTCGTGGAAGCGCCGCGGAATCTGATGAACGACCAGTACGGCTCAGTTGGCCACGGGAACCGGACCGGCGTGCCGGCCAGGCAGGGCCTGACGGCGCCTCATCATGTACCGGTCGAGCCACAACGCGGCGAGGATGCCGCCGGCGAGGCCCAGCAGGGCCGTGCCGGCCAGGCCCCGGCTCTTGTTGCCCTGCACCTCGGCGGCGCTCGGGGAGGTCAGCACGGAGGCGGTGATCCGCGCTCCGGAGGGAACTCCCTGAGTCGTCTGCATGGCCTCGACATGCTTGGTGTAGACGCCGATGATGTGGCGCACCGCCGTGACGGCCGCATCGGGGTCGGACGCCTGCGACTGCACCTGCAGGGAAGGGATCAGATAGCGCGGTGTCGCGCTGGTGCCGCTGTTGCGGGGCACGAGGTGGTAGGTGCCGTGGACGCCTGCCGCGTTCAACTCGCGTGCCCCGGCGGGGGATTGCAGCTGCTGGACGACCGCGTAGGAGACCACGGCGAGCGGTGGCTGCAGATTGGTGAGCTGGTTGGGCTGGTTCTGCGTCACCGGCGGTTTGAGGACGACCACCGCGGAGCCGACGTACTGGGGGGTGGGGCGCACCACGTGGTACGCCCCGGCGGCCGTCAGCAGCAGCGCGACCACCGCGACGTACCAGCGGCGGAGCAGCGCATCGGCGACGTTCCCGGGCGACATAGGAGTTCCTTCCGTCACCCCCGATACTGGCAGGACGCGGGGCTGGATGCCACCGAATGGGGGGTTGGTTCGTGAGCCTTGGTGAGATATGGGCCATTCTGCGCAGACGTTGGTACTTCATGGTGCCCTTCACCCTGCTCAGTCTGCTCGGCGGCGCGTATCTGTACGTGACCGTGCCCGTCTCCTATCAGTCGCAGAGCTCGGTCGCGCTGCTGGACTCCTCGGCCGTCGCCCGGCTGGCCCCCACCTTCGGCAACCCCATCGCCAATGCGGGCGGTTCGCTCATCGTCACGGCCGACGTGCTGATCCGAACGCTTGAATCCGCCGACGCGGCCAAGGAGTTGCACAGCCGCGGCGTCACGGACCCCTACACGGCCGGCTTTGCGCCGGAAAGCGAGAGCCCGCTCCTCTCGCTCAGCGTCACCGGAACCGACCGGGCGAAGGTACTCAAGGAGACCAACGTCCTGACGGCCTTCGCCGGCGAGCAACTGAAGGCCTTGCAGGCCGCCGCCAAGGTCCCGCCCACCTACTTCGTGCAGACGGCGCCGGTCGTCCTGCCGCAGACCCCGGTGTCGAAGTCCAAGAGCCGCTACCAGGACATCGCGGCGGTCGTCATCCTGGGTGTCGTCAGCGCGTTCCTGCTGTCGATCCTGCTGGAGGGCGTCGCGGTGGTCCGCCGCAGGCGGCGCGTCGGGAACAGCAGCGGCCCGCGACCACCGAATGGCCGCACCACCAAGCGGGGAATGCTCGGCCGACAGGTCGACGCCGTGGCGATCCTCACCGTCTACCTGGTGCTGGCCTTCTTCATCCCGTCGAACCTGGCCCTGCCCGCGCTCGGCGGCGTCGGCACCCCGGCCAACGTCTTCGCCCTGCTGGGACTGTTGTGGTACCTCGCGACCTGGCTCGGCGGCCGTATCCTTCCCGCGCCGGGCACCAGGACCCCCCGGGTCGCGCTGTGCGTGCTCGGGCTGGCCGTGCTGGCGGCCTACGTCGCGGACGCGATGCGCGAGAGCTCGCACGAGGAGGTCCTCGGGGCCGACCGTGGGCTCATCGGATTCCTGGTGTGGGTGTCGCTCGTCGTTCTGACCTCGGCGGCCGTGCAGGAGCGCGGACGGCTGGACGTCCTGATGCGCCGGATGGTCGTCATGGGGTCCGTCGTGGCCGCGATCGGCTTCTACGACTTCTTCGCCGCCACCAACATCGCCGACTCCATCCACATCCCCGGGCTCCAGACCAGCGTGGCCCAGGTGAGCGTCATGGACCGCGGCGCCTTCACCCGGCCCCGGGCCACCACGGCCCAGCCGCTGGAGTTCGCCGGCATGCTGGCGATCCTCCTGCCCTTCGCGATCCAGCAGGCCCTGGATCCGGTACGACGCCACGCCCCAGCGCTGCGCCGCTGGGGTCCGGTGCTGCTGATGGCCGGAGCGCTGCCCCTGTCGGTGTCACGGACCTCGATCATCGGCCTGCTGCTGGTGGCCCTGGTGATGGTGCCCCGCTGGAAGCCGGCCCGCCGCTGGACCGCCATCGGCGTCATGACCGCCTCCGTGGCCGTCTTCAAGGTCCTCGTGCCGGGGCTGATCGGCACGATCACGGGCCTGTTCGCCTCGTTCCTGTCCAACTCCGACAGCAGCACCCAGGCCCGTACGGTCAAGTACAGCGCGATCATGCCCTATCTGAAGGAGCATCCGCTGTTCGGGCGGGGCTTCGGCACCTTCACTCCGGACCTGTACTTCTTCACGGACAACCAGTACATGCTGGGCCTGGCCGAGATGGGCGTGCTCGGGCTCGTCGCCCTGCTCGTCCTGTTCATCACCGGAATCCATCACGGCGGCGCCATCCGGCGCCTGGCCCGCACCGAGTTCGAACGCGAGCTGGGCCAGGCCTTCTTCGCCTCGTCGCTGGTCGCCCTGGTCATCAGCGCCACGTTCGACTCGCTCAGCTTCCCCATGTTCGCCGGCATGTTCTTCCTGATCCTGGGGGCGGGGGGCAGCTATCTGGGCTTCGTACGGCGCGGGGCTGCCGCCGCCGCCCAGGGCCCCGGCGCGATCCCAGAAGTCCAGCTGCCCCAACTCGTGGAGTCCCGATGAGCACCGTCGCCGTCATCGTCGTCACCTGGAACAGTGCCTCGGTGCTCCCCGGGTTCCTCGCCGCGCTTCCCGCAGGCATGGCCGGACTCGACTGGCGGCTGGTCGTCGCCGACAACGACTCGGCCGACGACACCGTCGAGGTTCTCCAGGCGCTGGCCCCCGACGCCACCGTCGTCCGGACCGGCCGCAACGCCGGGTACGCCGCCGGTGTCAACGCGGCGCTCGAGGCCGCCGGTGACTACCGGGCCGCTCTCATCTGCAACCCCGACATCCGTATGCGGCAGGGCTGTGCGGCACGGCTCGTCGACAGCCTCGGCGACGGAGTGGGCATCGCCGTACCTCTGCTGTACGAAGAAGGCCGCGACACGCCCCACTACTCGCTGCGCCGCGAGTCGAGCGTGCTGAGGGCCCTCGGCGAGGCCGTCATCGGCAACCGCCGGGCCGGGCGTTTCCCGCGCCTCAGCGAACTCGTCACCGACCCCGCCGCGTATCGACGGCCCACGCGCGCCGACTGGGCGACCGGTGCGCTCATGGCCGTCTCGGCGGACTGCCTGGCCGCCTGTGGCCCGTGGGACGAGTCCTTCTTCCTCTATTCGGAGGAGACCGAGTTCTGCCTGCGTGCACGCGACCTGGGATACGTCACGCAACTGGAGCCGCAGGCCGAGGCCGTGCATCTGGGGGGCGACTCCCAGGTCTCGCCCCGGCTGTGGACCCTGCTCACGCTCAACCGGGTGCGGTTGTACGGACGGCGGCACGGGGCTGTCGCAACCGCGTGCTTCAGAGGCGCCGTGTTCCTGCGCGAGACATCGCGGGCTCTTCTCGGCCGGAAGGCCAGCCGCGCCGCGGCGACCGCACTGCTCAGGCCGGGCGCGCTGCAGGTCACTCCGGGACCCTGACGACCGGTTGACGGACGTTCAGCCCGACCAGGTCGTGTAGAAGCTACCGGGGTTCACCAGATACCGCACGGTGGCGTACGGCACATGGCGCACGCGGTGGCTGCGGCCGTACCGGTGGATCAGCTCCCAGTCCTCACGTGGGAGCACGTCCGGCGTACGCCGCAGACGGCTGAAGTGCAAGGCCCGGTTGCGCCGCGCGACAAACGCGTTGGTGTCCAGAAAGGACTCCCGTGCCGCCCGGCGGCGGTCGAACGGCACGGACAGGATGTCGCGCTCGGTCCCGTCCGGCAGAACGCGGCGCAGCGCCGTGTAGACGCCGTCCGGCCCGCCGGGGGACTCCAGGACCGCGAGCGCCCGTTGCAGATGGTCGGGTTCCCACAGGTTGTCGTCGTCCAGGAACGCCACGTACCGCGAGCGGGTGAGGCGGATGCCGACATTGCGCACGACGCCGGCGACGCCGGTGTTGCGCGCCAGCGAAACGGCGAACAGCCGTGGATCGTCGGGTAGTTCGGGAAGGCCGGCGCCGTCGTCGACGACGACCACGACCTGATCACGTACGGTCTGGGCCAGGGCCGACCGGACCGCCGCCCGCAGCTCGTCCGGGCGGCGGTGGGTGGCGATGACCGTCGCGACGAGGGCGGCGGGCAGGGGAGCGGCGGCAGCGGCGAGGCGGCGGGTTTCGGTGGTTTCGAAGCGGCGCAGCCGCAGTGCGGAGGGCAGGAGCAGGACCTTGTTGCGAAGCTCGAAGAGGACGAGCCAGCCGAAGGCGCGCTTGAGCAGCTCCCAGGGGGCGCGGGTGATGCGTCGCATGATCCTCCTTCTCAGCCGGCCGGCTCGGGGCTGATCGGGGTGCCGTCGGAGAAGCGGTTGTCGCGCCAGACGTTGCCGGAACCGCCCGCGTTCCAGGCGGTGACGGCCCCGTAGACGCCGCTGTTGCGGTGGTAGCGGGGCGAGAAGACGTTGTTCGTGACCCTGATCCCGGTGGCGCCCGGACCACCCCCGTAGAGGGCGTACGCGCCGCCGGCCAGCAGATTGCCGTCGATGACCGTGTTGGAGACGTGGCCGGCGTCGGCGAACAGACCCAGGGCGGCGGACGCTCCCCGGTCGACGGCGACGGGGTTGAGCAGCGTGTTGTGACGGACGGTGAGTCCGCCCTTGGCGCCGCCGCCACTGATCACCGCATCGGTGTGCTGCCACTCGCCGCCGTTGTTGCGGAAGGGGACGAGGTCGTGGACGTAGTTGTCGTGGAGGTGACCCTGGCCCATGGAGAGGGCGTTGCCGAAGACGGAGACGTCGCACCAGCCGACCTCGACGGAGCTGGTGCCCATGTTGGAGACGGCGTAGTCCACTCCGCCGTTGTCGGGGCCTTGACCGGGGACGGCGGTGATGGTGGTGTGCAGGATCCGCAGGCCGTGGTGGCCGGGGCGCAGGTTGACCCCCCACCAGTTGGCGGAGGTGATCCTGCTGTCGATGACGGTCACGTCGTCGGCGTAGATGTCGAGCGAGCCGGTGATGTCCCAGCCGTTGATGACGGTCCCGTCGGCCTTGACACTCATGTTTCCCGTGGAGTGCGGTGTCAGGGGGACGCGGGGGCCGGTGGTGCGGGCGTCGGGGAAACCGGCCTCGCCCGGTGCCGCGGTGGTGGCGTGAGACATGCCGGGGGAGTGGCTGCGGGCGGGCGGTGCGGAGTCGGTGCCCGAGGAGCCCGAAGAACAGGCGGCGGACAGCAGGAGGGCCAGGCCGGCGAGCAGGCGGCGGAGCCTCGTCATACGGTCTCCGGCATCCGGGAGCCGAGCAGTACCCGGCGGCTGGGCAGCACGCACACAACGTAGCAGGCCAGGGCGGCTGCGCCGATGCCGAACAGGGCGGGGGTGTCGTCGCCGAGGAGCCGCTTCGCCGCGACGACGACCAGCGTCATCACGGCTCCTCCGAAGAAGGGCCAGGCGCAGGCCCTGGCGATGGGGGCGAGGCCGATCCCGGCCCGGCCGAGTGCGTACAGGAAGGCGGGTACGACGAGCCCGGCGGCGACCAGCACATGGCCCTGGGAGACACCGACGATGCCGCCCAGGCGTGCGCCGACAACGAGGACGGGGACGAGGGCGACGACCCAGAGAGCCTGGGTGAGGATCAGGGAGCGGCGCTGCCCGGTGGCGACGAGGCAGTCGTAGGCGAGTTCACAGCCGATGCGGACCAGGCCCAGAGCCATCAGCCAGGGCAGCGCATCGGCGGCGGGCAGCCACTTGCTTCCGTACACCAGGTGGACGACCGGGGCGGCGAGGCCGCCGAGCAGGACGCACAGGGGCACGGTGCCGGTGACCAGCACCCCCAGGGCGCGGCTGAAGCCCTGGGCGAGGGCCTGCGGGGAGGCGGCGAGGCGGGAGAAGCCGGCGAAGGAGACGCGGCGGGCGGCCTCGGAGATGACGCGTACCGGCCAGCCGGACATGTTGAACGCCAGGACGTAGAAACCGAGGGAGACTCCGCCGAGGGTGGAGCCGACGACCATGGTGTCCACGTTGACGACGGCGAGGGCGAGGAGGCTCGCGCCGGCCAGGGGAAGTCCGAACTTGAGCAGTGCGCGGGCCTGTTGGGGATCCCAGCCGAACCGCAGGGTGCCGGGGGCGGCCAGGGCGCAGCCGACGAGGGCGGCGATGTTGCCCGCGACCGCGCCCCAGGCGAAGCTCATCGCGCCCCGGCCGGCGAAGGCCAGCACGAGCGTCACGGCGGTGCTGAGGACGAAGTTGAGCGCGTCGATGAGCATCCGCCTGCCCTGGGCGAACTCCCGGGTCAGGAAGCCGGCGGGGACCTGGGCCACCCCGTCGATCACCAGGCACAGGCACATCACCCGCAGTACGGCCGAGGCGTCGGGCGAGTCGAGCAGCCCCGCCACGGTCGGCGCCGAGACGAAGAGGGCGGCGTACAGCAGGCCGCTGGACGCGGTGGCCAGGGTCAGTACCGTCGGCGCGAAGCGGCGGGGGTCGCCGTCCCAGCGGACGATGGCCAGGCTGACGCCCAGTTCGTTCGCGGAGAGCAGGACCAGGAGTACGGTCTGGGCGATGCCGTAGACGCCCCACTGGGCCGGTCCGAGGGCGAAGCGCGCCAGCAGGATGCCGGTGGCGAAGTTGCCGAGGCGCATCACCACGGTGTTGATCAGGCTCCAGCGAGCCGCCGAACGGACCTTCCGGCCGAGGGATTCGGGAGCGGAGGTGTCGCTCGGCTCAGCGGTCTCGCTGTCCGGTGTGCGAACGCTGTCCATGAGTCGACTCCTCGTCGAGCGGCTCGGCGGCGGGCGCCACGGCCACGACGGGCCGCCCGGCCCTCGGCTCCGCGGCGGACCTGTTCTCGGCGGACCGTGACCAGCTGGGCGTCTGCCGGAGGGCGATGGTCTGTTCCGCGACCGGTTCCCCGGCCGCCGGCCGCGCGGGTTCCTCCGGCCGGGCAGACGTCTGCGACCGGCGGCGCGCCTCCACGTAGAAGACGGCGACCAGGCTCAGCACCAGTCCCAGGCATCCGCCCATGACCATGTACTCGAGCCGGGTTTTGGTCTGCGCCACCGGGTTCTGCGGGGGCACGATGGTCGTCATGCGGATCATGGCCTTCGGGGCGACCGACTGCTGTTTCTGGAACTGATCCAGCCGGTCCTTGGCATAGGCGGTGAGGATCTTGTCCGAGGCCAGGACGGCGGCCTTGTCGGTGCCGGTGACGGTGAGCCACATCAGCGGCCCCTGCGCGTTATCGGCGAGCTTGGCCTCGAACGTCCCACTGGCACCAAGGGACTTCAGCTCCCGGACCGAGCCGTCGGAGTCGAGGTTGCGGGCCAGGCTGTCGGCCATGCCGGTGAGCGAGGTCTGGGCGCTGAGGAAGGGGTTGCCGTCGTAGGCCATCGTGGCCTTCTGGGAGTTCAGGAGAACCACCGTGCTCTGCGACTGGTAGGTGACCGGAACCAGCAGGCCCACGGCGACCACCAGGGCGGCGGTCAGCAGCAGTCCGGGCAGCAGGACGTACCAGCGCCTGCGCATGACACGGAATATCTCAGCCAGATCCATGGTGGTCCCCCCTCGCGACCCGACGTTCGACGAGCATATGTTGCAAGCGGATCATATGGGGAACGTTCGGTCGGTGGGCCTCGGCCGTGTACTCGCCGTGCCTCCTTCCAGCAGCACATCGGCGATGCGGTCGCTCGCGCGGCCGTCCCACAGCTCGGGCCGGCGTGACGCGGGCGGATTGTCCAGCACCCGGTTCACGATGGCGACGATCCGTCCCGGATCCCGGCCGGCCAGCACATTGGTGCCCTGCTCGACGGTGACGGGCCGCTCGGTGTTGTCCCGCAGGGTCACGCACGGCACGCCCAGCGCGGTGGTCTCCTCCTGTACACCGCCCGAGTCGGTCAGCACGAGCCGGGCGGAGTCCTGCAGGGCGATGAAGTCCAGGTATCCGGCGGGCGGCACGAGCCGGACGCCTCCGGGGACGCCGATGTCGGCCAGCCGCTGCGCCGCGCGGGGGTGCACGGGCAGCAGGAGCGGGCATCGGCCGGCGATCTCACCGAGGGCCTTCAGGAGCGCGGCGAGCACCTCGGGATCGTCGACGTTGGCGGGGCGGTGCAGCGTGACCAGGCCGTACTCGCCCCTTGCCAGGCCGTACCGGCTCAGGACGTCCGAGGCCCTGGCCCGCTCCAGGTTGGCCAGCAGCGTGTCGATCATGACGTTGCCGACGAGGTGTACCTGGTCGTCCCGGTACCCTTCCGCGCGCAGGTTGTCGACGGCGTCGGGCGAAGGCGCCAGCAGATGGTCGCTGACGCGGTCGGTGACGACACGGTTGACCTCCTCCGGCATGCTCCAGTCGCGGCTGCGCAGCCCGGCCTCGACATGGGCCAGCAGCGGCCCGGCCTTGGCGGTGACGAGGGCGCAGGCCAGGGTGGAGTTGATGTCGCCGACCACGACGACGATGTCCGGGGACACCTCGCCGAGGAGCGGCTCGAAGGCGGTCATCACGCGCCCGGTCTGCTCGGCGTGGGTGCCGGACCCGACCCCGAGGAAGCGGTCCGGCGGCCGGATGCCGAGGTCGGCGAAGAACACGTCGTTCATGGCCGGGTCGTAGTGCTGCCCGGTGTGGACGAGGATCACCTCGGCGCCCCGGCGTTCCAGGGCGTCCATCACCGGCTTGATCTTCATGTAATTGGGGCGCGCCCCGGCGACGCAGACGATGCGCGGCATGGTTCAGAGCACCTCGATCGTGGGTCCGGACGGCAGCCGTCGCCGGCAGTCGAGGACGAAGGGGGCGTGCTCGGCGACGAGTTCGTAGTCGAAGCTGTCATGGTCGGCGAGCAGCACCACCACATCGGCGGCCGCGAGCTCCTCCGCCGTCAGGTCGACCCGCACCAGCCGGGTGTCCACCGGCAGGCTCTCGACGACGTGCGGGTCCGCCGCCTTGACCTGCGCCCCCATGTCGAGCAGCAGTTGGGACACGCGCAGGGCGGGCGACTCGCGGGCGTCGCCGGTGTTCTTCTTGTACGCCAGACCGAGCAGCAGGATCCGCGAGCCGTTCACGGAACGGCGTCTTTCGTTGAACAGGTCGCTGATCCGGCGCGCCACGTACTCGGGCATGTGGTTGTTGATGTCGTTGGCCAGTTCCACGAAGCGGAAGCTCTGACCGAGTTCGCGCTGCACCCGCCAGGACAGGTACGAGGGGTCGATCGGCAGGCAGTGGCCGCCGACGCCCGGTCCGGGGGTGAACCTCATGAAGCCGAAGGGCTTGGTGGAGGCGGCGTCGATGGCCTGCCAGACGTCGATGTCCAGGTGATGGGCGAACATCGCGATCTCGTTGACCAGCGCGATGTTCACATGGCGGAAGGTGTTCTCCAGCAGCTTGGCGAGTTCGGCCTCCTTGGGCGAGCTCACCGGCACGGTGGTGTCGACCAGCCCTGCGTAGAAGTCCTGAACGGCCTTCAGTGACGCGGCGTCGACGCCGGAGACGACTTTCGGGGTCTCCTTGAAACCCCAGACGGCGTTTCCCGGGTCGATCCGCTCGGGGCTGTAGCCGAGGTGGAAGTCGCTGCCGGCGGTGAGGCCCGAGCCGTCCTCCAGGATCGGGCCGAACAGCTCCTGGGTGGTGCCGGGATAGGTGGTCGACTCCAGGACGACGGTGGCTCCGGGGCGCAGATAGCGGGCGAGGGTGACCGCGGACTCCTTGATGTAACGCAGGTCGGGAGTGCCCTCGTGCAGCGGGGTCGGGACGGTCACCACGGCGATGTCGAAACCGCCGCAGTCGCGGGCCGATTCGCTCGGACGGTAGGTGCCGTTGTCCAACGCCGCGCGGATCCGCTCGCAGGAGACGTCCTCGACGAAGGACTCACCGGCGGAGAGGCTCTTGACCCGCCGGGAGTCGACGTCGTAGCCGATCACCTCGTGTCCGACCTCGGCGGCACGGATGGCCAGTGGCAGGCCGACGTATCCCTGTCCAACCACGACGACGCGCATCAGTGACTCCTGTTCGCGGGAGCGGTCGACGGGTTGAGCCGGATGAACTCTCGCGCCGTCATGAGGAGGAAGGCAGCATTGGTGGTGAGATAGCGTCGGCCCAGGCGGCGCGGCTCCTGCAGTGCGCGGTAGAGCCACTCCAGGCCCCACCGCTGCCAGGACTCGGGGGCCCGCTTGGTGACCCCGGCCAGGATGTCGAAGGAGCCGCCGACTCCGTGGACGACGCGGGCGCCGGTGGATGCGCCGTAGGCGGCGGTGAAGATCTCCTTCTTGGGCGAGGTCATGCCGAGGAACAGCATCTGGGCGCCGCTTCGGGCGATCTCCTCCGCTATGGCCTCTTGCTGGGAATCGCCGAAGTAGCCGTTCCGGCTGCCGGCCACCGTCAGGCGGGGGAAGCGGTCGGCCACCCGGTGCAACATCCGCTCCAGCACGTCCTTTCTGGCGCCGAGGAAGTACACCGACATGCCCGCCGCCTCCGCTTCCGCCAGCAGCCGCAGGAACAGGTCGATACCGGCCACCCGTTCCGGCAGCCGGGCGCGTAACACCCGGCCGGCCCAGACCACGGCCTGTCCGTCGGCGAGAACGAGATCGCAGCCGGCCACGGCCCGGGCGAGCCGGGGATCCCGGCGCATGTTCACCAGCTTCGCGGCGTTGACCACCCCGATCTCCAGCTGTCTGCCGTCCCGGACCGCTTCCAGGCAGCGCTGTACGGTCTCGTCCATGGTCAGCGGGTCCAGCTCGACGCCGAAGAGGGACTGACGCTCCGTCATATGCGGCCCCCCTGCCAGGCGTGGAGCATCCAGCCGAATTCGTACGGCCGGCACTCGCGGTCCACGGAGAGGGGCCGGTACATCCGGTCCAGGGACTTCAGCCGGAGGTCGGGAGCGACCCGGGTGCCGAGTCCCCGGGCGGCACGCACGGCCTTCTTCGGGTCGCCCCGGTAGACCTTGCGCCAGGTGACGCCGAGCTCGTCGAGGATCAACGACTCGCGGTGCACCGGACGTTCGGCCAGTTCGGGCACGTCCGTCATCCAGCGCAGGCCCTTGCGGACGGACGCGCCGAAGTCGGTGCCCCCGGCGTCGGCGAGGTCGAACAGCGCGGTCGGCGCCATCGCGTGCTGGTGGACGCTGTAGACCGGGTACCCCTCCACGACAGCGCCGGTGCGCGCGTCGTAGTGCCACCACCACTGCCCGCCCTCGCCCTGCAGCTCGCAGATGCGCGCCGCACACGCCTCGGCCGCCGCCAACGCCTCAGGATCGCCGTCGCCGCCGGCGTGGGCGCGGGCCAGGGCCTGCAGCGGGTACGTCTGGTCGGCGAAGCAGCTCACATGCGCCCGGTACCAGGGCACCAGGCCGGGTCCGGTGGCGTGCGGGAACAGCGGGCTGTCCCCGATCCGGGCCCGCAGCAGGCGGCCGCGGGCCGCGGTGACCTGCCTGTCCACATCGACCGTGCCACGCGCCGCCGCGAGAGCGGACAGCACCCATGCGGCCTCGACGGTGTACTGCGGCCGGCCCTCCTCGTCCAGGGTTTCGACCCGGGCGAGGGCGTCGGAAAGTTTGGGGTGTCCGGTCTCGGCGGCGGCCCAGGCGATGAGCGCCGCGTCACCGAGGTTGGTGACCGCGGGCAGGGATTCGACCAGCAGACCCGTGAACTCCTGGGCACTGCGCCCGCCGAGCACCGCGCACTGGCGGTCCTCGGGCAGGAACCGCGCCCCCAGCGCGGTGATGGCCGCGTACCGGGTACTGGTCCCACGCCGCTCCAGGGTCCAGGAACCATCGGGTGCCTTCCGCCCGGCCATGGTGAAGGCGAAGGCCTCACCGCCGGGAAGCAGCATCGACGGTAGTCCCGACTCGGCGACTGCCAGCAGTCGCCGAGCGAGCGCGAGCAGCGGCGGCTCCTCACGACCGAGCGCCGCCAGACGTGTGATGGTCATCTTCTGGACACACCAACCCCCCTGTGGGTCCTCTTTTTGCGCAGGCTTGTGAGCGCCGCGTCGCAGATGGCCACGCGGCGGAATGCAGACGTCGGACGTCAGGCGCCGGAGCGGTAGTCACTCCTCGCTTCGGACACAGGTGTCCCCACCCGGTAACCCCCCCTGGGCACTGGTTTGTGCGCTGACTGTGCCCGGTCTGCACAGTTCGCACACATGTTATGCCTGCGCGTGTTCGACGACTGGTGTTTTGGGAGAATCAGAAGTCATGCGCGCTCGACCAGAAGTCATGCGCGCTCGACGAGTTCGCCGTCCTTCTCGTCGTACAGCGCCCCCGTCTCGGGGCACTCCCATCCGCCCGGCTCGCTTTCCCGCTGGACGAGTCGCACGCCGGCCCGGCCGACCCAGCCGATCCGGCGCGCCGGAACGCCCGCCACGAGCGCGAAGTCCGGCACGTCCCTTGTCACCACGGCGCCCGCCGCGACCAGCGCCCAACGACCGACCCGCACCGGCGCCACGCACACCGAACGGGCCCCCAGGGACGCCCCCTCGCCCACCACGACCGCCACGGCCTCCCAGTCGCCACCGCGCTTGAGCCGGCCCTGCGGGTCCACCGAACGGGGGAAGTAGTCGTTGGTGAGCACCGCCGCCGGGCCGACGAATGCCCCGTCACCGAGTTCCGCGGGTTCGTAGACCAACGCGTAGTTCTGGAGCTTCACGTTGTCGCCGATCCGCACCCCCGGGCCGACATACGCGCCCCGGCCCACGATGCACCCGCTGCCCAGCCGGGCGTCCTCCCGGATCTGGGCCAGGTCCCAGACCGTCGTCCCGTCACCGATCGTGGCCGTCTCGTCGACCTGGGCGGTCGGCTGGATCCTCAAGTTCACCGGGATGAGCCCTTCTTCTCGTCGAGCAGAGCCGGAAAAGCCGCCTGTAGCGCCTCGCGCCAGTCACGGATCGGTGCGATGCCCGTCCGGCGCCAGCGGTCGTGCCCCAGGACGCTGTACGCGGGGCGGGGAGCGGGCCGTGTGAAGGCCGTGCTGGTGGTCGGCCGGACCCGTCCGGGGTCCGCGCCGAGCAGTCGGAAGACCTCCCGGGCCAGACCGAACCAGGTCGTCTCCCCACCGCTGGTGCCGTGGTAGACCCCGGCGGGCGCGGCACCAGTGAGGGCGGCACGCCCCAGCTGTACCAGCCGGTCCGCCAGGTCCACCGTCCAGGTGGGCTGCCCGCGCTGGTCGTCGACCACGTCGACGGTGTCCTTGACCGACTCCAGTCCGATCATCGTGTCGACGAAGTTCCGGCCTCCAGCGCCGTACAGCCACGCCGTACGCACGACGTATCCCGCGTCCGGGAGCGCCGCCAGGACTACCTGTTCCCCCGCCAGCTTGGTACGTCCGTACGCGCTGCGCGGTGCCGTCGGGGCGTCCTCGGGACAGGGGCCGGTGCCGTCGCCCGCGAACACATAGTCGGTCGAGATCTGGATCAGCCGGGCGCCCGTCTTCGCGCATGCCTCGGCGAGGTGTCGGGGCCCGTCGCCGTTGACCCGCAGGGCGTCCGCCTCGTGCGCCTCGGCGTCGTCAACGGCCGTCCAGGCGGCGCAGTTGACCACGATCCGGGGCCGGTGCGCGGCGACGGCATCGGCCACCGCGTCGGCGTCCGTGATGTCGAGACTGCCACGGGCGAGGCCGACGGTGTTCTCCCCGTCCCGGCGAAGCCGCGCGAGGACATCCTGCCCGAGCATTCCGGTGCAGCCGGTGATCAGCCAAGTGGTGGTCATGGTTCCCTGTTCGTCGTCAAAGGCTGTCGATACGGCATTTCAGCGCCGCGCGCTCCTTCAGCGGCTCCCACCAGGCGCGGTTCTCGCGGTACCAAGTGACCGTCTCCGCAAGGCCGGTGGCGAAGTCCTTGCGGGGCCGGTAGCCGAGCTCTTCGCGGATCTTCGTGCAGTCCACGGAGTAACGGCGGTCGTGGCCCTTGCGGTCGGCGACGTACTCGACGCTGGTGTCCCAGTCGGCGCCGCAGGCCTCCAGCAGCAGCGCGGTCAGCTCCTTGTTGGTCAACTCGGTGCCGCCGCCGATGTTGTAGACCTCACCGGCGCGGCCCTTGGTGCGCACCAGCTCGATGCCCTGGACGTGGTCGTCGATGTGCAGCCAGTCGCGGATGTTGCCGCCGTCGCCGTACAGCGGGACCTTCCTGCCGTCCAGCAGGTTCGTGATGAACAGCGGGATGACCTTCTCGGGGAAGTGGTGGTGCCCGTAGTTGTTGGAGCAGCGGGTCACCCGCACGTCGAGGCCGTGGGTGCGGTGGTGGGCGAGGGCGATCAGATCGCCGGCCGCTTTGGAGGCGGCGTACGGGGAGTTGGGGCGCAGCGGGTCCGTCTCCGGCCAGGAGCCGAAGTCGACGGAGCCGTACACCTCGTCCGTGGAGATGTGCACGAACGTCTTCGAACCTCCGTGGCGCAGCGCCGCGTCCAGCAGTGTCTGCGTGCCCAGGACGTTGGTCCGGACGAACTCGGTGGCGGCCAGAATCGAGCGGTCCACATGTGACTCGGCGGCGAAGTGGACCACCTGGTCGTGCTCGGCGAGGAGCTCGTCGACCAGCGCGGCGTCACAGATGTCACCCTGCACGAAGGTGAATCCCGGGTGATCGCGCACCTCGTCGAGATTGG
This sequence comes from Streptomyces sp. NPDC030820, assembly GCF_055572075.1. NCBI lineage: Bacteria > Bacillati > Actinomycetota > Actinomycetes > Kitasatosporales > Streptomycetaceae > Streptomyces > Streptomyces sp. NPDC030820. The sequence continues at coordinate 384,526 of NZ_JBVIEB010000006.1, forward strand.
CCGGGTTGCCCGCGTAGGTGAGCTTGTCCAGCACCGTGACCGCCACATCACCCGGGCCGGCCGGGCCGAGCAGCGTGCGGACGTAGTGCGAGCCGATGAAACCGGCACCGCCGGTCACCAGAATCCGGGTCGGGTGGGCGGGAGCGGAGGTGGCCGTCATGAAGAGATCTGTACCTTGCTGTGGTCGCCGAGGACGAAACGGTGGGCGGCAGGCTTGCGGGGCGAGGGAGTCACCTCGACGTTGCGTCCGATGAGGGAGGCCTCCACCCGCCGGACCCCGCTCATCGAGGAGTCGCGCAGCACGATCGAGTACTCGATCTCGCTGTCGTCGATCCGGCAGTCGCCGGCGATCGAGGTGAAGGGGCCGATGTACGAGTCTGTGATCACGGTGTTCGCACCGATGACCACCGGGCCCACGATCCGGCTGCCGGTGACCTTCGCCCCGGCCTCGATCCGCACCCGGCCGATGATCTCGCTGTCGGCGTCGACCGTGCCGTCGATCCGGCGCTCCAGGGTCTCCAGGACCGAGCGGTTGACCTCGAGCATGTCGGTGACGTTCCCGGTGTCCTTCCAGTACCCGGAGATGATCGTGGAACGCACATCACGTCCGGCGTCGATCAGCCACTGGACGGCATGCGTGATCTCCAACTCGCCGCGCCAGGACGGCTGGATGGAGCGCACCGCCTCATGGATCGCCGGGGAGAACAGATACACGCCCACCAGAGCCAGCTCGCTCTTGGGATGCCGGGGCTTCTCCTCCAGGCCGATCACCTGGCCCGCCGCGTCCAGCTCGGCCACTCCGAACGCGGTCGGGTCCGGCACCTTCGTCAACAGGATCTGCGCCTCGGGCCGCTCGCTGCGGAAGGCGTCCACCAGATCCGTGATGCCTCCGACGACGAAGTTGTCACCGAGGTACATCACGAAGTCGTCGTCGCCCAGGAACTCACGGGCGATCAGCACGGCATGGGCCAGACCCAGCGGCGCCGCCTGCGGGATGTAGGTGACGTCGAGGCCGAACGCGGAACCGTCGCCGACTGCCTCCCGGATCTCCTCCGCGGTGTCCCCGACGATGATCCCGACCTCGCTGATGCCAGCCTCGGCGATCGCCTCCAGACCGTAGAACAGCACCGGCTTGTTCGCGACCGGTACAAGTTGCTTCGCCGAAGTATGGGTGATGGGGCGCAATCGGGTACCTGAGCCACCAGACAGCAAAAGTGCCTTCATGCATATCACCCTACTTACGCCGGACTTGCTGACGGGGGGATTCCGCACGCGAGGGGTTCCGGCAACAGGCGCGATCCGGGCGGGCCGCTATCCGGAGCGTGCCGGTGCCGGCGAAGGGTCCGCCGTGGCCGTGGGTGCCGGATCCGCGGCCCTTGCGCCGGGAACGCCGCGTGGACGCAGGCCACCGACCAGACCGAGGATCAGCACGGTGATGCCCAGCCACACCGACGGCCTCGGCGCGCCGCTGCCCGAGACGGCGCCGACGACCGCCGCGGCAAGCGGCGCGATGCCCGTGAGCAACCCCGCTCGCCCGGCTCCTACGGCGCGGACCGTCGAGTACCACAGCACGAAGGCGACCGCCGTCACCAGCAAAGCCAGATATCCGGCGGCCGCCCACTGCGACCCGGACAACTCCCGTACGGCCGACGGCCCTTCCGTCGCCGTGCCGAGGACGCCCAGCAGCACAGCGGCCAGCCACATCGCGTGCACGGACACTCCCCACGGCGAGTGCCGCCGCAGTACCGGCACCGCGAGCAGCGTGAACGCGGCCTCGCAGCCCAGGGCCAGCGCGGCCCAGGCCACCCCGACGGCATCGGTGCGGCCCGTTCCCTCCACCAGCACCGCACCCGCCATGACGACCGGAGCGGCCCACAGGACCTGCCGGCTCGGCCTGCGCCGCTCCAGCACCGGACCCACCACCCCGAGAACCACCGGCACACAGGCGACCGCGACGGCGACCACCGCGGGCTCCGCATGATCGACGCCCCGGACCACGGCCACGTTGAACAGGACCAGACCGGTGATTGCGATCCCGGCCAGCCACAGCCACTCCCGGCCCCGTGGCCACATCAGCCGAGCACCGGCGAGTCGCGCCATGACCAGGAGGATCACGGTCGCGGCCGCGTAGCGGACCGCCTGGGTGGTGAACAGCGGGGCGTCGACGAGCGTGCGTGAGACGGTGACGCTGCTGCCGACCAGCGCCATCCCGACCATGCCGGGGACGAGCTGGGCGAACGAAGCGGAAGGTGTGTCCATAACGCCCACGCTGCCCTCGCCGGGGACGTCATGGACAGGTCCACACTGCCACCGGTGCAGGGGTCCAAAATGAGACCAGATCGCGCACGGCGTGCTCGTGTGAGCCCTGTATGCGCCCCCGCCCGGGCGAGAAGACTGCCTTGGCGAGGGCGGTTGGCCAACGCATACTCACCGCCTTCGGTCAACTCCTGAGGAAGGCAGGCCGGTCGCTGTGTTGTTGCGTTTCCCCGCGTCGGTGTCCGAAGCGCAGGAGTACCTGGCCGAGGGGGCCGTGCCGATCGGCGGGGCCACGCTCGTATGGGCCACATGGCAGCGGGACGGCTTCCCCGAGCTGGCCATGTCCCTGCGGGATGTGCCGGAGGCCAACGTGCTGGGTCGGGAGACCGTGGGCGGCGCCGTGGTCCTGCACCGCATGGACGACCGGGTGCCGGACGTGCTGCGCCTCGCGGCCGCCGCAGTGGGCACCGGGGCCGTACGGCGGACGGCGACGGTCGGCGGCAACCTCGTCGGCAGCGCGCTGCGCTGCCTGCTGCCCGCGGCGATCGTCCTGGACGCCCGGGCGACGGTGCTGGAATCCGACGGCGTCCATGAGACGGACCTGGCCGAGCTGGTGGCCAAGCGTCCCGTCCTGCTCAGCCTGCGCTGGCGTGAACCGATCGCCTGTGCGTATCGGAAACTGGCGGGCGAGGCAGGCGGACCGCCGCCTCTCGTCGTCGCCTCGGCGGTGCACGTCGACGACGGTGGCGACAGGCTGCGGATCGCCGTACGCGACGGTTATGACGTGCTCAGCGGCAGCGCCCCGTGCGGCACCGACCCCGAGGAGGCCCTGCACGCGCTGCGTGTGACGGCCTTCGGCGACCTGCCGGCCGCCGCGTGGGACGTCGTACGCTCACAGGTCACCGGCCTGCTGGGCGGGCGTGGCACGGACTGAGCCGCGGCCGGGGCAATCTCGTCCAAGGTCGTTTTCGTATGACGTGCATGGGAGGGAAACCTCCTGGACAACAGCACAATCGAAGAGTTTCGCCAATACTTATGGGCGATATAACGGGCGAGTGGGACTGGACCACGCCTCGCTGACCAGCCTGGCCGCACGGTCTGCTCCAGGCCCGGTACGCATCTCCGACGGGCATCCGCAAGGTCGGACGCAGGCCCAAGGTCTATGAGCCGACGGGCGAGGCCATCGCGGTGAGCATCCCGGAGCGTCGCTACGGAATGCTGGCCGACGTCCTCACCGAGGCCGTGCTCACCGAGACCGACGGCGAATCGGCCCGCGACGCCGCGCTCCGCGTCGCGTACGCGCGCGGGGAAGCCCTCGGCGGCGCCGAGCGCGAGCGGGTGCGTCCCGGACGCCTCGGTGCCGAGCGCGGACTGGGCGTGGCGGCCGAGGCGCTCGAGGAGTTCGGCTTCGAGCCCGAGCGCACCGCACCCACCCTGCTGCGGCTGCGCAACTGTCCCTTCCATCCCATGGCGGCCAAGGCCCCGGAACTGGTGTGCGCCGTCAACCAGGCGTTCCTGGCCGGCTATCTGCACGGCCTGGGAAGCGACAGGACCACAGCGGTGCTCGCCCCGCGACCCGGCGCATGCTGCGTGGAACTGCGCGGTGAGCGCACGCCGGGAGGCAGTCCAGAGGCGGGCACCGCCTGCGAGCGGTGAACACAGGCGTGGCCAACCGCCTGCGGCCACCGTCCCGCGGTTGGGGTGCTCCCTGCACGACAACAGCTGGAGTCACCGATGAACTCCACCTCCGCGACCGAAGTCGCCCTCAGAGGACTGGGAGTGTGCTGCGCCACCGGCAACGTGGTGCTGCATGCCGTCCTCATTCCTGATCACCTCGAGGAGAAGTTCTACATCGGCGTTCTGTTCGCCGTGGGCGGTGTCGTCATGCTCTTCGTGGCGGCGGCACTGGTGGCCTTGGCGCGCCCCATGGTCGCCTGGCTGACCGGGGCCCTCGTCAGCCTCGGCATGATCGTCGGATTTCTGCTGTCGCGGACCGTCGGCCTGCCGGCCGGCTACCACGAAGCCGGCTGGGATCCGCCGTACGGCCCGCTGTCCCTGGTCGTCGAAGGGCTGTTCGTCCTTGCTTTCCTCGCCTGGCTGGGACGTCCGACGACCGGTGGCGCGCCGAGACCGCCGTACGCGGCGGACCGAGTGCGGACCGCGTGGTCGGATCTCGCCCGAGAGGATGACGGCCACTTGACCCATGGCCCGAATAAGACCAACAATCGTTGGTGAAATAACTCGACGGCCGGCTCAAGGGCGAGGTGCCTGCCATATGACCGTGGACAGTGATCTCAAGGGCCTGCGGCAGGCCAAGCAGCCGGTCAGCGGCGCGCTGGCAGGGCCGTACGGGCATCCGTTCCATCCGATCCTGGTGACCGTGCCGATCGGGGCCTGGATGTGCAGCCTGGTCTTCGACATCGCCTCGCGGATCGTGCACCGGCCGGCCTTTCTGGTCCACGGCTCGACCTGGCTGATCGCCATCGGCGTGCTGGGTGCGCTGGCGGCGGCCTGCCTGGGGTTCCTGGACCTGTTCGCCATTCCGACCGGCACGCCGGCCTTCCGCACGGGCCTGGTGCACATGGGGCTGAACCTGGCCGTGACCGCCGCCTACGCGGCCGGTTTCGCCTGGCGGCAGGGCGGCGGGCACCCGGAAGGGCAGGGCGTCGGATACGGGCAACTGGCGCTCTCCGCCGTCTCGCTCGCCGCCCTCGGCATGTCCGGCTACCTCGGCGGCAAGCTCGCCTACCGCTACGGCGTACGCGTCGCCGAGGAGTCCGTACAGGCCGAGGGCTACCGCACCCGGCACCGCCCCTGACCGGCAGTCCGGTCCTCACCACACCCGCACCTCGGAACCATGGGAGTACGACATGGACATCGCCGCGCTTGTCGCCTGGGTGGTCACCGCCCTCGGCGGATTCGTCCTGCTGGCCCGCTGGATCGCCCGCGGCGGCCTGCGCCAGCAGCAGACGGGGACGACCCGCTTCCCGGCCCCCGTCGTCTTCGGCCACTTCCTGCTCGCGGCGGCCGGACTGGTCGTCTGGATCGTCTATCTCGCGGCCGACCGGTCGGCCCTGGCCTGGACGTCCTTCGGCATCCTCGTCGCCGTCGCACTGCTCGGCTTCACGATGTTCGCCCGCTGGGTCCCCGTGTACCGCACCGCCCCGGCCGCCGCAGGCGAGGAATCGACGCCCGCGGAACGGCATCTGCCCGTCCCCGTCGTCGCGGCCCATGGCCTTCTCGGTGCCGCGACCCTGGTCCTGGTTCTGCTGGCGGCACTGGGAGTCGGCGGCAGCTGACAAGGGCAGCGGCTGCGGCGAGGTCGGCGCCGTCGCAGCGCGCGCAGCAAGATCTCCCGCAGGGGCGATTCCCGGCGCCTCGAAGCGGCACCAAGCCGAAGAGGCGGCAGGCGCGTTGAACCTCCGCCTCACGCGTCGAACCTCCGCCTCACGGACAACGGCGGTCGATGCTGCCCGAGCGGCGGGCGGGTGCGCCCCTGTGTTGCCTGCCGGAGCGCACCCGCGTGCCGTCCTGGGTCAGTGCCGGGTCGGGAGGGGTCGGGTGGTGTGCGATGCGGCGACGGTGGCGGCACCTCGGGTCGAGGAGGCTGTGCTGCCGCCGGTGACGGTGAGCGGGCCGGCGGTGTAGAGCGCCTCGTCGAAGGCCTGGCCGCCGGCCGGGGCCTTGCCGACGGCGAAGACGGAGACCGCCTTGCCACCGATGACGGAGGTGGAGAGGTAGTCGCCGACCATGCTGCCCTGGGTGGTGCTCGCTATCTGGGACAGGGACATGGGGCCGGCGATGGTGGTCGGGCTGCTCCAGGTGCTGCCGCCGTTGGCGGAGGAGAGGTAGCCGACCTCCAACTGGCAGGTGGAGGCGGTGCAGTTGGCGCTCGGGTAGAAGTAGTAGTAGAGGCCGATCTTCGCCGTCGTGCCGGAGGTGGCGGGGTCGATGCCGATGCCCGGGATGAAGTGGTCGACGCCGCTGGTGGTGGCGTCGATGGGAACCCGGGTCACGGGTGACCAGGTGGTGCCGTTGGCGGAGGTGGCGTAGACGATGTCGTTGGCCGGGCAGCCGGAGCGGAAGCGGCAGTCCTGCCAGGCGACGTAGATCTTGCCGGAGCCGTCGATCTCGGCGGACGGCAGACCCTCACCGTCGCGGAGATTGCCGGCGACGCCGTGGCTGGAGACGTTGGCGATCAGCGTGCTGGAGGACCAGCTGGCGCCGCCGTTGGTCGAGTTGAAGGCACGCACGGCGCTGCCGTTGGCCGAGTAGGGGACCACGACCGTGCCGCCCGGCTGGACCAGGGGCTGGCCGCCCAGGCCGCTCGGGCCTCCGGACGGGGCCACTGGCGTCGACCAGGTGGCTCCGCCGTCGGTGGAGCGGCTCATCACCACCGCGTTGCCCGAGGACGTGATGTCGACCTCGACGTAGCAGGTGCCGTAGTAGGGGCTGGTGCCGTAGTTGTCGCAGACGATCCACTCCTTGTCGTAGCCCTGGCCGTCGTTGCCGACCGCGATCACCGGGTTCTGCCAGCTCGTGCCGTTCGTGGAGCGGCTCACGCTGACGCCGGCGCCGTTGACGTTCGAGTCGATGACCAGTCCGGCGACCATCCAGGTGCCGTGCTTGGCGTCGTAGGCCACGGCCGGGTCGGAGACGCGGGCCCAGGTGCCGCCCTGGTAGGTGGTGATGCCGGGCAGCATGCCGTGCTGCCAGGTGGTGCCGCCGTCGGTGGAGGTGTTCCAGCCGATGTCGGAGGCGCCGCCGTCGGTGAACCGGCCGACCTGGGAGGAGGCGACGATCGTGTTGCCGTGAGCGAAGGTGTCCGGTTCGAGCTCGGTGGCGTGCTGGCTGGAGGAGTTGGTGAACGGGTCGGTACTGACCTGGGTCAGTCCGGGCGGCGGGGCCGCAGTGCTGAAGGCGACGTCGTCGTAGAGGGTGTAGGTGGCGTCGCCCGCGTAGTTGTCGTCGTGACTGACGAGTTTGAGGGTGTAGCTGTGCCCGGCGGTCACGGACGACGTGACCTGCTTCCAGCCCTGACCGCTGGTGCAGGTCTTGGCCAGTGCGGTCGTCGTGGTGCCGGTCGTGGTGTCGGTCAGGGTGGCCGTGGCCCAGTCGTAGGTGAGCGTGTCGGGGCAGGTCACGCTGTACCAGAACGACAGCTGATCGGCGCCGGCCGGCGCCGTGAAGGTCTGGGTGATGGAGGAGTCGCCGTTGGTGGGCGAGGTGCCGCCGACCCGGGCGGCGTACGTACCGGCGTGGGCGCCGGAGTTGACGACGGCCGTGGTACCCGTGGCGGTCCAGCCGGTCAGACTGCCGGATTCGAAGCCGCCGTTGGAGACGTCGGCCAGCGCCGGGTGCGAGACGAGGAGCAGACCGCCTAACGAGAGCAGAGCGGTGGTGGCGGTCGCCACGGATCTGCGGACAGCAGTGCGCGACATGAGGAGACCCCTTGTCGTGGAGGGAGTGTCGGACGGGGTCGCCGACGTGAGGCCGGCGGCCCCTGGGACGACGCGGTGGATCAGGACAGGGTCACGTCGTCGTAGCGGGTGTACGTGGCGTCACCCGTCCAGTTGTCGTCATGGCTGATCAGGGTGAGCGTGTAGCTGTGCCCGGCCGTGACCGGGGCGGTCTTCTGGAGCCAGCCGGAGGACGACACGCAGGTCTTGGCCAGCACGGTGGTGGTCGTGCCGGTGGTGTTGTCCTTGAGCGTGGCCGTGGCCCAGTCGTAGGTGTGCGTGTCCGGGCAGGTGACGTTGTAGTAGAAGCCGAGCGTGCTGGTCCCGGACGGCGCGGTGAACGTCTGGGCGATCGAGGAGTCACCGTTGGTCGGTGACGTGCTGCCGGCCCGGGCCGCGTACGTACCGCTGTGCGCCCCCGAGTTCACGACGGCCGTGGTACCCGCGGGAGTCCAGCCGGTCAGACTGCCCGCCTCCAAGCCGCCGTTGGTGATCCCGCCGCTTCGGTGGCCCCCGACTTGGAGTACACCGCGTAGGCGGTGTTCACGGTCTCGACGATCTGGCTGGAGCCGACGGCGGCGTTCGGGTCCGGCGGGACACCGGTGATCGAGTAGTTGCCGGCGCCGACGCCCTCGAAGTTCGTGCCGGTCGAGGGGGCGGAGGGTCCGCGGGGCTGGACTGCACGACCGGATCGGGGACCGGGGAGGCGGGCGGATGCGGCGGCCGCTCCTCGCCGGGGTCGTCGTCCTGCTCCTTCTTGCCGTGGTGGCCGTGGTGCGGGTGGGCGGCCATGGAGCGCAGAGTGGGGGAGGTGTCGTGCCGGACGGCGGGGCCGGTGTCGGCCGAGCGGTGGGCCGTCGGGGTGGGGGGATGCGGGGTCGGCCTGCGCGGCCGGAGCGCAGAGCCAGAGAGCGGGAACTGCGGTCAGGATCGCGGTGAGCGCGGCTGTGCGGCCGCGTCTGCGTCTGCGTCTGGATCGGGACACGGAACATCCTTTCGGGCAGCCGGAGATCGTCCGGCATGTGGGGAGAGAAGGACGTTCACGCCGATGGAGCGCGTGTTCGCAATCCGGCATGGTTGCACTGGACATGTCAGGCAACAAGAGGGAAGGCGCCAGGGTGGCGCGAAGCAACCGAGAATTTACGGAGTACAGTCAACTCACAGCGAAAGCAGAGGGTTTCCTCTGTACCGCCGAAGGGATTTCTCCTGGGGGCATCGTGAGACACCGCCACTCGGGCGCCCGATCACTGGCTGTTGTCGCCGTCATGGTTTCAGCCGCTGCCTGCGGCTCCGGTGCCGGGGGCACGCGGCCTGCCAAGACGCGCTCCTCCGCCTCCTCTTCGACCCGATCGTCTCGAGGAAGCCCGACCCCCGTCGGCTCGTCTGCGTCCGCCACGACCCGCCGGTGCCTCAGCGGCACCGTCACGGTCCGCTGCCCGCCTGCCGACAACCCCCTGCGCACCGCCTGCGTCCACGTGGGTACGACGATCCACATCACCCTGAAGCCGCCGCCCCACTACGGCTGGGCGCCAGTCACGAGCTCGGACCCGCAGACGGTGCCACTGCTGGACGACCATGTCGCACCGGACGGGACCCGTTCCGCCACCGCGCGCGCCGCCTCTGCCGGTACCGCCACGCTCAACTCGGCCGACACCTACACCCCCGATCCGCACGGCCCGAGCTCGCGCGCCTGGCGACCGACCCTCACCGTGATCCCGTGAAAAGTCCGTACGCCTACGCCGGTTCGACATCCACCAGCAGTCGCCACAGCCGCGTCTGCGGCCCGAACCGATCCCCGCGGAACGACGACGTCGACCGCAACTCCGCCGTACCGGCCCCGACCGCCCGGACGGTGGCCCGCACAGTGCCGTCGGCCGTTTCCGCCGTGATCACCCTCAGGGGTCCGGTGACCCCGGCGACCGGCGTCCACCCATAGGCGGCTGATCCGTGCAAAGTCACGACGACCTCGTCGCCCACCCGCACATGCAGCGGCGGCCCCGGCGGATCCCCGGGACGGTGGACTACGTACACCTGCCTTGCCTCGTGGTCAGCCACGTCACGAACGCTAGCCGGTGGACCTCCGTTCCACGAAGGCCAGGGCCCGGCCGTCAACGATCCGGAGTCAGGAGGGGTTTGACGTCCAGGATCGGGGTCGAGTCGAGCGCTTCGAGGCTGCGGACGTGGACGCGCGTTCCGGCGACGGCGAGGATGCGGACGGTGTGCAGGCCGATCGGGTTGGGGCGGTCGGGCGCGCGGGTCGAGAAGACGCCGGTGAGCGGGCGGCTGGTGTCGCCGCGCGGGCGGACGCTGAGCGTGTCGCGGTCGGCGCGGTCGAGCCAGGTGAGCAGCAGCACGTCGGTGCCCGGGGTCAGTCCGTCCAGGGCGCGGGCGTACCGGTCCTCGAAGACGAGCCAGGCGTCGGGGGCTCCCTCGTCGGGCTGTCGGGGAGCCGCCGCCCGATCGGTCAACGGTGATTCGACGTGCCCGATCGGGCGCAGTGTGTATGCCGTCAACGGTCTCAGTCCTTTCCTGGCCGCGCAGATGCAGGGAACGGCCGCCATGTGCCCGTCACTTGACATACCGACGGGGTCTGCGGGGTCGTGAGTTCATGGCGTCTCTGATCAACCGAGCGATCCTATGCGCAGCGAACCCACGCCGGGCTACCCCGCCGTCGGCCCCCATACCGTCGCTGAGCTGTTCAGCGAGCTGTCCGGGCCGACGGCGAGATAGCCGCCTTGGCGTCGGGCAAGCGCTCCCCACTGGGCCCGGCGCGGTGTCAGGACACGTCGCGCCGCACGGAGGTGGTGACGGCGAGCGCCGCGAAGATGAGCGTGTACACGGCGAGGACGGCGCCCCCGCCCCAGCGGGGCAGCAGGTCTCCGGTCGTCATGGCCTTGGCGCCGGCGCCGAGGGCCTGGCCGGCGTTGAACGGCAGCCAGCGGGCGAGGTCGCCGACCAACTGGCCGACGATGCCCTCGATGAGGGCGACCCATGCCAGGGCGACGGCGATCGCGCCGACGAGGCTGCGGATGAGCGCGCCGACCCCCACGCCGATGGCGGCGAAGGCGGCGTTCCAGGCGATGCCGCCGCCGATCGTCGCCCACATCGACGAGTCCGACCACGCGAAGGAAACGCCCTTGTCGGCCCACCAGGCAGCGGCGACGCCGAGGCCGACGAGGCTGCTCACCACGCCGGACAGCGCGCCGAAGACCGCGTGGACCACAAGCTTCGCGCCGATGACACGGCCGCGGGCGGGAGTGCTGAGGTAGGTGTCGGTGATCGTCTTGTGCCGGTACTCCCCGGCGACCGCGAGGATCCCGAAGACCAGTGTGAGGATCGAGGTCAGGCCCACATGCGCGAGCGCGCCGCTCTGCGCGGCCGTGTCGAGCGGCTTGTCGCCCGAGACCACCAGACCGCTGACGCCGGCGGTCACCAGCACGGGGGACGCGGCCAGGAGCAGCCACGGGCTGCGGACGGTGCGCAGTTTCAGCACCTCGGTACGGAGGAGGGTGTGCATGGCGTTGGCTCCTTGCGTTCAGCCGCGGGCCGGCGCTGTCGTGGCGCCGGCCGCCGGGTCGGTGCCGGGGACGGAGGTGAGCCGGAGGACCGCGGCTTCGAGCGTCTCTCCCTTGGCGGCGGTCAGCTCGGCCAGCGGGCCCGCGTGGCGCAGCGCCCCACCGGCGACGATGACCACGCGGTCCACGGTCTGCGCCACCTCGCTCAGCACATGGCTGGACATCAGGACCGTACGGCCTTCGTCGGCCAGTCCGCGCAGCAGGTCCCGCAGGTCCGCCATGCCGGCCGGGTCGAGTCCGTTGGCGGGTTCGTCCAGGACGAGCACCTCCGGGTCACCGAGCAGGGCGGAGGCGAGGCCCAGCCGCTGGCGCATGCCGAGCGAGTAGCCGCCCACCCGCCGCTGCGCCGCGTCGGCCAGGCCGACCCGGTCCAGCACCTCGTCGACGCGCGCGGCCGGAAGGCCACCGGCCTGGGCGAGGATCCGCAGGTGGTCGCGGCCGCGCCGGCCGGGATGGAAGCCGGTCGCCTCCAGCACGGCGCCGACGAGCCGCCTCGGTTCCTGCAGATCGGCGTAGCGGCGGCCGTCGATCAGCGCGCGGCCCGCGGTGGGCGTGATCAGGCCCAGCAGCATGCGCAGCGTGGTGGTCTTGCCGGCGCCGTTCGGGCCGAGGAACCCGGTCACCACTCCGGGCTCCACGGTGAACGTCAGGTCGTCGACCGCGGTCATGCCGCCGTACCGCTTGGTGAGGCCGTCGATCGTGATGCCGCCGTTCATCGCGTCCTCCGGCTGAGGACCGGCCGAAAGGTGGGGTGCATGGAGACTCTCCGTTTCCGTGTGGTCGAGGGATGTGCCGACGCCCGGCCCGCGGGCGCTGTCATCACCCTCCTGGTCCGGCCACGGGGTGTCGTCGCCCTGGCGCGGCAACCCCGGCTACCGCGCGCACGGTGACCGCACGGCCGCCTACCGCGCCCGCGGTAGGCCGGGTTACCGCGCGGGGCCGACGGCACCGCTGACCTGCCTGCCTATCGTTGAGGGATGGACATGTTCGGCCACTTGCGTCGCGCCGCTCGCCGCCATGCGCATCTGGCGGACGCGACGATCGCCGCGGCCGTTTTCGCCGCCACTCTGCTGACCGCGTTCGCCGGACACAGCGGAACCGCCGGCCGTAACAGCACCGGGGCGCTCGTGGCCGCCGTGCTCGCCTGTGGGGTGCTGGCCGGACGGCGTCGTCGGCCGTTGGCGACCCTGGCGGTCAGCGCCGCGGCCGCGGAGGTGTTCCTCGCCGAAACCGGCGGCACCGGCGGGGTACTGGTCCTGCTCGCCCCGTTGATCGCCCTCTACACGGTTGCCGACCTGGTCGAACGCCGACGCGGCCTGGTCCTCGGCGCTGCGGCGGTGGCCGCGCTCGCCCTCATCCACGCGGTGCACAAACCGGCGCTGCTCGGCCCGCAGAACCTGGCGTTCATCGCGCTGGGCGGTCTGGCGATCGCCGCCGGGGACTCCTCGCGCAACCGCCGCGCCTACCTCGCCGAGGTCGAGCAGCGTGCCGAACGGGCCGAACGCGAACGCGAGCAGGACACGCGGCGCCGGATCGCCGAGGAGCGACTGCGCATCGCCCGCGATCTGCACGACTGCGTGGGACACCAACTCGCGCTCATCAGCGTGCAGTCCAACGTCGCCGGGCAGGCCCTCGACCGCGATGTCGCGGGAGCCCGTGAGGCCATCGCCCATGTGAAGTCCGCCAGCCGCAAGGCCCTCGGGGAACTGCGTGACACCGTCAGTCTGCTCCGACAGCCCGGAGACCCCGTCGCCCCCACCGCGATCCCTGCGCCCGGCCTCGACGGACTCGATGAGCTGCTCGCCTCGCTGCGCGCTTCCGGCCTGGACATCGACTGCCGAGTCGCCGGAAGTGTCGTTCCCCTGGCCCCCGCGGCCGACCTCACCGCATACCGCGTGATCCAGGAGTCGCTGACCAACGTATACAAGCACTCCAGCCGGCGGCAGGCACGCCTGACACTGAGCTACGACGCCCATGAACTGCGCATCACCGTCGAGGACCTCGCGGGCGGGAGCACGGGGACCGACGCGCACGGAGCCGACAGCGGGCGTCTGTCGGGCGACCGGCACGGCATCGTCGGCATGCGCGAGAGGGTCCTCGCCCTCGGCGGCCGTTTCGCCGCGGGGCCGCGCCCGGACGGTACCTTCCAGGTGACCGCCGACCTGCCCTGCCAGCCCCTCGATCTCGCCCCGGAGCCCGCCCCGTGACCATCCGCGTAGTCATCGCCGACGACCAGCCCGTGGTGCGCACCGGCTTCAAGGCCCTGATCGAGCCGGCGCCGGACCTGGAGGTGGTGGGCGAGGCCGGTGACGGGCGCGAGGCGGTGCGGCTGGCCAGAGCCGCCCAGGCCGACCTGGTCCTCATGGACATCCGTATGCCCGTCCTGGACGGTCTCGCGGCGACCCGCCTGATCACCGGGGACGAGGACCTCGCCGGGGTGAAGGTGCTGATCCTGACCACCTTCGAGATCGACGAGTACGTCTTCGAAGCGCTTCGTGCCGGTGCCAGCGGCTTCCTGGGGAAGGGGGCCGACGCAGAGGAGCTGGTGCAGGCCATCCGCACGGTCAGCCGCGGCGACGCACTGCTGTCACCCGCCGCGACCAGAACCCTCATCAGCCGCTTCCTCGCCACCCCCGCCGTCCCGGGTCCCTTGGACGAGGCGGCCCGCCGCGGGCTGGAGGCGCTCACCGACCGCGAACGGCAGATCACCGCGCTGGTGGCGACCGGGCTGTCCAACGACGACATCGCCGGCCGGCTCGTGCTCAGCCCCGCAACGGTCAAGACCCACGTCAACCGCGCCATGGCCAAGGTCGGCGCCCGTGACCGCGCTCAACTCGTCGTCTTCGCCCACCGCAGCGGCCTGATCAGGTCGCTGTAGGCTCACTGGTTGTCGTACTCGTCGTGGCGGCGCCACCAGAAGCCGGTCTCGTTGCGGCCGAGCGGCGCACGGTCGAGCCACTGGTACATGCCCCACAGGGCGTCCAGCCCGCGCGCGTACGCCGAATAGGTGTGGTAGACCTCGCCGTCCTGCAGCGCGAACGCGCTCACGCCGGGTCCTTCCCGCCGGTAGGTCTCCCAGTCCGTGCCGACGATCGACCGGCTGAAGGCGTCGCGGGAACTCTGCTCGTCGTCCGTCGCCGGCCGCATGTCCTCCTCGCCGAAGTTGTAGGCGACGAGTCCCGCTTCCCACTCCTCCTTGGTGTGCGCCACCCCGAAGTCGAAGTTGAAGTCACTGCCGTGGGACGACGCCCACGGCAAAGTCCAGCCCATGCGCTGCCGGTAGGCGTGGAGCTGGGCGAGCGGGGCTCGCGACGCCGCCCAGAACATGACGTCGTGGTGGGCGAGATGGACCACGGAGCCGTTGAAGCCGTCGGCGATCGCCGAGCAGGACGGGCATCCGGCGGTGTAGTCGGGCCCGAACATGAAGTGGTAGACGAGCAGCTGCGAGCGTCCCCGGAACAGGTCGGCGAGCGACGCCGTCCCCTCGCCGGTCTCGAAGCGGTAGTCCTTGTCGACCCGGACCCAGGGCAGCTCCTGCCGCCTCCGGGCCAGCTCGTCGCCGCGCCGGGTCAGCTCCTTCTCCGCCTGGAGCAGCTCCAGCCTCGCGGCGAGCCACTCCTCGCGTGTCCCTGTCCTGTGGCTGGTCATTGCCTGTCTTCTTTGCCTTGTTCTGCCTTGTCCTGCCTCGCGTCGCTACATCGGCGGTGGCGTGAGCCCCGGAACCACGGAGGGGGCGACGACGATCAAGAGTCCGAGCCCGACGATCGCCAGGGCCAGCGGTACATCGATCGCGGTCTTTGCGGGCAGGAGCTTCTGGGCGGAGACGAGGGCGGCGACCAACGACATCCACACCACGCTCATCACGCCCAGCGCCACCAGCATCGCCGTCAGCCCGATGCTCGATCCGGCGCAGTACAGCCCGAGCCTCAGCCCGGAACCTGCGACCTCGTGGCAGCGTCGCCGGAAACACCGCTTGACCGGCGTGAGCTCGTAGGCACTCGCGGCGATCACCACGGCGCCGGCGGCCGGCGATCCGTGCGGCCGGTCCAGCGCGTACGCCACGACACCGACGAGCGCCCAGACGGCGAGGTATGCCCCTGCGAACGGCAGGGCGCCACGCACCCTGCCGACCAGGCGGACGTGCCCGGCGACCGCCGGGGCCGCGCCCGGCAGCATCATCGCCGCCATCATCGTCATCCATGTCGCGGCGAAGAACCCGAACGGCCCGGGCCCGGTCGCGACCCCCATGTCCATGCCGAGCATCAGCCGGACCGCGGCCACCCAGCTTACCGCGGCGAGCCCGAGCGTCAGCCCCAGCACCATCGCCGGCGCGGTCGGGCGCCGGACGCCCACGTTCACCGTCGGTTCTCCCTCCGGTGTGTCAGGCGGCGGTCCTCGTCATGCGGATCCGCGCGCCTGCTCGTCGAGGTGATCTTTCAGGGCGCCGAGCGGGCTGTCCCAGTCGCGAGCCAGCGCGGCCAGGAACTGCTGCGCCACCTGCATCGGTGCGGACCGCAGCCGGTACCGCACCCGGCGCCGCTCACCCGGTTCGGCCGTGACCAGGCCGGCATCGGCCAGCAGGGCCAGGTGTTTGGCGATCGCCTGCCGGGTGATCGGCAGCCGGCCGGCCAGGTCCGTGGCCGTGGCCGGTCCCCCTGAGGCCAGCGCGGCCAGGATGGCGCGCCGGCTGGGGTCGGCCAGGGCGGCGAAGACCTGTTCGGCGATCGCTTCGATGTCAGGCTGCGGCATCGAGGTAGTCGACCAGTTCGCCCAGTTCGCGCGCCCAACCCTCGGTGTGGCCGTCGAACTCCTTGCGGTAGATCTCGTCCGGGAGCTGGGCGAAGCCGGTCTCGACCACGGTGAGCCGGGTGCCGGTGCCGACCGGTTCGAGCGTGAACTCCACATAGGTGCGGCGCGGATCGTCGTCGGGCAGTTCGGCCATTCGCCACGTGTAGCCGAACACCGTCGGCTCCTCCACCCGTTCCACCCGCATGGCGGCGGTGTGGCCACCGTCCCATTTCATCCAGGCCGAGCCGCCCGGGCGCAGATCGATCGCGGCCTCGTTGCCGAACCAGGCGCTCAGCCCTTCGGCCGTGGTGAGCGCCGCCCACACCTTGGCCGGCGGGTGCGCGATCTCGATGGTCCGCTCGATTCGATCAGGGAATGCCATGTCTGCCTCCAGAGGTATAGCAACCATCTGATTGCGATAGTATGGCAATCAAATGGTTGCGTCAACTGGATCGAGGTCCGGTCGCAAGCGGCCTGCCCAATAGCACGACGCGGTCTCCCCTTCTGTAGCGACACGCTGTGGTCTTCATGGTGAGTGGGCATCAGAGGATCAACCGAAAGGGCTAATGCCGCATCAATCCCCTTTGTTTCTCAGGTGCTTGACGTCCACTCGCGCCCCTGAAACGGCGGCATGCGACGCCAGAAATACCCCGATCGGCGCCCGAGGACAGTCATTCAATATGACTGATATGCCCGCTGTAGGTAATTTTGATCACGGCCGGCTGACGAGCCGGTATCTCTGAGACAGCAGACAGGAGAAGCGATATGAAGGTCCCCCGTTCCACCGTGGTCACCGCTGGAGCTGCGGCCGCCGCAGCTCTGGTCGCGACCGGCATCACCTACGCGTCGGCGGCCTCCGCCCCGGTGCCCCAGTCGGCCCCGGTCGTCGCCGCAGCGGCTCCGTCCGACGGCATGTCCGGGCAGGGCAAGGGCAACGAGGGCCGTGAGGGCCGTGAGGGCCGTGAGCGCCGTGAAGGCGACTGGGGCCGGATCGAGATCAACGAGCGGTCGTACTCCGCCCACCCGGGTGACTGCATCACCGTGGTCAGCGGACTGGGTGCCAAGACCCTGAACATCCGCAACGACACGCACAAGACCGTCGAGGTCTTCCGCGGGGCGGTCTGCGACAACGGCGCTCCCGTCGCTGTCGTCGGACCCCACAGCCAGAGCGACGGCGTGCGCGTGTGTCCCACCCGTGGCGTCCACGTCCATGACGGCGTGGTAGCCAGCTTCCGCGTGGTGCGGAACCACTGGGGCTACTAGCCCGGCGTCGAGTGAATGATCTGGAGCCCCGGCCCGCCGGAATCGGGCCGGGGCCCAGTACTGACCATTGTCCGACACCACCCGCGCCGTACGCAGCCTGCCGGAGCGGGGGACCAGAGGCTGCCGGCCTGCTGTCCCGGCGGTCGTCCGTTCGTTCACCGGCCGATGCGCCTGGTGATGCCTGCCCGAACGCCTCCCGCCGGTGCCTGTCCCGACGTCGTGGCCGTCGGCTTCCTTCCCGCGGTTTCCCACCGCCGAACGGGTGAGCGAGGCGTGAGCCGCAGGCTGCCGCTGCCCTTTCCCGTGGGCTGTGCCCCGGGGCACGGACCACCGACTGCCCGGTGGGCAACCATGTCGCCCTGGTCCGTGCACAGGGCCAGGACCGGATCGCAGCGACGCCCGGTGCTGTCCTCCTCCTCGCGGACGGCCGTTCCTGGCGGCGCCGGCCGCCGCCACCAGTACAGCAGCCACCGGCCGTCGCACCACACCCCGTGCCCCTGGAGGGTGAGCCGTTCGTGGTCGGGCTCGACACGGGAGCTGGGCGCGACCTGGTGCAGTGTGTGGCCGGAGTGGATCACCATGCGGCCGACCGTGTAAGGGATGTACCGCAGGGCGCGGAAGCGCTTGAGGTCGGCCACGGACTCGATCCAGCCCTTCGCCAGCGCCAGCCGGAACCGCTTGCATTCGCCGGACGACGAGTTCTGGGTCCGGAAGGCGTCCCGTCCCGTCCGTTTCCTGCGCGGGCAGTCCCGGCGACAGGTAGGGCGGCATCTCGAAGACGGCGTCCGTACCGAACAGGGTCGGCCGCCTAGGGCATCGCGGTCCCGCTGGACGAGATCGCCCGTCCGGCCGGGGCGGGACCGGGCACCGTCCACCGCCATTTTCCCACCACTTCGCCTTCCTCACCGAGATGACCGCCGAGACCGGCGCGAAGCAGGATCTGACCGATCTGACCGAAGCCGTCACGGCATTGGACGGTTCCATGGGGGCCCGAAGTCGAACAACTGGCGCCGGAGATACGTGAGTTGTTCGCCACGCTCCTCGCCCACGCGCAGCAGGCCGGCGGGGACGGTCTTCGACTGCCTCCGCCCACACGGCCCGGCACTCTGCCCATGACTGAACGTCAGTCCTACGTGTGCTGTCCCGGGCCGTAGAGTGCCGCGATCTCTTCGGAGGAGCTCCACCGGCTGTAGGTCGGATCCTGTGGCCAGCCGTCGGGCGAGTCCTGCCATTCCTCCTGTCGCCCGTAGGGCAACAGGTCGATGAGCGAGAACGTGTGACTGAGCTGCTCGACGCCACGACCGTTGGTGTGCCAGGTCCTGTAGACGGTGTCGCCGTCACGCAGGAAGACGTTGACGGCGAATCCGCCGCCGGGCGGCGCGCCGACGTCGCTGCCGAACGGGCTGTTCGCCGTGGAGTACCAGGTCATGCGGTTTCCGACTCGCCGCTTGTAAGCGAGTGCTTCCTCGATCGGCCCCTGGGTGACGATGACGAACCGGGCATCATATGCGTCCAGGAACTCCAGTCGGGTGAACTGCGACGTGAAGCCGGTGCAGCCCGGGCACTGCCACTGCTTGCCGGGGAACCACATGTGGTTGTAAACGATCAGTTGCGTGCTGCCTTCGAAGACGTCCACCAGCCGGACCGGCCCCTTCTCACCCTCAAGGGTGCACTCAGGCATCCGGACCATGGGCAGGCGGCGACGCTGGGCGGCGATCGCGTCCAGTTCCCGGGTCGCGGCCTTCTCCCGGGCGCGCACGGCATCGAGCTGTCGTTGCCAGGTCTCGGCGTCGACGACGGGCGGTAGTGCGTTGGCGCTCATGGGTCCCTCACTGTCGTGCGCGGAGCTTGCGGTGTTCAGGTGTAGACCCCGCACGGCGGTCGAACTCATCGGCGACCGGCGGCGCGATCACAACAGCCGAAAACCAAAGCCGACCTCGTGGCACAGAGCCCATTTTGTGATCCAGAATGATTGGATGGTCACGCTTGAGACTCCCCGTTTGATCCTGCGTCGCTGGCGCGAGGAAGACGTTGCGCCCATGGCTGCCGTCAATGCCGACCCCGAGGTCATGCGGTGGATCCGTGACGGCAGCGTCCGTGACGAACAGCAGACTCGCAGCGGGATCCAGGCATGGGAGAGCGAGTGGGAGTCACAGGGCTTCGGCCTGTTCGCCGTGGAGATCCGGTCCACTGGCGAGCTGGCAGGGTTCACCGGCCTTTCGGTGCCCCACTTCTTGCCGGAGGTACTGCCGGCGGTTGAGGTCGGCTGGCGGCTGGGACGTTCCCACTGGGGGCAGGGCTTGGCCACCGAGGCCGCTGTGGCCGCTGTACGGTTCGGGTTCGAAGAGCGAGGGCTGGAGCGGATCGTCAGCATCGCTCAAGTGGGCAACGACGCCTCCGAACGGATCATGACCAAACTGGGGATGCATCCGGTCCGTGAGACCGTCAATCCCACCTGCGGTCGGCGGGTACGGGTGTTCGAGTTGTCGTCGGACCAGTACGTCACAACCACTCGTTGATGGCGGCAACGAGGACGGTAGCCTCGTAGCGGACCGCGAGTTTGTCGTACCCGGTGGCCACGGTCGATGTCTCTTGGTCCGCGGCGACAGCGTCGGGCCGGGTTCGAGGCCGGCCGACAGGCAGACGGACCCGTATCTTCTGCAGCACGGGGACGAACTGCGGGCTGTCGGCGGCCTGTCCTGCGGTCAGTACGAGTGACAGCGGACGGCACTTGCGGTCAGCCGCGAGATGAATCTTGCTCGTCAGTCCACCACGGGATCTGCCGAGCAGGGCTTGGTTCAAGCGGAGCTTGCGCCGTCGCCTGATACGCCGTCGCTCTTCCTGCTCGGGGTCGTCCCTGCCGTCCTGTCCGTTCTGCTCTGGCGGGCCGCCCCTTTTTGCCGGGCCTGCTTCTGCTCGGCGGCGGCTTCCTCAAGGGCCTCCATGACGTCCTTGCCGATGTGCATCCCGGCCGCGTCGTGGTGGCGCGGGCAGTGGTGGAGTCCACGCTGACCAGGGATAAGTCCGCCTGTCCCCGGCGGGCGGCCTCGGCGATCACGCCTTCCAGAAGAGCGGAGAAGACCCCGGCGTCCCGCCAGACGCGAAAGCGCCCGTAGACGGTCGCGCACGGTCCGAACTCGGAGGGCATCTCGCGCCCCTGGGCGCTGGGCCGGAACCGCCGGATCACCCCCTCGAACTGTTCCCGCAGCCGCTCGGGGTACGGACCGTACTCGCCTATCGGCAGGTACGGCTCAATGAACTCCCACTGCTCGTCGGTGAGTTGCCTACGTGTCACACCCAGCGTCCTACCAGGCCTCGTCCCCGCACGGGACCAGAACCCAGATTGATCACGACCTCACACGGGCCCTCGCGCCCACAAGGCCCGGGCGCTGCGCGACGACGAGGACTCGGTCGACGTGCAGGCCATCGTCGTGGCCGCACCGACGACCAGGCGCGATCGGCGCATGTGGCCGCCCCGGAATGCTCGCGGAGGTCATCTTTGACGCCCTCATCCCTCAAGAGACGAAGGCTCGAGTTCCGGGCGGTCTCCGGGTGCAAGGCCATGCCGGTCACAGGTCGAGCGGAAGAGCGGTGAGCTCGGCTCGGGAGCTGACGCCCAACTTTGAGTAACAGTTCCTCAAGTGAAAGTCGACCGTACGTGAACTGACGAACAGCTGTGCGGCCACGTCCCGGTTCGATAGGCCCTGCCGGACCAGGGCGGCGACCTGGCGTTCCTGCGGGGTGAGCTCGGTGGCGGTGGTGGCGTCGCGGCGGCGGGCAGTCTCCCCGGAGGCGCGCAGTTCCTGCGCGGCCCGCTCGGCCCACGGGGCGGCGCCGAGGTCCTCGAACAGCGCCAGCGCGGTGCGTAGGTGCTCGCGGGCGTCGACCCGGCGGCGGGCGCGGCGCAGGTACTCGCCGAATGCCAGGTGGGTGCGGGCCCGGTTGGGCAGCCGCAGCGAGTTGGCGTGCGTGGCGAGTGCCCGCTGGAAGTGGTTCTCGGCGTCGCCGTCGCGGACGAGCAGGGCGCGGCCGTGCTCGACAACGGCGGTCGCAGCCGGCAGGCCGGTGCCCGCGGCGAACTGCTCCAGCTCGGCCAGCCAGGTGCGGGCGAGGTCGGGGCGGTCGCTGCGGACGGCGGCATCGAACAGGTCGAGGGCGGCTAGGCGGCGCCACACAGGCCCTTCGATCTGCTTGAGGTAGTGCAGCGCGGTCACCGGCTGCGTGGCCGCGCGCAACCCGCGGGCCCAGTACGTCAGATCGGCGACGAGGCCGTCGGTAATGCCGACCGGGTGCTTGTCCCGAATCTCGGTGACCCTGTCCAGGTGGCGGTCGGCGGCGTCGTCTCCGCGCAGCGCCGCGACCAGGGCGAGTTGCGCGGTGGGCAGCGCGGTCAGCCCGGGGTGACCGGTGCCGACGGTCAGTGGCAGCGCCTCGGCGGCGGCACCGGCGGCCTTCGCCCAGGCGCCGGTCGCGATCTGGAAGTGGACGCCGCGAGTGAGGGCGTACGCGACCATGTTCAGCGCGCCCACGCGGCGGGCGGCGGTCAGCTGCTGCTCATGCAACCGCAGTCCGCGCTCGTCGTCGTCGATCAGCATCGCGGCGATGCCCAGGTTGGGCTGCAGCACGTAGTCGTCGACCGGGTCGGCGTCGGTGAGGATGAACGCGCTCCGGAAGGACTCCGCGGCGGCCTCCCAGTGGCTGCGGGCCACAGCCCCGAAGCCGTGCAGCAGGGCCCAGGCAGCCCGCACCCGGGGCGGCGCATCTGGCGCGGGCTTTGCCACCAGCGCGGTCGGGTTCACCGCGCGCGGGGACCGGGCGCCGAACGCCGCGAGCGACGCGGCGAGCATCGCCAGCTGAGCAGCCAGCGCCGCGTCGGCGTCGGCGGCGACCTCGGCGGCCTGCAGGATGAGGTCGTAGCCGTCGCTCAGCGAGCGGGTGTTCCACTCGATCTTCCCCTGCAGCGCGAGCAGTTGCGCCCGCAGCAGCGGATCAGTCACGTCTGCCGCGGCGGCCTGGGCGAGTGTTGAGGCGCGCGACGGGTGCGCACCCAGCCAGGCCGAGGACGCGGCCAGGTACAGCCGTCGACCGCGGGCCTCACGACTCGAGGTGAGCTCTGCGGCGCGGGCCCACGAGGCGGCCGCAGCCTCGTGGCCACCGCGGGCCGCGGCGCGCTCAGCTACCCCGTCGAGAGCGGCGACGACGTCCACGTCGGGCCGGTCGACGGCGGCGGCCAGGTGCCAGGCCCGCCGCTCGGGGTCTTCGGTCAGCACGTCCGCGAGCACACGGTGCGCGGCTCGGCGCTGCGCGCTGGTGGCCGCCCGGTAGACCGCCGAACGCACCAGCGGGTGGTAAAAGGCGACAGCATCGCCGTCCACGCGCAGCAACCCGGATCGTTCCACTGCATCCAGGGCGGCATCAGCAGCATCGAGGCGCTCGGCGGCGTCGCGGACCACGGTCAGCCGGGCGGTGTCGTCGGTCGCGGCGACCAGCAGAAACCGCTGCGCGGCCTCGTCGAGGCGGCGGTAGCGGCTGAGGAAGGCGCGCTCCACGCCGCCGGTCAGCGGCAACGGGGTGAGCAGCGGCGCCCGGCCGGCCAATTGGTCAGCGGTGAGCACCCCGGCCAGCTCGACCAGCGCGAGCGGGTTGCCGCCGGTACCCGCGACCAGCTGGTCGCACACCGCTGGATCGATGTCGGTCCCGGCGCGGGCGGACAGAAGCGCGCCGGCGTCGGCGCCGGTCACGCCGCCGAGCACGATGGTGGGCAGGTCCCCGGCGTCGAAGCGCCGGGCGTCGCCGTCGCGGGCGGCGAACAGCAGCGCCACGCGCTCGGCCTGCAGCCGACGGGCGGCGAACAGCAGCGCCGCGGCCGACGCGTCGTCGAGCCAGTGCGCGTCGTCGACGACGACCAGCAGCGGCGCCTCTTCGGCAGCATCGGCGAGCAGATTCAGCGTGCCGAGGAACGCCAGGAAGCGGTCACCCTCGCCCTCGGCCTCACCCATCGCTGCGCGCAGCGCTGCGGCCTGCGGTGCCGGCAGGGCGGCGATTTGGGTGCGCAACGGCCACAGCAGCCGTTGCAGCGCGGCGAAGGCCAGCGGCGATTCGGACTCCACACCGGAGGTACGCAGAACTCGCAGATCCCGCGCGGCTGCCAGCGCGTCGTCCAGCAACGTCGACTTGCCGACCCCGGCGACGCCACGCACCACCAGCGCGCCCCCGTTGCCAGCGCGCGCGGCGTCGAGCAGCGCGGCGATCGCCGCGCGTTCGGGATCCCGTCCGACCAGCACGAACCCAACGGTACCTAACGCGGTCCCGGAGGAAGACCCGGCAACATCACCGGGTGCGTGATCAGGCGAGTGGTGAGCCTGGCAGACCATCACCCCGCGTCCGAGGAGGAGCCATGTGAGCGGCCTGGTCGTCACGGCCGTAGGCGTGCTGCTGGTCTCCGGCGCCGGGCGGGACCTCCGACGCCGCCGACGTGCTGCCCGGCTTTCCTATTCGTCGGCGCCCGTCTCGGGCCGATGCTCGGCGCCATCGCCATCGCCATCGCCATCGAACATCGCCGTGGACGTGATGAGCGATGTGACTACGACCGGGCCTTCGCCGTCACCGTTGGCGTCCTTCCACCGAGCCCGGCGGAAAACCCGGCGATTTCCCCGGTGAGACGCAGCTACTCCCGGGCCGACTCTTCTACCTGACCGGCACCACTAGCACCCCAAGGAGTTCCCTGTGCCGACCAGAACCTTCATCGGCTCGACCACCTTCACGGTCGAGGGCATGGCCTGCGCACACTGCCAGCACGCGGTCACCGAGCAGATCGCCGGCGTCCACAACGTCGGCTGCGTCACCGCTGACCTGTCCTCCACGACCGTCACCGTCACCGCCTCTCGCCCCGTGGATCACGCCGACAACTCCGCCGCCGTCGACGAGGCCGGCCCCGTCCTCATCCCATGACACCGTCCATCCCGCACGCCACCCGGAGGCCTGCCGTGCCCAGCACATTGCCCTCTCTGGGCGCAACCCCCGCACCCGCCGAACCCCTGGCGCGTCGCACGTCGCTGCGACTGTCCGCCATGCTGCTTCTCGTGGGACAACTCCTCTACATCGTGGTCACCCAGTTCCACACGGGTGGGGACGCAAATGACCACCACGCCGTGTTCGCCGATTACGCCGACAGCAGGGTCTGGACACTCGTGCACCTCGGCCAATTCGCGGGGATGGCGATCCTCCTCGCAGGGCTGCTCGCCTTGTTCTTCGCTCTGGATGGTCACAGCAGAACGGCGAGATGGGCGGGTCGGTTCGGTGCCGCGGCCGCGGCGGTGACGCTGGCGTTGTACGGCGTCCTCCAGGCAGTGGACGGGGTCGCCCTGAAGCAGGCCGTGAATGCCTGGGCGAGCGCCCCGGCTGCCGAGAAGGCGGCGCGCTTCGCGAGCGCCGAGGCCATCCGCTGGCTTGAGTGGGGCGTGAGGAGCTACCAGGACTTCGCCCTGGGCCTTGCCGTGCTCCTGTTCGCGCTCGCCGCCGTGCGGACGGCTTGGATCCCGCGGCCGATAGTCCACCTGATGGGGCTTTCCGGCCTTAGCTACCTGGTGCAGGGCTGGGTTGTCGGCTCTGTGGGCTTCTCTCGGGCGGAGTCGATCGCAATCGTGCTGGCCTTCGTCCTGGACGTGTCGTGGATGATCTGGCTGGCCGTGGTCGCCTGGCGGATGCAGGGTTCGGAGGCCTCGTCGCTCGACCGGTGAAGGCCTGGGCGGGGCTCTGGTCACCTTCGACATCACCGGACCGTGCCGACGCGTAGCCGACGATCGGCCCCAGCCACGACGCCCTGCGTAGCACCTGGGGCCGATCCGAGACCCTGCCTTCGACCAGCCGCGGAACGCGGTGGCCGCCTTATCTGGGGCGGCTTACCGCGACGTCGACCCCGGTCTCAACAGCTGAGAACGCTCAGAACGACCACGCCCCGGCGGCTAGGCGGCCTAGCCGCCCCGCCCAAGAGCATGCCCATGCCCGCCGCCGCCCGACCCCCGCGCCCGGCCTGTCGACGGACTCAGCGATTGAAGGCTTGCGGCCACCCATCTCACCTCGCCGTGCCCGGTGGCAAGCCCGGCACGGGCGCCACCGGGAACGGTCCCGCGATTAGGACCACTGACGTGGCCGATCCCGGCGATTTTCCCGGTGAGATGCACCCAGCGCCGGGTCGACTCTTGTCTCTGACCGCACCGCCACTACCACCTCAAGGAGTTCCCTTGCTCTCCGGCACCCCCCGCACGTTCATCGGCTCAACCACCTTCGAGGTCACCGGCATGACCTGTGCGCATTGCGTCCGCTCCGTCACCGAGGAGATCTCGAGTGTCGTCGGCGTCGACTCCGTCACCATCGACCTGGCCACCGGCAGCGTCACTGTCACCGCCTCCCAGCCCGTCGACCGCGCCGACATCGCCGCCGCAGTCGACGAGGCCGGCTACGCCCTCGTCCCGTGACCCGTACCCATCTTTGGAGACAAGCCGTGCACAGCCAATCCGCCACCCCCACCGCGGTCCCCACGCCCACCAATGCCGCGGCGCACAACGGCCACCGCCTGAGCGCCAAGAAATTCGCCCTCCACTTCGCCGAGATGGTCGTGGCCATGGTCGTCGGCATGGCGGTCCTGCACCCAGTGTGGATGTTCGTCCTCGACGCCCTCGGCGCCGCCGGACTGATGCACAGCCCTTACTCCAGCGGGCTGATCATGGCGACAAACATGACGGTGGCCATGTCCGCGTGGATGAAGGTCCGCGGCCACCGTTGGCGGCCCATCGCCGAGATGGGTGCGGCCATGTACCTGCCCTTCCTGGCGCTGTTCGTGCCGCTGGCGCTCAAGATCATCGACGCCAGCGCCCTGATGCTGTGGGGCCACTTGCTCATGCTCCCGGCGATGGCCGTGGCCATGCTGCTGCGCCCGCACGAGTACGCGCACTGCTGAGGCATCGACCCCGGCCCGGCGACGTCGGTGGCACCTGGGCATCGCGCGAACCCGACCGCGGCGGCGGGGGCCGTCCTCCCCGCTCCCGCCCACCTCACTCAATGAGAGGACGCCCACAATGACCCAGGTCCCGATCCGCCGGGCCACGCCGGACGACGCCGTCGACGTGGCCGCGATGCTCTGCGAGATCGCCGCCCACGAGGATCAGACGGCGCAGGTACATGTCACCGATGAGCAGTGGCGCGCCCTGCTCGGACGCCCCGAGGTGCACGTCCTGCTGGCCGAGCGTAGCGGCCAGGCGCTCGGCTACGTCTCCTCCGTCCGCCGGCTGCACCTGTGGACGGCGGCGACGTGCTCAACCTCGACGACCTCTCCGTCCGCCCCGTGCACCGCGACGCCGGCGTCGGGCGACAACTCATGACGGCTCTCGCCGCACTGGCCACACCCGGGCGACTCCTCATCCGCTGGGGCTCGAGGTCGACAACGTCGACGCGCAGCGGTTCTACCACCACCTCGGTGCCACCCTCCGACCCAAGATCCCGCCGCCTGGCCTCCCCGCGCGTACGCCGACTTGGCCACCAGCGGCCATCAGCCGTAGCCCACGTACCCCGCCCGAACAGGAGACAGCAATGACCAGCACCGCATCGACCGCGGCCGCGGCAACCGCCGACTGCACGCTCGACATCGGCGGCATGACGTGTGCCTCGTGCGTCGGCCGGGTGGAGAAGGCGCTTCGCCGCATCGACGGGGTGGCAGACGCGGTGGTCAACCTGGCCACCGAGGTCGCCACCGTCCGCTTCGACCCAACGCAAGTGGGGCTGCGGGAGCTGGCCATAGCGGTCAACCGGGCCGGCTACACCGCGACCCCTCGCAGCGACACACGGTCTGCCGCCGGGCAGGCGATTGCCGCCGCGAACGCAGCAGAGGGCGACGAGCGGGCAAGCGAGACCCACCTGACGTCGCTCAAGCGCAAATGGCAGGTCACCCTCGCCATTGGCCTCGGGCTGATGGTGCTCATGTATGTGCCGCTCTACCTCGACGCGATGGACTGGCTGATGCCAGCCATCCTCGTGATCGCCACGGTTGTGCAGTTCTGGGCCGGTCGGGACGTCTACCGAGCCGCCTGGGCCGCCGCGCGGCATCGCAGCACGAACATGAACACCCTCGTGGCGCTCGGCACCGGGGTCGCCTACGCCTACAGCGCGTTCGTCACCCTCTGGCCCGCGACCGCCGAGCGGTGGGGCCTGCCACTGCACGTGTACTTCGAGACCTCGCTGGTCATCCTAGCCCTCGTCCTCGCCGGCCGTTGGATGGAGGCGAAGGCGAAGAAGCAGACCGCCGCAGCGATCAACGCCCTGGTCGGGCTGGCTCCGAAGACCGCCCGCGTGCTGCGCGGCGGTGCCGCGGTCGACGTCCCGGTCGAGCAGGTCGTCGTCGGCGACCTGGTGCGGGTCCGGCCCGGCGAGAAGATCCCGGTCGACGGCGTCGTCACCGAAGGCGCCACAGCGGTCGACGAGAGCATGCTGACCGGCGAGAGCCTGCCGGTGGACAAGGCCGTCGGCGATCAGGTCATCGGCGCCACGATCAACCACACCGGTACGGTGGTGCTGCGGGTTACCGCGGTCGGCGCAGACAGCGCGCTGGCGCAGATCATCCAGTTGGTCGAGAACGCACAGGGCGCGAAGGTGCCGCTGCAGAGCCTCGCCGACCGGGTCTCGGCCTGGTTCGTTCCTATCGTGCTCGGCCTGGCCGCGGCCACCTTCGTCGCGTGGGCGATGCTTGGCCCGGATACCGGGCGGCTGACGACGGCGATCAGCACCACGATCGCGGTGCTGATCATCGCCTGCCCCTGCGCACTCGGTCTGGCCACGCCAACGGCGGTGATGGTCGGCACCGGCCGCGCCGCAGAGCTGGGCATCCTCATCGGCAACGGGGACACGCTGGAGACCGCGCGAGGCGTCACCGCCGTGGTGCTTGACAAGACCGGCACGATCACCCGGGGCAAGCCGACCCTGACCGACATCACCACCACCGGTGGCTGGACCGAGGACGACATCCTGGCTCTCGTGGCGGCCGCCGAAACCGGCAGTGAACACCCGGTCGGCGAGGCCATCGTCACCGCCGCCACCGCTCGCTCCCTCGACCTGCCAGCGCTGCACTCCTTCGACGCCGTTCCCGGGCACGGCATCGACGCCGTCGTCAGCGAGAGGCGCGTGCTCGTGGGAAACGCCGCGCTGATGGCCGCCCGCGGCGTCGACGTCGCCGCGCTGGAGCCCACCGCCGCCACTGCGGCCACGGCCGGTCGCACGCCGATGTTCGTCGCGGTCGACGGGGCCGCGACCGCCGTGCTCACCGTGGCCGACACGGTCAAGCCGGAGTCGGCCGAGGCGGTTGCCCAGCTGAAGGCGCTGGGCCTGCAGGTGTGGATGCTCACCGGCGACCATGCCGCCACCGCCGCGGCGATCGCTGAGCAAGTCGGCATCGAGCATGTGCTCGCCGAAGTGCTGCCGGCCGAGAAGGCGGCGAAGGTGCGCGAACTGCAGGAGCAGGGGGACGTCGTCGCCTTCTGCGGAGACGGTATCAATGACGCCGGCGCCCTCAGCGAAGCCGCGATCGGCGTGGCGCTCGGCACCGGCGCCGACGTTGCGATCGCCGCGTCCGACATCACCCTGGTCGGTGGCGACCTTCGCGGGATCGTCTCGGCGATCGCGCTGTCGCGGCGCACCGTGGCGACGATGAAGCAGGGTCTGGGCTGGGCATTCGGCTACAACCTGCTGCTCATCCCGGTCGCCGCCGGGGCGCTGTACTGGTGGAACGGCCTGCTGCTAGACCCAGTGCTGGCCAGTGCGGCGATGGCGATGAGCTCGGTCAGCGTAGTCACCAACGCGCTGCGGCTGCGCCGCTTCCGCCGTCCGGCCGGGGCTCAGGAGATCCTGCACCCGCCGCTGCAAGCTAGGGCCAGCCAGTACGCCTACCTCACCGGCATTGCGGTCGTCGCCCTGGCCCTGGGCACGGGACTGACTGCAGTCAGCCGCATGGACTTCGCCGAGCGCGGCATGAACGGCCAGCTTGCCTGGGTGCAGGGCACTGGTATGCCGATGCGCCCGGCGATGAGCGTGATGATGACCGCTGACATCCCGACGATCGACGCCGCTGAGGCAGGGCTCGATGTCCACCTCCACCTGCCTGCACGTACTCGGGTCGGCGTGCCGACCCGGCTGGTTGTCACCGTCGTGGACAGCAGGACAGGGCAGCCGGTGCAGGACCTGACCCGCAGCCACGAGGCGTGGATGCACCTGATCGCCACCCGCGCCGACCTCGGCACGTTCGCCCACGTGCATCCGCAGCCGACTGGCCGGCCGGGGCAGCTCGCGGTGGACATTACCTTCCCCACCGCCGGGCAGTACATCGTCAACACCGAGTTCCGTCGACAGGGCCAGATGGCCGACGTCCACTCCCGGCAGGTGCTCACCGTTGCTGGCTCCGCCCCCGTGCCGGTGCCCCTCACCGCGGGCCCGCGCAGCGCCGTCGTGGACGGCGTCCGTGTGAGACTCGATGGCGACGCCGAGGCGGGCGGGCGCAGCGACCTGCACTACACCTTCAGCGACGCCGCTACGGGCCGCCCGGTTGACGACCTGCAGCCCTACCTCGCCGCCGCCGGGCACATCGTGGTCATGCGTGCCGATGGGCAGACCTTCGCCCACGAACACGCTGCGGCCACCGACGCCGACGGTCGCCCGATCTTCGCCCTGCCCGGCCAGGCCTTTGGCCCCGAACTCGACGTGCACGCGGAGTTCCCCACCGCCGGGACCTACAGGCTGTGGGCGCAGTTCCGGCTTGCCGACGGTGAAGTGATCACTGTGCCGTTCACCGTCCAAGCCCGCTGATCGAAGGAGAGCCCGATGACCACCACCATCACCACCTCCGCGAGCGGCCCGGCGCTGGCGACGTCGGAGCAGGCACACCTACGCCCAGCTCCGCGCCGACGCAAGGAGGCAGCCGGTGGAGGCGCCGGACGCGGGGGCAGCAGCCGTTTCGGCGATCACCGCTCGCGCCGGCGGCAGTGGGCCGATGCCGAAGACTCGAACTCTCTCCTCTGCGGTCAGTGAGCCCAAGTGGCAGAAGGACGGCGTGTTCGCCCAGCTCACCAGTGTGCTGCGCACGGGGGTGAATCCCCTGCTCCCGGGGGTGAGACGGACGATTTCCATGTCGATGCCGAGGGCGGCGGCGTGCTCAACGAGGTGCTGGCGGTAGCCGCCGTCCACCCAGACCTTGCGGATGGTGGGGTGGGCGACGGCCACTTGGTCGACCAGGTGGGTGCCGGCGACGGAGTCCTGCAGGCTCGCGGCCGTGACCAGGAAAGGTCTCGAGGCGGCCAATCCCGTCTCCACTCGCGCGGGATCAGCACTCCAAGCCATCACATTGCGTGGAACGCAAGCCCGGCTGTTCACTCCACACGTGGGCCTGCGATGGCGACGCCTGCGGGTGGTTCAAGATCTTCGCCACCCCGAGCAGGAAGAGCGACGGCGTATCAGGCGACGGCGCAAGCTCCGCTTGAACCAAGCCCTGCTCGGCAGATCCCGTGGTGGACTGACGAGCAAGATTCATCTCGCGGCTGACCGCAAGTGCCGTCCGCTGTCACTCGTACTGACTAACCGCTCTTACCTGCGGAAACGCAACATCAAGGCAGTCATCCCGGAGAAGAAGGACCAGGCCGCCAACCGGAAGAAGAAAGGCCGCCGGGGCGGCCGTACCACATGCCACGACGGCGATCTTTACAAGGAGCGGAACACCGTTGAGTGGCTCATCAACAAGTTGAAGGCATGGCGGGGAATCGCGACTCGATACGACAAGACGCCCGAGAGCTACCTCGCCGGCCTCCACCTCCGTGCCTCGACGATCTGGATCAACGACCTCCTGAAGGCAACTACCTGATCACAACATCACACAGGCCCTAGTGCGGCGTGAGGACAAAACGGTCATACCAGCCCCAGTCGCACTTGTCAGTGAGGTGGCGTCCGCGCCCGCCGCCGATCGCGGCGGCCCGGGCCGGGCGGCGCTCAGCACCCTCGCGGGCACCGCGAACAGCGTGAGATCACGCTGTCACCTGCGCCGCGAGCCGCGCCCTTCGCGGCAGGAGTGAGGGCTGGCACACAGACGGCCACGGCTCTTGCCGCATACCGTGAGAGCGAAGGAGGGACTTCTTGCTGGCGTGTACATGCTTTCCCATGTGGGACGCGACCATGAGGGCGGTGCACCAACAGCGGCGGTTCGCGGGGCCATCAGCTGCCGGAAGGAACAGGGGAAGATGAGCGAGCAGGGGGACCCCACTGCCCCCGCCGGTATGACGGCCGGCGCCTTCTCACTGGACAGTGCCGCGCTGCGCCGCCGCTACCGGCGGGTTCTACGGCAGCTCGGCGTGTGCGTGGTCTTGCTCGTGCCTTGGACCGTGTACCTCGGGGTGTCATTGCCGGATCGCTTCGAGGCCCGGTACTGGCCCATGGTGTGGGTCGGCTTCGATGTCATGCTGCTGGTGTCGTTGGCCGGTGCGGGAGCGGCGGTGTGGCTGAGACGGCAGGCCATGGTCCCGCTGTCGTACGTGGCCGCCACACTGCTGATATGCGATGCCTGGTTCGATGTCTCCTTGGACTGGGGAAGAGCGGATGTGTGGTGGAGTGCCGCCTCAGCCGTACTGGTCGAGCTGCCCCTCGCCGTCATGCTCATAGTGCGGGCGCGACGGGTGCTGAAGGTGTCGGCCCGGCTGGCCTGGCAGCGACTCGGCCTGCCGGGAGAGCCTCCGCCGCTGCACAGAATGCCGCTGTTCGTCGACCTTGCATCGACGGCCGGCCGCGAGGCTGGTTCGACACGGGCTGAGGGCGTCTGACGATCCTCGCTGCGGGACTCAGGCCCCCGGATGATCACCAACCACCTCACGGCCGGACAGCGCGCGGGCGCCTCTTCCTGGGCCCATCCAGGGCCGTAGCGGCCAGGCACGGGGACGACTGCACATGCCCTCCCGTCCAGGGCATGGTCGCGATCCTCCTGACACAGGTGGCGATGGAAAGCCCGACACCAACGCCGCTGATGTCGGACTTCTGAGGACAGCGGCCCGCAGTTGAAGGCCGTCCGGCCGGACGGGCGTCGTCATCAGCCCCGACCCCCTGCCGTCCACTCGGTACGGCCGCAGGAGTATGCGGACGTGTGGTCTTCGACGACAGCCGAACTGAAACTCACTCTCGAAGAACTGTTATCCGGGGCGCATCGAGTGATCTCCCAGGTATCGGACACAATCGTTCGGCCTCGATGACAGGAAGCATGTGCATGAGTACGCAGGACGCGGTGGAGACAGCGGTACTGGTCACGGCCGCCAGGGAGGGCGACACCCAAGCCCAGGACGCGCTGGTCAACGCCTACCTCCCGCTGGTCTACAACATTGTGGGCCGGGCTCTGAACGGCTCGGTGGACGTCGACGACGTGGTACAGGAGACCATGTTGCGCGCCCTGGACGGGCTCGGCGAACTGCGTACTCCCGAGCGCTTTCGCGCCTGGCTCGTGGCGATCGCGATGAACCAGGTCCGAGCCCACTGGCAGAACCGGCGCTTCGCCCCGGGCACGATGGAGGAAGCCGAGGATCTGGCCGATCCGGGCGCTGACTTCGTTGACCTGACGGTGGTCCAACTCCAGCTCGCCGGACAACGCCAGGAGACAGCGAAGGCGACGCGCTGGCTGGAGCCCGATGACCGGGGACTGCTGTCGCTGTGGTGGCTGGAGTGTGCGGGCGAGCTCACCCGGGCCGAAGTGGCTGCGGCTTTGGACCTCTCGCCCCAGCACACAGCGGTCCGCGTACAGCGCATGAAGGCGCAGCTCGAGGCGGCCCGCGTGGTCGTACGAGCGCTCGACGCACGGCCACGATGCGAGGAACTCCGCACCGTGCTGGCTTCCTGGGACGGCAGGCCCTCGGCTCTGTGGCGTAAGCGAATAGCCCGGCACGCCCGCGGCTGTACCCGCTGCAGCGGACTGTGGAGCGGTCTGATGCCCGCAGAAGGACTGCTGGCCGGTCTGGCGCTGATCGCGGTGTCGACTGCGTTGCTCGCCAAGGTGTCTGCCGCTTCGGGGACTGCTGTCCCGGCGGGTTCTGCCGCAGCGCTGGGGGTCACCGAGGGCGACACCGGATCGGGCCCGGGCGCTGCGCGACGTGGCATACGGGGCGGGACCGGCTCGCGCCGCCAGTCCCGTCGGCGTCGGCGCATGCGGCGCCGGGCGGCCGGCGGGGCCGTCGTTGCGGCCTGCGTGGTCGGTGGTGGTCTGTGGTACTTCGGTACGGATTCCGGAACCGGCCGCGACAGCGCGAGCGCGGAGCGAAGAGCGGCGGCCCCCGTACCGGACCTCGCCACGCCCAGTACCGCTGGTGTCTCGCCGTCGGCCTCCCCCTCACCGTCCCCGGTGAAGCCGAAGAAGTCACGGGCTGCGAAGGCAACGGGCCGCGGGAGGGAGAGCGGGCCCACCGACCGGCAGCCCACCACCCGACCGACCGCGACCCCGGCGCGCACCGCGGAGGCACCGGACCGGACGGACGTCGTCGGCCAGGTGGTCGCGCTGGTGAACAAGGAGCGGGCAGGCGTCGGCTGCGGCCCCCTCACCGAGGATCCGCAACTGCAGAAGGCGGCCCAGAGTCACTCCGACGACATGGCCACTCGTCACTTCTTCGACCACACCAACCCAGACGGCGCCGACCCCGGACAGCGCATCACGGCCGTCGGCTATCGCTGGTCCACGTACGGCGAGAACATCGCCGAAGGCCAGCAGACTGCCGCAGCCGTCATGGAGTCCTGGATGAACAGTCCCGGTCACAGGGCGAACATCCTCAACTGCTCGTTCAAGGACATCGGCGTGGGTGTCGACAAGGGTGCGGGCGGCCCGTGGTGGACGCAGGACTTCGGCGCCAAGCAGTGACGGCACCCCCGAGTACGGGCCGGTGCTGAAGTGCTGCCTTGGCGACAATCGTTACGACGAGGTCGTGGGCGAAGTCGTACGGGGCCTGGTGTTCGGGGATTCGGAGGTCGTGATGTGCCGTGGTAGCCGGAAGACCTGGGTACCGCCGGCCGGGCTGTGGCACCAGCCGTAGCCGATGGGTTCGATCACGTCGGGGCGGTGGTGCGGGATGGAGCGCGGCACCGGCCACCGCCGGTTCGACCCCGGTTCGACCAGTCCGCACGGCCGTCCGCACGACCTGCGGCCCGGCTGACCCGGGCAGAGCCAGGACTGCCGGTGTCTGCTCCGCCGTCACCAGATACGGCAGCACGGCGAGGACGGCCAGTTCGGCGTCGCCGGACAACAGCGCCAACTGGCCGATACCCACGTGCCGCCCACCAACTCCCGTGCGACCACAGGCGATTGGCAGCTTGCCCGTGGCATGACGATGACTCATCTCCGGGCGTTCGCCTTCCAGCGGTCGAGTCCATCCGGGATGCTGAAGCATGCGCTCGGATGACTGGCACCTCACCGAAAACGTCGACGACTTTCTCGCCCGAGCCGGAGAATTCCTGCGCTCGCGCCCCGCCCTGCACACCATGCCACTGTCGGTTACCGAGAAACTGCGCACACTCGGGGCGGCCGCATACGGCGGCGGAGTCCCCGTCTTCGGCCGGCTGGAGCGAGCGGGCGAGGTCTGCGCCATCTTCTACCGATTCCCGCCCCGCGGCCTGAGCCTCACCTCTCTCACCCCCGAGCAGGCCGACACCCTCGCCGCCCACCTGGTCGCCCTCGGGCACTCCCTTCCCTTCGTCAGCGCGGACCACAGCACCGCCACCGCTTTCGCCGAGGCCTGGCAGCGGCATACAGGCGCAACGCCGACACTCCGCGTTCGGCTCCACCTGTACCGCCTCGGCACGCTCAACCCGCCGAAGCCGGTCCCAGCGGGCCGGGGTCGACTCGTGGGCGAGCAGGACCACGAGCACCTCATGCACTGGTGCCGTGAGTTCGCCGCGGACGTCGGGGAGGTCGTCGCCATTGACGCCGCTTCCTGGGCCGGTACACGCTTCGCCGAGAAACGCTATACGTTCTGGGAGACCCCGGACGGCACGCCCGTCTCCATGGCGGGCGTGAACCCGATGGTCGCCGGCCAGGTCCGGGTCGACCCCGTCTACACGCCGGCCCACCTGCGCGGTCGCGGCTACGCGGGCGCCGTGACGGTCGAGGTGAGCCGGGGCGCGCTGGCCGCAGGCGCCACGGATGTCGTGCTGTTCACGAACGCGGCCAATCCCACCAGCAACGCCCTCTACCAGCGCATCGGCTACCAACGGATCACCGACTTCGCCGTGTACGACTTCGCGTATGCCGCAGCGGAAGCCAGTTGAGGACGAGACGGCTCCATCACGTACCGCGTGCGCACCGTTTTCTACCTTTGATCTTGGCCAGTGCGCCGCCCTTCAGGGCGGTGGTGAAGGCCATCTCAAGCCCGCTCTGACCCGCACGTGAGCACGGGGCGGCACTGTTTACCTCAGCTCACGGGGCGCTGTTGCCGCTCGATGTACTGCTGTACGACGGTCAGCGGCGCCCCGCCGCAGCTTCCGGCGACGTACGAGCCGGACCAGAAGTGTCCGCCCCACAGGTACCGGCGCACGTGCGCGTCGTACTCCCTGCGCAGCAGCCGGGCAGAGACGCCCTTGAGGGAGTTGACCAGCTTGGAGAGCTGCACCTTGGGAGGGCAGTGCACGAGCAGGTGGAATGGTCCTGTTCGCCGTTGAACTGCTTCAGCTCGGCTTCGAAGTCGGTGCACACCTCTCGCATGATCTCTTCGCAGCGCGTCAGCATCTCGTCGGTGAACGCCTTACGCCGCTACTTGGTGACGAACACCAAGTGGACGTGAAGGTTGTGGACGACGTGGCGTCCGGTCCTGACGTCAGGATGAGGGTTCCAGCGCGGTGACATAGACCAACCGTAGTATGGTGATCGCTGTGAGTGAACTCGGCCTGGTGAAACGGCAGTTCGGGCACCGTGCCCGACTGGCACTCATCCCTGCCGAAATCCGACTCCTGGACGACCAGGCGCACGCGGCCCGCACGATGTGGAACTGCCTGCACTCCTGGTGGACGATGCTCCCCAAGGGCAAGCGCACCCTTGCCGCCGCCGACGAAGCGATACGGCAGGGGCGCAAGGATCTCGATTACCTCGGCAAGCTGCCCGCGCAGGCCGCGCAGGCCGCGCAGGCCGCGCAGGCCGTCTTGAAGACGTACGTGCAGAGCTGGAAGAACTGCTGGGAAGGCCGCGCCGGCGAGCCGAACTACAAGAGCCGCTTCCGCTCCGCGATGTCCGTGGACATCCCGCAGGGTCGGGACCTGAACATCGTCCGCGTCCACCGCCGCTGGGGCATGGTCAACATCCCCAAGGTGGGCCGGGTTCGCTTCCGCTGGACCAAAGACCTGCCCGTGGGCAAGAAAGCAACCAAGGAGAACCGGATCACCGGCGCCCGGCTGGTCAAGGACGCTTTGGGCTGGCACATCGCATTCCGCGTGCAGACCCTGGAGGCCAGGCCCCAGCCCCACCAGGGGCCGGAGGTCGCCATCGACGCCGGAGTGAACATCCCCCTCGCCCTGTCCAACGAGGACCACCAGGACCACGGACGTCCGCCCCGTCTCCCGGACCAGACCGCTGACCGGGACAAGTGGCTCACCGAGAAGGAGAAGGCCAAGCTCCTCACGCTGGAGCGGCAGGCCGCACACCAGAAGTCTTTCCGCAAGAAGGGGGAGAAGACCTCCCGCCGCTTGCAGCACACCTACGACCAGATCAAGCAGCTTAGAGCAAAAGCCACGCGACGAGCCTTGGACTGGCAGCACCAGACGACCACCTACCTCGCCCGCACCTACGGCACGGTCGTGGTCGAACAGCTCAACATCCTTGGCATGACCAAAGCGCCCAAGCCGAAGCCCGACCCCGACAACGAAGGCAACTACCTGCGCAACGGGGCCAAGACCAAGGCCGGTACGAACCGCTCCCTCACACAAGAGGCGTGGGGGCGGACGGTCACGATGCTGACGTACAAGCTCGCCCGGTGCGGCGGCGAGCTGGTCAAGGTACCGGCCCCGTACACCTCCCAGCGATGCTCAGCGTGCGGCTTCATCACGCCAGGCAGCCGAGAGACCCAAGAGCTGTTCGCGTGCAAGAACACCGAGTGTGGATGGACCGGAAACGCCGACTGGAACGCGGCCCGGAACATCCTGCACCTGTATCGGATCGGCCACGTCATCATGGAGATCCCGGCCGCCGGAAGGCGCGGTCGTAGGGCGGGTAAAACCGTCAAGCCCGTCGCCGAAAGGTAGACGGGAATCCCCTCCCTGAGCTTGCGAAGAGAGGGGAGAACTTCAAACTCACCGGATGAGCAACTACACGTGCACACAATGCGGAACCGTCGGCTTGGCGGAAGGTTTCATCGAGGATGCCGGCGAGAACTCCCGTGGCTACGCCCGCTGGATCGAGGGCGCGTTGGACGCCACCGGTCAGGTGTAGCCGGCCCTGGTTGACTGGCCGCTCGGTCCGCCATTTGCAGATCCGCCTTCGCTGCCATGACCGCCGGACCGGTCGGCTTCGTGTCGGCGCGCCCAGGCAGCGCCCATACGGTGATCCGCGCTACTGTCGACGGCTCCGCCATCGAAACGCCCCCGCACTGCTGCGTACTTGCTGCCCTGAGCGCGGTCTCGAAGCCCCTGAAGAGGCACCTGAAACGGCGATGCTGGGCGGTGCACGCAACAGTACGCGACCCGTGCGGGTCGGCAGCGCGGACGGAGGCGCGTGCGGTCCCGCCCGCGCCGGCGAACTCGCCTTCACTCTGGCCGGGAAGGGCCTCATCCTTCCCAGGCCACAGCCGACCGCTTGCTCGGTCTTCCTGCCGCTCAGCGACCGGCTCGGCGGGTGGTCGAGGTGGGGAAATGCGCGGCGGCCTCCATCGGTGCCGGGATTCCATTGCTGTGAATCTCTTGTGCGCGGGGCTCTCCGGCGGCATTCTCACTGATCGGTGCATGTCAGGAACACGCCGTTCTGGCTCGTCTCACGGGCCCCCACCCCGTAGGGCCTTGCGCTTCCCAAGAGGAGGATCAGTGAGAACCAAACGCACCCGTCTGCTCGCCGTCGCCGCAGGTCTCGTCGCCGCCACCCTGGCGGGAGTTCCCACCGCCGGTGCCGCAAACTCCCCGGTCCGCGGCACGGCGCAGCTGGCCCGCGTTTCGAACAACATCGCCCGGGCCGGTGTCGACGGCACCGCCTGGTACGTGGACCGGGAGTCCGGACGCGTCGTCGTCACCGCCGACAGCACGGTCACCAAGGCCGCAATCGCCCGCATCGAGAAGGCCGCCGACGGCGATCCGGGTGCCGTGCAGGTCCGACACACCGACGGCGTCTTCCGGCCGCTGCTGGGCGCCGGTGACGCCATCTACGGTGGGCAGTACCGCTGTTCGCTCGGTTTCAACGTGGTCAGCGGCAGTACGTACTACTTCCTCACCGCGGGCCACTGCGGCAAGGTCGCCAAGACCTGGTACACCAACCAGGCCCACACCACTCTCATCGGTCCGACCATCGGCTACGACTTCCCCGGCAACGACTACGCCCTGGTCCGCTACGACAACACCGCTCTGAGCCACCCCGGCGGCTACAGCGCGGCGAACGCCTACGTCGGCGAGGCGGTCAAGCGCACCGGTTCGACCTCCGGCACCCACAGCGGCACGGTGACCGCGCTCAACGTCAGCGTCCGCTACCAGGGCGGCGGCACGGTCAACGGCATGATCCAGACCACCGTCTGCGCCGAGCCCGGTGACTCCGGCGGCCCCCTCTACGACGGGACGAAGGCACTCGGCATCACCTCCGGCGGCAGCGGTGACTGCACCACCGGCGGCACGACGTTCTACCAGCCGGTGCCCGAGGCGCTCAACGCCTACGGCGTCAGCATCTACTAGACAGCGCCCCCTCGCCGGCATCCGTCCGGCACCCAGGCGTCACCGTCGAGCCGCCCTGTCGTGAAAGCTGAACGTGCGCAGGCGGCTCGACGGTTGGAGGCCGCACGGCCGACAGGCGCCCTTGTGTCGCCCGAGCAGATGACCGTCTTGAACGGCAGCCGTGACGAGCGACGGGTGTGGCGCTGTCACAGAAGCGACGGCGACGAAGCAGAGCGGGCCCGCCGCCAGGGGGCCGCGCCCGCTCCTCAACTCCACCATGGCCTGAGTGCCAGTTCCGTCGCCTGCCGCACCTGTTCCCGCAGCCGGACGGTGTCGACGGTGGCGATGGCCGCGTCCTCGTCGTCCAAGAGCGTGTTGAGCGCACCGTTTACGGGGATGGGGGACGGACCACGCCAGCGCGGCGCGCCGGCGGTCGGCCTTCGGGGGTTTCCGGCTTTTTCCTGTTCAGGAGTTGCTTCGCTGCCTCGATGGCTTCCCGGTTGAGTTCCTCGACGGAAATGCCCCAGGATTCCTCCCAGGCGGCCAGGTTGAGAGCGCAGTGGACGAGTGGCTGCAGGTCTTCGGGATACCCGAGGTCATACGCGATGTCCGCCCAGATGAGGTGCGTCCCGGTGGGAGGATCGAGGGATCCGTCGGCGATCTGTTCGGCGATCCAGTAGGCCATGGCCCACTTCGCGGCTCGTGGGTCGTCCGGCGGACGGAAAAGCAGTCCCAGTTCGTCCAGCTTCGGCTTTTTCGTCGTTAGCTGGAGCAACGTACTCTCGCACGGCCGCCGTCCCTGTCGCCATCGGCTTCCGCTGTGCCCGCCGGTCGATCAGGACTTGAGGACACGCTTGCGCAGCAGGTGGCAGCCGGCGGCGTCGAACATCTGGCGTTCGACTACCAAAACCGGAACTGCCCCTGGGAGCGGGCGGCGGAGCTGGTCAGCGGACCACGTCGAACACCTGCTTCTGCAGGCCGTTGGAGTAGACCTCGTGCTCGACCAGCTTCAGCTTCTGGGTGTCCCTGTCCGTGGTGCTGAACAGACGCTTGCCGGCGCCGAGCAGCAGCGGGTAGACGAGCAGGTGGTAGCGGTCGATCAGGCCGGCGTCCGAGAGGCTGTGGTTCAGGGTGGCGCTGCCGTGGACGATGATCGGGCCTCCTTCGGTCTTCTTGAGGTCGGCGACCTCGTCGAGTGAGCGCAGGATGGTGGTCTCGCCCCAGTTGGAGACCAGCTTGTCCTCGGTGAGGGTGGTGGAGACGACGTACTTCGGCATCGTCTTGTAGTGGGCGAACTCCGCCATGTCCGGCCACACCGGGCTGAACGCCTCGTAGCTGACCCGGCCCATCAGGATGGCGGTGGCTTCCTGCTGCTCTCGTTCCTTGATCTCGAATGCCTCGGGGACGAACTCGACGTCCTTGAAGGTCCAGCCGGAGTTGCGGTAGCCCGGCTCGCCGCCTGGGGCCTCCACGACGCCGTCGAGCGAGATGAAGGCGGTGCTGATCAGGGTACGCATGCGTGATTCCTCGGCTTCTCGTGTGGGTTGTTCGACGTCTGGAGTGAGGGATCGGAGTGCCCGTCGGCGCGGAGGAGCTGGGTGCGGGCGTCAGTCGAGGAGCCGGGTCAGCCACTGCTGCCAGGCGGCCTCGGCGCCGTCCGTGTCCGGCCCGAAGAGGTGATGGAACATCAGCACAGGTCCGCCGCTGGTGCCGTGGTGGAAGGTGTAGATCCCGTCCCCGGTGCGGATCTCGAAGCGCTCGTCGTCCGCCCAGACCACCTCGCCGTCCAGGGGCGGCAGGGCCGCCGGCTCCGCGTGCACCGGCGTGCCCACGGCGAGGGAGGTCGGCAGTGACAGAGCGCTGGTCAGTGCCGCCCATACGTCCGTTGCCGGGCGCTCGCCGGGCATGGCCACGGCGAAGACGGGAACGCCGGTGCGGCCCCTGAAGTGCGTCAGGTACTCGCCCAGCGTGTGCAGATGGAAGGGCCAGCCGCGGCGCAGCGCGTCGTACTCGTCCTCCCAGTTGTCGCCGAGCAGGCCGCTGTGGACGACGCGGAGCACGGTGCTGCCCTTGTCCCGGCCTTCGATCAGGTACTCGAAGGCCATGAAGCGGCCGTCCGCGCCGGTGGCCGTGCGCATGGCGAAGCGCTTGCCGGGTTCGTAGGCGGTGACTACGGCCTCCTCGCGGTGGCCGCCGGTCTCCATGCCGGCGACGCCGCCCTCGCGTGGTTCCACGTCATTGCGCCCCATGAACCAGGAGTCGATCCCCGGTCCGGTGGCGACGGCCTCCCAGACCTGTTCCGGGCTCGCCGGCAGCGTCGTCTCCAGCTCGATCTCGAACGGGTGTGTCATCGTCAGTCGTCCTGTCCTGCATCGGGTTCAGTCGTGTCGGTGCCCCCGGACTGCTCTGTTTCGCTCCGCTCGCCCCCGTCCCCCGGCTGCCTGGCAGGGATCTGGTGGAGTCCGACGACGACACGGTGGCTGCGACCGCCCGGGGCGCTCTCGTCGTGGTACCGGCTGACGAGGGCCGCGACGGCCTGCGTCAGTTCGTCGGCGAATGCCGTGCGGTCGGCCGCGGAGGCGAAGCGGACCTCCGTGTCGATGCCGAAGGTGGCGACCCGCTTCCGGGCTCGGGAGGCGCCGGTCAGCAGAGACCCGACCTCCTGCACCAGCCGGGCTCCCAGGGCCAGCAGCCAGTGGGCGGAGAGCTGGTCGGGCGAGCGGGAGGGGT
Organism: Streptomyces sp. NPDC030820; assembly: GCF_055572075.1. Classification (NCBI taxonomy): domain Bacteria; kingdom Bacillati; phylum Actinomycetota; class Actinomycetes; order Kitasatosporales; family Streptomycetaceae; genus Streptomyces; species Streptomyces sp. NPDC030820. The sequence goes on from NZ_JBVIEB010000006.1 coordinate 426,479, forward strand.
CCGGCCTGACGGCGGCCAGAGCGGTGGGGGAGATCACGTAGGAGGCGGCGGTGGCGCGGTAGATCCGTTCGGTGACGTTGCCCTTGCGCCGCTCCTCGACGAGTTCTACCAGGCCGTGACGCTCCAGTTCCTTCAGGTGGTAGTTGACCTTCTGCCGGGGGAGCTCCAGGCGAGTGGCCAGCATGGCGGCAGAGCCGGGCTCGGCCAGGGCGGCGAGGATCCGGGACCGTATCGGGTCCAAGGATGCCTCGGCCGCGGCGGGTTCTTCGATCACAGCGACGTCCAGCACCGTTCCAGGGTCCACCCGACAGATATACCTGTCAAGAAAAATTTTGTTGTCGGTGAGATCGTCTGCCGCGCCGGAACGTCGGTGGCGGTGCCGACAGACCGCCCGGTGGCTCCGCCGTACTCTCGGGCGAAGCAGGTGGCTTCCGGTGCGGACCCGATTGGCGCAGCCGGAGCGCGCGCCGAGGGCTCGGTCACCGCCACCGCCGCCCATGGCGCCCTGCGCGTGGGCGAAGTGGCCTGGGTGCGGCCGTAGTCGGAGACCTCGTACGGCGCCATCGAGGTCGGCAACGGCGCGGTGCAGCCGTCGACTGCGCCGCGCCGAGTCGGGGGCAACTCACAGGCGAGAACGCTTGGCTGCTGCGGTGGGCGGGCCGCGTCTGAGGGTGGCAGGATGAGGGAGGTGTCCGTCATGAGCAAGCTGCAGATCAAGCCCGGTCAGAGTGTCGTAGTGCTGGGCAAGCCCAACGACGTCCATCTGGAGGTGGAGGAGGCCACGGATGACGCCGCTTCGGCCGATGCGGTGCTCGTCTTCGTGACCACCTCGGGTGATCTTCTCGGGGCGGATGCGCAGGCGGCGCTCGCCGCCGCGCAGCGCGATGCCCTCGCCTGGGTGGCCTACCCGAAGGGCGGGAAGCTCGGCACGGATCTGAACCGCGACACGTTGGCTGCCGCGCTTTCCGAGCGGGGCGTGCGGCCCGTGCGGCAGATCGCCATCGACGACACCTGGTCGGCGCTCCGGTTCCGGCCTGGCGACTGATCTCCGGGCGCACTTCGCAAGACGGTGCTTCCTCGCACCTCTCGCAGGTGAAGTCGGCGGCCGTCTGCCGACAGGGCTTCGGTGCAGTCCAGCGTCTGCGCCCGGCATGGAATGGTTCAACGAATTCAGCGCCTCGGTTCGCACGAGGGGGGCTTCGACGAGCTCACCGACCCCAGAGGCGGTGGCGAAGCTGGTCGCCGAGTGCGTTCATTGCACTCGGCTGCCGGACAGTCGTCGCGAACTGGCCACGACTGATGAGCCTGGAGGCGAGGCTGACCAGGGTCATCAGCAGCTCGATGTCCACCGCCAGGTCAAGGCGCAGCGTCACCCAGTGCGAGCCCGGCACCAGTCGGACGGCGCGGACTCCTGTGAGGTGCTCCTCGAACCGCCGGATGGTTCGCGCCGTGAGGCGCAGGTCAACGTCCCGGTCGGAATGGAAGTGGGCGATCTCGTCGTGTACTGAGGCAAGTGCCCGGCCAATGCCGCAGCTCGGCTCCGCCTCCAACAGGTCGGGCCAAGTAGCCAGTTGCGTGAAGGCGCGCGGCCAACGTCATGCGCCCATCATGACCCGCTCGTACCACAGACACCAGAACGTGCGGGATCCTAACCATGCCGCAGTCCACGAAGTCTGGATTCAGATGATGCGCACTGTGATGTCGGCGATGGTGCTCCTGCGGCCGTCGCCGACATCACATGGAGGCCGTCGGGGTTGGTGTCAGTGGACCGGTTCGAGATGGTCGGCGCCCGGGCGCCCGGCGCTCAGGTGGGCGGTGAGGAAGCGTGCGGCGCGGTCGAGTGCGGCGTCCGCCTCGTCGAGGCGGCCGTAGTGGTGTTGGAAGACGTGGGGGAGGCCGGGGCCGACTTCGAGCGTGACCTCGACGCCGTCGGCGCCCGCGCGGCCGGCCAGCCGGACCGCGTCGTCGAGGAGCACCTCGTTCGCCCCGACCTGCACGAGGAGCGGGGGCAGTCCGGTGAGGTCGGCGAACACCGGGCTGGCCAGGGGATGCGCCCTGTTGCCTGCGCCGACGTAGAGATCGGCGTAGGCGCGCACGTCGGCCTCTGTGAAAATGGGGTCGGCGCTCTCCTTGGAACGGATGCTTCCTCCAGCGAGGGTGAGGTCGCCCCAGGGGGAGAAGACGACCACGGCGGCTGGTTGCGGCAGCCCGGCCTCCCGGGCGGCGAGCAGCGTGGCGATGCTCAATCCGCCACCGGCGGAGTCACCGGCCATGACGAGGTCCCGTGGGTCGGTTCCCGACGCCAGCAGCTCGCGGTAGGCCGCGAGCCCGTCGTCGACAGCCGCGGGGAAAGGGTGCTCGGGCGCCAGCCGGTAGTCCACCGACGTCGCGCGCAGCCCGGCGCGGCGGGCCAGTTCGCCGACCAGCCCTGCGTGGGTGTCCGGTGAGCCGATGACGTAGCCGCCGCCGTGCAGGTAGAGCAGTCGGCCGGGGCCGGAGGCTTCGGCCGACTCCAGCTCCAGGGTCGGCCGCCCGCCCAGGATGGTCCTGCGGGTGACCACGCCCTCCGGCGCGGGGCGGGTGAGAGCTGCGGCGAAAGCGCTGCGCTGCTCCTCGGGAGTGGGCCGCCTCTCGCTGCGAGGGGCGGAACGGAGTATGGCGTCCAGGGCGTCGCGCTGCTGTCGGGACATGCGGGGCCTCCAGGGGTCGGGGTGCGAGGATGGATTCCTGGGAATCCATCTGTCTGACCTCAACTGGATTCCAAGGAAGATGATTCCCGGGAATCTATTGGAAGGTGAATGTGAGCCACATCACCCGGATCTTCACCGATCTGGTCCGCGTTGAGACCCGGCTCTACAACGCGGTGAACGCCCGGTTGCGCGCCGAACAGGGGCTGGGACTGGGACAGTTCGAGCTTTTGGAGATCATCGACCGCGTGCCGGAGTGCCGCGTGCTCGACATCGTCGGCGAACTGGCGATCACCGTGGGGGCCGTTAGCAAGGCGGTCGACCGGCTGGTGGCTGCGGGCTGGTGCCTGCGGGTCGCGCACCCCCAGGACCGCCGCTCGTCCGTCCTCCGCCTCACATCCGCGGGTGAGGAGCAGTTGTCCGCTTCCCGCCCCATTGTCGAAAGCGAGCTCATCTCACTGACCGCGGCGGTTCCCCCCGACGACCTGGCCCGCATCGCCTCAACCCTGGCCCTCCTTCGCGCAGCCCTCGAAGCGGGCGCCCATGGTCGGCCGGGATGAGGGGACATGACCCGCGAACGGCATCCGCCCCCCCAGGGTTGAGTGACGCAGCTTGGCCCCGCAAAGCCGACATCAAGGAATTCAATTCAGTAGTGAGAGCGAGGAGGGAGAATAAGCTCAGCGTGTGAGCACGAATCCAACCACGACGCCGAGGAAGATCATGCCTCCGGCGAACAGGCCGACGATCGGAGACAGGCGGTACTGCCGGGTGAATACCCTTGCGCTTTCCGGCCTTTCGGGCAGGTAGACGACCGGCACATGGGTTCCGAGGGCCAGCCTCGGTGCCACCGCGGCGGGCCGGAACGTGACGGGCCGCCCCTGCCGGTCGGTGAACTCGACGACGGGCGTCGAATAATCGTCCCCCGGCTCATGCTCCTGGTCCACCACCACCCCCTCGGCGTGCACCCCGTAGCGGCTCAGCCGCATCTGCAGCCGTGCCTCCCGGGCACCGGCCCACAGCATCACCAGGCCCACCAATACGGCCAGCCCGATACCGATCGTTTCACCCGTCATCCGTCCCTGCTCTCCCTCGCACAGTGCCCGCCCGGCACCGGCCGCGCATCAGGAGGACGCGGCACGCAGCCCGATGGTTCACGAAGGTGCGTGGGCACACCGGCCCCCCGGACTTGCGTGCTCATGGCGGGGGCCACGAAGGGCCGGCAGCCGCCTTCGCCGTCGGGCACGCGACTGCCGCCCCTGATGAGCCTTCACTGAGTCGAGCCAGTCAACTCAGTCAGCGCAGTCAACTGACCAGGCACGGCAGGCTCGCTGACCCATCGGACACCCCTAGAGCCCAAAGGCCGGTGCAGTAGGGGGAGCCGTCGAGGTAGCGCACGTCCGGCCGGAGATGCCGGCCGTAGAGAAGACATGCCTCCGGCGGGTCCTCTCTCGGAGGGGGAGGGGGCTGGTCGTAGTGCTCCTGGTCAGCAAGAGGTCAGCATCAGTCGCGAGGAGTCGGTCGGCCGTGGCGCGGGATTCGTTGGTCCGTCGGATGGGCTCGTTCTTCAAGAAGTGCGAGCATCCGCGGTCCCGGTGGCCGAAGTGCCCCCACCCCTACAAGATCCGGTACCGGTCGGCGACTGACAAGCAGTCGGCACAACAGGCTCACTCGAAGGCGGAGAGCATCCGGAAGTATGGAGCACCACCTCCATCCGGCGCCGGCGGCGAGCGGCCAAGTGGTCGGCGCACCCGCGTACATGCCATCCGAGCAAAGTCAGGGTGCGCCCGGACACCCCTGCCCGGCTTGATGACCTGACCGTCGCACTCTTGACGAAGGCTCCCGAGGACCGGCCGGGCGCCCGTACTCCCGCTGCCGCCTTGGCCGCCCTTACCGATCACGACGTTGCGACGCCGACACGGCGGATCATTGACACCACCCCGGGGTGAAGAGCTGATTGCGGCAGTTGGCGGTTCGGAGGCAGGCCGGGGGTAACTGGCGGTTTCAAAACGCGCGGTCGCCGCGCGAAGCGTCATGTCAGAGGCATTCCCCGTCCCTCGCGCAATGCTGCAAGCCGGGCCATTTGCTCACCCATACCGCGTGCTCCGGCCAACGGCGTGTGGACGTGCGGCCAGACGGAGCGCACGAGGCCGATGTGTCGTGCACCGCCGAGGGCCACCACCGGGTCAAGGCCCACGATGTCACGCACGGTTGCCTGTTCCAGAAGGACCTGGCTCGTTACCGCGTCGGCTGCGCCATGAGGTGTGTCGTACGGCTCGATGACGTCGTCGAGGTCGAGGAGCCCGTGGCGTGCGGAAAGAATGAGCAGCAGGTCAGGTTCCAGTGCGTCGGCCGCCTTGCGGCATGCCCGGTGGTAGGAGCCTACGTACATGTCTGCGGAGCGCGCGGGCGAGCCCAGTTTGCGGCTGCCGCACGGGATGACGACGAGTTGCGGCTTGAAGTAGTCGAGATGGTCGTTTGTGGTCATGTCTGGGGTCCTGCCTGCGCTGTGAAGTGAGCAGTACTGGTCGTGTGCGCGCCCGGCGTGTTCTGGTGGAGACCCGCCTGCCGGGCGGTCGAGCCGGGGGATGGCTATGGCGGAGCGGAGTTCGAGAAGCACAGGGTCATGCCGGATGACCGGCCTGAGGCGTCCACGGGAGGGGCAGTGGAGGCGGCCGATGGAAGCTCAGACCCGGCAATGCCGCCGTCGCACGAACAGCTGGTGCACACTCGGCCTCTTCGAGCAGGCTCGCTATGTCCCCTGACGCGCAGCGGCAGCACCGTTCCGCCAGGCCCGCCGCGGCCGCGGACTCTCGCTTTCGCCGCCGGCGGCACGTCAGACCACGCGCTCCTTGGCGTTGGTCCTCGCCGTCGGAGTCTCGGCCGGTGTCGGGTGGAGTCCGGCGAAGCCGAGGAACGCACCGAAGGCCGTCACGCCGGCGGCGATGGTGAAGCTGAAGGCGTAACCGTGCGCGGCGGCGGTCACCTGGTCGGCGCCCGCACGCCGCAGCACGGCGGCGTGGCCGGTGCCCAGTGAGACCAGGGCAGCCAGACCGATGGCGCTGCCGATCTGCATGGAGGCATTGTTCATGCTGGTGGCGATGCCCGCGTCCTCACCGGTGGCGCCGTCCACTCCGGCGACAGTGGATCCGACGAGGACGAGGCCGCCTCCCAGCGGCACGAGGATCAGTCCGGGCAGTACGTCGGCCACATAGGTGCCGTGGCTGCTGAGGCCGGCAAGGAGGACGTAGCCGACCGTGGTGACCGCAAGCCCTCCTCCGTTCAGGGCCCGCAGACCGAACCGGGGAAGGAGACGTGGTGCCATCACGGTGGCGCTGAAGAGAATGACCAACCCGAACGGTACAAAGGCGAATCCGGTCGCCAGCGCGGAAAAGTGCAGTATGCGCTGGACATACAGGCTCAGTGAGAAGAAAAGGGTGGCGAACCCGACGTAGTAGCAGATGCGCACGATGTTGGCGATGCTCCGGTTACGTGAGCGCAGGAATGCGAGGGGCACCAGGGGCTGGGCCACGTGAGCCTCCACCAGCACGAAGCCGATCAGGCAGAGCACACCGATCCCGACGCAACCCAGGACGGGGAACGAGAACCATACGTGACTGTCCTTCTCCAGGAGGCCGAACACGACCAGGAGCAGACCGAGGGTGACCGTGACGGCGCCGAGGACGTCAGGGCGACCGCGCTTGGTGGCCCGGCTTTCGGAGACGAGCTTGAAAGTGGCGAAAAACGCGAACGCGGCGATGGGCAGATTGATGAAGAATATCCAACGCCAGGAGGCGATGGTGGTCAGGATGCCCGAGAGCACGACTCCCAGGGCTACCCCAACTCCGGCCAGCCCGCTCCAGATGGCCATGGCCCGTGCCCTTTCCTGCCGCTGTGTGAACAGTAGCGTCACCAGGGACAGGGCTGCCGGGCTGACGAGTGCCGCACCGACGCCCTGTACGAAGCGGCCGGCGATCAGTACACCGGCTTGCTGGGCCACTCCCGCGCTCGCCGACGCCAGCGCGAAGATCGCCAAGCCGATCAGGAAGAGGCGTCTGCGGCCGAGCAGATCACCCAGGCGTCCGCCAAGCATCAGCAGCCCACCGTAGGTGACGGTGTAGCCGTTGACGACCCATGCCAGGCCCGTGGTCGTGAAGCCGAGATCGTGCTGGATGGGGGGAAGCGCGACATTGACCACGGTCACATCGAGGAGCAGCATCACCTGCACGAGGCAGATGATCCCGAGCGCGCGCCACCTGCGCGGATCCGGTTCGGGAGTGGGACTGATCGGAGTCATCACTGATCGCCTTCTATACGGTCGGGCCGCCGTCCCCGCGGACGCCGTCTCAGGAGGAGAGGCAGCAAGCGGGCCCGGCCCAACGGACATTTCCTGAGGTTTTCAACTCGCAGGCGCCAGGTGTGCGTGGCCGCGGATAAGGACGGCGAAGGCGCACATTCGGTCTTCGCTGCGGGTTCGTCGCAGACCCCGGCGCCGGTACCGGAGCGAGGCTGAAGCACCTCCGGGTGCCGCCGCCTCCGGGGAGCGGCGTCGGCACTCGTGATGTTCCAGGCCGGCGGGAGGGTCAGCCCTTCGCCCGCCTCCGTTGGCGGGACCCTGGGTGCGCCCGATAGGCGCTGACGCTCGACTCGCCCAGCATCCAGAAGCGCCAGGGGTACAAAGCAGCAGGACCGCCCACCCCCGTCCGCGGCCCTCGGCCGACCCGCGCGGACGAGACGCCCCCGGCGGGTTCCGCGAGGAACAACTCCGCCGCTGCGTGGCATGCTGACTGTCCGTCATGATGCAGATCGGCGATGCCCAACGCTCGCGCGAGGTTGGCCGGGCCGCGCGTCAGATCGCGCGCCCGTACCCCAGGCCCCCGGCGTTCTTGCGCGACGTCTGCTCCCTCCACGACGGTGCCGGTGCGGAGCAGCACCGAAGCGGGACGCCGCCCGGGCCCGCAGACGGCGTTCAGGCACCGATGCACCGCGTGCGTCCGGTACACATAGAAGGTCCCCGGGGCCCCGAACTCCGCTCGATTGGTCCGGTTCGGGCCCCGGAACGCGTGCGAGGCCGGGTCATCGGGCCCCTCGTACGCCTCCACCTCGGTGATACGCACCGCCGTCACGCCGCGCTGCGAGCGCGAGACCACGAGAGCCCCCAGGAGTTCGGGAGCCACCTCGAGGGCGGGCCGGTCGAAGAAGTGCTCGCGCATGGCGGACCGCCCTGCCGACGTAGCCGCCGGCTCATCGAACGCCCGCAACTGCTCGTGATCGGTCCCGGCCACGCCCGGGACCGTCCGGTTCTCTGCCAAGCCGCTGCCTCCTGTCGAGATTCCGGGACGCCGGATCCGACGCCCCCACCGTCCCAGCGCTCTCCTTGCGTCGCCCCATGGCCCGAGAAACTGCCGTGAGGCACTCGGATACGGACCTTCGAGCGGAACGCCCACCAGGCCGGTGGAGGAAGGAACACGCTTCCGGACGAGGTGACATCGAGGCTGAGCACGCGATCCAGGCTGCGGACGCGATGCTGGACTATCCGCAGTCGGGCGAACGTTTCCGGGGCCGCGAGACAACGCGGCGGGCATCCGGCCGACCGGCGCTTCACCCTCCTGCGCGTCACCGGCCACGCGCATGTATGGGTGAGCGAATGCGTCACCATCTACGACGGTGCCGCCTTCGTACTTGGCGAGGTCATGGAATTCGCCGACCAGCAGTTCGTGCACGAGACGCGGTACTTCGCCGGTCCTTTCAGCGCGTCCGCGTGGCGGGCCGCGCTCGCAGAGCCGGTGCTTGGGACAGACTGTCGAGGAGGCCTGACTGGCCTCGTCCGGCACGGCCGGCCTGTCGGATTTCGGCGATTGTCCGTGCTCGCCGGATACCTCCAGGGCTCAGGCGCCCTTGCCGTCGACTCCGGTGTGCGTGGTGCGGAAGCGTGCCCGGTAGGCTCCCGGCGTGATGCCGAGGTTGCGCGTGAAGGCACGACGCAGGGACTCCGGTGACCCGAAGCCGGTGCGCCGGGCCACCGTGGCCATGGGGTCGTCGCTGTCTTCCAGCATCGCCTGGGCGGCCTCCATGCGGACCTGCTCGACGTAGCGGGCCGGGGTCGTGTGCATCTCGTCGTGGAACAGGCGTGTCATGTGGCGGGTGCTCACACCTGCCCGGCGCGCCATGGCGGCAAGGGTGTGCGGGGCGGACGGGTCCTCGGCGACCGCGTCCAGGACCCGGCGCAGCATCTCCTGTCTCGCGCGCGGGGTGTGGGTGCGGACACTGAACTGGGACTGGCCGCCCGGCCGCTGCATGAACACGACCATGTCCTTGGCCACGGCGCGGGCGACGTCGGCGCCGAGGTGCTCCTCGACCAGGGCGAGCGAGAGATCGATGCCCGAGGTGACGCCTGCGGAGGTCATGATGTGGCCGTCGCGTACGAACAGGGCGTCCGCTTCCACGGTCACCTTCGGGTAGCGCAGGGCGAGCTGGTCGGCGAAGCGCCAGTGCGTTGTCGCCTTGCGTCCGTCGAGCAGTCCGGCCGCGGCGAGGAGGAAGGCGCCGGTGCAGATGGACGCCGTGCGGCAGCCGCGTGCGTCGAGCCCTCTCATGGCGTCCAGCAGCGCGTCGTCCTTGATGAGGGAGGGCCACTCCGGGCCGCCGGGGATGACGACCACATCGCTGGCCGCCTGTACCTGCGCGGCAGCGAGGTCGACGCGCAGTCCGGTGCCGGCTGCGGTGACCACGTCGGCGCCGTCAGGGGAGACCGTGCGTACGCGGTAGCGGCCGCCGAATTCGTTGGCTGTCGTGAACACCTCGATCGGTCCGGTGACGTCGAGCAGCCGTACGCCGGGGAAGACCAGCACGGTCACCAGGAGCGGCTTCCTGCCTGACGGCCTGTCCTTCATCGTGCGCCTCCCGGACGGACTGGGGCCCACATCGGAGGACACCATCATCCGCCCGGCGATGCTCTGCCGCTCCCGTGCCGATTGTCGTCCGCGTCCCTGCGGCATGCTGCTGCCTTCCGTGGTGTGGAACGAGGCACCGGGCTTCGGCGCCTCGCCCGTGTTCAGCGGTCGCTTGCCGTCTCGTCATGGCCACAGGTGTGGCCACAACACGCTCGGACAAGGACATCGGGGCATCGGGCCGGCACCCGGCAACGGGCCTGCACGGTGCTCGATGTCCTGGTGTGAGGGCGTCATGGCGCGTGCTGTTCTGTGGCGGAAGCCGCGCTTCGCCATAGCGTCGAGGGCGCCAATGGGCCGACGGTCTCGGCCGCGTCCCTGAGCTGCTGGGTGTGGTCCGGCCAGTCGGCCTGCCCGTCACCGTGGCTGGTCGTGGACGGTGACGAATCCGACACCCCAAGAGAGGGCACTCCGCGTCGTGACACCCCACCCCAGTACCAGCCGAGCGGTCCCGTCCCAGGTCGGCCCGGCCCCGAGAGCGTCCGCGGTCGGCTCGGCCCCGAGATCATCCGTGCTTGTACGTGACCAGCCGGACGAGGCGAACGGCAAGGAGCGTGGCCGGCTCGGTCCCGGCTGGTTCGCCGCCGTCATGGGCAGCGGGATCGTCACCGTCGCGGCCGCCACCCTGCCGCGCGGTTTCCCCGGACTCGGCGAGGCCGCCACGGTGGTCTGGGCGGGGACCGCGCTGCTGCTGATCGTGCTTGCCGTCAGCTATACCGGGCAGCGGGCGCTGCGGGTGCATGCCGGTGATCCGGTACTGGCCCAGTTCTTCGGGGCGCCGCCGATGGCTCTGCTCACCGTCGGGGCCGGGACGCTGCTGCTCGGCCGGCGGCTGATCGGGGAGCGTGCGGCGGTGGATGCGGACTGGGTGCTGTGGTCGGCCGGTACGGTGCTGGGTCTTGCCACCGCCTGCACGGTGCCGTATCTGATGGTCACGCGGCACCGTTTCACGCCGGACGCGGCGTTCGGCGGCTGGCTGCTACCGGTGGTGCCGCCGCTGGTCTCCGCCGCGACGGGCGCGCTGCTCATCCCGCGGGCGCCGGCCGGGCAGGTGCGGCTGGCCCTGCTGCTGTGCTGCTATTCGATGCTCGGGCTCGGGTTGGTCGCGGTCCTGCTGGTGCTGGCCATGGTGTACAGCCGCCTGGTGCATCATGACGCGCCCGGCGGTGCGGTGGTGCCCACGGTGTGGATCGGCGTGGGGGCGCTGGATCAGGCGGTGACAGCGCTGGGGACGCTGGCCACGGCGTCGCCGAGCGCGCTGCCCGCCCCGTACGCGCGCGGGAGTGGTGTCGTAGCGCTCCTGGGTGGGCTCGGGATCTGGGGCTTCGCCCTGCTGTGGCTGGTACTGGCCACGGCGCTGACCGTACGGGAAATCCGCAGAGGGCTGCCCTTCGCAGCCACCTGGTGGTCCTTCATCTTCCCCCTCGGTGCGTGCGTCACCGGCACGAGCGCGCTCGCTGCTCGTACCGGCTCGCAGCTGTTCGTCTGGATCGCCGTCGTCCTGTACGCCCTGCTCGTCGCTGCCTGGGCGGTGGTCGCTTGGCACTCCCTGCGCCATGCTGTCCGGCAGCGTGAGCGCGCTCGCCGCTGACAGGGCCCGTGTAACGCTCCGCATGACACGGACGTGTCGCGCGAACCCGGCTGTCTGCCGACGGGCAGCCGGGTTCGCGCCGCACCGCAACACGTGCCTATGGCAGCGCCCCGGTTGCCGTCGAGGCCTTGCTCTGCGGGCGGGCCGTCTGCCCCGCACCGGCGGATCCGTGCGCGGTCGTGGGGCGGGCCCGGAGTCTGGCTGCCACCATGGCGGCGAACACGACAGCCCAGAACACCACGGCGATCCAGACCTCCCAGCGGCCCACGCTCGTCATCCACGAGGTTGCGGTCGCGCGTCCCAGCTCATGCGTGGTGACCGCATACGTGCCGACCGGGAAGACGAGGTTCCACCAGCCGAGCTCGTAGCGCAGCGGGATACGGCGCAGCGCGTGCCGCCAAACGCCCAGAGCCAGCAGGAGCGGAATCAGCCAGCTTGAGAACGCCCACAGGACGACGGACGTCCCGATGACGAGCGGGCGCGACAACATCGTGGTGCCTGGATGGAGTGCGATCAGCCGGACTCCGGCGAGTACGGCGATCGCCGCCGCCCCATGAAGATCCATACGGACGTCATGAGGCCTTCCGGCTGCACCGGCCGGGGAGGAACGCGAAGGCACGCGGCCCGAGGAGATCCGCGACGAACCGCTCGCGCCGGCGCAGCAGCCGCCAGCCGTAGGCGGGCACCAGTACGGCATAACCGGCCAGGGCCACCCACAGCAGTACGGCGGAGGCGGTGTCGGCGCCGTTGACGTACAGGGCCGTGGAGACGATGCCGGTGCCCATCACGAACGCGAGTGCGCCCGCGTTGAGATTGGCCACCGCGGCGGAGACGGCCGCGCGGTGTCCGGGCGGCGGGGACCCGGGAGCGGTACGTCCGTGCTCGGGAAGGGCGGCATCGGGGCGCCGCTCATCGTGAGAGCCGGGTTCGGTGAGCCATTCGGCCAGGACCGGTATGGCTGTGGTCCATGTCCTGGGTGGAGGTCAGCAGGGTGAGGCTGCGGTGTTGGGCCAGGTCCCGAAGCCGGGCAGCTGTGTATTTGTGCCGTTGATCGCCCAGTTCGGTCAGATGACGACGATCACCACCGGCCGGTCCGGTGCCGCCGCGATGTTGTTGAGGGCCTCCCAGGCCAGCCCTCCGGTGAGCGCTCCGTCGCCGACGACGGCGACGATGTGCCGGTCCGACTCTCCTGTGAGCTGTGCGGCCTTGGCCATGCCATCGGCGTACGACAGGGCGACCGATGCGTGGGAGTGCTCGATGTGGTCGTGCGTGGACTCCTCCCGGCTCGGGTATCCGGAAAGCCCGCCACGCTGCCGCAGGCCGGAGAACTCACCGGCCCGCCCCGTCACGATCTTGTGGACGTACGCCTGGTGCCCGACGTCCCACAGCAGCCGGTCGCGCGGGGAGTCGAAGACCCGGTGCAGTGCCAGGGTCAGTTCCACGACGCCGAGGTTGGGCCCCAGATGGCCTCCCGTGGCCGCGACGTGGCGGACCAGGAAGTCGCGGATCTCCCGGGCCAGCCGGACCAGCTCTGGATGGCTCAGATCCCTCAAGTCCGCGGGCTGGTTGATGCGCGTCAGCAGGCTCATGCCGCTGCTCCTCCTCGATGCTGCCGTGGTGTCGACGGATACGCGCGGTGGGCAGCCGATGCGCACCGCGCGAGCCGCTGATCACTGGAAGGCCGATGTCACGAGAGCCTTCTGCTCCACGCCGTGCCGGCGGGCCGAGCCGGCCGCGGGCGCGGGCGCCTCGGGCCGGCTCACGCACTCCACGGCGCGCCGGGTCAGCCGGTGCAGACGCGGCGCGACGAACGACCACGCACCCTGGTTCTCCGGCTCCTCCTGCACCCACCGCACGTCCGCGGCCGCGGGGAAGCGGGCGAGTTCCGCCGCGAGTTCCTCGTCGGGGAACGGGTAGAGGCGCTCCACGCGGACGATCGCCGTGTCGGTCGAGCCCGCGGCGTGCCGGTGGGCGTCGAGGTCGTAGAAGACCTTGCCCGAGCACAGCAGCACGCGCGAGACACGGGCCGGGTCCGTCGTGTCGTCCGGCAGGACCGGGCGGAAGCCGCCCTGGGTGAACTCGGGCAGGGCGGAGACGGCCGCCTTCGACCGCAGCATCGACTTCGGGGTGAAGACCACCAGTGGCCTGCGGCCGTCCAGCGCCTGCTGCCTGAGCAGATGGAAGTAGTTGCCCGGCAGGGAGGGCATGGCCACGGTCATGTTGTCCTGCGCGCACAATTGCAGGAAGCGTTCGATTCGGGCGGAGGAGTGGTCGGGGCCCTGGCCCTCCAGGCCGTGAGGCAGCAGCATGGTCACTGCGGAGCGCTGGCCCCACTTCTGCTCGGACGAGGCGATGTACTCGTCGACGACCGTCTGCGCGCCGTTGGCGAAGTCACCGAACTGGGCCTCCCACAGCACCAGGGCTTCCGGACGGGCCTGCGCATAGCCGTACTCGAAGGCCAGCGCTGCCAGTTCGGACAGCATCGAGTCGTACGGTGCGAAGCTCGCGGCCTGCGGGCTGAGGGAGTTCAGCGGCGTGTGCTCCGCGCCGGTGCGCCGGTCGGTCAGTACGGCGTGGCGCTGGCCGAAGGTGCCGCGCCGGGAGTCCTGTCCGGCCAGCCGTACCGGGACGCCCTCCAGCAGCAGCGAACCGATCGCCAGTGTCTCCGCGGTGGCCCAGTCGACGGTGCCGGTGTCGAGCGTCGCCGTGCGCCGGTGGAGCTGCGGCAGGACACGCGGGTGCACGGTGAAGCCCTGCGGCAGGTCGGTCTGCGACGCGATGACCTGACGGGCCCTCGCCTCGTCGATCGCGGTCGCCGTGCGCTGGGTGGCCGCCTGTCCGGCGTCGGCGCAAGGAAGGTCTTCGGCCGGTGCGGGAGCGGGCAGAGCCCGGGTCTCGGCGAAGGCCCGTTCGAGGTGATCCTGGTAGTTGCGGCGGGCACTGTCCGCCTGCCGCTCGCCGATGTCCCCGCGGCGTATGAGGGCCGCGGCGTACAGCGTGCGCACCGAAGCCTTGGCGTCGATGCGTTCGTACATCATCGGCTGCGTGATGGACGGGTCGTCGACCTCGCTGTGCCCGTGGCGCCGGTAGCAGACCAGATCGACCACGACGTCCTTGTGGAACGTCTGGCGGTAGTCGAAGGCCATCCGTGCGACGCGGTCGACGGCTTCCGGGTCGTCGCCGTTGACGTGGAAGATCGGGGCCTCCACCATCCGTGCCACATGGGTGGCGTACGTGCTCGAACGGCCGTTGGCGGGCAGGGTGGTGAAGCCGACCTGGTTGTTGACGACCACGTGGACCGTCCCGCCCGTGCGGTAGCCCGGCAGTTGCGACATGTTCAGGGTCTCGGCGACCACGCCCTGGCCGGCGAAGGCCGCGTCGCCGTGGAGGACGACCGGCAGTACGGGGAAGGGCTCGCCCTGGTCCCCGGCCAGGTCCTGCTTGGCGCGCACCACGCCCTGGGTCACCGGCCCCACGATCTCCAGGTGCGAGGGGTTCGCCACGACCGAGACGGCGATGGTGCCGCCGTCCAGGGCACGGTAGGTGCCCTCCGCGCCGAGGTGGTACTTCACGTCCCCCGAGCCCTGGACCGAGCGGATGTCCACCGCGTCCTCGAACTCGTCGAATATCTGGCCGTAGGACTTGCCGATGATGTTGGCCAGGACGTTGAGCCGGCCGCGGTGCGCCATCCCGATGACGGCTTCTTGGACACCGTCTTCGATGGCGCGGAGCAACAGGGCGTCGAGCAGCACGATGGCCGACTCGCCGCCTTCGAGCGAGTACCGCTTCTGGCCCACGTACTTGGTCTGCAGGAACGTCTCGAAGGCCTCCGCGGCCCCCAACCGGTAGAGGATCCGCAGCTGTCCGGCACGGTCCGGGCGGCGCTGCGGGCCCTCGACGCGCTGCTGGATCCAGCGGCGTTCCCGGGCGTCCTGGATGTGCATGTACTCGAACCCGGCGGTGCGGCAGTAGAACTCCCGCAATGCGCCCAGCACTTCGTCGAGTGTCATCGTGGCGCGCCCGGCGAACCCGTCCACGGCGAAGTCCTCCGCCCGGTCCGCGTCGTCAAGTCCGAACGCGGCGATGTCGAGCTCCGGATGTGCTGCGGCTGGCCGGGCCATGAGCGGGTCCGTTCCGGCCATCAGATGCCCGCGCACGCGATAGGCGTGGATGAGCGCGGCGACCCGGACCGCCTTGAGCGCCGCCTCGTCGGTGCCCTTGTGGTGTTGGGCTGAGGCGGTCAGGGAGGCCGCGGCGGCCGGGGACACCAGAGTGGCGAAGAAGTTCCTCCACGTCTGGTCGACCGAGCCGGGGTCCTGGAGGTAACGCCGTCGCTGCTCGTCCACGACCCATTCGTTGAGCCCGAAGTCCAGCCCGTGAGACGCTGCTCGAGCGGTGTCTGATTGCGACGCCATGGCGCGAACGCCTTCTTTCCTCTGTGAAGCCTTGGGATGGCGGACGCGGCTACGGCGGTCGTCCGCCTGCGTGTCAGGTGTTCGAGGACTTCGCAACCGTTGCGGAGACCGACCAGTTCGACCGCGTCGCACTGACGACACTAGGACGCCGGGAGTGCGGAGACGGATGGCCGGGCGCGCCACGAGGGCCTCACATCAGGACATCGGACGGGTGGCGGCCTGCTGCCTGCCGTCGTCGCATATTCGGAGTGCGGGCGGGTGACGCCGTCCTGATCCGAGGGCTTCGTGTCCGTCCGGCCCGGGATCGACGTCGTATGGAATCTGGTTGTGATGCTGCGGCCGCGGGCTTGCGGCCGGATAACCGACCCCTGGGAAGGAATATGATCGACTACGATTTGTCGGACACCACGCGGTGGCAGTTTCCAGGGGTCCTGCGGACCTTGGGTCTCGTGCATGGTGAGTTGCGGGTGCGGCACGGACTGTCGCTCCATGACTACCTCATTCTCGGCGCGCTCGCCGAGGCCGCGAGCGGATCTGTGCCCGTTGCCAAGCTGGCGGCGTTCCTCCAGGAATCGGGGGACCGGATGTCCTACCTCCTCAGGGGGCTGCAGGCTGCCGGACTGATTGATCGCCATCGTCGTGCCGGAGACCGCAGGACGGTCGAGGCCACCCTGACCGACGCAGGACGCTCCAGGTTCGCCGCCGCCGAGACGACCGCGCAGGCGCTGATGCGCCAGCACCTCGGTTCGGCACTGGACACCCAGGAGCCGTCCGGCCGATCGTGTGACGTCACTTGATCTGCTCGTTTTCCACGCCACCGGCTGTGGTCGGCGGACGGCACCTGGGCGCGGCTTCTGCGGCGAATCCAGCCCGTGACCTACAGCGGGCGAGATCGACTGCGACGTCCTTGATCAGCGTTTCCCAGTCCGGACCCCCGGGATCAGCAGGACGTCGCATGGCTTCTGTACATCATCGACCCGCACATCGGCGCCGAGGCGGGTCCCGGCGGAGGTGATCACGTCCGTACCCCTCGGACGCGATCCGCACCTGACACTGACCGCCGAACTCGTTGGCCGCAGCGAACACCTCGATGGGACCGGTCACATCGGAGAGCCGCACCCCGGGTGGAGACATACCGTCACGGTGGTCGGGCCCCGTCCGGGGCGTTTGTGGTTCATCGGGTGGCTCCGGGCCGTGCGCGGCGCAGCGGCCAGTACTCCGTCGAGCGCTGGTCGGTGAATGCTCCGAAGCGGTCGGCGAGCCGGTCGTAGCAGGGGTCGGGCCGCGAACCGTCGGATTTGCCTGGGCTCATCGTGCGCCTTCGAGTCGTACCGAGACTACGACCTGATTACTCCCTGCTGGGAGGCAAGGGCTCCCAGTCCGCCACTTGGACGGGCGTCAGGCGCGATTGAGCGTTCGCAGGGCGAGCCGCATGCATCGACACGGAGTGACAGGTCCGCCTTCTGACGGCCTGCCGTCAGAAGGCACGCATACGATGGGACCGATGTGCGGCTGAGCGCGCTTCTCTGCGAGGCACAGCGTCATGAGGGGGCTGTCCCGGCTACCATCGCGCAGGAGGTCCACCATGGCGACGCTGTTGTCCGTCAACGTAGGACTGCCCAAGGATGTGCCCTGGCAGGGAAGGACCGTGCACACCGGAGCCTGGAAGGCCCCTGTCCAGGGCTGCCGCATGGTCCGGCGGCTGAACGTCGACGGAGACGGTCAAGGAGATCTGGCCGGGCACGGCGGCGAAATGCGAGCCGTCCTCGTCTACCAGCTGCAGTCCTACCAGTACTGGCAAAAACAGCTCGGACGCGACGACCTGACCTTCGGGATCTTCGGGGAGAACTTCACGGTCGACGGCCTGCCCGACGACGAAGTATGCATCGGTGACCGGTACCGCATCGGCGAAGCGGAATTCGAAGTCTCCCAGCCCCGCGTCACCTGCTACCGGGTCGGCATGCGCCTGGGCGAACCGACCATGGCCTCCTTGCTGGTCGCCCACCACCGACCCGGCTTTTACCTGCGCGTCCTCACCGAGGGGCGCGTCGAAGCCGGCGATGAGATCAGCCTCATCCGCAAAGGTCCCGAACAACTCAGCGTTGCCGAGATCGACGCGCTGCTCTACCTCCCCGGTCGCGACCCCGCGAAGCTGCGTAAAGCACTGAACATCCCCGCTCTCAGCCCCGGATGGCAGCAGTCCTTCCGCGAACTCGCCGCCGCCCAGCAGCCTAAACAGGAACCGGGATGGCCGGGCGAACGCGCCAGCTGCCAGCAGCCCAGACAAGAGCCGCAATGGCCGGGGTTCAAGACCATGCGCATCGCCCGCATCGTCCCTGAGACCCCCACCGTCTCGTCGATCTACCTCGCCGCCACTGATGGCACACCCTTGCCCGAAGCCCGTCCGGGCCAGTACCTGTCCATCCGCCTCGCCGTCGGCGATGCCACCCCCGCAGTGCGCAGCTACTCACTCTCCTCCGCACGCACAGCCGACACCTACCGCATCAGCGTCAAGCACGAGCCCCACGGGAAAGTCAGCAGCTACATCCATGCCACGCTCCGCCCCGGGGACCTCGTGGACATCGCCAGCCCCCGCGGAACATTCGTACTCCAAGAAAGCACCCGCCCGATCCTCCTGATCTCCGCAGGGATCGGTGCCACCCCCGTGCTCGCCATGCTCCACCGACTCGCCGCCACAACAGACGCACGCCCTGTCTGGTGGATCCACACCGCCCACGACCGCGCCCACCACCCTTTCGCGGAGGAGAGCCACGCCCTTCTGGCGCAACTCCCCAACGCCCACGAGCACATCTACTACACCTCCGAAACCCCGCATCCCGGCGAGCTCTACATCACCCAGGGCCGCCCGACCGCACGATCACTCACGGCCATGGGCATCCCCACCGACGCCGACGCCTACCTGTGCGGACCACCCGCCTTCATGGACGACGTCGGTGGCTTCCTGCGCGATCATGGTCTGCGCCCCGAGCGGATCCATACGGAACAGTTCAGCGCTCTCCCGGCCATCAACCCCGGCGTCACCCCCACCGCCGTGGTGCGGCCGCACCAACCATCCGGTCCACCGGGCACCGGCCCCCTCATCACCTTCGCCCGCAGCGGCATCACGACCCCGTGGTCACCCGCCCACGCGTCCCTCCTCGATCTTGCCGAAGCCTGCGACATCCCCACCCGCTGGTCCTGCCGCACCGGCGTGTGCCACACCTGCATCACCCACCTCGTCGCAGGCGACATCACCTACACCACCCCACCCCTCGAACTCCCCGAGGCCGGGACCGTCCTGGTCTGCTGCAGCAAGCCGACCACCGAGGTCGTCCTCGATCTATGATCGGCCGACAAGGCGGGTGAGGAGCCGGCTGACCAGCCACGTAGCCGTGGTGGATCGCACGCCGGACGCAGACCCTCGATACTCATGGCGGCCGTCGGCCCGCCGAGCACCGAAACCGCGCAGGGCCGGCGTCCAGGACTGCATGAGCCTCGGCCGCACCTCACTGATGAGTTCCGCCGTTGAAGCGCGGGCGGCGCGGAGCCGACGCCCGGCCAACGTCAGACGATGTCGACCTGGTGCCGGACAGGCGACGTGTCGCCCCCGTCTCGCCGCCGCCCCGCAAGCGGTGTCAGCGCAGTGCGGCGACCGCCGTGCGATACAGGACGTCCTCGGCACGGTCCCAGGACCAGCCGCTCTCGACCACCAGGGTGCGCCAGCCGGTGGGGCCGAACCAGTGCCAGAGCAGGTCGGCTGTCTCCTCCTCCACCGGGTAGGAGGGCGGTGGAGTCAGGGTGTGCATATGGCGGGCGGTCGTGTGCAGCGCGTCACGGTAGTCCGCGGTGGCGCGCTCCCACAGGGCCTCGCCGTCCTCGTGGACGGGCGGCGCCTTGCGGATCGCCTCGTGCACGATGAACTGACTCTCGTTGCCCATCCGCGTGCCATGAGCCAACGCTCGCAGCACCGACTCTGGTGTCCGTTCCTCAAGCAGCGTCTGCGTCGCGCGTTCGTAACCGGTAGAAAGCCGCTGAGTCGACCGCGCCACGTCGGCTGAGAGGTCTGCGGTGCGGCACTCGCCCCAGGACGTGGCCGCCAGCGGATGCGATCGACCTCCGCGCGCGACACGGCCTATCCGCGTAGCGGTTCCTCGTGCGGAACCGACCAGTGCCCAGTTCGACAGACGGGAGGAGGGTGATTGTGGGGACGAACCGAGACCGTTGTGCTTCTGTTCGCGCGCTGACCGGGCCGAGAGCCTCTTCCCGCATCGGCGTCCTACGGCCGCCCGAGGTTCGCTCGCTGAAGGTAGCCGACCGGTCGGTTATTTCGTACGCTGATGTCATGGGACGCACCTCTGACGCCAGGCGGAAGATCCTGGACGCCGCCCGCTCGCTGATCGAGGAGCGCGGGTACTCGGCGCTCGGCGTGGCCGAGATCTGCAAGGCCGCCGGGGTGCCGAAGGGGAGTTTCTACTACTTCTTCGAGTCCAAGGAGGCCCTCGCACTCGCGGTCGTCGACGAACACTGGGCGGCCCAGAAGCGCGACTGGACACAAGCCCTGACCGGTGACGCGGAGCCGCTGTGGCGGTTGCGGCGGCTGTTCGAGGAGACGGAGGCCGGCCAGCGTGCCGTCCAGCTGGGCTGCGGCACCGTGGCGGGCTGTCTGTTCGGGAACCTCACTCTGGAGCTGAGCAACCAGACCGAGGCGGTCCGCGAGCGGCTGCAGGAGATCTTCGACGCACAGGTCGACATGGTGGAGTCCGTCATCGCCGAGGCCCGTGAACGCGGCGAGGCCGCCGTGGCCGACACCCGTGAGGCGGCGCGCGCCGTCGTGGCCCAACTGGAAGGCCAGGTGATGTTCGCCAAGCTGTACAACGACACGGACCGGCTCGGCCCCCTGTGGCCCAACTGCCTGGCCCTCCTCGGCGGACGGCCGACGCAGGAGGCCGTGGCCGACGTCTGAGGCCCGATCTTCGCCTGCGCGACTGCTCCCGGCGGCTGCGGCGGCCCGGGAGGGCCGGTCTCCTCAGGCCTCGTCCTCGTCCGGCACGGGGCAGGCGTACACCGGTGCGGACTGCCCTACCTGCCCGGCAGACCGTGCCGCAGGGCTCTGGTCCACGACCGGCATCGCGTGGGGGAAGCCGACGCGGAGCACGGCGGCGGCGACCGCGCCGGCCAGGACCACCGCCGAGGCCAGGATCAGAGCCTGGTGGTAGCCGTGGTGGAGCAAGGGGGTGACGGCCAGCGGGCCGAGGATCTGGCCGACCGAGTAGCCGGCGGTCAGCAGCGCGACCGACCGCGGGAACCGCAGATGAGCGCCCGCGGCAAGGGTGAGGGTGCTGATGCCGATGAACGTCGCGCCGAACAGGATCGCGGAGACCAGTGCGGCCGGCACCCCGCCGACGACGGCGGGCAGGGCGATGCCGACGGCCTGGATGACCAGCGCGGTGAGCAGCAGGCCGGGGCGGGACCAGCGATGCCCGAACCATGCCCACAGCGCCGAGGACGGCACGGCGGCCAGTCCGGCCAGCACCCAGGCGCCACTGCCGACCCAGCCCGGGGAGCCTTGTCCGATCGCGGCGACGAGGAAGGTGCCGGCGACGATGTACCCGATGCCCTCCAGCGTGTAGCTGACGAACAGAGCGCTGAACCAGCGGTGTACCCGTGTCCTGGGATGCGAGCCCGCCCCGCCGCCGGAGGGTGCGGGCGTTTCCTCCGGACGCAAGGTCCAGCAGGCGACGGTCATGAGCGCGCAGAGCACGGCCGAGGCCCACCAGGCGGCGCGCCAGTCGCCGAACGCGCGCAGGAAGAGGACGACCAGACCGGACAGGGCGATCCCGGCGCCGACGCCTCCGAAGGCCCAGCCGGTCAGGTGGGCGGGGTGCTGCCTGAGGTGGCCGAGGAGGGAGTTGACCGCGATGACGAAGATCAGGGCGCTGGTGATCCCGGCGAGCAGCCGGAGCGCAAGCCACGCGCCGGTGCTGTGGACGGTGGGCATCCCCGCCAGAGTGGCGGTCAGCACCACCAGGGAGACGCGAAGGAGCAGACGGGAGCGGACCAGTGCCGGGACGAGGATGCCCGCCAGCGCGCCGATCAGATATCCGACATAGTTGGCGGTGGCCAGGTTCGCACTGGAACTCGCGGACAGCCCTGCCTGTGCGTGCATCAGCGGCAGGATCGGGGTGTAGACGAAGCGGCCGACGCCCATGCCTGCCGCCAGCGCCGCGGCGGCCTGGGCCGCGTGGCCGCGCGGCGAGTGCAGCGTGCGGTGCGGACGAACGGACGACAGGCCCAGGTCCGGCGAACTCATGTGGATATCCCTCTGACGCGGTGCAGATCTTGGTTGATGAAGGCCTCGGTGCCGCAGCCATGGGTGACGGCGATGGCCCCGGCACAGGCGCCGGTCACTGCGTCGCGCCGACCGTGCCCGGGTCGTTGGGGTGGGGCACCAGTGCGGTGACGGTGAAGGTCATCCAGGACCGGAGCGGCAGTGTGCCGAGTATCTTCTCGTGCAGCTCGGCTTCGTCGGCGGCCCGCCAGATGCCGATGCTGCGCAGCTCGCCGACCGGACGCCACAGCCGGTACAGATGGCCGGAAGCGGCCAGTTCCGCCGCGCGGACGGCCTCGGCGGCTCGGCGGCGCCCGACCTCGTCCGCACCGACGCCCTCGGGGACGGTGGTGGTGATCTGCACCAGGAACTCTGGCATCTCCTCGCTCCTCTCGGATCCACGCCGGAGTCACTGGATCCGCGTCGTAGGGCCGTTCGGTGCCCCGTCCTCGCCTTCGTGCCTCCATCCTGGCCCTGCCACCAGGGACGTTGCCACGACCGGCTCCCTCCTTGCTGATAGGTGACACCTCCCAGCGCGCGTAGCATGACGGGCGTGGAGCTGCGCCAACTGAGGTATTTCATCGCGGTGGCCGAGGAGCTGAACTTCGGCCGGGCCGCCGCGCGGCTTCTGATCGCGGGCCCTTCCCTCTCCCAGCAGATCAAGGCCCTCGAACGCGACCTCGGGGTGCGCCTCTTCGAGCGCGATCGCCGCTCGGTGTCCCTCACTCCGGCCGGTGCGGAACTGCTCCCGCACACCCGCGCTCTGCTGGAACGGGCGGATGACCTCCAGCGCCGCGCCGGCCGGCTGTCCGGCTCCGAACCGGTCCGGCTCGGCTACGTCAACTGGCTGCCCGGAGATCTGACCGTTCGTACCTCCGCGGTGGCTCAGATCCACATCGACGCCTGGGTCGCCCCCTCCCACACCCAGGCAGCCCGGGTGGCCGACGGCAGCCTCGATCTCGCGGTGTGCTGGGTACGGGCCGAGGACGTGGAACGGCACCGCCTGAACGCCCGGATCCTCGGCGCCGATCGGCTCTATGCCGTCGCCAAGGGAGACGACACTAGCCCCGTGCGGGCCCGGGACACCGCGGTTCTCCTCGACGACGACATCACGTCCTGGTCGTCCTGGAACGTCTACGCCGAAGAACTCGCCCGTGACACCGGAGCCCGAGCCGTGCCCATATCGGACGGCGGCATCACCGGCCCGGCCTTCTTCGACCACGTCCGCCGCAGCGACCGTCCGATCATCAACTCGCCCAAGGGTCAGACCTGCGCGCTCCCGGCCGACCTGGTGCGACGCCCCGTCGTCGCCCCCGAGGTCTACTGGACCTGGTCCCTCGTCCGACGCGAGGACGAGGCACGCGCGGCGGTCATCGCTGCCATGGACGCCCTGTGTGACGGCGTCGTAGACCTCGGCATACACGCCGCCGACGCCTGGCTGCCCGCCGACGACCCGTACCGCCAGTAGAGACCGAGTCCCCGCCGACGGAAGCCGCCGTTCCCCGGCACCGACGCAACCCGTCGGTCCCGACGCGATCCGTCGGGTGCCGACGCAATCCGTCGGGTGCCGACGCAATCCGTGGTCCTCTACCTGCGACGTCCTCACCTGCACTGAGAGCCACGGCCTCCCAGACGGGAGGAATCGAGTCCCAGCGGAGGGGCCGCCAACCGTTGCCTCACGGGCGCACGGCTGCCTATCGTCGAATAGTCGACCGGTCGGCTAGTGCTTCTTCCACCGGTCCGGAACAGTCCTCCCACCTCGAAAGTGAAGATCACCGTGAGCATTGCGCAGCAGAAGGTCGCCGTCATCACCGGCGCGTCACAGGGCATCGGCGCCGGACTGGTGGACGGCTACCGCGCACTCGGGTACGCGGTCGTCGCCACCTCCCGCACCATCGCACCCTCGGACGACGCGGAGGTCGTCACCGTCCAGGGGGACGTCGCGGATCACTCCACCGCCGGCCGTGTCATCTCCGCCGCGGTGGAGCGGTTCGGCCGGGTCGACACTCTGGTGAACAACGCGGGCGTCTTCGTCGCCAAGCCCTTCACCGACTACACCCTCGACGACTATGCGGCCGTGATCGGCGTGAACCTGAACGGTTTCTTCCGTATCACTCAGCTGGCGGTCGAGCAGATGCTCGCCCAGGGCGGCGGTCACATCGTCAACATCACCACCAGCCTGGTGGACAGCGCTGACTCCAGGGTGCCCTCGGTGCTTGCCGCTCTGACCAAGGGCGGCCTGCAGTCCGCGACCAAGTCCCTCGCCATCGAGTACGCCCGCCGTGGCATCCGCACCAACGCGGTGTCGCCGGGCACCATCAAGACCCCCATGCACCCCGAGGAGACCCATGAGTTCCTCGCCGCCCTGCACCCGGTCGGCCGGATGGGTGAAGTGAGCGACATCGTCGACGCCGTGCTCCACCTGGAGAAGGCGCCCTTCGTCACCGGCGAGATCCTCCATGTCGACGGAGGCATGAGCGCCGGACACTGACCGTACACCGAGTCTTGGACCAAGGAGTGGACATGACCGCCACGACCGACGACGCGGAGATCCTGAGCGGAGTGCTCGACCAGTGGAAGGCCGCGGTCGACGCGCACCAGCCCGACCGCGTCGCCGCCCTCTTCACCGAGGACGCCGTCTTCCAGGGGCTGCACCCCTACAGCGTCGGACGCCAGGGCGTCGCCGACTACTACGGCTCCCAGCCCCTCGGCATGAAGGCGGCATACCGGATCCTCGAGACCAGGCGGCACGCCGACGACCTCGTCCTCGGCTACCTCGCCGTCGAGTTCTCGTTCACGGACCGGCCCCCGCTGGACGTGAAACTCTCCGTCCTCGTTGTCCGCACAGGGGACGACTGGTCCATCGGCCACTATCAGGTATCCCGTCTGGATTAGCCTGTTCGGCCAGATCAACCGACCTCGTCTCTGGCGCATGTTGACGCCCGCTCAGCGGGCGCTTCGCACCCGGGTTGCGCCGCACCGTGCCCCTGAGCGGGGTGACCGGTGTGGCGTACCTGCGCTGTCAGCGACGCCTTCTCCCACTGCGGAAGCGTGCCAGCGGCTCCTTCTCCGCGGCCCGAGCCTCACTGGTGTTGCGGTGGCCACATGCGCTCTGGGCATGGAAGCGGCGGCTCACACGGCAGTGTGTCTCGACAACGTCCGTCGATTCGCCGCGAGCACACCGCCGCCGCAACCATTCAGCGGCATTTGCTGGCTCCGTGTCAGGCTCCACGAACGGGCATTCAAACCGCCCATCTGCTCATGCCGGGCACTCAGGGAGCCGGCGGCTGCTTCGATGCCCTGTCCCTGCCCGGCGCCCGTACCGCGATGGTGATCGGCGAAGCCGCCGGACAGAGCATCCACGCCGCAGCCACCATGGGGCAAGTACGCACGGCCGTGCATACGCTGGTCGCTCTCGACCTGGAACCCGACGAGCTCCTGGCCGTAGAACACACCTCCCAGCAGGGAACAAGCCGGTCGTGGTCAACGAGCGCCCAGGAACGGGCCCGCTCACCGTGACCGTGTTGGTCTTCCCGGGCGTGCGGCTGCTCGATGTGACCGGTCCCATCGAGGCGTTCGCGTCGGCCAACG
Source organism: Streptomyces sp. NPDC030820 (assembly GCF_055572075.1). Classification (NCBI taxonomy): domain Bacteria; kingdom Bacillati; phylum Actinomycetota; class Actinomycetes; order Kitasatosporales; family Streptomycetaceae; genus Streptomyces; species Streptomyces sp. NPDC030820. The sequence continues at coordinate 452,038 of NZ_JBVIEB010000006.1, forward strand.
AGTTCGGCGGGCGCTATCGGGTGCAGCTCGCGTCCGAGGACGGGGCGGAGGTGGTCACCTCCGCCGGGACCCGCCTCAGCGCTGACCTGCGTGTCGATGAGGTACGTGAGTCGTGCGACGTTCTGGTGACCCCGGGCGGTCCGGATTGGGAGACGCTGATCAAGGACGACGCCCTCCTGGATGCCGTCCGGCAGCTGAATGAGAAGGCCCGTTGTACGGCAACGGTGTGCACGGGAGCGTTTCTGCTGGCCGCGGCCGGACTTCTGCCGTCGTGCCGTGCTGGCGGAACTCGCAGCAGCTGGCTCTGCGTTTTCCGTCCGTGGAGGCCCAGCCGGGCGCCATCTTCGTGCGGGACGGGCGGATGATGACATCGGCGGGCGTCAGCGCCGGTATCGACCTGTTGCTGGCGCTCGTCGAAGATCACTACGGCGCGGAGGTCGCTCGGGCGGTCGCCAAGGACATGGTCGTCTTCATGCAACGACCGGGTGGCCCGTCCCAGTTCAGCGTCCGCTCCCGTGCCCCGCACAGCCGCCAAGAGATACCCCGCCGGGTCCTGGACGCGGTCGCCGAGAGCTCGAAGCCCAGGCGCTGCTGGAGACCTGTGATGACCCCATGGCTGTGCTAGCCCGGCGCACGGGGTTCGGCTCACCGCAGTCGCTTCGCAGAGCGTTTCTACGGCAGCTGGGTGTGACACCTGGTGCGTTCCGGGCCAGTTTCCGCACGACCGGCGTGGGCACTTCCGAGGCGGGCTCGGCGTAGTCCGTGACCGTTGTGCTGGTCGCCGGTGGAAGACCGCGGAGGCGGGAGGGCCCTGATCGACGGCGGCTCGGAGGGAGGAAACCCATACCTGAGAAGAACCACGCCGCGGTCGCGGTCACCGGAGTGACACCATCGGCCCGCGGGCCCAGGGCTTCGCACCCTACGACTCGACTCCTGATGCCTAGGCAGTGGCCGCGGTGCGGTAGAACTCGGCCGCGGTGACGGTGGCAGGGACGCCGAGTTCGGCGGCGACCGCGGTGATCGCCTTGTCGCCGACAGCGAGGTCGGCCTGGCCGTCCGTGGTGAAGTACGGCGCGATGAACGTGTCGTAGTGGGCTCGGGCCTCTTCCGCGGTCTGTCCGCCGAGAAACGTCTGCATGTGGCGCACCGTGGTGTCGGGGTCGTCGTGGATCATCTGAAGGGCGCGCCGGTGGGCTCGTACGACGGCCTGGACCGCAGGGTCGTCCGGTGAGATGTAGGTGGGGTCGACGGCCACGCCCACGGTGGGGATCTGGAAGTGGTCGCCGACCCAGGCCAGCACCTGCCAGCCGTGCTCGGCGGCCACCGCCTCCGGTGCCATGGTGCTGCCGACGTAGGCGGCGTCGATGCTGCCGTCGTTGAGCCGGCGCAGATCCATGCCGTAGTCGCCGGGCGAGCGGACGATGGTCTTCACGTCACGGTCCGGGTCAAGGCCGGCCTTTCGCAGCACGATCCGGGCGAATGCGCCGGGCGGGGTGTGCGGGGCGTGGACCGCCAGCCGTCGCCCGGCCAGGTCTGCCAGGGAGGTCAGGCCGGGGCGGGCGAGGAACCAGAACAGCGGGCGGTGGGTGTTGACACTGAGTGCGACCCACGGGGTGCCGTCGGTCAGTCGTGACAGCAGTGCCCGGCCGAGCCCGATGGTGGCGCAGCGGCGCAGCCGTTCCACGTCCCAGGTGCAGCCGTCGCGCAGCGCGACGTGGACACCCTCCTCGGCGTAGTAGTCCTGCTGGTCGGCGATGTAGGCGGCCAGCTCCTCGTGCAGGCCTCGTCCGACGTAGGCCAGGTCGATCGTGTGCATGAACGTCTTTCCTTGATCGTTTAAGGGTTCGGCCGCGTGTGCGGAGGTCAGCGGGGCGTCAGTACATGGCCATGCCGCCGTTGACCGCGGCCGTGGTACCGGTCATGAAGGAGTTGTCCTCGGCGGCGTAGAAGGCGACCGCCTGGGCGACATCGGCCGGGTAGGCCAGGCGGCCCAAGGGGGTGGCGGCCACCTGCCGCTGCCTCGTCGCGTCGTCGAGCACGGCGTCGGCGGTGCGGGACTCCACCGGGCCGGGCGAGACGACGTTCACCGTGATGCCCTGCGGGCCGAGTTCCTGGGCGAGATACCGGGCGAACTGCTCGAGTGCGGCCTTGGAAACGCCCAGCGCGATCATGCCCGCCCGAGGCAGGCGGCTGAGTCCGGTGCCGATGTAGATGAGGCGTCCCCACCCTCGTTCGGTCATCGTGGGCAGTACGGCTTTGGTGACCGCGAACGCCGCGTGCATCTCGGCGTCGATCTTGCCGCCCAGTTCTTCCCACGTCATGTCCTGGAACGGCTTGACCGCATACGGGATGAGCGCGTTGTGCACGAGCACGTCGATGCCGCCCCAAGCCGCCTGGACCTGTCCGACCATGCTCTCGACGGCCGCCTCCTCGCGCACGTCGGCCTGCACGGCCATGGCCTGGCCGCCCGTGGCCTCGATGTCGGCCACGACCTCCTCGGCCGCCTTGGTGTTGCGGAGGTAGTTGACCACCACGCGCATTCCTCGCGCAGCCAGAAGTCGCGCCGTGGCCGCGCCGATTCCGCTGCTGGCCCCCGTCACCAATGCCACCCTGCCGGTTGTCCCGGTCATGGGCCCACCTCCTGATCGTCGTCGTGGGCCGTCGGGATAACCGCCCGGGGTTGTTCGTCGCCGATGCCCTGGCCTGTCGGGCGGATCGCCCCGTACAGCACGGTGTCGACGGTCGCCCGCAGCAGATCGGCCGCGGTCCAGTGCAGATCGCGCGGCAACTCCGACATGAGCAGCCGCTCCAACGCGCCGCGGGTGATCTCACTCAGCAGCTCGGGCGGCGCCGGCAGCAAGCCCTGCCGGTGTCCCTCCCGGAACAGCTCGTCGAGCCGCCGGTAGACCACCGCGTCCACACGCTGCTCCACGTACTGGCGCAGCATCGCGTCGCCCCGCCCCGCCGCGAGCTGAGGCGCGCCGATCCGCCCGAGCTCACTGCCCGCCGCGATCAGGAACCGCTGCACCCGCACAGCGAACGGCTGCCCTGCTGCGTCCTCGGTCGCCGCCACCAGCGTGCGCTCCACCGCGGCGAACTGGCGGTCCAGCACCGCGGCCAGCAGGCTGCGCTTGTCCGGGAAATGACGGTAGATCGTCTTCTTGCTCATCCCGAGCTCACGAGCGAGATCGTCCATGCTCACCCGCGCGAAACCCGACCCGAAGAACAGCCGGCCGGCCGCCTCCACGATCACGTCCGCACGCCGCTCGTCACTGGTGGAAACTCGAGAAACTGGATTAGTTTCCATAGTTCCCATCGTTGCCCTCCGTCTCTTCGCTGTCAAGGCATGCCGTACGTCCCAAATGCCTGCCGGCGAGGTCTGGCCGGGGGCGCGCTACCCGGCGGTCGCGAGCCCGATGAGCAGCAGGGCGATGTCGTCCGTCCGGGGCGCGGTCTGCCGTGCATGGTCGATCAGGGTCGTGGCCAGCCGGTCCATGGGCTGGGCCGAGGCCCGGGCGAGCTGGGCGGCGAGCCCGGACATGGCGTCGTCCATGTCGACCCCGGGAGTCTCGACGAGGCCGTCGGTGTACAGGGCCAGGACGGTCCCGGGCGTCAGCGCGATCTCGGTGGGGGGATAGTCCACGTCGGGGTCGATGCCGAGCAGCACGCCGGGTCGGAGCGCAAGGACCTCGGCGTGGCCGTCCGGGTGACGCAGCACGGGCGGGGGATGGCCGGCGGTGGCGAGGACGGCTCGGTGGTGTGCGAGGTCGAGGTGGGCGTAGAGGCAACTGACGAAGCGGCCCGGGTCCATGGCGACCAGCTGGCGGTTGGCCTGCTCGAGGGCCTGTGACGGCGTGGCCCCCGAGGCGGCGTGGGCGCGGATGGCGGGGCGCACCCGGCCCATGAGGGCGGCGGCGGTGACGTTGTGGCCCTGGACGTCGCCGATGACCGCGGCTGCGGTGGTGTCGTCGACCCGGACCAGGTCGTAGAAGTCGCCGCCGATGTCCATGCCGCGGACGCTGGGCAGATAGCGGGCCGCCACATCCAGTCCGGGAAGGTCGGGCAGCGAGTCGGGGAGCAGGGCCGCCTGCAGGGTCTTGGCGAGTTCGTTGCTGGTGTCGTACAGGCGGGCCCGTTCCAGCGCCTGCGCGATCAGTCCCGCGAGCGCGATGAAGACGACCCGCTGCTGGTCGGGAAAGGGGTGGGGCCGGTCGAAGGCGAACACGCACGAGCCCACCGGACGCCCGGAGGCGATCAGCGGCAGAAACGCCCAGGCATGCAGACCCTTCTGGTGCGGGGCGGGCGGGTAGGCCCGGGACAGCTCGTCGAAGGAGGCGAAGAAGCTGGGCACGCCGGTGGCGAGGACCCGGACCGCGGGTGCCGGGTGGGTCAGCGGCACGCCGTCGAAGTGTTCGAGCAGCGAGGGGTTGTAGCCGCTGCGGCCGATGACCCGCATTCTGCCGTCCTCGGCCGCGAGCAGGGCGACGGTCCGGGCTCCGAACGCCGGCAGCATCTCCTCGGTGACCAGATCGACCACGTCTGAGACGCCCACGGTTTCCGACAGGGCGGCGGCCAGGTGCAGCACCTGGTAGACCTCGCCCAAGCGGATCGGCTCGCCCCGGAACGTCTCCGTCCTGGTGGGCCCCGGCTGCGAGTCCCCGCCCGGACCGGTCGGCGATATGCGGACGCTCACCCCCGAGCCGTCGGGATAGAGCTCGAACGCGAGCCACTGGTCCGGCGGGTGCATGGCGGTGTAGTAGCCGGGCTTCCGGCTGACCACGGTGGCGCGGAAGTGGTCCTCGAAGGCCGGGTCGGTGTGCCAGGGCAAGGACTGCCAGGGACGCGTGCCGATCAGGTCGTCGGGGCTGCTCGCGCCCAGTAGGGCGGCGGCGGTGGCGCTGACGTAGGTGAACCTGCCCTGGAGGTCGAGGGAGCAACTGCCCCAGGGCAGCCGCTCGACGAGGTCGGCCGCGGCGAGTGCCTCGGCCGGCCCCCGCTTGCCGGCGGGCGGCTGCACCAGGGTGCGGGGTGCGGGTCCCGGGCCGACGGCGTGGCCGGTGCCGGCGGCGTCGCGCAGGAACCGTGCCAGGCGCCGACCGGCGGCACGGACCCGTTCAGGGCTCGGACCGTCGGTACTGGTGGCGCCGGGGCCGGAGCCGGGCCAGAACAACAGCAGTGTGCCCCCAAACGGGGTTTCGGTGGGGGGGGGTGTCGCGAACACAGCATGGGGGGAGGGAAGAGGGATCGCCATGTGCGGACAGCGAAAG
>NZ_JBVIEB010000006.1:457314-505756 GCF_055572075.1 Streptomyces sp. NPDC030820
TTCCGTTTCTCTGTTGTTGTCACACTGGCCCGTGCCTGCTCCCCCCCCGCAGCCGGGACTTTTTTTGGTTCTGGTCTTTGTGTTGTTGTGGGCCCTATCCCCGCCCCCGGGCCAGAACAGCAGCAGTGCGCCCCAGACCGTGGTTCCGGTGAGGAGCGGTGCCGCGACCACCGCATGGTGGTAGGGCAGGGCGATCGCCGTGCGCGGATAGCGACGGGCGAGGTCCTCCGGGTCGCCGAGCCAGACGAGCCGCCGCTCGCGCACCGCATCGGTCACGGGAAAGCGGCTCGACAGCGGGACCCCGAACCAGGGCGCGAGATACTCCGCCGGCATGCCTGCGGCCACCTCCAGCCGCAGGGTCTGGCCGTCGGATGCCAGCAGGAAGACCGCTCCCGCGTGCACGCCCGTGTCGCGCACGGCGAGCTCCAGCAGCCGGTCCAGCTCGGCCCGGCGCAGTGACCCGGCGGTGGGTGAAGGGGAGCGGGGCCCGTGGGGCTGCGCCGCGCCGCCTTCCCGCATGGCGCACATATCAGTACCGTACGTCCGCACCCGCCGACCCCGCGCGGAGGCCGCTGCCGATTCCCGTCCCGGACGCTGTTCCCCACGACGGTCTGCTCGCCCCGTTCGTGTCAGCGTTCGAGGACGAGGGCGAGGCCCTGGCCCACGCCGATGCAGAGGGTGGCGACGCCCGTGCCGGAGCCGCGGCGGGCGAGCTGGTGGGCGACGGTGCCGGCGAGGCGGGCGCCGGAGGCGCCGAGGGGGTGGCCGAGCGCGATGGCGCCGCCCTGCGGGTTGAGGATCGCCGGGTCGAACTCTGGCCATTCGGCGAGGCAGCCGAGGACCTGGGCGGCGAAGGCCTCGTTCAGCTCCAGTACGTCGAGATCGGCGAAGGTCCGGGCGGCCTTGGCCAGGGCCCGGTCGACGGCCTCGACGGGGGCGAGGCCGAAGTAGTCGGGGTCGATCGCGGAGACTCCGGTCGCGCAGACGCGTGCCAGCGGCTCGCGGCCGATGGCCTTCACACCCTCCTCGTCGGCCAGCAGCAGGGCGGCGGCGCCGTCGTTGAGGGGGGAGGCGTTGCCGGCGGTGACCGTGCCCTGCTTGGTACGGAAGGATGGCTTGAGCCTTGCCATCGCCGCGAGGGAGGCGTTCGGGCGTACGCACTCGTCGGCCGCGAACAGCTGGGGGTCGCCGTTGCGCTGCGGGACCGGGACGGGCACCAACTCGGCGTCGAGCAGGCCCTGTTCCTGGGCGGCTGCGGCCTTCTGGTGGCTGTGCAGGGCGAACTCGTCCTGCTGCTCACGGCCGATCTTGTGCTTCTCGGCGATCAGCTCGGCCGACTCCCCGAGAGGGATGGTCCATTGCGGGTTCATCGCCGGGTTCACCATGCGCCAGCCCAGCGTGGTGGAGTACAGCTCGGCGTGGGCGGCCGGGAACGGTCTGTCGTTCTTGGGCAGGACGTAGGGGGCGCGGGTCATGGACTCCACGCCGCCGGCGATGGCGACGGAGGCGTCGCCGACAGCGATGGCGCGGGCGGCCTGGATGACGGCTTCGAGTCCGGAGGCGCACAGCCGGTTGACCGTCGCCCCGGGCACGCTGGTGGGCAGGCCGGCGAGCAGGGCGGCCATGCGGGCCACGTTGCGGTTCTCCTCGCCGGCGCCGTTGGCGTTGCCGAGGTACACGTCCTCGATGCGCGCAGGGTCCAACTGGGGTATGCGGGAGAGGAGTTCGCGGATGGCGTGGGCAGCCAGGTCGTCGGGGCGCACCGAGGCCAGGCCGCCGTTGTAGCGCCCGATCGGCGTGCGCACGGCGTCGATGATGTAGACGGGGTTCACAGCAGGCCCTCCGTGACGGTCAGCTTGGCGTCGGTGTTGGCGATGATCTCCTCGACGTCGACGGAAGGTGCGCACTCGACCAGCACAAGCCCCTCGTCGGTGACGTCGAGGACACCGAGATCGGTGATGATCCGGTTCACGCAGTGCTTCCCGGTCAGCGGCAGCGTGCACTCGGTGCGGATCTTCGGCGAGCCGTCCTTGGCCGTGTGCGTCATGACGACGATGACCGTGCGGGCGCCGTGGACCAGGTCCATCGCACCGCCGATCCCCGTGATCATCTTTCCGGGGATCGCCCAGTTCGCCAGGTCCCCCTGCTCGGAGACCTGCATGGCACCCAGCACCGCGACGTCGATGTGCCCGCCGCGGATCATCGCGAAGGACAGTGCGGAGTCGAAGAAGGAGGCGCCGGGCAGGACCGTGACGGTCTCCTTGCCGGCGTTGATCAGGTCCGGGTCGACCTCGTCCGCACCCGGGTAGGGGCCGGTGCCCAGGATGCCGTTCTCCGACTCGAGGATCACCTCCACCCCTGGCGGCAGGTAGGTGGGGATCAGCGTGGGCAGGCCGATGCCGAGATTGACGTACTGGCCGTCGCGCAGCTCACGCGCGGAGCGGGCGGCCATCTCCTCACGAGTCCAGGCCATCAGCTGGTCACCGTCCGCCGCTCGATCTTCTTGTCCGCCGCCTGCTGCGGGGTGAGGGTCAACACCCGCTGGACGAAGATGCCGGGCAGGTGCACCGCGTCCGGATCGATCTCGCCGGGCTCGACCAGCTCCTCCACCTCCGCGATCGTGACCCTGCCGGCCATGGCCGCGAGGGGGTTGAAGTTGCGGGCGGACTTGCTGAACACCAGGTTTCCGTGCCGGTCGCCCTGCGCCGCCCGCACCAGCGCGAAGTCGGTGCGGATGCCGCGTTCGAGCACGTACTCGGTGCCGTCGAAGACCCGCACCTCCTTGGCCGGCGAGGCCAGTGCGACCCCGCCGGAGCCGTCGTAGCGCCAGGGCAGACCGCCCTCGGCGACCTGCGTGCCCACCCCCGCCGGGGTGTAAAAGCCGGGGATGCCCGCGCCGCCGGCGCGCAGCCGTTCGGCGAGCGTGCCCTGCGGGATCAGCTCCACCTCCAGCTCACCGGACAGGTACTGCCGCGCGAACTCCTTGTTCGCCCCGACATACGATCCCGTCACCCGTCCGATCCGGCCCGCCGAGAGCAGTACCGCCAGGCCCGAATCCATTGCCCCGCAGTTGTTCGAGACGACCGACAGCCCGCCGACGCCTCGCTCGAACAGGGCCTGGATCAGCACGTTCGGCACACCACTCAATCCGAACCCGCCCACGGCCAACGACGCTCCATCCGGCACATCCGCCACGGCCTCCAGGGCCGTATTGACCAATTTCCCCATATTTTTCGGATCTCCAGATGCTCGCGTGAATTCTGTGTCCATCGCGGAGTGTTTTACGCCGCCGACATGTCCGCCCGATGTGCATTCAGCCTGCCGGGGCCGTCCGCTGAGACCTGGTTCCACGGTCCGATGCCACGGCGCGCTTGGCCATCCCGCAGATCGGCGATATTGGCTGCGATTCAAGGGTTGTGCCGTCGGCCGCTCTCGCGCGAATCGGGTATTTCACATTCCTGCGGGAACGAGATGCTGACGTGACAGGCGGGCGACCCCGTACGCCACCAGCGCGAGCCCGAACACCTGGAGGGTCAGCCACCAGCCACCACGCAGTCTTTCCCCGTAGAGGGTGACGCCGAGCGCCAGGCTCACCAGGGTGTCCCCGAGGGTCAGGGCAGGCTGGGAGGCGACCAGCGGTCCGGACTGCATGGCGTTCTCCAGCAGGAACAGGGCGCACACGCCGAGGGCTGCGAACGCATAGGTCTGCCATGCGGTGAAGAAGGCGCCCATACCCCGGCGGCCGAGGGCGGCGGTCGAGGACTTCATGAGCGCGGCAGTGAGGGAGTAGGAGACGGCGGCGGCCAGGCCCATGCACGCGGCGCGCGCCGCGCCGTTGGGCAGCCTGACCGCGACGCTGCACAGCACCACCACGGCGAGCAGGCAGCAGGTCAGTACCGCTGTCCACCGGGCCGCGGGGATCCCGAGAGTGCCACCGGTCGGCGCGGCCGCGAACAACGCCAGGCCCAGGCCGCCCCCGATACTGCCGACGGGCACCCAGCCGGCCCGGGGCAACGGGCGCCCGAAGACGATGCTCGCGAGCAGCAGCACGAACGGCAACTCCAGCATGAAGAGCGGCTGTACGACCGCCAGGGCGCCGGTGGCCAGCGCGGCGCCCTGGAAGATCGCCGAGAGGGCGACCCCACCTATGCCGAGCAGCCAGACCGGTGTGCGCAGCAGGTCCCACATCAGGCCGATGCGTAGACCGCTGGACTGCGGGACGACGGTGGCGGCCCGGCGCTGCATCACGGTTCCCAGTGCGTTGGTTGCCGCTGCGAGCAGAGCGAAGATCGGCGACAGCACGGTCAACATCGTGGTCTCCTGTCCCGAGATCGCTGTGATCGATGATCGATCGATCGTGGGTGTTGGGTCAGTGCTCTGCGAGAAGATGCATCAGTTGGGCGTCCAGGTCGACATGCACGTGCTCGGTGCCGGGTGACACCACCGCATCGGTGCGTTGCAGGAACTCCGTCACCACCGGCCAGGGGAACATGAGGTCCGCCCGTCCTGCGGGCGGCGTGAGGACGATCTGCACCATGTGCTGTCCCTGGTGCCAAGCAGGGCGCAGGCGGACGTCGCCGATACCGACTGGCTGGAGCAGCCCCTCTCTCAGGAGCCCACGGGCGAAGAACCATTCGACCGCCCGGTCACCGCCGAGGCGGAAGGTCGCACGGACCGCGTAGGGATCGTCGGGACGATAGCCCAGTCGCGTGGACACGGGCACCGCCGAGCCGTCCGGCATGACGAGGAGTGCACATAGCTCGGCATCGACGGCACCGGTGCTGGGTCTCGGCATCTCTTCCTCACTCACTCGGTACGGGAGTCGAGCCCTCCGGCCCAGGGCTGTCCCGGACACCGGGCCGGAGGGCTGTCAACGGGTGTTCCATGCGCTCTTGGAACACCGCTGCCCCCTGCGTGCATCCCGCCTTCCGCCGCCGTCCCGGGTGACCTCGCTCACCAGCCCGTGGTGCGGACCCACTGCCTCGAACGTGGCCCGCCGGGACGAGACGGTGCTCCTGGGCATAGCCCTCCAGCAGCGAGCGCAGCCGTCGGTGACCTCGGTGCAGTCGGGACAGCACGGTGCCGACGGGAGTCTGCATGATGTCGGCGATCTCACGGGTGGTGAAGCCCTCGACGTCGAAGAGGTACACCGCCGTCCGGAAGTCTTCCGGGACGGCTTGCAGCGCCGCCTTGACGTCGGGGTCGGGCAGGTGGTCGAGCGCCTCGGCCTCGGCGGAGCGCAGTCCCGACGAGGTGTGCGAGGCCGCGCGGGCGATCTGCCAGTCCTCGATCGCCGTCGTGTCGTCGCGTTGCGGCCGCCTGCGTTGACTGCGGCGGTAGTTGAGGAACGTGGTGGTGAGGATGCGGTACAGCCAGGCCCTGAGATTCGTGCCCTCGCGGAACTGGTGGAACGAGGCGTAGGCCCGGGCGTACGTCTCCTGGAGCAGGTCCTCGGCGTCGGTCGGACTGCCGGTCATCCGCACGGCGGCCGCGAAAAGCCGGTCACGGTGCACCAGTGCCGGTTCGAAGCGGGCCTGCATGTCGTGGTCCGCCACGGCCTTCGCGTCCTCATCGGTCTTCCCCGTCGCCGCCGGACTCAGCGGGATGTCGGGGTCGGCCTCGCAGTCGGGTCCGGTTCCGGTCATGGTGCCTCCTGGGGTGGGGACGACGGCCGGATCTCAGCCGTCGATCAGGTGCGCGCCGGACCGGTCCGCACCTGGTCCGGGAGACGCACGGACAGCGGCCGTATTCCTGGGTTCGGCACCCCCCGACCTGAACCCTCGCCGTTCGTGAATGCGGACCCCTCGGACGCCGTTCCGGTGACCTCGACCGGCATATCCGCCTGACAGAGTTCCGGATCCACGATCCAGCCCATGGACACCCACCGCATCGCGCAGACGAGTGATGTCCGTCGAGCGCCGGAGGCCCCGGGCGCGGAGCCTGTCGCACGAACAAGGTATTTCAACGCCGGTGCCCGCTATCCCTCGCGGATTACGTTGACCCCCGTCATTCAGGCATCGAAAGTCTTGGTTCCAAGCAGACGGCGGGACTGGGGAATTCTCATGAAGACATTCGTGCATCGGGGACAGATCACCAAGGTGGTCTTCGGCAGCGGTACGCGCAGCCGTATCCCTGAAGAGGCTGATGCCCTCGGATGCCGTCGGGTGCTCATCCTGTGCACACCCGGTCAAGCGGGCCAGGCAGTGGAGGTACACGACGTACTGGGTACGGCGGCGGTGGGAACTTTCACGGAAGCGGCTCCGCACACCCCCGTCGAGGTCACGGAGAAGGCGGTCGCGTATGCCAGAACCGTGGGAGCGGACTCGGTGCTCGCCATCGGCGGTGGCTCGACGATCGGCCTCGGCAAGGCGATCGCTCTGCGGACCGGGCTGCCACAACTGGCGTTGCCCACCACCTACGCCGGCTCGGAGATGACGCCGATCCTCGGAGAGACCGAAGGGCGCCGGAAGACGACCCGCCGGCTGCCGGAAGTGCTGCCGAAGACCGTGGTGTACGACGTCGACCTGACGTTCACGTTTCCCGCGGCGGCATCGGTGGTCAGCGGCATCAACGCGATGGCGCACGCGGTGGAGGCCCTCTACGCACAGGACCGGGACCCGCTCGCCTTCCTGATGGCCGGTGAAGCGCTCGAATCCCTCATCCGCTCCCTCCCGGTCGTCGCACAACGTCCGGACGACCGCGAGGCGCGGGCCGACGCCCTGTACGGGGCGTGGCTGGCCGGCACGTGCCTCGGCACGGTCGGCATGGCCCTGCACCACAAGGTGTGCCACGTCCTGGGCGGCACGTTCGGGCTTCCGCACGCCGAAACCCACACGGTCGTCCTGCCGCACGTCGTCGCCTACAACGCACCGGCGGCGCCCGAGGCCATGGCACGCATCGCAAGGGCGCTGTCGGCGGCCGACGCCGCGAAGGGACTCTTCGACTTCGCGGGACGGCTCGCCGCCCCCAGGGCGCTACGGGACCTCGGCATGCCGGAATCGGGCATCGAGCAGGCGGCCGAACTCATCGTGCGGGACGGCTACTGGAACCCGCGACCAGTCGAACGGACGGCGGTACGCGCCCTCCTGACCCGCGCCTGGTCCGGACAACCGCCGTGCACATCACCCGGCGACGGACATCCCCGGACCGAGTCCCCGACCCACCACCCAACCACCACGGGAGCGCGTCATGCGTGATCTGACCAGCGACACCATCACCGAGGCCGTGATCTCGACCATGCGGGACACCAAGGACTCCCGCGTCGCCGAGATCCTGGAATCACTGGTGCGTCACCTGCACGCCTTCGTCCGCGACGTCGAACTGACGCAGGACGAATGGGCCCGGGGAGTCGACTTCCTGACGCGCACCGGGCAGACGTGCACCCCGACGCGTCAGGAGTTCATCCTGCTGTCCGACGTGCTCGGCGTCACCATGCTGGTCGACGCCCTGACCAACCGACGCCCCAGCCAGGCCACGCAGAACAGCGTGCTGGGCCCGTACTTCAGGGAGGACAGGCCGCAGCAGGCCGACGCCGCCGACATCTCCGGGGGTCTGTCCGGTACCCCGCTGTTCTTCGAGGGACGGGTCGTGGACCACGAGGGAGCGCCGGTGGCCGACGCGGCGGTGGACGTCTGGCACAGCGACTCGGACGGCCACTACGACATGGAGGTGCCCGGCCTGGACGAGCCGGCCATGCGCGCGCTGTTCCGCACCGACGAGACGGGGCACTTCGCTTTCCGTTCCATCCGCCCGTCCAGCTACCCGATACCCGGTGACGGCCCGGTCGGCGAACTCATGAGCGCGACCAGCAGGTCGCTCATGCGTCCCGCCCATGTGCACCTGCTGATCGAAGCGCCGGGATTCCAGCGCGTGACCACCATGCTCTTCCCCTCGGACGACCCGCACCTGGACACCGATCCGGTGTTCGGCGTCAAGGAGTCGCTGGTCGACCGCTACGACACCTACCCGGCCGACGCCGGGCCCTGCCGGGGCATGACCGACGTGCCGTACACCCTGCTGCGCCACACCTTCGTCCTCGAACCCTGCGTCACGGACTGATCCTCACGGCGTCACCACGACGGGAGCCGGTCATCCACGAGGACGGCCGACGTCGAACACTCCATCACACCGCGGGGTTCAGCCCCGAATTCACGGAGGTCCTCAAATGAGTGAAACCCTTGATGTCGTCTTCGGGTTCCGAGCCACGATGAGCCGGCTCGCCACGGGTGTCAGCGTGATCACCACATGCTCGGGCAGCACGCCCATCGGCATGACGGCGAGCGCCGTCTCCGCGCTGTCGCTGGAGCCGCTCCAACTGCTCGTGTGCATCGGAAACCAGCTGTACACGCGGACCGCGATCGCGGAGCACGGCCGCTTCGCCGTCAACGTCCTCGGCGAGGACAGCGAGCACCTCGCGCGGAACTTCGCCGTTTCCAAGCCGGACAAGTTCGCGGGTGTGGAGACCATCGACGATCACGGCGTGCCGGTGCTGAAGGACGCCATCGCGGCTGTCGTGTGCGACGTCGCCGCGGCGCTGCCCGGCGGCGATCACACCATATTCGTGGGCGACGTCCGTCACTTCGAACACCGGATGGAAGGCCGGCCGCTGGTCCACTTCGGCGGAGACTTCGGCACGCTCAGGCCCCCCTGCTAGCGCGGGTGACAGCGGCCCGGCGAAGGCTGCCGTATCCCTGCCCCGGTCCACTACGCCCCCCGGCGTCCGGCTCCTGCAGGCGAGCCACGGACGCCGGGGGCTCCACCAGTCCTGACGACTCCACCGAAGGTGCCATGACCAGTTCCGTGCCGACCTTCAAGCTGCGTCCCGGGGACCAGCCCCCGCACCAGCTGACCCGCCCCCGGCTGCTGCGCCGGCTGGACGCGTCGACCGAGCCCGTGGTGGTGGTCTCCGCGCCCGCCGGTGCCGGAAAGACGGTGCTCCTGACCGAGTGGTCGCGAAGCCTCGCAACTCGTGGCGCGTGCGCCTGGCTCAGCCTGGACGCGTACGACAACGCCCCGGGCCGGCTCTGGGCCGGCATCCTGCGGGCGTTGCAGCACGTACGGCCGGAACTGCCCGTCCGCCCCCACAGCGGCGAGTGGACACTCGACGCGTGGCTCGAGAAGATCCTGCCGAGCCTCGTGAGCGGACTGGACGGACAGGGACCGCTCACGCTGATCCTCGACGGAGTGGAATCGATCACGGACGTCGATGCGGTCCGCAGCCTTTCGGATTTCCTGACAAGGCTTCCGCAGGGCTTTCGCGTCGTTCTGTCGACCCGTCACGTTCCGGGTGGACCCGTACCGACCCTGCGCGCCCGGGGCGCGGTCGCCGAACTCGACCGGCACGACCTGGCCTTCACCCCCGAGGAGGCACAGGCCGTGCTCACCGATCTGCTCGGGTCCGCTCCGGCCCCGGACACGTTGAGCGCGGTGTACGAGACCACCGAGGGGTGGGCGGCGGCGCTGTGCATCATGGGCCGTACCCTCGCTCGCTCGTCGGACGACGCCGACACGGCGGCCGACCTGGCCCGCGGCAGGCGAGCGGTCACCGAGTACCTGGCCACCGAGGTGCTCCACCGGCTCACCACCGAGCAGCGCGAGTTCCTGCTCCGTACCAGTGTGCTCGACGAGTTGAGCGCCGGGCCGTGCCGGGCCCTCGCCGGGGACCGGGCGGGCGTACTGCTGCGCGAGCTTGCACGGACCGTCCAACTGCTCGTGCCCGTAGCCGCCGATCCCTCGGCATACCGGCGTCACCGCGCACTGTCCGCGCTGCTCTGCGACCTTCTCGGATCCGAAGGGCGCGAGACCGCCGTGTCGTTGCACAGGACGGCGGCTCGGTGGTACTCACGGCAGGGCGAGACGACCGCGGCCGTACGGCACTGGTTGCGCGGCGGTGACGAGGCCGCCGCCGTCGCGTCGATACTCCACGACTGGGAACAGGCGATCTCGGCAGGCCGCGGTCGGGAGGTCAGGCAATGGCTGGAGCTCTTGCCGCTCCGCACGGTCGCCGCCGACGCAAGACTGTGCGTCGTGGCGGCGATGGCGGCCCTGTCGGGGGGTGCTCCGGAAACGGCCCGGCGCTGGCTGGACGTGGTCCGGCTCAGGGGGCCGGGAGCGGAGAAGGTCGGCGAAGGAAGCACGGTGTCCGATGCGGCGGCCGTCGCCCGGGCCGTGGCCTGCTGGCTGCAGGGGGAGGTCCTGACCGGCGACCGTCTCGCCGAAACCGTCTTCGCCGGCACCGTCCCGTTGACTTCCTGGCGTGCCCTGGCCTGTACGGCCCGCGGTACCGCTCTGCTGTGGACCTCCCGGTACGAGGAGGCCGAGGCGCTGCTCGGCGAGGCGACCCGTGACGCGCATGCCGCCGGGCACGGCCTGACGCTCGTCCGCGCGCTGGGGCTGCGGGCGCTGTGCGCCCTGCTGGCCGGACGCCATGAGCCGGCGCGCATGCTGAGCGACGAAGCCCTGGACGCGGCCGGGACGGCCGGGCTGGAGCGGCACTTCGTCGCGGCGCCCGCCTACATCGGCAGGGCCGGCCTGCTCCTCGACGAGGGACGGGCCGACGAGGCCGAACGGACCCTGGCCGATGCGGAAGCGGCGCTGGCGGACTCGTCCAGGACAGGAAGCGAACCCCAGATGCACGCCTTGTACCACGTCACACGGGCACGACTTGCCACTGCGCGGCACAACGCGGACGCCGCGCGGGAAGCCCGTGAGGCGGCCGCGCGGGCAGCGGCCCGGTGCGAGTCACCAGGAGTGCTCACGGAACTGCTCGGGCGAGTCCGCGAGGACACCGTCGTGCCGCTCGTCGTGTCCGACCCCCAGGAGCTGTCGCTCGGCGAGCGCCGGGTGCTCCGCGCCCTGTGCGGTCCGCTGACACTGCGTGAGATCGCCGCCGAGTTCTATGTGTCCCACAACACCGTCAAGACACAGGTACGGGCGGTCTTCCGCAAACTCGGTGCGCACGACCGGAGCGCAGCGGTCGCCAGGGCCCGGGAGTGCGGCATGCTCTGACCCGGGCCCCGGCATCCTGCTACGAGGCGTTCTGACGGGAGGCGTCCTGGCGTCGGGCGTAGTCCGCCTGGGCCAGGTACGCGGTCTCCTGCTCCCCGTCGTTGCTCACGCTCTCGATGCCGCAGACCTTGCGCGCGAGGTCCGCCATGCTGCCGGTGGGGGACATCTCGGCACGTTTCATTGTGAGGCTTCGGATGGCCAGCAGGGGCGTGCCGTTGAAGTTCTCGAAGGTGCTGATGCGGTCGCCCCAGTCGGACAGGAACATGTCGCGGATCACCCGGCTGATCTTCAGCCGGTCGTGCGGCCTGCCGACCGGTCCGGTCTGCAGCGCCGTCAGCCACGGCCGCAGTTCGGGCCGCTCCCACTGCCCCTCGGTGGGATAGATGAGCGCGGCACGACCGGACAGGTCGATGAGCTCGTGGGTCAGGTCGGTGATGTGCTCGATGTAGTACGCCCGCCCGAAGTCGAACATCAGGACGTTCGGCTTGTAGATGCCGCCGGGAGTGAAGAAGCCTTCGTCCTCCGAGGCGATCACATGCGCCTTGAGCGTCTGGAGGAAGCCGGCGAACCGGGCGATCCGCGCCTGGACGGGCGGCAGTTGGTAGGTGCCGATGTGCTCGGTGATCAGCAGGGCCAGACCGAGCATCAGCTCGGCCTTGACCATGGCACGCACCAGCGAGTGGTAGTGCAACCAGTCGAAGACGCGCTGCGGGTACAGCGAGGCGTGCTCGGGGTTGCCGATGTGGAAGACCCGGTTCCAGGGGATGAGCACGTCCTCGAACACGATGATGCTGTCCAGCTCGTCACCCTGCGAGGCGAGCGGGTGCTCCACCTCCTCGCCGTCGCGGACGTTGCTCTCGCGGCAGATGATGGTGACCCCGGGGGTGTTGGGCTTCACCGCCCCGTAGATGATCTGCTCCGACACGATGCCGGGGCGGTAGAAGACGCCGATGTGGATCCAGTCCCCGAAGGCCGCGCCGGTGCTGATCGACTTCACGCCTCGCACGGTGATGCCCTCGTCCGAGGTGGCGACCACCCGCAGTGCGGGGGAGATGGCCTGTGCGGAATCGCGCGAGCGGTCCGCCTGCGGGTCGACGAAGGCCGGCGTCGCGTTGAGGTCGCCGTCCCGCATCACGTTCCAGAAGTCGAGGATCCCACCGGTGAGGTCCCGCCCGTCGGTCCCGACGGACTGGCTGCTCCAGGGCTCGGGGTCGTCGATGTAGGTCAGCAGGACGTAGTTGTTGACGTCCGGCGTGCGCGGGATCGCACCGCCGCCCAGTTCCCGCTGCACCGTCTCCAGGTAGCGCCGCTTGCGCAGCAGGTCCTCCTTGGAGCGGTGCTGGAACCATGTCATGGACCGCCGGACACCGTCCTCGTCCAGGAACGTCATGACGTCCTGGAGGTCGGGACGGTGGTGCAGGTCGTAGAAGTCCGCGATGCTCCGGGCGTACGCCCTGGTCTTGGGGTGCGTCGACACGTCGTCGACGAGTTCGTCACCCACCCACACCGTGCGGCCGTCGTTCAGTGCCGCGAGGTATTCCTTGCCTGTACGCACGTCGTGCTCCTCTCGGGGGGCAAGAGATCTGGACGCCCCGAAGGATGTGTCGTGGCGGGGTGAGCGGACGGCACGGAACCGGCAATCACCCGGGTGAAAGCGCCGGGCACACATGAACCGGCGTTGAGGGCGATGTGGCCGTGGGGCATGCTGGCCCCATGCGCAGCACAGACCCCGTGGGTGACCGGCCCGGTGGGCGTGGGCACCGGGCCGTGAACGGCCTGCGCCTCAGGGGACGGGGCCGCGAGATGGCGGCTGTCCGTGAGGCCCTGGGCGCGGTACGTGCCGGGCGGGGTGCCTGCGTCGTCGTGGAAGGCGCACCCGGCGTCGGCAAGAGCCGGCTGCTGGCGGAGCTGGACGACATGGCACGGCGGTCCGGATTCGACGTGGTGTCCGTACGCGCCGACGAGCTCGACCAGTACGCCGCCGGAGCCGCCCTGCAGTCCGCCCTGCAGTCCTCCGACGGTTCCGAACGAGCGGCCAGGGCCACAGACGACGAGCGGCTGTGGCTGCTGGACAGCATCACGGACGCTCTCGAGGAGCGTGCCCAGCGCGCCCCGGTGGCCGTGCTGGTGGACGATGCGCAGTGGGCGGATCCGGCCACGCTCCTGGTGCTGCGCACCCTGCCCCGGCGACTGGCGGCTTCGCGGATCCTGTGGGTGCTGGCGGTACGGTCGGAGACCGAGCGGCCGACCGTTGCCAGGGTGCGGGAGGACCTCGAACGCCTCGGAGCCCGGTGGCTGACCCTCGGTCCCCTGCCGCAGCAGGAGCTGCAGCACATCGCGGCCGACGTCCTCGGGGCGAAACCGTCACCCGGTCTGGCCCGGCTCCTGCGGGGCGTCGGGGGCAATCCGTTCCTGGCGATCGAACTGGTGCGCGCCTTCGTCGACACGGACGCCGTCAAAGTGGAGGCGGGCGTGGCGAGCCTGCTGCACGACGGCATCCCCGTCGGTTTCCGGCGGAGCGTCGCCGCGCGTCTGGACCGGCTCCCGGAGGATGCCGTGCGCCTCCTCCAGATCGGGTCCGTCCTCGGCCGGGAGTTCGACCTCGGTACGGCCGCCCGCATGCTCGGCAGGCAGGTCGGCAGCCTGCTGTCGGGCGTCGAGGCGGCCCTGAACGCCGGTCTGCTCTCCGGCGACGGGCCGCGATTGGCCTTCCGCCACGACCTCATGCGGCAGGCCGTCCACGAGAATCTGGCGCCGGCCGTACGGACCGCTCTGCACCGGGAGGCCGCCGACATTCTGCGGGGCATCGGGGCACGATCGGCCGAGGTGGCCTGGCACGTCGTCCTGTCGGGCGGCCCGGTCGACGACGACGCCGTGACCACATTGACCACCGCGGTACGGGAACTGTCCTCGTCGGCCCCTGACGCGGCTGCGGACCTGGCTCAGCAGATCGCCGGACTGCTGCCCCTGCACGACCGGCGGCGCATCGCCCTGCTGACCGACGCCGCGGAGTACCTCGGCCGGACCCGCCGGGTGCACCAGGCGCTCGACCTGGTCGACGCGACCCTGTCGGACCGGCTGGAGCCGGTGCAGGAGGCGCGTCTGCGCCTGGTGGCTGCCGAGATCCACCAGGCCGCGGGCGACGATGCCGCAGCGATGACACACCTCCAGCAGGCTCTGGTCCTTCCCGGGCTGCCGACTGACCTGCGAATCAGGCTGCTGAAGACCAAGGCGACGGGCCACGTGTACCTCGGGGACATCACCGCTGCCGAGCAGACCGACATCGGACTGGTCGAGGCCTCCTACCGCAGCGAGGACCCGGCCGTCGTCGTCAGCGCCATGGTGTTCCAGTCGCAGACGTTCTTCTACCGTGGGCGCCTGGCCCGCGCCCTTGAGCTCGCCGAGGAGGCCACGGCACGCGCCGCCGGCACGGAGTCCGGCGTACTCTACCTGCGGCCTCCGCGGATTCCCGCGCTGTGGCTGGCCACGGTGCTGACCGCCACCGACCGGCTCGCGGACACCGAGCGGGTGCTGCGGGAGGGGCAGCGCGAAGCGGAGACGCTGGGCCTGGGCTGGTCGCTTCCCCACTGGCATGCGAGCCGTGCCTGCGCGCTGTTCGAACAGGGGGCGCTGGACGACGCGGCCGTGGAGGCCGAGTCCAGTCTGATGGTGGCCGACGAACTCGAGATCACCCAGCCGAATCCGCAGGCCCGCTCCGTCCTGGCATTGGTGGAGATCAGACGCGGTGACCTCGCCAAAGCCAGGGACCATCTCCGCGCCGCCGAAGCCGGATCCGGCACGAGCACCCAGCGGTTCGGCCTGTGGGTGTCGCTCGCACGCGCCTGCCTGGCCGACGCGGAGGGCCGGGACACCGCAGCGGCAGCGGCGATCGGCGGCAGCTTCACGGACGCCGAGCCGGCACGCCTGCTTGCGGTGCCGCCGTCCCACTGGCCCGGGATCGTGCGCATGGCGCTCCGCGGCGAGGACCCCTCGCTCGCGCAGGCCGTGTCCGGCGCATTGCGCACCCTGGCCGCACAGGACGGCGGCCAGCAGATCGTCGGGACAGTCCGTGCCCATGTGGACGGCCTGCTCCACCACGACCGGGGCGCACTGGCGTCCGCCGTCACCGGTTACCGGAGCACCGGCAGGCGGCTGGCCCTGGCCGCGGTCTGCGAGGACCTCGGGGACCGCGTGGCCGCGTCGGGCGACAGCACGTCGGCGATCCCGTATTTCGAAGAGGCGGGTGAGCTGGCGTCGGCTTGCGGAGCCCTGCGCGATCACGAACGGATCATGCGGCGCCTCAGACAGTTCGGCGTGCGCACAGCTGCCCCACGGCACCACACGACCGGCGCAGCGGGATGGGAGAGCCTGACCGAATCCGAGCGGAAGCTCATCCCGCTCGTCGTGGAGGGCCTCACCAACCGGGCCATCGCCGACCGGCTCTACGTGTCCGTGCACACCGTCAACACGCATATGAAGCACATCTTCACCAAGCTCGGCATCAACACACGAGTCGAACTGACCCGGCTGGCGATCGAACGGGGCGGCATCGCCGACGGGGCGGACTGAGCGACGCCTGCGGCGGCGGGGCGCGGCGGCGAGGATCCCGTGAATGGGCGATGCAGGCGGCTGACGTACGGGTGATCCTGGTCGCGACGGCGCCACAGGCACGGTGCCGTCAGCGACCCGATCACATGCGGACGGCTGAGCCCGGAGACCGACCGGGTCGTTCCCCTGGCGCAGACCGGGCCGCGTACCAGGCGCTCGAGAAGGAGTACCGGCGTGGGAGGACTTTCCCCCGTGTCGCGGACGGATGGTCAACCGCGGCCCGGGTCGGTCGGCACCGGCGCGGTCGCCGGACGCGGATACCGCGGCCAGCTCCGTGCAGCCGTGGCCGCGAGCGCGGCCCCGCACGGATACACCCTGGCGCTGTGGACCGCCACCGCCGTGACGTCGTCCGATCGGGGCGCCCCAGGGACGGCCGAAGTCCTGGCACTCCTCGCCGGTGCGACGCTCGCCTTCGTCGGGCTGGGTGCCGTCGCGTACGGCGGCTCCCCCATGAAGCCGCAGAGGTCCGCCCCGGCCGGCACGTGGATATGGGCCGCCTTCCATCTGCCCATGGCGACTCTCGCTGCGCTGGTCAGCCTGTTGCTCGCATGGTGCTGTTCCGGTCCCCTCCTGTGGGGGCTCGTCGGGACGACCACGACGGCTGTCTATCTGCTTGCTGTCAGCGCCCAGTTCCTCTGTTTCTCAGTTCGCCGAATCACCTAGATGCCAAAGCCGCACACGCAGTAAGAGGTTCACCATGTCACTCGCACTCGACCCCGCAGCCCAAGACCTTCTGTTCCGGGAGGCTCGTACCGCCAACACCTTCACCGACGACCCGGTGACGGACGACCAGGTGAAGGCCATCTACGAACTGGTCAAGTACGGTCCCACCAGCATGAACCAGCAGCCGCTGCGGATCGTGCTGGTTCGTTCCGCCGAGGCGCGTGAACGCCTGACCGGACACCTGTCCGAGGGAAACCGTAAGAAGACCGCGGCCGCCCCTCTCGTCGCCATCCTCGCCGCGGACAATGAGTTCCACGAGGAACTGCCGAGCTAGTTCCCCCACTTCCCGCAGGCACGGGATCTCTTCGCCGAGCGTGCGGTGCGTGAGCGTTCCGCAAGGCTCAATGCGCTCCTCCAGGTCGGCTACTTCATCATCGGCGTCCGCGCGGCCGGCCTGGCCGCGGGGCCGATGACCGGCTTCGACGCCGAGGGCATCGACAAGGAGTTCTTCAGCGACGGCGAGCATTCGGTTCTCGCCGTCGTCAACATCGGCAGGCCGGGCGAGAATGCCTGGTTCCCGCGCTCCCCACGCCTGACGTACGCCCAAGTGGTCACGACCGTCTGATGCACTGCCAGGCATCTGAGCTCCGGAACCCCTCCGGTCATCCACGCGTCCGCAGGCCCGGGGGGAGGGTCTCCCCCTCCGGGACCGGTTCCGTCCGGCTCCCGGCGGTGTCGCCGATGGCGGTGTGCGCGGGCGGCCATGGCAGCAGGGCGATCAGGGAGTGTGCCCGGTGGATGAGGAAGGCGGCGAGCGGCAGTTCGGTGGCCAGGGCAAGGCCCCCCGCCATCCAGACGTCCTCAGTTCCGACATCGAGCGAGATGTCGAACCAGGTGTCGCAGATCAGCAGGACTGCTGTGGCGTGCGCGTACAGAATGACCGAACGGCTGCGGCGCCAGGCCAGGAACGCCGTGGACGCCAACGCGATGATGAGCAGCACGTCGAATCCGACCCAGGTCAGGCGCCACTGGTGCACGTGGTGGGACGACGGCAGCGTCAGACCCAGCATCACGGTCCACGGTATGAGACAGGCGGCGCACGTGGCGAGCAGCTCAGCGGTGTGCTTTCTCCGGCGGTCCGGCGCGAGGCCGCGACGGTTGGCGTGTTCCTTGGTCACTTGGGGTCCGTCCTCGCGCACTTCCTCCGACACCGGCAGGTTTCCCGGATTCCACACGGGCACAGCCGTATACGTCGTTCCGAATATTCCCGCGGTGTGCCACCGAACCTCTCGGGCCGCGGGCGACGCCGGTGTCACCCACTACGGGCGTGCCAACCCGAACGTCTTCAGCTGTTCCCAGATCCACGGGTAGAAGCGGTCGTACGTGGAACAGTCCCAGACGTGTCCGCGATGTCCGTCGTGGTGCCCACCGACGGTTCCCGTCTCGGCCACCGCACCCGCTCGGGCGGGGACGCGCGCGTCGGCCGGAAGAGCAGCCGCGTTCGCGGAACCCCCGGCGACGAGGAGGGTGCCTCCGGCGAATGCCAGAGCGGCGGCGGTGGTCGCTATACGCCGTACGAGCTTGTTCTTGGTACGCAAAACAATCACTCCCTGGTTTCCGGAGAGTAGAAACTCCCAACCCGGCCAGTTTCGATCAGGAAGGTGCGTAGTGCATCGCATGATCTGGTGATTGACTGCTGCCCAGGTGGGGCCGTGCTGCAGGTATGTATTGTGGGCTTGAGTCGAGACTTGGTAGTCACATGAATCGCCAGATTGTGCGATGTTCTCGGTTCCTTTCCGGTCCACTCTGCCCAGAGAGCTGATACCGCTCGAGTTTTCTTGACTCGGCGGTCGCCTGCCGAAGAAAAGTGGCACACGAAACCAGATCGGGGTCGGGGGCGTGGAGGGCCGGGATGTCCAGGCGCAGTAGCAAAATCGAGTTCGTAGGCTCGCAGGGCGTCCCGCTCGTGGCGCGCCTGGATCTGCCGGAGGGGACGCCTTGGGCGTACGCCGTATTCGCCCCCTGCTTCACATGCGGCAAGGACTGGTTGGCGGCCGCTCGGATCTGCCGGGAGTTGGCCGAACGCGGAATCGCGGTCCTCAGTGTGGACTTCACCGGCATCGGTGAGTCCGGGGGTGACTTCGCCGACAGTACATTCAGCTCCGATGTGGACGATCTCGTGCGCGCCGCCGACCACTTGCGTGAGAACTTCACGGCACCGTCGCTCCTCATCGGGCATTCGCTGGGCGGCGCAGCCGTGCTGGCCGCCGCGCACCGGATACCCGAGACGGCGGCGGTGGCCACGATCGGTGCGCCTGCGGAGCCGGAGCACGTCGTGCGCACGTTCGGCGGCAGGCGGGAGGAGATCGAGCGGCACGGGGAGGCCGAGGTGCGTCTCGGAGGCCGCGTGTTCCACATCCGTCGGGAGTTCCTCGACGACATCGCCGCGCAGCCTCAGGCCCAGCGCATCCGCCGACTGCGTCACGCGCTCCTGGTGTGCACTCGCCGATCGACGAGACGGTGGGTGTGGAGAACGCCCAGCGGATCCTCGAGGCGGCACGGCACCCCAAGTCCTTTGTCGCGATCGATGGCGCCGACCATCTGCTCACCGATCGTGCCGACGCCCGCTATGTCGCGACGCTGATGGCCGCATGGGCCGGCCGTTACGCGCGCGGTTCGGTCCAGGCCGGGCCGGCGTGACGGAATTCGCATACCCCGAGCCGATAGGACTTCCGTGCGCCGAATGTGCCGTATATCGCACCATTCAGACATTGTGACGCTACTGGGACAGGAGTAGGTTTCGCACGTGATTAGAATTGCATCGATCGCATTTATTGGAGTCCTCGCAGTCGCATTCGGATCCTTCGCGGCGACCGTATCTCCCTGGTGGTGGCCAGCCGCCGTGCTGTGCGCGGCGTTGGCGGGCGTGGGTACCTACGATCTCCTCCAAAAGCGTCACTCGGTGCTGCGCAACTACCCTGTGCTGGGACATGTGCGCTTCATGCTGGAGTCGATCCGGCCGGAGTTGCAGCAGTATTTCATTGAGCGTAATTACGACGGCCGTCCCTACGACCGGGATGTGCGCAGTCTCGTCTATCAGCGCGCCAAGGGCTTGGAAGCGGAGCAAGCGTTCGGGACCGAACGGAACGTCTATGCCGAAGGCTACGAGTACTTCGAGTCGTCGATGAGGCCACGCCCGGTGCCGGCGGAGCAGCCGAGGGTCCGCATCGGTGGTCCGGACTGCACCAAGCCCTACGACATGGCCCTGTTCAATGTCTCGGCGATGAGTTTCGGCTCGCTGTCCGCCAACGCCATCCTCGCCCTGAACCAGGGCGCCGCCCTCGGGGGCT
Organism: Streptomyces sp. NPDC030820; assembly: GCF_055572075.1. Classification (NCBI taxonomy): domain Bacteria; kingdom Bacillati; phylum Actinomycetota; class Actinomycetes; order Kitasatosporales; family Streptomycetaceae; genus Streptomyces; species Streptomyces sp. NPDC030820. The sequence goes on from NZ_JBVIEB010000006.1 coordinate 476,943, forward strand.
TCGCACACGACACGGGTGAGGGCGGCCTGTCGGAATACCATCTGCGGCACGGTGGCGACCTGGTGTGGGAGATCGGTACCGGATACTTCGGCTGCCGCACCGAGGACGGCCGTTTCGACCGGGCGCGGTTCGCGGAAAAGGCCGCTCACGACAGCGTGAAGTGCGTGTCGCTGAAGCTGTCCCAGGGAGCCAAACCCGGCATCGGAGGAGTGCTGCCCGGGGAGAAGGTCACCGCCGAGATAGCCCGGGTGCGCGAAGTCCCCGAGGGGCGGACCGTCATCTCGCCCCCGTACCACGAGGTTTTCAGTACCCCACGGGAACTGATCCGATTCATCGCCGAGATGCGCGAGCTGTCCGGGGGCAAGCCGGTCGGCTTCAAGCTCTGTGTGGGCTCCCGGCGTGAGTTCCTGGCGGTGTGCAAGGCCGTGATCGAGGAGGGCACCGCGCCCGATTTCATCATCGTCGACGGAGCGGAGGGCGGCACCGGAGCCGCCCCGCTGGAGTTCGCCGACCATCTGGGCAGCCCCCTCACCGAGGGCCTCATCACGGTCCACAACGCTCTGGTCGGCGCCGGCCTGCGGGACCGGATCAGGATCGGCGCCAGCGGCAAGGTGGCCACCGGAGCCGACATCGTCAAGCGCATGGTGCAGGGCGCCGACTTCACCAATGCGGCTCGCGCCATGATGTTCGCGATCGGCTGCATCCAGGCGCAGAGCTGCCACACCAACACCTGCCCCGCCGGAGTCGCCACACAAGACCCGCGACGCGCCCGCGCGTTGCACGTCGACGACAAGTCGGTCCGGGTCCAGCGCTTCCAGTCCGCCACGGTGAACAGCTCCCTGAAGATCATCGCCTCGCTGGGCGTGAACGGACCGGCCGAGCTGCGCCCGCACATGCTGCGCCGGCGCGTGGATCCGGTCACGGTCCGCTCCTACGCGGAGCTCTATGAATGGCTGGACCCGGGGCAGTTGCTGATCGAGCCGCCGGAGTCCTGGGCGGTGGACTGGAAGGCCGCCGATCCTGATCGTTTCGCCGCTTGACTGGTCTCGCCGCGGTGAGCGGGCGGGGTGCGCCATCGACGCCGGCACCCCGCCGCTCTTCGCCGTGCCCAAGTCGCGGCCCGTGCACGGCCCGCGCATCGACCACGTCCTCGCCCAGGCCCCGCCCGAGGCATGGCAGCATCTGTCGGCGGGTGCGGGAGCCAAGGGCGAACGGTTCTACGACTGGGCAGCCGCCCGCTTGCCCGCAGTGTGGGAGTTCGACGGCGACGAGCCAACCTGGCAGCGGCGGATGCTGGGCCGCCGCAGCATGAGCAAGCCCGACGAAATCGCGTACTACCTCGCCTGCGCCCCGCTGGCGGCCACCGTCGTAGAAGTACGAGGTCCGCCGCTACATGGGATGGTGCCGGCACATCACGCTCACCATGCTCGCCCACGCGTTCCTCACGGTGAGGGCCGTCCAGAAGTGAGAAAATGGGGTGACCCGGCCGACGCACCCGACCTCGTGGACCTCACACCAGCTGAAATCCGTCGTCTGCTGGCAGCTGAAGCCCGCCACCCTCCTGCATGCCGCGACCACGCGGTGAACTGGTCCGGATGGTGGCGTCGCCACCAAGTACGCGCCCGCCGCTGTCACTAGATGCGGCGCGGACACACGTTGGTGGGACAGCCCGTCCAAGACCGTCCCACCCATGCCAAACCCTCGCTACGCTCCCCAGCTCTGACTGACTCACCGCTACTACACCATGCCCGGTTTGGCGCTGCCATGCTGGGCCGTGGCGGACGACGTTCAGCGGGAATCTTCCGCGAGCTCAAATTTCCATCTGCCGATGGAGTCACAGTGCAGGCACCGTATTTCGGTCCAAGCCTGGTCAAGAATGAGGTGCTTGCGTCGTCCACGTTCGGCGGGTGTCTCTGCCCGTTCGGCGGCGATCCGCCGAGCCTGTTGTTGGTCCCTGGCGTTGTCGACCAGGTAGAAGCACCGAATTATACGATCGGGGGCAACGTGGTAGCGGAATCCGATCAACCAGATGACGGTGTCAATCATTGTCGGCTCATCAGCTTCAACGAGGGGATCGGTGAATGGCATTTCATGTCAGTGATTCTCCTGGCCGACTGCCAGCCACGCTGAAAGCCAGGGCTCCAGTCCGTCTGTGAATGTTTGGCCTGGCTCATACTTCGGAGAGTCGAGATCGGTGGTGGCGCACTCCGGGATGCGCGTGTGACAAGGCGAGGAAGGTTGGGACTCAGCTGGCGTAGAGCTCAGGGCACTGTCAATACCGCTCATCGTGCAAAACACCCCCGGCTTCTATCAGGAACCAAATACCAACACCATCAGTGTTCGCTGTGCATCGCGTAATCTAGTGAGCGGTCCTTGCGCAGTCAGCACTCCTGGCGCGGAGCTCTTTGTGGGCATCGCGCCAGATCTAATGACGCAGGGTGATGCTCTCACTAATTAGTCGTCAAGTCCGTGTGCCGAGGGGCATCAAGTCGTGAGCTGGGCTTTCTCCCTGGCGTGCCGCGTCGAGTTCGCGCAGCACGCGGTAGGCGTGGATGAGGAGTTTGCGGCCTCACCGCAAGCTGGTGGCGCTCCTCCAGCCTCACTGACGGGGGCGAGGTTCTGTCCACGATGAGACTCCCTCTCCTCCGCATGGGACTGGGCAGTGACCAGGTCTACACGCCGGCGGAGCGTGCGCTGGCGCAATCAGCGAGTTCACATGCGGCAGGCGAAGCGATGATCTTGCGCCGTGGCGGACCGGAAGCGGTGGACTCGAGCCGATGTTTCGTGGACGTTCGATGCGCCGGCGCGACGCGGGTCCTGGGCGGCGAGGCTGACGGGGCAGGTGCTGGTGTGGCAGATATGCGCTGGATGCGTTCGACGGCGAGGGGTGGGGGCTGGGCGGCTTTTGGCGCTGCCGGTTGCTCGGACTGTGATGCTGGGGCGGGGAGTTCGCGTTGACGGACACCCCGGGTCAGTTGACGTGTTCGAACTCCGTGAGCTGGTCCCGGACCCAGGGGTAGAAGCGGTCGAAGCGGTCGTAGGCGTAGCGGCCGCAGTGCCCGTCCGAGGGCTTCCCGTGGTGGCGGTAGCCCTCACTCCTGACTCCGCCGTACCCGCCGTGGTTCCAGCCGGTGGCTCCCGTCCCCGCAACCACCCCTGATTGGGCGGGGGTGGGCGTGTCCGGCGGAAAAGCGGCTGCACTCGCCGAACCGCTGGAAGCGAAGAGAGCACCTGCGGCGACTGCAAAAGACGCAGTCACGATCCCGATACGATGTGCGAGCTTTCCCGTGATCATTTCCCCTCGTCTTATCGATCGCTAACAGGAATCACTATGGATCGGAAAAGGGCGGGGAGCATCGCATGATCGAGTGATTGGTCGGCGTATGACCCGCCATCCTTCTTCGAGGCGTCCCTTTCGGGCTTGACCGCAGAAAGATCGACTCAGGGCGATCCCTGTGTGCGCCGTCGAGTATCTCGTCGCCATCGCACGGTCACCAGTAAAGAGGAGTTACTCGCGACAGGGGAGGGAGCGGTCGGACCGATCACCAGATCATGTGATGCGCCTCAGTTCCTTGCCGTGCCATTCTGACCAGGCAGAAAACCAGTAGCCACGTTCCCTTCGCCCGCGCGGATGTCGGGTGTGTCCGGCAGCTCTTGCGGGCCTGCAGTGCGGGCGACGGCCAGCTCGCTGTCCGGGCCGTCAAGGGCTTCGAGTCGCCGGTAGGAACCGAGCCCTCCGCACGAATGAACGGCCGCAGATGAGCGATCAGACGAAAGTGACGGTCCTGGGAGTGATCGCACTCGTCCTCGGTGTCAGCCTTGTTCTCGTACTGCAGCATGCCTGCACGCACTGATGGACAGCACTCCCGAGGCTCGCCTGGGCCTTCCTGAGGGGACGCCTTGGGTGTACGCCGTATTCGCCCCTGCTTTTTACGTGCGGCAGGGACTGGTTGGCGGCCGCCCGGATCCGCCGGGAGCTGGCCGGACACGGAATCGCGGTCCTCAATGCGAATCTCGCCGGCATCGGGGAGCCCGGGGCGACTTCGCCGGCAGCAGGTTCAGCTGTTTCTGGCGAGGAGCCCCGGGCCTTGAGGCCCGGGAGGAATCGCCTCCTCAACCACGGTGCCGCGCAGCGGCGCCGCTTCGCTGAGCGTCCTGGTCAAGCGGTCGGCAGGGCGGCTATTGGCGGTCTCGGGAGGTGCGGCACATTGGTAACTGCAGCCCAGGTCGGGTCCGTTGTCAGTGTCGAGGGGTAATACGGTTCGTCGCGTGAAGATCGTTGTGCAGGCAAAGCTGCTGCCAACCGCCGAGCAGGCGGTCGCGCTGCGGTCCACGCTGCTCGTCAGCGTGGCAGCTCGTCGCCGGAATCCTGTGACGGAAGGAACTTCACGGCTTTTCGGGCCAGGACGGCAGTGAAGTATTCACGTGCGTCGGGACGCAGTCGTGCCAGGGTGACCATGCCGGTGATGACAGCGTCGGCCACCTCGTCCTGTACGTCTGTCCACGTGTGGCTGTGCCCTTTTCTCGGATTGGTGCCCCGGGCTCCGATGACGGCCTGCGCAGCCTCGCCTACCTCTTCGGCGAGCTTGAGCACTTGCAGCGTCCATTGCTCCTCTGGTGCGAGTCCGTTCTCGGTATCGAGGCGGCTGAACGTGTCGGCCAGACGCTGGATCGTGTCCCAATCGTCGGTGAGAGCGCCGCGTCTGTGCTGACCGCGGGATTGCGGAGGCAGTGCGGTTCTGCGCATGAGTGCTGGATCGCTGACGAATCCAAGCTCCTCGTACAGTGACCTGGATTCGTCACTGGCGTGCAGTTCGAAGAGGGTGATGTCTTCCTGCTCCAGGTCGTTGAGGAGCGCGGTGAGGGCGGCTTTGGCGTAGCCACGGCGTCGGTACCCGGGCTGGGTGGCCACGGCTTGGATGCGTGCGGCCAGTCCCTGCGGATACCGGGGTGCGGGCAGTACGGGGCTGACGAGAGCCAGGGCGCAGGTGACGAGGCCTCCCTCGGGTGCGTCGACGACGTAGGCCCGGGCATCGCCGTGAGTCTGGAGGCGTTCGGCCAGTTGGTCTCGGCAAACGGCTAGCCAGTCCGGGGCAAGCGGTTGGGAGAGGATCAGCTCGGATCGCAGGCGGGTGATGCCTTCGGCATCGGCGGGCGTGGCACGGCGTGGAGTGGTCACGGCATCGGTCCTGTTGATTCAGCGATGGACGAGGCGGCAGGGGGTTCACCGGGCGGGTCCTGCCCAATCAGGGCTGGGATCACGCGGAGGCGGTCGTGTGCGGGTCGGTGATGGGCGAGAAGCGGGCGGGGGCGTGGTCGACCGGGAGGTCCGGGCGCCAGGCTGTGAGGATCTGCGCACTGCACTCGAACAGGTCCGGCGGCAGGGCATCCAGCGGCCACCAGCGCCAGTCTCCGACACTCTCGCCAGGCTGGTCGGCCGGCTCGCCTTGCCAGTGGGTGACGAGCGCGCCGAAGGTGACGCGGACGACGTCGCCGACCTGGTCGAGGAACATGCCGAGAAGACGGACGTCGGCCGGGTCAGCGCACAGACCGGTCTCCTCGGCGAGTTCGCGCACGACTGCCTCTTGCAGTGACTCGCCCGGCTCCACGGTCCCGCCGGGCAGCTCCCGTGTGCCCAGCCGGTGTCGGCCAAGGAGGAGGCCCTGGGGTCCGAGCAGCACTGCCCCGACGCCGACGGCCGCGTGGGCGACGGGTGGCTTCGCGGTGCGGGGACGGGCTGTGATCCGGGTCGGCCGGTGGACCTGGAACAGTCGGTAGGAGGCGTGGTTGTTCTTCTCCGGCGCGTCGAGGTCGGTGATGCCCCGCACGCGGAACCCGTAGTGCACGAGCAGGTCTTCCCACAACTCGGCTGTGAGCACCCACATGTGCACGGTGAGATCGTCGCCGCCGGCCAGGCGCAGGATCTCCGGGCGTGGGGTGACGGTCGAAGTGGGGCCGTCGCCAGCGGAGTTGGTGTGCAGCACGGTGAAGTACAGTCGTCCGCCCGGTTTGACGGCGGTGGCCAGGGCGGGCAGGAGCCGGTGTGGGTCGAGGAAGTGGAAGGTGCTGAGGGAGTAGATGACGTCGTACGGGGCTGTCGTGCCCAGGTACTCGACAGCGTCGGCGTGCACCAGCCGCAGGTCCGGTACATCGAGGTAGCGGGCAGGCGCTCTCTCGATCTGGCTGAGGGAAGCATCGACGCCGTCCACCTGCGCTCCGTAGGTGCGGGCCAGGTGGGCGGCGTGCCGACCAGGGCCGCAGCCGATGTCCAGGACCCGCAGGCCCTCGATGTCCCCGAGGATGGCGTCCCCCGGCCCGTTTGCTGCAGGGCCCCAGATGATCTGGTCCACTTCCGGCAGGGGAGTAGCGCGCTCCAGATGGTGCTTTCCATACGTGCCCCAGGCGAGGCGGGCCTGGTGCTCGAAGTCCAACACGTCGACCTCCGGGCTGAGTTCAGGGGTGGAGTGCATAGCAGCGCAGCACGTCGAGATCGGCGGTGTGTACGACGGACCAGCCCGCGGTGAGGATTTCGGCCTCGGCGGGTGTGATCCCAAGGTTCCTGTACGGATCGTTCTCTTTGCGACGGCCGGCGAGTTCGGTGACGACCCAGAAGGTCCCGTCGGGCGCCAGGACCTGTCGGACGCGGTCGAGGAAGGTCGCCTTGTCGTCGATCCACCGATAGACCAGGCGGCAGGTGACGACCGCATACGCGGCATCCGGCAGGGCGCTGAGGTCATCGGAGACGAAGTCCATCAGGTACCAGGCCGGCCCGTCGCCCTGCTGAGTGTTGCGGGCTGCGGCGATGGCGCTGGGCGCGAAATCGATGCCGATGGTGCGGTAACCGAGCTGGTGAAGGTGGCGGGCGAGGGAACCCTCGCCGGTGCCGATGTCGAGAGCCGGTCGTCCGAGGCCCGGTCCGACGTGGTCGGCCAGCAGCACGGCCTCGGTGCGGGTGACCTCACGATACCGGCGTCCGCCGGCCCAGAGCGGCTCCCAGTAGTCGGCGGTGGCCGGCGCGGTCGCCCCTCGGCTGCTTTGTGAGCGGGCAAGACAGCAGGGATTTTGGTCCTGGGCGTTGGCAAGGGCTGCAGGCGCTGTTTCGCCGGGAACGATGGGCCAGTCGATCTTGATTAGCGTGTGCTTCTTGTGGAACACGTGCAGGCCGTCGGTGTAGGCGCTGGTCGGTCCGGTGGCGTCCTTGGGTTGGACCGTGATGTGCGGGCAGGGCGCGGCGCGGTGGTTGCGCTGCCAGTGCTGGACGTGCTCGGCCATTTCTGTGGCCGCCAGGTGACCGGCTGGTCCGTAGCCGTGAATGACGAACTCGTATAGACCTTCGCCGCTTTCGCCGTCTCCGATCCGCTCGTGTGCCAGACGGGCGAGTGACGTCCCACGCACCATGGCCGCGCCGGGCCAGTGCGGGGGTGGGGGGCTGATGAGGCCGGTGCGGCGGTCTGGGGCGACGGACAGGCGGCAGAAGCCGGGGAGCGCGCCGGCCAGAAACAGGGTGAGGGAGTCGAAGGGTTCCTCACCCCCGACGGTGACGTGAGTGCGGACCGTTGAGGGCGCCATGTCGAAGGCCGGGGCCAGCTGGTCGACGGGCGTTGGCGATCCGTCCTCGAAGGCAAGGCGGATGCCGCAGCGTGGGATGGTGCGTAGATCCGGTTCCCATGCGCCGGCGCCCTGCATGGGGACGAAGCCGCACACGGTGAGCGGCTCCTCACTGACGAGCGCACCGTCGCGTTTGGTGAAACCGATGGACCACACGTACTGGTGGAGGCGCAGTGGGGCGACGAGGCGTCCGCCCTCCGCAACCATGGTGATCCACGGCAGGTCCCAGGTGCCGACCGTGACGATCACAGCATCGAAGCCGCCATCGGGGATGGCCTCGGGGGGTAGATGCTCTGCGTCCGCGGTCAGGACACGGACACGGTCGTATCCGGTGGCGTGGAGGGAGCGGGTGGCGCGGTCGGTGACGTCAGGGTCGATGTCGACGGTGGTGACCTGGCCGGTCCGGCCGACCAGTTCGGCGATCAAGGCGGCGTTGTAACCGCCTGAGCCGACTTCCAGGACATGGTGGCCAGGCCGGAGGCGGGCCGATTCGAGCATGACGGCCTGGAGCCACGGTGCGCTGACGGAGCTGCTGATGCGGCCGTCGGGCGTGTGGCGTGTGGGGATGATGTCATCGGCGTACGCGGTCTGCACGGGCACTTCCGGTGCGAAAGCATGGCGGGGAACCCTGCGCAGGGCGGCCTCGACAGTGGCGGTGCGTACGTGGCCGGCCGCGAGGAGCTGATCGACGAGCCAGTGCCGCAGTGCACTGGGATCGTGTTCCTGTGCGGTAGTGGGGGGAGTCGTCACCCTGGGGCCTTTCGAGCGGGTCATGCGGGATCTGCGATGGTGGGGGAGCCGGGGCGGGGGATGGTGCCCGCGGGGGCGTACTGGGCGGCTTGCGCGTCGAACATCGAGGCGTAGCGGCCTTGGGCGGCCATGAGTTCGTCGTGGCTGCCGTGCTCGACGAGCCGTCCGTGGTGCAGGACGTAGATGCGGTCGGCATGGCGGACGCCGGACATGCGGTGGGTGACCAGGACGACGGCCCGGTTCGGGGCGGCGAGCCGGCGGATGCGGTCGAAGGCGGCGATCTCCGCTTCCGGGTCGAGGGCGGAGGTGGGCTCGTCCACGATGAGCACGCCGTCGGCATCCGAGGTGGCACTGCGCCAGTGGGTCCGGGCGAGGCCGATCTTCTGCCACTCGCCGCCGGACAGTTCGCTCGCGCCGCGGAACATCCGGGCCAGCAGGGTGCGTAGCCCGTCGGGAAGCTTTGCGATGACCGGTCCGGCACCCGCGTAGTCCACGGAAGGCTGGAGGTGCTCGGGGTCGGCCGCCCGGGCGGGCCGGCCGATCCGGATGTTCAACGCCGCTGTCACGGGCCAGCGTTGGAAGTCCTGGGTGAGCAGTGAGACGCGGTCGAATACCTCGGAGCGATCCAGGGAGGCGATGTCGGCCTCACCCCATAACACCGTCCCGCTCTGCGGCAGCAACAGGCCCGACAACACCTTCATCAGAGTGCTCTTGCCGGAGCCGTTCTCGCCGACCACGGCGGTGACCGAGCCCATGGGCAGCGTGAGGGAGACCTCGTCCAGGGCGGGGGCTTCCCGGTCCGGGTACCGGTAGCTCACTTTCTCCACGACGACCTGCCTCACCCGCGCCGGGACGGGCTCACCCCCGATGGGAATGGTGCGCCGTGCCGCCTCCTCCAGGAACCGAGCGTGGTCGCGGACATAGAGGGACTCCTCGTGCAACTGGTTCACGTTGATCACCAGCGCGCCCAGGCTCGCCGAACCGGACCGGACGGCGATGACGGCGGTCCCGGCCACGGCCAGACTCATGTGCCCGTTGACGATCAGCAGGAACATCGCCGCGTACGTCACCGCCATGGCGAGTCCGGACAGCGCGGCGGCCACCCACTCGGTGACGGCTTTGCCGGTGGCCAGCCGCTCCTGCTCGGCCTCGGCGCTCTCGGCCATCCGCTCGTAGCGGCTGAGCAGGAACGGCCCGACGGCGTGGATGCGCACCTCCTGGGCGGCGGTGCGCTCGGTGAGCAGGTTGCCGATGAGACGGCTGGCCCGCACGTGCTCGACCCAGGTCATGACCGACACGTACCGTTCCTGCGCCACCCGCATCGCGCCCCAGCCGCGCGGCGCCGCGATCAGGATCAGCATCGGCAGAAGGACCGGGTGGAGGATGGTGAGCACGCCCGCCGTGGAGATCAGGGAGATGGTCCCGTTCAGCGCGGCGACGCAGGCACTGATCATGCGGCGGGCGGATCCGGCGCCGTACTGGGCGACGTCGATCAACCGCCGGAACTCCGGGTCCTCGATGGCCTCCAGTTCGACCGACGCGGCGGCGGCCAGGTACTGGGTCGTCGCGATCCGCTCGACCAGCGGCTCCAACCGGCCCGCCCGCGAGGTGGACCATCCGGCCAGGCCCGAATTGACCACGGCTGCTCCGGCGGCGGCGAGCAGTCCGGGCAGAACTGCGTGCAGCCGCTGCCCGGGGGTGCCGGAGCCGAGCAGCGCGTGCATGACGGCGTTGACCGCGAGCAGCCCGATGGCTGCGGCGAGACCCTGTCCGATCTCGCTGATCGCGACCGTGAGCAGCGCGCGGCGGTCCGCCTGCCACGCCATCCGCAAGGTCGCCCCGACGAGCCTGGTCATGGAGCGCAGAGCCGACATCATCGTCAAGTCCAGCCGGGCACGCTCGTGTTCCGACCAGCCCAAGTCGTAGCGCAAAGGACCGCCGAAGAGCTCCTCCTCGGCGTCGGAGACCTCCGGCTCCGCCATCCGCACCCGATCGAAGAACCTCTTCACAGCGCGCCTCCTGACCCGGGCCGGCTCAGCGCCCGGAAAGCCGGCGTGGGCAGCCACCGCGTCATGGTGAGCGTGATCCGCAAAGAGGCCCCGCGGCTGGACTCGTCTCGGTACGAGCACTCCTCACTCCGGGCCACGTTATGGGGGGTCGCAGGTGCTGGTGTCCTGGCTGAAGTCACAAGGTCCCCCTTGATGGTTGTGTGGCTGCTCCTGCGGCTCAACGAGCCGGTCGGAATTTCGAACACATGTGTTTCGGTCGTGTTGGTAACCCTGGAATTGAGCGCGCGCCGGAGCTTGCGGGTTGCATCGACCCTTGCGGCCCCTGGGCCAGTGACCGGAGTGGCGGTGGCCAAAACGCCGAGCGTGCCGCTGTTCAGACACCCGGGGATGGAGCGTGATCTAGTGGAAGCGGGCGAGCAGAGTGCCGGATCCAGGGAGCGGCGGTCGACCGCGGTTATTAGGAGAAGCGGGCGATCGCAGGCTCGGTGTGAATCCGCAACAAGGTGCTGGCCCTCGCGAGGTCCTCGGGAGTGTCGATCGCCAACCCTTCGTCCGCGACGCCGAGCATCCGTACATCGTGGCCATGTTCGATGAAGCGCAGCATCTCCACGCCTTGGGCACGTTCCAGCGGCCCCTGAGGGAGATGCCGGAACGTGTTGAGGGCCGTTCGGGTGAAGCCGTAGAGACCGAGCTGACGCAGGTACCTCGGTCGGTCACCGCGCGGGTAGGGGATCGGCTGCCGGGAGAACATGAGGGCGTTGTGCTCGGCGTCGACGACGACCTTGACGACGTTGTGGTCCAGGACGGCACCGGCGTCGTCCAGCTCCGTGTACGCGTTCACTGCCAGGGTTCCGGGTGCCAGGTACTCCATGGCTTGGGAGACAGCGTCGATCGCGGTGGGGGAGATGAACGGCTCGTCCCCCTGGACGTTGATGTAGGCGTCTGCGGGCAGGCGTTCTGCGCACTCCGCGACGCGGTCCGTGCCGGTGAGGTGTTCGCCAGTCCGCATACACTCGATGCCCAGGCGGTGACACGCCTTCTCGATGCGTTCGTCATCGGTGGCGACCACCACCCCGTCGAGGCACTTTGCCTCCAGGCAGCGCTGCGCAAGGGGCTTTCCTGGAAATCGGGAGGCTCCCCAGCGGCAAGGGATGACCGCTATGTGGTGGCGGCGCGTCGACTCCGCAGTCGCGGTACTGGCGGCTGGCGACGTTGACTTCCCTGGCGTTGAAGCAGTTGCCGGCGAACATGCTCGCACCGCCCACCACGACGTAGTCCCCGTCGAAGGTCTGGGTGGTGCCCCGGGATTTCACTCTGGCCGGGTGTGGTCGGGGCGGCGGTCTGGGCCGGTGTGACGGTCATGGGAGTGGCGTCGTCGGCTTGGGAGGCAGGGGCCGTGAGAATTCCGCCGACCGCTAAGGCGACAGTCGCACCGACTACCGCCCATGCCGTTTTCGCTATTCCAGCTCTCTGCACGGTCGAGCCCTTTCGTATTCCGTTGCGTCGAAGTTTCGTTCGGTGCCGCTGATTCATTCGGGACGCTCCCGGACACGGAACGGCCTCAACTGACCCTGCGGCCTTACGGAGTTCTTACGCATGCGTCCCCGGTACGTCACGGCGACGTCGAGGAGCGCCGGCAGGGGCGGCTGGGGCGTACGACGTCCCGTGTGGCGGCCCAAGCCGTGTAGGCGGGCCCGCACCATGACGCCTAACCGGATAGTTAATCCGGATGTGTGCTACCGTCCCGGCTAACCGGATGAACTATCCGATTGTCTCGGGGTGGAGGAGCTCATGACGAAGACAGCTGTGGTCACGGCGGGGACAGGGGGCATCGGCCTGGAGACGGCGCTGGGGCTGGCCGCTGCCGGGTTCGCGGTTACCGTGGTCGGGCGCGACGCGGAACGGGGGGCCAGAGCGGTCAAGCGGATCAACGAGGCGGGCCCGGACGGCGCCGGCCAGTTCCTGTCCGCCGACCTCTCCTCACTCGACCAGGTGCGCGCGCTCGCCGACCGGATCGCCGCCGACCACGATGCCTCGGGGGAACCGCTGACGGTGCTGGTCAACAACGTCGGAGCGATGTTCCCGCAGCACCGGACCCTGGGCGGCGTCGAGGCGTCCTTCGTCGTCAACCACCTCTCGCCGTACCTGCTGACCGAACTGCTGCTGCCCACCCTCACAGCCGGGGCGCCCAGCCGGATCGTGAACGTGACCTCGGGCGCGGTCACCGTCGGCAAGCGGGTGTTCGACGCCGTCGAGCCGCCCGGCGGCTACTACGGCTTCCACTGGTACGGCCGCGCCAAGCTCGCCAACCTCGCCTACACCCTGGACCTGGCGGCCCGACTGGCCGGCACGGGCGTATCGGTCTTCGCCGCCGACCCCGGAGGCGCCGCCACCGAGATGACCAACGGCACCCTGACCGACCCGAAGATCGTCTCCCCGCCGCTGCGGCTGCTGTGGCCGCTGGTACGCCGCAAGTTCGAGCGCTCCACCTCCGGCCCGGCGTCCGCGGCAGCCAGGCCCTCGATCGTCGCCGCCACCGACAACGCGCTGACCGGCCGGACCGGCCTGGTCATCGGCCCCCAGAGCCACCCGGTCGCCCCGCTTCGCGCAGCGGCCGACCGCCGGCTCGCCGAGGCCGTGCACCGGCTCAGCGAAGCCCACGCACCCACGTCGGCCGACGCAGACACGTGAGCATTCGCCCTCAACGCCCGTAACGCCGACAGGCCGGCCACTCGTCACGCGGTCGCGTCGGCCCCTCGCGCCCGCCCCCGAGACACGCCGGACCACCGCCGCGCCAATCCCCACCCGACTGAGGACACGACATGACCCACGCAGTCCCGACCGCCTATGCCCGCACCGTTCACGGCTCCGGCCCCGGCCTCCTCCTCGCCCATGGCGCCGGCGGCGGTATCGACGCCAACTACGGGCCGATCATGGAAGGGCTCGCCGCGCAGCACACCGTCGTCGGGGTCGACTACCCCGGCTCAGGACACACCCCCACCACGCCCACGCCCCTGCAGCTGGACATCATGGCGGACCAGCTCGTCGCCGCGGCGGACGCCGAAGGGCTCGACACGTTCGCCCTCTGCGGATACTCGCTCGGCGGTCCGGTCGCGATCCGAGCGGCCGTCCGCCACCCGCAGCGGGTCACCGCGCTGGTCCTGAGCGCGACCTTCGCCCGCGTGGACACCCGCACCGAGCTGGCCGCCGCGATCTGGCACCAGCTCTACGACACCGGACAGCACCTCCTGCTCGCCCAGTACCTGACCCAGCTGGCCGTGAGCGCGCCGTTGCTGAACTCCCTCACTCCCGCCCAGGTGCGGGCGGCCGCCGAGCAGACCGCCTCCGCCCTCCCGCCCGGCACCGGAGCCCAGGTCGACCTGGTCCGCCGTGCCGACGTCCGCGACGACCTCGCCGCGATCGCCGCCCCGACCCTGGTCGTCGTCACCACCGCCGACACCCTGATACCGGCCGCCCTCCAGTACGACCTGGCCGCGGCCATCCCCGGAGCGCAGACCGCCGAGCTCCCCACCGGACACCTGCCCTTCCTGGAGCAGCCGAACCACTGGCTGGAGATCATCACCGGCTTCCTCGGCAGGCAGCGCGACCAGTGCTGACAGCCCCGCGGGGGCGGGCTGCCCGGCCCGCCCCCACAGCGGGCGCGTCACCCCGGAAACACCCGCATATGATCGGACGGCAAGCCTGCCTTGAGACGAGCGACCTGGACTGTTCCCCCATGACGACCACACCGCTGCGCAAGGACGCCGCCCGCAACTGGGAGCGGATCGTCGCCGTCGCCCGCGACCTGGTCGACCAGGGCACCGCACTGCAGCTCAACGACGTCGCACGCCGGGCGGGGCTCGGCGTCGGCACGGTCTACCGGCACTTCGCCACTCCCGAGGCGCTCCTGGAGACCGTCGCCACCCCCTGCCTGGAAGCCCTCGCCGAACACGGCCGGCACGCCTTGGACGACACTGACCACGGGCGCGCCCTGGAGGACTTCCTGTCCCGCATCGTCGAAGCACAAATCACCGATGCCGCCCTGCCCCCGGTCGCCGCCACGACCACGGACGCCCTTCCGCGCACCACGGAACTCAAGAAGTCGCTCCAGTCGACCGGGACCATGCTCCTCGAGCGGGCCCGCGATGCCGGGGCCGTCCGCCCCGACCTCGCCGCCACCGACCTCGTCCCCCTCATGTGTGGCATCGCCCACGCCGTCACCGTCCACGGCGGCACCCTTGCGGACCGCATTCAGACCGCCCACCGCTACCTCGCCACCCTGCTCGGGGGCATGCGTACCGCCACGCCACCGAGCACCTGAGCGGCCCGCCACCGCCCGGGGCGGGCCGACCGTCCCCGGCAGATCCGTACCCGTCCCCTCGGCCGGACTCGGCGGGCGTGAACGGTTCGAGCGTCACTTGTAACCTCCGACGCGCGCCGCACTGAGGGGTATGAGCCATGACGACCTGCGTGCGCTGTTCCTCAACCGCACGCTGAAGAAGAGCCCGGAGCGCAGCCACACGCACGGCCTGATCGACCTCAGCTCGCGAATCATGGAGAAGCAGGGCGTTCAGGTCGAGCACCTGCGGCCGATCGATCACGAGATCGCCACCGGCGTGTGGCCGGACATGACCGAGCACGGCTGGGCAACGAGGACGGCGCCACGCACTGCGCCGAACGTCCTGTACAGCCAACGACTTCACCAACAGGAACACCACGTTCATGACGTGGAACCTGTTGCACCTGGCCCGGCTGCTCAAGGACGCCGGTGGCATTCCGGCGCACGGCAACCAGCGGTCGCAGTGGGACGCCGGGTGCCGGTTCGACTTCGGGAATCCCGAATACCGCTGAGCCCGAGTACCAGCGAGCACCGCCAACACATCAGCCAGTACCGCCAACACATCAACGAAAGGCTGAACATGACCGTCCAGTCCGTCGAATCCGTCGAGACCGCCCCCACCTGTGCCTACCCGGGCTGCACCATGCCGCCCGAGCCGCACGCACCCGACGCGCAGGGGCCGGCGCCCCGCTACTGCGGGCACCCCGAGCACAACGCGCTCGGCGCGTTCAGCAAGTTCCGCGCCAAGCGGCAGCAGCGCAAGGAGGACAAGCGCGCGGCGGCCGAGGCCAAGAAGGCGGCCGAGGGGGCGGCGAAGGGGGCTCAGGCGCCGGTCGCCGGGCAGGTCCCGGCCGGCGAGGCGGTGCCCCCGCAGCCCGGACATGCCCCCGTCGCCGATGCGTCCGAGCAGGTCCCGGCGGAAGCCATGACCAGTGAGATGACGGCCACGACAGCGATGGCGACAGTCGAGGCCGACCAGGACGCTCGGTCACGCGACTCCCTGGTCGCGCTCATCGAGCGACTCACCTCAGAGCTGCCCGTCTACATCGAGGAGTTGGCGATCATCACCGACTCCGCGGCGGCCGAGGCCCGGATCGAGACGGTCACCCGCGCCTCCGCGCAGCGCATCCTGGCCGCCGAGGAGCGCGCCGCGCTCGCCGAGGAGGCGGCGGACATGGCCGTCGCCGCGCAGGAGAAGTTCGCCGAGGAGACCGCGCGATCCGCGAGGAGGCGGCCCGCCAGGTGGCGGACGCCGCATTCGTCCGGGCCGAGCTGGAGCGCTACCGCGAGCAGGTCGGCTTGCTCGAGGTCCGACTCGACGCCGTCCGCGACCGACGCGCTGCGCCGCGAGAGGGCCGGGCGCTCCGCTGCCGAACAGGAGCGAACGCGCCCCGCCGAGCAGTGCTGAACAACCGACGGCCCGCGTGAACACCCATCAGAAACGGAAATCCCCATGAGCCGAACCAAGCGCCCGGTCCTCTGGATCACCAACTGCCGTCGTCGTCGTGGTGGCCGTCGGGCTCTACCTCTTCCAGCCCTGGCGGCTGTTCACCACGCACCGCGTGGATGAGGCGGCCCCCGTGGTCGGCGGCCAACAGGGAGCTGTTGCCGCGCCGTTGGCGTCCGGCAGCTTCATCTCCCACGAGCACTCCACCAGCGGCTCGGTGCAGATCCAGCCGCTTGCAGGTGGGAAGGCGAACCTGCGCCTGACGAACCTGCGTACATCCGACGGCCCGGCCCTGCACGTCTGGCTCAGCGACCAGCATCGAAGAACCGGGCCAAGGCCCGCATCGAGGTCGCGCGCCAGCATGCCAAGGTGGCCGACCGGCGCCGGGACTGGCATCACAAGGCATCCACACAGATCATTCGCGACAACCAAGCGGTGTACGTGGAAGACCTCGCGGTGTCGGGCCTCGGGCGCACTCGGCTCGCCAAGTCCGTGCACGACGCGGGATGGTCCGCGTTCGTCGGCATGCCGGCGTACAAGGCGGTCAAGCACGGCCGCACCTTCGCCAAGGTGGGCCGCGCCTTCCCGTCCTCTCAGGTCTGTTCGACCTGCGGATTCCGGGACGGCCCCAAACCCTGCACGTCCGGGAGTGGACGTGCGGCGAGTGCGCCACCGTGCATGACCGCGACCACAACGCAGCACGTAACGTCCTGTTCGAAGGACGCCGAATCGTCGCCACCGGACGGGTGGAGACGCTAAACGCCTGTGGAGTGCCGGTAAGACGGGCACACGTGTCCGCACAGCGCGTTGAAGCAGGAAGCCTCCGGAAGGGTCACACGACCCAGGCCGGAATCCCTGGACTTCAGGCCAGAGAGCACGTCAACCAAAGCGCTGCTGTGCCCAGACCGTCTTGCCCTGTGCGTGGTACCGGATTCCCCATCCGTCGGCGACGCTCGCGACGATGAAAAGGCCGCGGCCGCCCTCGTCGATCGTGCGGGCGTGCTTCAGGTGGGGGACGCTGTCGCCCGCGTCGCGGACTTCGCAGGTCAGACGCTCGTCGAGAATGAGGCGCAACCGGTACGGTGGCGCGCCGTGGCGAAGCGCGTTGGCGACCAGCTCGCTGACGATGAGTTCCGTCGTGAACGCTGCCTCCGCGCCGATCTCCCACGCTTCGAGCTGTCCGAGCACCGCCGCCCGGACCTCCGGGACGGTAGCGAGGTCCTCGGCCAGCGGCACTGTCAGCACCTGGTCGGCGGGCAGCCCTCTGGCGCGCGCCAGGAGCAGCAGTTTCTCGCTCTCGGGGTGGTCGTCCCGCAGCGTGTAGGCGAGCGTGTCGCTGACCTCGTCCAGCGGCAGTTCCGCTCCTTCGCGCAGCACGGTCCGCAACCGCCGTTCGCGCTGCAGCAGGTCCTCGTTGCCGACCGCGAGGATGGTGCCGGCCGGCATCGGGATCTCGGTCGCGGGAAAGGGGGCGTGGTCGGTGCCGGCCAGCACCGGGCCTGCCGGCGTGGGCAGGCGCTCCGCGTCGCCCCCGGGGCGGACCAGGTACGGCTCGGGCAGGCCGGCGCGGACGAGGGTGCAGGTGTGGTCGACGGAGTCGTACAAGGCGATCAGGCAGCAGGCGGTCAGCGGCTCACGGTGCAGCGGATCCCCGGCGGGGAGCGCAGCCCGCTCGGCGGCCAGCCGTGCGGCGGTGTCGCTGAGCCGTGCCATCAGTTCGTTCGGCTCCAGGTCCAGCGCGGCCAGTGCGTGAATGACCGTCCTCAACTGTCCCATCGTGGTCGCGGTGGCGACGCTCCGGCCGACCACGTCCCCGAGTACCAGTACCGTCCGGCCCCCGGCCAGTTCGATCACGTCGAACCACGCGCCTCCACCACCCGCCCCCGGGATGTGCATGGGGGCCACGTCCATCGTGGACGGTGCCGACGTCCGCTGCGGCAGGAGCCTGCGCTTGATGCTCGCGGCGATGGTCCGCTCCCGGGTGAAGCGGCGGGCGTTGTCGATGCACAGGGCTGCGTGGGCGCAGATGTCCGACGTCAGCGGGATGTCCCCTTCGTCGAAGGGTTCCTCGTCCCGGTGCCGGTAGAAGCTGACGACACCCAGCGCCTGACCGCGCATGGTGAGCGGCGCGACGATCAGGGAGTGCGCGTCCGACTGGACGATGGCGTCGGCCCGCGCCGGGTCCGCCGACAGCCAGGGGCTGTCCTTGGTCACGGTGACGAGCCTGGTGCGCAGATCGTTCAGGACGCGGGAGAAGGGCGTGCCCTCCGGCAGCCGGCGCACGTCCCCCACCGGGTGAGCCGAAACAAGCCCCTTGAAGGCTGCTCGCCGCAACGGCACGTCCTGGTCCACCGGAGCCAGCGGCGGCTCCTCGCCCCGGATGACGTCCTCGATGACCTCGACCACCACGATGCCCGTGAACTCCGGTGCGACCGCGTCCACCAACTCCTGGCACACGGCCACGACTTCGAGCCGTTGACCCACCGAGGCGCGGACTTTCTCCAGCAGCTTCAGCCGCTGCACTGCCCGCTCGTGCTCGGTCACGTCAAGCGCCCAGGCGACGAGGCCCAGCACCTCGCCGTCCACCCCTTCGAGGCGCACGTACGACAAGGAGTAGGCCACGGGTCTGCCCGTGCCGCGCTTGGGCACGGCCCGGACGACGCGCTGCAGCACCGGCTCCCCGGTCAGGAGAACCCGGCGCGCCACCGCGCGCTCCTTCTCGGGATCCTCAGGACCCAGGGCTGTAGGAAAGTCCTGGCCGGCCGGTGCACCCTCCGCCCCCGGCGGTGCTTGGCGCATGCCGCTCCCGGACCGGACGATGCGGAGATCCCCGTCCAGGATGTGCAGGCCGATCGGCGAGTGGACGAACAAGGTCCGCAGGACCGCGAGATCCCTGGCCGCGGTGCCGTCGTCCTGCTCGTCGCGTACCTCCCACGTCAGTGAGTCGCCGGAGACCACCGGCCGTACGGACACGGTGCCCAGACCCGTCAGCAAGCTCCTGCGTCCCACGGCGCCGTCGCCCCCGCCCATCAGCTCGGCCACGGTGCGGCCCTCAGCCTCCTGCCGGGAGCGGCCGAGCAGGTCCGCGGCCCGCGCGGACCAGTCGAGGATCCGCCCGTCGTCGGCGAGGCGCACGAGCACGGCACCGCTCGACATGGCACTCCACCTCCGCTCGGGCCCGTGCACACGCGTCCCTTCCATAGTGGGGTACGTGATCGGGCGGCTCACCTCGGTGAGCGGCGTTCGGCCGGTGAGTGGATACATGGCCGCGTTCGACTTCGCGCCCGAGCCGGCTCGGCGGCCTGGATGCCCGGCCCCGAGCTGCTGGACCAAGAGCCGGTGCGGTCGGCGGGTCTGCTGCACTTCACCGGCAGCACACCCGCCCTCTCGCCCTCCTGCCGGGAGCCGGTCACAAGGGCCCTGAGCACGCCCGCGGCCGAGCGGCCACACGCTGTCAGCTTCGAGGCCGACCACCGGCCCGGCCCTCTGGCCGGACGGCACTGCGGCCACGGTGCTGCGGCGACTGGCCGACCGGGCGGACATCGTCTTCGTCGGTCTCGACGAGGCGCCGGGCCTGTGGGGCAAGGATCTGACGGTGACCGGCCGGCGGCTGCTGCCGCATCCCCGCATCCTCGTCGTCAAGGACGGCGCCCGCACCGCCCCCGCGCCTTGACCCAGGGCGGCGTCCACACGGTGCCGGAGCTACGGACGACGGTGGTGGAGCCCGTCGGCGCGCCGGCCCAGGCACTCGGCCGGGCCGCCTCACCGGGCGAAACCAGAGGGCACGACCGCACGTTTCCGGGGTAGGGCCCGGCAAGCCGTTCGGCGCCGCCACCGCCGCGCATCACAGCGTCCCGGTCGTCCCCTCCCCGGACGCGCTGCCCGCGAGCCACTGGTCCCATGTGAGGTTGAAGTCGGCGTAGCCGTTGTCGGCCGGGGCCTTGGCGCGGGGTGAGCCGGTGATGGTGACGGGGTCGCCCTGCTTGACCTGGCCGTAGAACCACTTGGCGTCGGAGAGGGACAGGTGGACGCAGCCGTGCGAGCCGCGGGCGCTGCCGCTGCCCGGGTTGGGGTCGCCGGTCGAGTAGTGCACGTAGGTGCCGGACTGGGTCAGGTGGACGTCCCAGGGCAGTGTCAGGTCGTAGTAGTTGGGGCTGCCCTTGTCGCAGCTGATGCCGACGCTGCAGGAGGTCATGTGGACCTTCTCCTGCTTGTCGATGACGGCCATCGTGCCGTTCCACGTCGGATACTGGGCGCTGCCCGCGTTGATCGACAGGGTGCGGACCAGCGTGCCGTTGCGGGTCACCTTCATGGTGTGGCCGGTCACCGACACGTCGGCGCGCACGTCGTCGCCGATCGTGAAGGTGTGCGTGTAGTTGTGCACCCCGTAGCGCCCGTTGCCATTGCTGACGCCCGTGATGTCGGCGTCGATCTTCACCTTCGTACCGGAGGGCCAGTACGTCTTCGGCCGCCAGTCGGCGCGCCGGTCGCCCATCCAGTGCCAGGCGCCGACCACCGGCTGCGAGGCGCTCACCTTCATGTGCTTCTCGACCGCGGCCCGTGCCTTCGCCGCCACCGGGTTGGTGAAGATCACCGAGATCGGCATGGCCACGCCGACCGTGGTTCCTGTCTGCGGGGTGATCGTCTCCAGCAGCATCGGCGGGCCGGCGGGCTTGGTCGGTGACGGGGAGGCGTTCGCGCTCGGCTTGCCCGATGCCTTTGCGTCGTCCCCGCTCGCCTTGCCACTGCCGCCTCCGCCGCAGGCACTCGCGCCCACCAGCATCGCAGCCGTGACGAGTGCGATCCCTATGCCGCCCTTGCGCCGTCCCACGACCTGCCCCGCTCTCTCGCTCTTCAGCCCTGACGGGCCCGACTCCCTGTCAGACAGCGAGGGAGTCGGCGCAGTTGCGTACGTCGTGTAAAACGTGTCTCAAATCTCGATGCCCCGCCCGCATGGGGTTCATTTCGGCTCACAAGCCGGGATCATCGAACTGGTCGAGGTCGAACTGGTCGAGGAGGAAGTCGACCGGTGCGAGGCCCGAGGCGGCGGACGTGCCGTCGTGGAGAACCTGTTCCGTCCAGATGACCTTGCCGTGGGTGGTGTACCGCGTTCCCCATCGCTGGGCGAACTGCGCCACCAGGAACAGCCCCCGTCCGCCTTCGTCCGTGGTCGCCGCGCGCCGCAGGCGCGGCGAGGTGCCGCTGCCGTCCGACACCTCGCAGATCAGACAGCGTCCGCGCAGCAGCCGTACGCCGACCGGCGGCGAGCCGTACCGGATCGCGTTCGTGACCAACTCGCTGACGATCAGCTCCGTGGCGAAAGTGGCATCCTCCAGCCCCCACTCCAGCAACGTCTCCCGGCAGCGCGCCCGCACCGCGGGAACCAGCGCCGGGTCCGGGTGCACGTCCCACTTGGCCACACCCGAGGGCGGGAACCTCCGGGTACGTGCCGTCAGCAGAGCGATGTCGTCGCAGGAGTGTGACGGCTTCAGCGCGTCGATCACCGCCTGACACGTCTCCTCCGGCGTGCGATCCCCGGAACCGCCCAAAGCCCGGCGCAGCCTCTCCATCCCGACGTCGATGTCGTGGGTGCGGTCCTCCACGAGGCCGTCGGTGTACAGCACCAGTTGTGAACCCTCCGGCAGGGACACATCCACGGTCTCGAAGGGATAGCCGCCCAGACCGAGGGGCGCGGAGGCCGGCACGGCAGGGCACACGACAGTCCCGTCCGGGTGTACCACCACCGGCTCGGGGTGCCCCGCACGGGCCATCGTGCAGGTCTCCGTCACCGGGTCGTAGACCGCATACAGACAGGTCGCGCCGGTCACCCCCGCGCCCTCGTGGCTGTCCGCGGCATCGCCCGTGTTCTCCTCGTTGTCCATGCGGACGACCAGGTCGTCCAGGTTCCCGAGCACCTCGTCCACGGGCAGGTCCAGGGTGGAGAAGTTGTGCACCGCGGTGCGCAGCCGGCCCATCGTCGCCGCCGCGTGCAGACCGTGACCGACGACGTCACCCATCACCAGAGCCACTCGAGTGCCCGGCAGCGGGATGACGTCGAACCAGTCCCCGCCCACGCCCGCCTCGGCGGGCAGATACCGCCAGGCCACCTCCAGTGCGTCCTGCTCCGGCTGCCTGCGCGGGAGCAGACTGCGCTGCAGCGTCACCGCCATCGCGTGCTCCCGGGTGAACCTCCGGGCGTTGTCGAGGGCCACCGCCGCCCGCGCGGCCAGTTCCTGCGCGAAGGTGAGATCCTCCGGCTCGAACGACGGGGAAGCCGCCGTCCGGTAGAAGTTGGCCACGCCCAGCGGCACGTTCCGCGCCCGCAGTGGTACGGCCACCAGTGACCGCAACCCGTACTCCAGGGCCTTCCTGGCGCGCTCCGGATCCTGCTCCCGCCAACCGGGTGCCTGCCGCAGGTCCGCCTCCAGCATGCCCCTTTGCTCCTGCAGGGCCTGCATCTGCGGCGTTCGGCCCGAGAACGTGATCACTTCGCCCAGCGGATACACCGGTATCACCCGCTGTTCGCCGCCGATCGCCGCCCGGCGCAGATGCCGCCAGCCCTCCGCCGTCGGCTCCCACCCCCGCAGCACCGCTTCGAGCAGATCCACCGTCACGAGGTCGGCGAACTGCGGCACCGCCACGTCGGCCAGTTCCTGGGCCGTACGCTCCACGTCCAGTGTGGTCCCGATGCCCACCCCCGCCTCGTACAGCAGCTTCAGCCGCTCCCGCGCGACCTCGGCCCGCCCCGTGACCGCAGCCAGCTCCGTGGTGTCCCGCAGGGTCACCACGCTGCCTCCCCGGTCGGCCTGCGGGTACGTCGGCCGCTTGTTCACCGACAGCAGCCGGTGCCCGGCGAGATGCACCTCATCGGTGACCGCCTCCGGCGACGTCAGCAGACCCGTGATCGGCTCCGGCAGTCCCAGCTCCCGCACCGGGCGCCCCGGTGCGTCCGCCGGCAGTCCGAGCAGGTGTGTCGCCTCGTCGTTGGCCAGCATCAGTCGTTCGTCGGCGCCGGTGATCAGCACTCCTTCCCGCACCGCGTGCAGAACCGCGTCGTGGTGCTCGTACAGCTGCACCAGCTCCTCCGGGGCCAGGCCGTGCGTCTGCCGCCGCAACCGCCGGGAGACCAGCGTCGTTCCCGTCACCGCCAGCGCCAGTGCGGCCGCGCCGGTGCCCAGGATGATCGGCAGCTGGGGCGTCCACAGTCCCGTGACGGCTTTGACCGTGATTCCGGCGGAGACCAGGCCGACCACCTTGCCGTGCGAGTCGGTCACCGGGACCACCGCCTGCACGGCCGTCCCCTTGCCGGCGGGCAGTGGCGGCCCGCCGGCCTGCTCGACGACGGTACGGCCCTTCAGCGCCGGTGCGATGGTGCCGACGAACTTCTTCCCGATCTCCCGCGGATAGGGATACGTGTAGCGAATCCCCTTCGTGCTCATGACGATGACGAAATCCACACCCGCACGCTTTCGCGCGGCCTCGGCCCGAGGCTGGAGCAACGCTGTCGGATCCCGGCTCTGCAGCGCCGCGGCCACGCCAGGAGCACTCGCGAACGACTGGGCCGCGACGACCGACTCCCGTCGCCCCAGCTGCAGAGCGTCACGCGCCGTCTGGAGCACCATGGCCCCCACCGCGGCCACGACCAGCAGGACCACGATCAAGACCTGGACAAGGAACACCTGACCGGCCGCACTGCGCAGGTCCAGCAGGGAAGCGCCACGTTCGCGCGAGCGTTCGACGGGCGGGTGACGTTCCGGGCTCCGAGGATGCCCGGAAAATACCTCCATACACCCTTGATAGCACCACTGTGGAGAAGGTGACGTTGATCCATCCCGTCGCGCGGCTGTCGCGTGAGCATGCGTTCTCACGGCACGAAGCCCGTTATGCCCCGATAAGATACGTTTTATGATCAGGACAGGACGGCCTGGACGTCACGGCCCTCCATACAGTGGCCGGCGCGAGCCCGTGATGCTGTCCCCGGTGCTTCTCACCGTCCTCATCGCCGGCCTGGCCTTCGCCACCCCCAGGGAGATCGCCTTCAGCCGTCTCCTGCCGGCCGCACCCGCCCTCGCCGCCGCGATGTGGCCCGTGCTCTCGACGGTCCTGCTGGGGGCGTTCTGTCTGCTGGTCATGATCGGGCTCAGCCTCGTCTACTCCGATCTGGGCACGCCCTACACGGCGGCTGCGATCGTCGCGGTCACTTTGGCGGCCGCCTACACGAGCCATCTCCGACTCCAGCGAGAGGAGACACTCTTCCAGATCCGGCTCGTCGCCGACGCAGCGCAGCAGGTGCTGCTGCGCCCGCTGCCGCGCCGGGTCCAGGACGTCGAGATCGAGTCGCTGTATCTGGCGGCCCAGGAGCAGGCCCGGATCGGTGGCGACTTCTATGAGGTGGCCGACACGCCGTACGGGGTCCGGCTGCTCATCGGTGACGTGCGCGGCAAGGGGCTGTCGGCGGTGGGGGCGGCCTCGGCGGTGATCAACTGCTTCCGGGAGAACGCGTACGACCAGCCCGATCTGAGGGGCATCATCCATCGCCTGGAGACCAGCATGTGCCGCTACAGCGTCGCGATCCTCGATCCGGACCAGCCGGAGCACTTCGCCACCGCTCTGATCGCCGAGATCCCGCACGTCGGTGGGCATGTGAAGATCCTCAACTGTGGGCACCCCCCGCCACTGCTGATGCAGAGCGGAGAGATCCGCATCCTTGAGCCCACCATCCCCTCACCGCCTCTCAATCTCGCGGCGCTCCTCGGAGAGGACTACCACGTCGACACCGTCGACTTCGCGTCGGGCGACCAGATACTGCTCTACACCGACGGCGTAACGGAGACCCGGGACCGCACCGGGACCTTCTTCCCGCTACCGGAGTGGATGCGGCAGCTCGGCCCGGCGGCGCCCCGTGAGCTGCTGGACCAGCTTCACCAGGATCTGCTCCACTACAGCGGAGGAAGACTCGAGGACGACATCGCGGCCGTCGCCGTCCGCTGCAGGCACCCCGTGGCTCAGGAGGGCTCTGCGTAGGCCGTGACCGCCGGACGCGGCGAGCAGCGCGCCGTCGGGACTGGCTCGCCGACCGCTGCGAGGCACTGATCCTGCGGGATGGCCAAGGGGGGGCCAAAGAGGCTCTTGAGGGTGAGGGGGCCGGGGCTGACTCGTGCAGCTCCGGCCCCGCCGCCTGTCGGCCGGCTCTCCGTACTGCCGGCACCCGGCCGGGGCAGCCGCAGCAGACCCGAGCGAGCGCCGATCCTGCACGAGGTGTCAGGCGCGCGCCGGTGCGCGGCGCACGCTGAGGGCTGTCTGTCCGGGGAACGGTGGCTCAGGTCCGGTGGCTGAGGATGTAGTCGACAGCATCGCCGACGGTCTTGAGGCTCTTGACGGCCTCGTCCGGGATCGTGACGTCGAAGCGCTCCTCGACAGCGACAACGACCTCGACCATGGACAGCGAGTCGATGTCCAGATCATCGGTGAACGACTTGTCCGGCTGGACATGCTCCGCCGGGATCCCGGCGATCTCGTGCACGATCTCGGCGAGAGTGGCGACGGTGCTTTCTTGAACGACGGCCATGTCAGGCGCTCCTTCACAGATGTCGAGAGGGTATATGTCAGTTGCCCCTGTACCAGACTGCGGGAGTCGGGTGCAGGGCTGGAGAGGGAGAGGCTGTGCTCTTGGGCGGTTGGCTGCCCGGGCGAGACCTGTTCGTCCGAGCGGTCGCGGGGCCTCAGGTGCGGGGTGCGTGGAGTTGGTCGAGGCCCGCACGCAGGCTGTGGGCCAGTGTGGTGGCCCGCCCGGTCGCCCAGAAGTGCAGGTAGAACAGGCGGGGTTGCTCGTGGAGCATGTGGTTGTGCAGCTCGATGATCGTGATGCCCCGGGAGCGTAATGCCTTGATCACCGGGTTGACCTGGCCGGCCGTCATGGTGAAGTCACCGTTGACGGCCGCGCGGCCTGCGCCCAGCGGCTGGAACATCAGCAGGGTGGATGCCTCCATCAGGTACGGCAGGGTCACCTGGGCCCGGGTGTCGGTCACCTTCTGGGCCACGGGGACGTGGAAGTGGTAGGTGCCGTGTTCGTTCACGCCCTTGGCGCCGATGAAGCGGTCCAGTGCGGCCGTGTCCAACGTGAGCGGGGACTGTGTCTCGCTCGGCTGGTGTGCGGGGATGCCGGTGGCGGCCAGCGCGGCGTGCACGGTGCGTGCGATGGGCACCGGCTCGCCGTAGGCGGCGTAGTGCAGCCACCACAGGCGGGGGGACTCCGCCTGGAGGTGCTTGTGGATCGCGGTGATCTCCACGCCGCCCTGTTGCAGGCGGTCGGCCGCTTTGCTCAGTTCGTCCTGGGTGAGGGTGGCCTCGCCGATCAAGACGACCTTCCCGGGCGTCGTCTCGTGGAAGGACGCCTCGGCGCCGAGTTCCATCCCCGGGCTCTCGGTGATGCCCGCGTTGACCACGTGCAGGTCGGTGCGCAGCCATTCGGCGGTGTGTACACCGCCGTCCTCAGTGGCCAGCTGCGTGCCGATGGCCTGTTGCACCGCCGTCCAGTTCACGCCGGGCGAGTGCACCGGAGCCGCCTCGATGTCACCCGGCACCTGGGGGGTGCAGCCGAAACAAAGCAGGTCAAGGACACCGGCCAGCACCGCGACAGCCATCGCGACGCGACTGCGGCGGGGGTGGTGGACGCGGGTGGCCAATAAAGCCTCCTGAATCTCATCGCTGAGGGCTCTCGTGCGGCTTGCTGCCTTGTGGCAGTTTCTGCATCGTGCGGTCCCGAACGACGGCGGCGCGCCACGCGGGCGGCAGCCCGTCACTCCGGTGGCCACTGGCTTGCGGCACGACAACACCGTCGGCAAGGCGCAGGCGGGCGTGGAGGCCCTTCAGATCACCGCGCCGCCGGGTACGCCGAACAGCGCGGTCACCGAAGGCGAGCCGCGTCGTGCAGGTGTACGTCGGATACGTCGTAGAGGAATCGGATACGTCGTAGGGGCCCGGGGACCATCTGCCGTGAGGCGGGATGGCCGCCTCAGCGATTCGGTTCGGCGGTGCTGATGTCGGCCAGGGCCGAGCGCGGGTCCTTCTCGACGGCCAGGTCGCCGAGGCTGAGGGCACCGACGAGGTGACCATGGTCGACGACCGGCAGCCGCCGCACGGCCTTTTCACGCATCAGCCGGACAGCCTGGTCCACCGCGTCCTGCGGTGAGCAGGTGATCAGGTCGGTGCTGCACACGTCCGCGACGGTGGTGGTGTCGGGATCGCGGTGCTCGGCGATGGCCCTGATCACCAGGTCGCGGTCGGTCACCAGGCCGCGGACATGGTCGGCGTCGCCGACGATGACGTCGCCGATGTCCCGCTCCCGCATGAGCCGTGCCACCTCGGTGAGCGGCGTCTGCTCGGCCACCGTCACCGGGTCCGACGTCATGATCTCCCGTACTTGCTGAGCCATGGCTACCTCCACCTGCCTTCCGCGACGGGCACCGGCCTGTGCCCGTGACGGCGGCCGAGTACCCGACCGCCACTTCGGCCACGCCAAGGTTCGCCATGCCAATAGGAGCGTGAGCCGCACGGTGTCGGCGTCACCACGGTCGACCAGGCCGGCTCGGCCGACACGGACCCAGCCAGGACGCGCCGAACGCGATCAGCCACAGCCGCTTCGCCCTGAACCGGTCGGCGGTCCAGCCGGGCACTGGCACCACCACCGTTGCCATACGAGATCCCCGATCGGGCCGCCGAGAATCCGGTGTCCTATTCCCCGGCACCGACGGCGTACCGCAGTTGCGGCCCGAGCTCATCTCGCGCGTACACCTCTGGATCCTTGCCTGCCAAGGCACCCTCAACGACCGGAATGTGCCTCTCCTCGGCCGCGGTCCGCAAGTCACTCCGGGATTCCTCAGGCACTCCACCACCGATCACGAGGCAGTCGACCGCGCCAGTCTCCAGCCGCGCCACCGCCTCCTCGTCACGGGTGACGCCTGTTACGTCGAAATCCTGCTGCCGCAGCAGTGAGGCGACGCGGTCGATCAGGGGCCGTTCACGAGCGAGGATCAAGATGTGCACGGCGATCTCCCATCAAGAGCTACTGATCTCTCACGGCCGTGCCCGCTTGCGATCGCGTACCCGGTCGGCACATGAACACGCCCGGACAACGTTTCCCGGGCATTGACCTTATGTGGTGTCGGGCCGTGCAGGCCGGGTCGTCGTCGCTGACCGCGGTGACGAGCACGCCGCCCCGACCAGGGCCGCAAACGGTGGCTGCAAAACCCGATCCGGAGGGCTGGAGTCGTGACGCTGCCCACGAGAGCGGGATCACATCCTAAAGACGGCCGTAGCCCCATATAGGCCTGAACGGGAAAGACGACTTATAACCTATCCATTTAGGACATTTTCTACGTAGTGGGGTAGTACGTCACATCATTGCGCCCCGCCCTGGCCCCCGCTAACTATTGCTGTCGTCGCTGGGAGCCGGAATACGGACCGAGCGAATCCCTCTAGGCCTGCCCCGTCCCTGCGGGCAGCCAACGCCGCCGCGAACAACAGCGGCCGGTGCCGACGATTTCCCCGCCGGAGAGTTGCATTTCTATGACCATGACCACCCGCACCCGCATCGCTCGCCTTCGCACCCTCGCCCTCACCGGCATCACCACCACCGGCGCGGCAGCCGTCGCCCTGACTC